>NC_012522.1:1826180-2434907 GCF_000010805.1 Rhodococcus opacus B4 | reverse complement strand
GCCGTGCTGGCGACGGTGCTGCACCGCCCGGCCTTCCTCCCGGTGCCTGACTTCGGCCCGAAGTTGCTGCTCGGGGAACAGGGAGCACGTGAACTCGCGCTGGCCGATCAGCGGGTCACCCCCGGCAAGCTCGCGGGCCGCGGTCACCGGTTCCGGCGACCCGACCTCGACACGGCGCTGCGCCACCAACTCGGCCGGTTCAAGACGGACGAGGGGTAGCGCGGCCCGCGTCGTACGCGGCCACGACCCGCTTCGGGGCGGTGAGCCGCCACGCCTCCTCGACGAGTTCGGCCAGTTCCTCGGAGTCGACACGGTCCAGGACGACGTCGATCCAGCCCCACCGTCCGAAGAACGGTGCGACCAGGAATACGTCGGGATCTTCCTGCAGCAGCGCGGCCTGCGTTTCCTTCGTCGCCTTGAGGCACACGGTGGGGGCGCCGTAGCCGACGAGGCCGAACATCTTCTTGCGCACCCGGAACGTCGGCTGGTCGCCCCAGTTGGCGATCACCACCTCGTGCGCCTCCGGCAATGCCAGCATCATCGCGCGAACGTCGTGTTCGGTGGGCATCACAAGCTCCTGGGCCGGCGGACGGTGGTTCGCAGACCTTTATAGTCCCGATCACCGACGGCCCGGACCGCGGCACGGTCAGACGAAGGCGAACTCGTCCCCCGCGTGGAACTTGGCGAGCGATTCGGACACCGAACGGCGTGACGGCGGGTGGAAGGCGAATGCGTGGACTGCGGCGGCGAGGTAGCCGATGTCGGAGGACTTGATGAACGCCATCCCGCCGAGCGATTCGACGGCCGCCGAGGACGCGCGGACCAGTGCGTCGCGTATCGCGATGCGTGAGAAGAGGAGTCGGACCGAGATGTCCTGTCCGCGTTCGCCCTCGTCCACCGCGCGGGCGATGTTCTCGATCGCGCCCATGGAGTTCTCGATGTCGGCGGCGGCGCGCACGTAACCCTCGTAGTCGTCCTTGCCCGCGGCGAGCAGTCGTTCGAGCAGCGCGCTCGCCGCACCCAGGTAGTTGGCGGTGACGAGCATCCCGAACCACAGGTATCCGGTCATCTCGTGTTGCCCGTCCGGATCGTCGGCGCCGTTGAGCAGGACGAGGTCGGCCGGTACCTCCACGTTCTCGAGGTGCACCTCGTCGCTTTCGGCGCCGGCGATGATCCAGCTCTCCCAGAACGGCCGCACGGAGATGCCCGGTGTGTTGGCGGGGATCAGGGCGATCGCTCGCTCGCCGGTGTCGACCTCGACACTCGCGGTGAGCAGGTCCATCGACCCCGACAGACTGCACGGCTTCTTGCTGCCGTTGACGATGTAGCTCGAGCCTTTCTTCGTGGCGGTCATCGTGGGTATGAACACGCTGCCGCCGGTGACGCCCTCGGAGAAGCCCGAGGCGACGACGGCGCGTTGCTCCACGAGACTCGTGATCAGGGCGCGGTCGTCGTCCGTGGCCTCCTGCGCGAATTCGTTGAGGGTGGCGAGCGACAGGTGGTGCATCGTGGTGGCGGCACCGAGCGAGGGCGATCGGCTGCCGATGGCCCGCTGGACCCGCACGGAATCCAGCGCGGAGGCGCCCAGCCCGCCGGATTCCTTCGGGATGGTCAGAGCGGTACCTCCCGCTTCGCGGAAGCGTCCGATCGCCCCGCTGTCTCTGCCTTCCAGGGTGAGCAGTGGCGTCTCGTCCAGGTAGGCGGCGAGGTCGGGCAGGTAGGACGTCAGCGCTGCGTGTTCGCGGGCCATCAATGCGGTCATGACACTCCTCGACTGTGTTCGCGGAAATTCCGGATTCCCAGGGATATCCACAGTCATATTCGGAGCGAGGTGTGGTCGTGGTTTGGTCGGTGTCACCAAACCGCATCGGCCACCGCTCCGAATCAACGGAGTAATCCCGATCATGCACAACCACGAGGAGTTGGTATCGATGGCTGCGAACAGATTGATCGAGAGACTGGGTGGCGACGACCGGGTGGATCTACTCCGCGCAGTGCGCGAGTCCGACGTGAGTCCGTATTTCCGGGTGATGGAGTCCGCCACCGCACCCGTCGTTCAGGTGGAAGGCGAAGACCGGATCATGCTCGGTTCCAACAACTATCTCGGCCTCGCCGACCATCCCGCCATTCGCCGAGGAGCGCAGGACGCCCTCGACACGTTCGGCGGCGCGATCACCGGAAGCCGGCTCCTGAACGGCACCATGGACCTGCACCTCGACCTCGAGGCGGAGATCGCCGAATGGCACGGCACCGAGGACGCGATGGTCTTCACCACCGGCTACCAAACGAATCTCGGCACCATCAGCGCGGTTGTCGGCGCGGGCGACGTCGTCGCCGTCGACGCCGCCGCCCACGCGTCGATTCGCGACGGCTGTGCGCTGTCCGGTGCCACGGTCCGCAAGTTCCGTCACAACGACGTCGCCGACCTGGAGACCATTCTCGGCGAAACGGCCGACGGCGACGGCGCCTTGCTGGTGATCGTGGACGGGTTGTATTCGATGGAGGGTGATCTCGCCCCACTCGGCGCCGTCTCCGAACTCTGCCACCGGTACGGCGCGGCGCTGATGGTGGACGAGGCGCACAGCCTCGGCATCTTCGGAGAGCAGAGGACCGGCGCCGCCGAACTGCTCGGCATCGACGGCCACACCGACATCCGGATGGCGTCGCTGTCCAAGAGTCCCAGCTCCACAGGAGGTTTCATCGCGGGGTCCCGCGATCTCCTCGACTCGTTGCGGGTGAACGCCCGCGCCTTCCTCTTCACGACGTCCGGCGTTCCCGCCGCAGTGGGAGCGTCCCTCGCCGCGGTCCGGCTGATCCGCAGCGAGGAGGGCGAACAGCGCGCGCGGCGGGCGCTGGACAACGCAGCCGTTCTCCGTACCGGACTGGCGGACAACGGGCTCGACGTGGGCGCGCTGTCGCCGCTTCCCGGCGGCGGTGAGACGGTGACGCCCATCGTGTCCGTCCATGTCGGCGACGACCTGGAGGCGATGGGCCTGTGGCGCACCCTGTTCGACCGGGGCGTGTTCACCAGTGCCGCAATCTATCCCGCCGTCCCGCGGTCGGGTGCGATGCTCCGGCTGTGCGTCATGGCCACCCACACCGACGCCCAGTTGCGGCGGGCGGTGGACGTGATCTCCGAGACCGTCACGGAAGCCGCGGCCTGATGAAGGTGGCGGTCACCGGGGCGACGAGCGACTTCGGCGCCGCGATCCTGCCCGTCCTGCTGGCCGATCCGGACATCGACACGGTGATCGGGCTCGGCAGGCGGGAATTGTCCCTCGAACATCCGAAACTCGAGGCGGTTCGGATGGACATCCGCGACCCGGGCATCGAGGACGTGTTCCGCGGTTGCGAGGCCGTCGTTCACCTGGCGTTCGTGGTGGAGGAGATTCGGGACAAGGCGGTCACCCACGACATCAACCTGAGGGGTTCCCGCAACGTCGTCGACTCCGCCTACCGGGCCGGGGTGCTCCGCGTCGTGATCGCGTCGAGCATCAACGCGTACGGCCCGGAGCTTCGCCCGAAGCCGGTGAACGAAGACGTCTTTCCCGCAGGAGATCCCGACCGGTACTACTTCCACGACAAGGCGGAGGTCGAGCATTACGCCGAGTGGTGGCTGCGACGCCACCCGGGGGAGATGGCGATAGCGATGCTGCGCCCCGCCTACATCATCGGACCCGACTTCTCCAACGACGGGATCGACCAGCTCACCGGCCCGATCGGCGCGTTCCCGCGCGCCGACGAGGCCGCGTATCAGTTCCTGCACCAGCGGGACATGGCCGACGCGTTCCACCGCGCCGTGAAGCAGGATCTGATGGGACCGTTCAACCTCGGTCCGAAGGACTGGGTGGGTGTCCGCGAACTCGCGGCGATGCAGGGACAGCGGATGTTCGACGTGCCGGAACGACCGGCAGTCGTGGCCGCGAATGTTCTGTTCCGGCTCGGGCTCACCGCGTTCTCCGGTCAGTGGGTGACCGCGGGCGAGACCGTCGTCGATTCGACGCGGCTCGCCGAGGCGACGGGCTGGGCGCCGTCGCTGACGGCCCGCGAGTCGGCGGCCGTCATGATCCTGCTGCAGGGGAAACCCTTGTTGCGCAGAGAGGATGCCCTGGAACGCCGCATCGCCTGCGAGGCGGCGCTGGAGCCGGCGTCGGAATTCGTCGGCGTCGACGGCCGCGGGCTCGAACACGTCCAGATTCCCGCGGCGACCGGAGCCGTGCACGCCGAGATCCACGCCGCGCGGCCGGGTGGCGCCGCCACCGTGGGATCGGGTGGCGCCGCCACCGTGGGATCGGGTGGCGCCGCCACCGTGGTGCTGCCCGCACCGCCCGGACTCCACGCGCGGTATCTCACGCCCCTCGCCGCGGAGTTGGCGGAGAACGGCATCGACGTCGTCGTCGTGGACCTCCCCGGGCACGGGCTGAGCACCGGCAAGCGTGGTCTCGCGACGGCGGCCGGGGTGCACGACGCCCTGGCGGTCGCCCTCGGCTACGCACGGATCCGGTTCGGCGGTACTCCGCTCGTGGTCCGGGTGGGCGACGGCACCGCGCCCGTGTCACGGCCGGGACGGTGGCGGTCGTGGGCCGCCGGGTCGCGGACCCGCGTGACCGTCAACCCCGCCGACGGACTGCTCCCGCGCAGACTGCGGTACGAGGGCGGGCTCGGGCATCTTCCGCACGCGCACTCCGCCCGCGACGTCCTCGCGCTCGTACGCACCGGTCGGGTCGCCTCGTAGAGTTGTCGCCGAGAGGTCGGAGGCAGCGAACAGGAGTTTGACCATGAGCAGTGAAGTACCCGGCACACGGAGCCCAGCCGTCGAGGCGGGACTGACGGTGCGGCGCGAGGTGATGGGTCCCGACTTCGTCGAGCGGGCACTGACCCGGACGGCGGGGACCGACAGCGAGCAGTTGCAGGAATTCGTCACCGAGCACGTCTGGGACGCCGTGTGGAACCGGCCGGGACTGGACCGGCGCAGCCGCAGCCTCCTCAACCTCGGCATGCTCATCGCGCTGCGGGCGCATGGTGAGCTGAAGGGCCACGTGCGGGGTGCGCTGCGGAACGGTCTGACTCGCACCGAGATCGTCGAAGCGGTGATCCACGCGAGCGCCTACTGCGGTGCTCCCGCCGGACTGTCGGCGATGGCGGTGGTGCAGGAGGCGCTCGACGCGGAACTGGGACCGCTCGAATCCCAGGACTGACGGCCCGGGCTCAGCCCGTCACGCCGGTGATCTCGTTCGGAGTCTCCGGCAGGTCGGCCTGCCCGGACACGGCCCACGTGTCGAGGTCGATCGTGTGGATCCTCTTGTTCGCGGGATCGGTGACGTAGGCCGTGTGGTCCTGCACGAACAGCGCGGGACGCGGCGACTGCCACTGGTCCGGCTCGGTCCACGGGTCGAGGACGTCCACGGTCCGGCTCACGGTCTTGGTGTTCGGGTCGATCACGTGCAGGGCGCCGTCGGTGCCGAGGACGAGCGCCTCACCGTGCGGGGCGCGTCCGAGCGACCGGAACGTGTAGCTGGTACCGAGATCGACGAGGGTGAGCTGCCCCGTCGCGGTGTCGGTGAGGGAAACCCGTTCGGGACGTTCGAGTTCGGCGTCGGGGTCGGTCTTGTAGTCGCCCAGCAGGATCGGGGAGTTCTCGTCGCCCGCCTGGTTGCCGATGCGCCCGTACGGGTCGGGGCTCGTCACCTTCGTGATGACGCCGTCCCGGTAGATCAGCAGGCCGTTCTGGCATCCCACGACCACCGTCTCGTCGGCGGCCACGGCCTCCCCGTGCACGCCGGGGCAGTCCTCGTTGCGTGCGATCTCCTTGCGGTCGCGGTCGAGCACGACGATGCCGGTGCGCTCGTCCTCGTTGCCGACCGTGGTGAGCAGGCTGCCGTCGGAGAGTTCGACGGCCACACCGTGATGCGCCTCCGGGGTCGTGAACTCGGTGGTCTCCGGGGTGCCGCCGGACAGTCCGGCGGGGTCGAACACGCGCACCTGGCCGGTGCCGTCGTCGAACAGCACGGTCTTGCCGTCGTGCCGGACCACGTGCCCGGGTGTCTTCGCTTCGAACGCGACGTCGGTGAGTGCGGGTGCGGCGCTGTAGTGGCTGCCGCCGTCGGTCCAGGTTCCGGTGTCGAGTGCGGTGAAGCTGTTGCCGGTGCTGATCAGCACGTGCCGGCCGTCGCCCGCGGGATTGAGGCGGGTGAAGCCGTCCACCTCCGCCGAGCCGACCACGTCGAGGCTCTGCGCGTCGAGGACGAGCACCCCGCCGTCGTAGCTCAGTGCCAGGCGCGGTGTGGCGGCTTCGGTGGTGGCTGCTTCGGCCGCGCCGGAGTCGGTGGAGCAGGACGAGAGGAGTGCCGCCGAGAGTGCCACGGCGGCAACGGCGGTCGGTCGGGGTCTACGCATGAGGGTCACCCATGAGAAGTACCCCGTTTTGCAAACGGTTGTCAAAGTCGTAAGTGTGCATGTGGCGATGCATCGGCTACGTCAGCCCCTGCGCGATCGCCACGGAATTCGAATCCATCATCTCGATGTACGTGCCCGCGCCCGAGCCTTCCTCACCCAGCGATTCCGTGAACAGGGAGACGACGTCGACAGGAACCCGTGCCTCCGACGCCAGCACCTGGGCGAGCCGATCGGGTTGGGAGGAGTCGACGAAGATCGCAGGCACCCTCGCCGCCGTGACGGTCGCGGCAAGGTCCGACAGGTCCGACGCGCTGGGCGATGCCAGCGTCGTTCCACTGGGAATCACAGCCCCGATCGTGTCGAAGTCGAAACGGTCTGCCAGATACCCGAACACGTGATGGTTGGTCACCAGCTTGCGCCGATCGGGCGGGACGGTCGCGAATCGGTCCGTCATCCGGGCGGTGAGTTCCTCGAGTTCCCGGGCGTAGCTGTCGGCGTTCGCGCGGACGGCATCGTCGTCGATCTCCGGCACGTGTTCGAGCACCGCATCGCGGATCAGCGCGACCGCGTCCCGCATGCGATCAGGATCGGTCCACACGTGCGGGTCCATGGTGCCCGAGGACTTTCCGGAGCGATACTCGATCGGCCGCACGGCCTCGCCGACCTGCAGGATCGGGACGCCCTCCGAACGGGCGGTGTCGACGGTCTTGCCGATTCCCTCCTCGAGGCCGAGTCCGTTCGCCACGAGGAGGTCGGCGCGTTCCACGCGCGCGGCGTCCGAGGCGGAAATCTCGAACGAATGGGGATCGGCGCCCCTCGGCATCAGCACCGTCACGTCGGCCCGGTCGCCGACGACGTTCTGCACCACGTCACCCAGAATGTTCGTGGTCACCACGACGACGGGCCCGTCGGACGAGCCCGGGGTGCACGCGGTCAGCGGCAGTGCCGCGAGTGCGGTCAGGAGGGTCAGCGACAGCAGGCGCCGCATCCTCGTCACAGCCCGACCACGCCGAGGGTGGACGCGGACACTCCGACGTCGAGGGTGCGCGCGACCCGGGCGTTGTCCCGGAAGTCGATCTCGGCCACCGTCTTCGACGCGGGATCCGACACATAGGCGCGGGTGCCGCCGACGGCGATCGCCGGCGGGGGCGCGGACTCGTCGTTCGTGTCGTAGGGGCTTGCCAGCACGCGGGACGAGGCGGTCTCGGCCCCGGATGTTGCGTCGTACACGCGGAAGGTGCCGTCGGCGAGGACGGCGAACACCGAGCGTCCGTCGCCCGCGAGCGCGACGTCCAGCGCTCGATCCGCGGTCCGGACGTGTGTCCACCCGCGGGTGCGCGCATCGAAGACCAGCAGTCCGTCGTTGGTGGCGGCCGGTCCCGCGGTGGCGACGGTGAGCGGCAGGCCGTCGTGTCCGCGGAGCGCGGTGGGACGGGTGGCGGCACCGATGCCCGCGGGGTACGCAATCTTGTCCGACGTCCAGGTGTCGTCGGCGGTGGTCGCGAGGAACAGTCCGTCCTCGCACGCGGCCAGCGCGTGGGTGTCGGACACAGCCGCGCCGTTCAGGTTCGGACAGGCGGGGTCGAAGCTCTGCTGAACTGCACTGTCTGCGGCGTGGAGTTCGAGCGGGCCGGCCGAGCGCGAGACCACGAATCCGTCGGCGATCGGCAGGGCGGCACCGTGGTGCGGGGCGTCGGCCCGGACCACCGTGTCCACGTCGATGCTGTCCTTGCGGAGCGCGGCGAAGTCGACCACGCGGGCGACGCCGTCGCCGTCGAAGAACGTCGCGACCTTGTCGTCGCCCTCGATCACGCGCCCGGGGCCCGTGCCCTCGAGAACGCCGAGTTCGACCGGATCCTTGGTGTACGAGTGGGTGTGGTCGCCGTGGTCGATGGTCCAGGTGCCGACGTCCACGACGTGCACGGCGCCACCGGCAGCGTCGACGGCGAACGCGTAGCGACCCTTCACCGTCGTCACGCGTGCCGGGTTGCCGAACTCGAACGAATGGAGGGTCTCGGCGGTCGCGAGGTCGAGCACGTTCACGCGGCCGGAGTCGGCGTCCGACACGACGAGCCGGGGTTCGGGCCCCTCCACCTCGGTGGATCCGGCCTCGGCGGCGAGGTCGCTACCCGGTTGGCTCCGGCCGCCGGGGGAGGCGGGCTCCTCCGGTGGGGACGCGCAGGCGCCGACGGTCAGTGCGGCGACCGCGGCAATCGCTGCGCGGGTGAGGGTGGTAGTCGGCATTCGGGCTCTCCATCTATCGAACGGGTATCGGAGTGGGTGACACGGCGGGGCGGAGTCGTCGTGAAGCCGACCGGGTGACGGCCGCGACGAAGAATTGGAGGACGGCGAGCCCGGCGATCGTGGCGCCCGCGGCGGTGTCCGCGTTCCACGACACGATCAGTCCCGCGAACGTCGCGGACCAGCCGAGGAGGACGGCAATGGCCATCGTGGCGCCGATCGACCTGCCGAACAGCGCCGCGGTGGCCGACGGCGCGACGAGGAGTCCGAACACGAGCAGGGTGCCGACGATGCGGAACGACGCGACCACCGCGAGCACCACGAGCGCGAGCAGGGCGAGGTGCGCCCACCGCGGCCGCAGACCCAGGGTGTGGGCCTTGCGTTCGTCGAAGACGAGGGCGACGAACGGGCGGTACGCGATCACCGAGACGATCCCGGCGACGGCGGCCGCCGCGGCGAGCCAGATCAGGTCGCCTGCTGTCGCGGACAGCACGTCACCGAACAGGAAGGCGGTGAGATCGACCGCGAACGACCGTGCGCGCGAGACGATCACGACACCCAGCGCGAGCATGCCGACGAACAGCAGGCCGATCCCGGTGTCCTCGGACAGTCGCGAGTTCTTCGACACCCACGCGACGCCGAGGATCATGACGACCGCGCTGGCGGCCGCGCCGACGAGGAGATTGGCGCCCGCGAGATAGGCGACGGCCACGCCGGGCAGCATGCCGTGCGAGATGGCCTCGCTCATGAACGCCATGCCCCGCAACACGACCCAGGTGCCGACGAGTCCGCAGAGGACGGACACCAGCATGCCCGCGAACAGGGCGCGCTGGACGAAGGACACCGTCAGGGGGTCGAGTAGCCATTCCACTCTGCTAATCTAACGATAATGATTGTCGTAAGCGAAATCGCGGTCCGTTATGGTTCGACCCGGGCGTTGGACGGTGTGAGTGTGTGCCTCACGCCGGGCACCGTCACGGCCGTCGTGGGGCACAACGGTTCGGGGAAGTCGACGCTCCTGCAGTGCCTCGCCGGCATCGCGCGTGTCACGTCGGGGCGGATCGACGGCACGGGTGGGCTGCGCACGGCGTATGTGCCGCAACGAAATGCGGTGAGCGAACAGCTACCGCTGACCGTGCGTGAGGTGGTGGCCATGGGGGCCTGGCAACGGCGCGGACTGTGGCGGCGGCTCACCCCCGGCGACCGCGACGCCGTCGACGGGGCGCTGAACAGGCTGGGGCTCGCGGATCTCGGCGCGCGGCGGATCGGCGCGCTGTCGGGTGGGCAGCGTCAACGTGCCCTGCTCGCGCAGGCGCTCGTGCAGCGCGGCGACCTGCTGCTCCTCGACGAGCCCACGACCGGGCTGGACGCGCACGCCCGCACGGTGATCGGCGACGTCGTCGCCGAAGAGGCCGCGCGGGGTGCCACCGTCGTCGTGGCTACGCACGTATCTCGCGACGCCGACCGCGCCGACCAGGTGCTGGCCCTGGCCGCCGGGGCGGCGCTCAGCCCACTTCGACGATGACGAGTTTGTTGCCGTCCGGATCGCGGAAGTAGAACATCGGCGGCACGTAGTCGCCCATCCGCAGGACCTCCGCATCCACGTCGACGCCGTTCGCGGACAGGGTCGCATGGTCGGCGTCGGCGTCCGAGGTGGTGAGCCGGATACCGGTCTCGACGCCCACCGGGGCACCGTCGCGGGTCGGCACGAGCGCGATCGACGTGGCCGAACCCGGCGGCGCCACCTCGACCCAGCGCTGGCCGGGGCTGAACTCCGCATCCATACGACGCTCGAAACCGAGTGCGCCCACGTAGAATTCGAGTGCCCGATCCTGATCGGTCACGGGAACCGCCACCGTGTGCACCCCGTTGATGTGGGTCTTGTCTGCTCCGGTCATGCCGTCCACACCTCCCCGTCGGCAGGCGTCACGCCTGCTCGGCTGCCTTCTCGAGTGCGGCGACGTCGAGTTTCCGCATCTTCAACATCGCCTGCATGGCACGCTGCGCCTTCGCGTCGTCGGGGTCGCGCATGAGTTCGTACAGCCGCTCCGGGACCACCTGCCAGGACACCCCGAAACGGTCCTTGACCCAACCGCATTGGCTTTCCTCGCCGCCGTCGGTGAAGGCGTCCCAGTACCGGTCCACTTCCTCCTGATCCGCACACAGGATCTCGAAGGAGATGGCCTCGTCGAACGTGAACTGCGGGCCGCCGTTGAGCGCGATGAACGGTTGTCCGTTGATCTCGAAGGACACGGTCAGCACCTGTCCCTCCGGGCCGGGAGTGTTCGGACCGTAGTGGGTGACCTCGGTGATCCGCGAGTTCGGGAACAGGGACGTGTAGAACCTCGCGGCCTCTTCGCCCTGGGTGTCGAACCAGAGACAGGGGGTGATGGGTTTCATGGCGCAGTTCCTCTCGCAGGTCGCTCGTCGGTTCATCCTCGCCGATATAGACCGCGCCTGCGCCCGAAACTCATCGGACCGCCCTCAGGAGTTCAGCGCACCGTCCGGGTGGACGAGATGGCGATTGCTCCGAGCAGCCCGACCAGGGCGAATGCGTAGAACCCCCAGGGCACGGCGTAGCCGGCGCCCAGCAGGACGCCGCCGAGGATGGGGCCGCAGATCGCGCCGACCCGGCCGACCCCGGCCGACCAGCCGAGGGCGGTCGCGCGGATCTGCGGCGGGTGGTTGGCACTCGTGAACGCGTAGACGAGAACCTGTGCGCTGAACACGAAGCAGCCGGCGAGGAACACCAGGGCGTAGATGCCGAACGACACCTTGACGCTGAGCAGGGCGAGGAACACCGCCGCGCCCGCGAACCAGATGATGGCCGCGGTGCGCGGACCGATCTTGTTGGCGACGCCGCCGGCGATGAGCAGTCCGACCACCGCACCGGCGTTGAGGATCAGCAGGAACGTCAGCGACGCGCCGAGGTCGTAGCCGGCCTCGCGCATGATCGTCGGCAGCCAGGTGTTGAGGCCGTAGACGAGCAGCAGTCCCATGAACGACGTGACCCAGATGGCGATGCTGTTGCGCAGGAACGGGCGCGAGAACAGGGCACGCACCGGGTTGGCCGCGGTCGCGACGTGTGCGTCTTCGGCGGGCGCGGATTCCAGTTCCAGGCCGTACTGCTTCGCGACGGCCTCGGCCTCGGCGCGCTTGCCGTGCGCCAGCAGATACGAGGGCGACTCGGGGAGGTAGCGCAGCATCAGCGGAATCAGGATCACGGCGGGCAGGGCGCCGACGACGAACATCGAACGCCAGCCGAACGGTTCGATCAGGACGATCGCCAGCGCCGCCGTCGCGACCGCACCCACGTGGTACCCGGTCATCAGCAGCGTCGATGCGGAGCCGCCGCCCTGCTTCTTCGAGAATTCGTTGACCAGGGCCAGTGCTGTCGGCAGTGCGCCGCCGAGTCCGACTCCCGCGAGGAAACGGAACAGCCCGAACAGGAACGGGTTGGGTGCGACCGCGCAGAGGAGCGTGAGGAGCGAGAACGCGGCGACGGCGTACAGCAGGGCGCGCCGGCGTCCGATCACGTCGGTGAGCGTGCCGATGACCAGGGCGCCGATGGTCATGCCGACCAGGCCGAACGTCGAGATGAATGTGATCGTCCCCGTCGACAGATTCCAGTCGCCGTATTCGCGGAGCGAGGGGATGACGGCACCGAGGACAACCAGGTCGAAGCCGTCGAGCAGCACGGCCACCCAGCAGAGGGGCGCGACCCAGAGGGCGGTGGAGGCGCGGGCGGCGCTTCGTTGGGAAGTGGTCATGATGTCCTCGACTCGAGCGGTGTTCGCGATGCGAACCCTGGTTCTATAAGCGCACTCATTGTGTGGCGCGCCATAGTTGCGTGTCAAACATCGGCTGTTCCACACAGGGGCGGTCTGCGTGTCCTGGGCGTCCGCCCAATGTCACACCGGTGCCGTCCGAGTAGACCGATGCGACATTCGGCGCCGCTCGGGTTGGTCAAGGCTTGGTAAACCCCGTGTGGATAATCGACCGGGTACCGAGTCGATGAGCCAGGACGGACTGTGAGAACCAACCCTCAGGTGGCTACGAGCCGTCCGCGTCACGCTGCCGTGCCGCCGTCGAGCGGCTACCGGTACGACCTCGACGGGCTGCGCGGGATCGCGATCGCGCTGGTCGTCGTCTATCACGTGTGGTTCGGACGGGTGTCCGGCGGCGTCGACATCTTGCTGGTGCTCTCCGGCTTCTTCTTCACCGGCATGCTCTTGCGACGCGTGGGCGCGAACTCCGGTCCGTCGGTCCCGGCCGTCCTGCGGCGCACCGCCCGGCGTCTGCTGCCCGCACTGGTGGTGGTGTCGGCCGCGACCGCGGTCGCGGCCGTGATCCAGCGACCGTTCACACAGTGGTCCGGGATCGCCGATCAACTCCTCGCGTCGCTGCTGTACGCGCAGAACTGGCAGCTGGCCCGGACGGCGTCCGACTACGCCGCCGCCGACGCCTCGGTCAGCCCGCTGCAACACCTGTGGTCGATGTCCGTGCAGGGGCAGTTCTACGTCCTCGCGCTCGCCGTGGTCGCGGGTGTGGCCTGGGCGTGCCGGCGCCGGATCGGTCTCGTGCGACCCGTGCTGGGCGGCGTGCTCGGCGCGGGGTTCCTGGTGTCGTTCGGCTATGCCGCGGCGCTGTCCGAGGACCGGCAGTCGTGGGCGTACTTCGACACGTTCGCGCGACTGTGGGAACTGCTCGCGGGTGCGCTGCTCGCGCTCGTCGTGCACCGAGTCGACCTGCCGCGTGGGTGGCGGGTGGTTCTCGCGGTGTCGGGATTCGCCGTGGTCCTCGGGTGCGGGTTCCTGATCGACGGCGCCGCGCTGTTCCCCGGCCCGGCCGCCCTGATCCCGGTCGGTGCGGCGGTGGCGCTGATCCTCGCCGGAACCGGCCCGTCCGATCAGCCGGGGGTCGTGACGATGCTGGCGTCCCGGCCGTTCGTCGAACTCGGTGGCCTGGCCTATTCGCTGTACCTGTGGCACTGGCCGATCCTCATCTTCTACCTCGCGTGGCGGGAGCGGCCCGCGGTCGGAGCGCTCGGCGGGCTCGCGGTCATCCTCGTGTCGCTGGTGCTGGCCTGGCTCACGCAGCGGCTGATCGAATCGCGGTTCCAGGGCGGGGCGCGTCCGGGACGCGCGCTCACCGCTCTGGTCGCGGTCCTCGGCGTCGCCGTCGTCGGCTCGGCGTCCGGGTGGCACGCGTACCTCGTCCGCAACCCCGAGACGACCGCCCGGGTCGGCGAGCTGGACCCGTGGCTGTACCCCGGTGCGGCGTCGCTGACGGACGGTCTGTTCGCGCCGCGCGCGGACATGCGGCCCACCCTGCTCGAGGCGTCCGGCGACCTGCCGCAGCCGACCCTCGACGGCTGCATCTCCGATCTGAGCACCCGCGACGTCGTCACCTGCGTGTACGGCGACGCGTCCGCGGACCGGACGATCGCGGTCGTGGGCAGCTCCCACGCCGAGCACTGGGTGCCGGCGCTCGACCGCATCGGACAGCAGCGCGGTGTCCGCGTCGAGACGTACCTGAAGATGGGGTGCCCGCTCACGGTCGCGGACGTCCCGCTGCTCGCCGGCGAGCCGTATCCCGATTGCGGCGACTGGTCCCGCGACGTCCTGGACCGCCTGCGTGATCACCGACCGGACTGGGTGTTCTCGACGTCGACGCGACCCAACGAGGAGGGGGCCGGTGACGTCACCCCCGACGACTACGTGGGCCTGTGGGAGCGGCTCGCCGATTTCGGGCTCCCGTTCCTCGGCATCCGCGACACCCCGTGGCTGCACCACGACGGGGTGCCGTATTCGGCCGTCGACTGTCTGGCCGACGGCGGCGACGCCGACAGTTGCGGACTGCCACGCGACGAAGTCCTCGCCCCGGACAATCCGACGGTCGAGGCGGCCCGCGACCTGCCGTCGGTACATCCGCTCGACCTCACCGACGCCGTGTGCGACGTGGCGATCTGCCGTGCGGTGCAAGGGAACATCCTCGTCTACCACGATTCGCATCACCTCTCGGCGACGTACGTCCGGAGCCTCGTCCCGGAACTGGACCGGCAGATCGGCGTGGCCACCCGCTGGTGGTGACCGGGATACTGGCGGCATGCCCGAAGACGACCGCAGCATGCTGGGACGTGCCTTCCTGGTGCTGGGGTCGTTCACGTCGGAGCGGCCGCGTCTGTCGCAGTCGGAGCTGAGCCGCCGCACCGGGCTGCCGCTGCCCACCGTCCACCGGTTGTGCCGCCAGCTGGTCGGCAACGGCGCGCTCGAACGCGTCGACGACGGGCAGTACGAGATCGGGGTGCGACTGTGGGAGTTGGGTGCGCTCGCGCCCCGCGCCCACGGACTGCGGCAGGTGGCGTTGCCGTACCTCGAGGACCTGTACGAGGCGACGCGCGAGAACGTCCAGCTCGTGGTCCGGGAGGATCTGGAGGCGCTCTACCTCGAGCGGTTGTCGGCGCGCGGTGCCGTCACCGTCGTCGGCAGGGCCGGTGGCCGGCTACCGCTGCACGCGTCGAGCGGCGGCCTCGTGCTGCTGGCGTTCGGGGGCAAGGACCTGCTCGACGACGTACTTGCCGCGGGCCTCGAACGCTTCACCCCGTCGACCATCACCACCGAACATCGCCTGCGCAGCACCCTCGACGACATCCGCCGGACCGGGTGGGTCACGTGCCGCGAACACCTCAACGTCGGAACCCTCGCCGTGGCCGCACCCGTGTCGCGGACCACGGGGGAGGTGGTGGCGGCGGTGTCCGTCGTCGTTCCGGCGGACAAGGATCCCGCGCCCCTGATCCCGGCTGTCCGGGCGGCGGCGCGAGGCATCTCCCGCGGCGTCGCCTAGCTTGTCTTTCACTCAGTGAAAGTGGGGGTGTTGCCGGCCGCTTCTGCGCAGCACAGTGACTGGTGTCACGAACTACGCGAGGAGTCTGCTCATGAACACACCGGTCGGGATCGTCGGCGGGGGTCCCGCAGGACTGATGCTGTCCCATCTCCTGCACCTGAAGGGCATCGATTCCGTCGTGCTCGAAAGCCGCACCCGCGAGGAGGTGGAAGGCACCATCCGCGCCGGTGTGCTGGAGCAGAACACCGTCGACCTGATGGTCGACACCGGACTCGGCGACCGCATCAAGCGTGAGGGACTCACCCACCACGGCATCGAACTCCGGTTCGGCGGCCGCGGCCACCGCATCGACTTCGACGAACTGACGAACGGCCGCGCCGTCACCGTCTACCCGCAGCACGAAGTCCTCAAGGACCTCATCGCCCGGCGCCTCGAGGACGGCGGCGACATCCGCTTCGGCGTCTCCGACGTACAGGTCCTGGGCCACACGTCCGACACCCCGAAGATCACGTACGTCGACGCCGACGGAAACGAACAGACGCTCACCTGCGCGCTCGTCGCCGGCTGCGACGGGTCGCGAACCTCCACCCGCGGACTCATCCCCGAGACCACCGTGCGCACCGACCACTTCCGCCAGTACCCGTTCGCCTGGTTCGGCATCCTCGCCGAGGCCCCGCCGTCGTCCGAGGAACTGATCTACGCCAACCACCCGCGCGGCTTCGCCCTCATCAGCACCCGCACCCCCGACGTCCAGCGGCACTACCTGCAGGTCGATCCGGACGACTCCGTCGACAACTGGTCCGACGACCGCATCTGGTCGGAACTGCACGCCCGCGTCGACGGCGAAGGCGCGGAGATCAAGGACGGCAAGATCTTCCAGAAGTCGATCCTGCAGTTCCGCAGCTTCGTGTGCGAACCCATGCAGCACGGCAACCTCTTCCTCGCCGGCGACGCCGCCCACACCGTGCCGCCCACCGGCGCCAAGGGCATGAACCTCGCGATCGCCGACGTCTACTTCCTGTCCGAGGCGATGGGCGAATTCTTCGCCACCCGCAGCCGGGCCGGACTCGAGGGCTACACCGACAGCGTCCTCCCACGCGTGTGGCGGACCCAGCACTTCTCCTGGTGGATGTCCTCGATGCTGCACCGCCTCCCCGACGACACCGGATTCGGCCACAAGCGGCAGGTCGCCGAACTCGACATGGTCACCCGCTCCGTCGCCGGCCGCACCCTCATCGCGGAGAACTATGTCGGCACCCCTTTGCGCTGACGCGCCCGTGAGTACTTATTAACGTCGGGCGGTTAATAAGTACTCACGAGGGGTGGAGCCCCCGAACACGCAAATCCTCTTGCTGCTGAAGCCAATCGGTGCGCTCGGGAGGTGGGACGGAGGAACGTGGTCAATGCGAACGGCACATCAGTTCGAATCGAATGTACGTCGAGTGCGATGTAGATGTCGTCACACTCGCGCGGATGAAAGGTACCGTGAAAGCGAGCGTCGGCAGCGGAAGGACGTCGACATGGCTGCACCTACGCCCCACAGCGAACGGCTGCGAGCGGTCCTGACCGCACATCGCGACGAAGTGCGACGGGTCTTCACGAAGTACGGTGCATTCGATGTCCAGTTGTTCGGGTCGGTCGCCCGAGGCGACGCGGGGGCTGACAGTGATATCGATTTGTTGGTCAGTATCGATGCTCCGGACTACGAGCAGGTTGTGTCGATGCTGGGCCTGGCCGACGAACTGTCCGAATTGCTGGGGACAAAGGTGGACGTCGTTGCACCTTCTTTAATAAGTACTCACGGGCGCCGAAGGCGCAAAAACGGCGCGAAGAGCCGGGCCGTGTTCGCCGACGCGGTCGCGGTGTCTTCCGGTGGGTTGGCGATGAAACTCAACGCAAGCCGGACGATGGCGTGCGCGAGGATGTCCGCGTCTTCGGGGGAGGCGTTCACCCACGACCGCTGCAATGTCTCGGCGAGCCGTTCGGCCGCGGGGCGGATGATGATGTCGCTGTCCGTGGTGATCAAGCGCAGCAGGTCCTCGGGCGCCTGCCCCTGGTGCAGCGACAGCACCAGGGGATCGGCGCCGCTGAGTTCGAAGAACGTCGCATAGCCTTGCCGCAGAGCGGTTGTCACGTCGCCAGGGTTGTCGTACAACGCGGACTCGATGACGGTGACGAGGCTGTCGGTCAGCCGAAGGGCGTATCCCTCCGCCAGGCCGCGCCGCGACCGGAACTCCTTGTAGATCGTCTGCCTGCTCATGCCGGCGGCGACCGCGACGTCGGTCATGGTGATCGTCGGCCACGGACGTTCGAGGAGCAGTTCCCGCAGCGCATCGAGGGTCGTCTCCCGCATCAGCGACGTCGCGGCGAGCCGGTACCGGCTCTGACGCTCGGCGCGGTCGTGTGCGGACATGACGTCGATGCTAGCGGGCGGGCGTTACCAACCCTTTCCGCTCGCCGGCGGGCACGTCTGTGAGCGCGACCGACTCGTCAGCCAACGCGGTGCGGTCGACCGTCCCGCCTTGGGCGATCATCGTGCGCACGGTCCGGAGGTCTTTCGGACGGCCCACGGCGATGGCTCCGACCGGTGTGTTGTCGCGTACCGCGATCGCCGTGAAATCGCGATCCGCGATCGAACCGCGGACCACGTAGTCGTCGTCGAAGCGGGTTGCGCCGGCGAACTGCACGGTGTGGCCGTACTGCGTGGACCACCCCCACGGGACGTCCTTGAACGGTACGGGATTGCCGAGGATGGAGTGCGCGGCGGCAATCCCTTGTGCCTGAGCGCCGTTCCAGTGCTCGGAGCGATACCGTTCGCCGTTACGCGCCCCGGGAATGTCGGCGGCGTCGCCGGCGGCGAAGACGCCGTCGGCCGACGTGCGAAAATGCCCGTCGACGGTGATGCCGTTGTCGACGCGCAGTCCCGCCGCGACGGCAAGTGTCACCTCGGGGACGGTGCCGACCGAGACGAGGACGGTCCCGGCACTCCAGGTGCGGCCATCGGCCGCCGTGGCCACGGCGGATCCGTCGCCGCTCATATGGAGCGACACGAGCGCGACGTTCGTGCAGACGTCGACGTCGTTGTCGGAATGCAGTGCGGCGATCATCGTCGAGACGTCCGGGGGCACGATGCGACTGAGGAGCGACGGATCCCGTTCGAGAACGGTGACCTCCGCGCCCAGCGACCGTGCCGTCGCGGCGACCTCACACCCGATCAAGCCCCCACCGATCACGAGGAGGGAACCGGTCCGCTGAATCGACGCCCGAAGCGGATCGGCATCGGCCATCGAGCGCAGTGTGAAGACGTCCGCACCGGAGACGCCGTCGAGTCGGCGGGCGCGGCCGCCGGTCGCGAGCAGCAGAGCACTGAAATGCAGTGTTTCCCCGGAGGACAACGTCAGCGTCTTCTGTCGTGCGTCGAGTTCGACTGCCGTTGCACCGGCGATCAATTCGATGTCCTGCTCGTCCCAGAACGAGTCCGGCTTCAGCGCAGCCTTCTCCGCGGCGATGGCACCGGACAGGAGGTCTTTCGACACCGTCGGGCGGCGATACGGCGGCGAGGGTTCGTCGCCGATCAGGACGACGCGCCCGCGGAAACCTTCCGAGCGGAGCGTCTGCGCGGCGCTCGCCCCCGCGATGCCCGACCCGACGATCACGACCGTCGACAGTGCGGTGGACGGATTCGGCACGGTACTCACGCCCGGCTGACCTCGACCATGTCGAAATCGGCCTTGGCTGCCCCGCAGTCGGGGCACGACCAGTCGTCGGGAATGTCGTCCCACCTGGTGCCCGGCTCGATGCCGTCCTCCGGCCAGCCTTCGGCCTCGTCGTACTCGAATCCGCATTGGGCACAGCGGAAAAGCTTGAAATCGGTACTCATGTCACGCCACCTTCGTTTCGAAATCGATCTTCTCGCGGACCCCGCAGTCGGGACACGGCCAATCTTCGGGAACATCGGCCCACGGGGTGCCTGCGGGGAATCCTTCACGGGGTGCGCCGGACGCTTCGTCGTAGACATAGTCGCAGACCGGGCACTGGTAGGCGGCCATCACCGAACTCCGCCGTCGTACTTGGCCAGAACCTTCTCGCGCTTACCGGGTTGGATGTTCACGCGGGTGATGTCGCCGTCGTAGTGGTCGAGCACCCGGTGGTCCATCACCTTGCGCCACAGCGGCGGGACGTACGCGAGCGTGATCATGCTGGCGTATCCGCTGGGCAGATTGGGGGCGCCGTCCATGCTCCGCAGCGTCTGGTACCGCCGCGTCGGGTTCGCGTGATGGTCGCTGTGGCGCTGCAGGTGGTACAGGAAGATGTTGGTCACGATGTGGTCGGAGTTCCAGCTGTGTGCGGGCGCGCAACGCTCGTATCGGCCGCTGGCGGTCTTCTGACGCATCAGGCCGTAGTGCTCGAGGTAGTTGACCGTTTCGAGGAGCGAGAAACCGTAGACGGCCTGGATGACCAGGAACGGGATGACGACCGGACCGAATATCGCGATGAGCGCGCCGAACAGCACCACCGACATGAGCCACGCGTTGAGCACGTCGTTGTGAATGCTCCACGTGCTCTTGCCGAGTCGCTGCATCCGGGATTTCTCGAGCTCCCACGACGACTTCAGGCTGCCCCACACGCTGCGGGGGAGGAACGTCCAGAAGCTTTCTCCGAAACGTGAACTCGCCGGGTCCTCGGGTGTCGCGACCCGGACGTGGTGGCCGCGGTTGTGCTCGATGTAGAAGTGGCCGTAAAAGGTCTGCGCGAGAGTGATCTTGGCCAGCCAGCGTTCGAGGTCGGTCTTCTTGTGACCCATCTCGTGGGCGGTGTTGATGCCGATGCCGCCCATGACGGCGACGCTGAACGCGACACCGATCTTCGACACCAGTCCGAGGCCGCCGTCGATGCCGAGCCAGGACAGGCTGTCCGCCGACCAGAGGTAGCACGCGAACACCAGGCTCGCCAGCTGGAACGGAATGAATATGTAGGTGCAGTACCGGTAGTACCTGTCGTTCTCGAGCTGTTCCATCACTTCCTCGGGCGGATTCTGGCCGTCGGGTCCGAAGAACCTGTCGAGGATCGGGAGCACGATGAACAGCAACAGGGCGCCGATCCACCACCACACCGGAGCCACCGCCGACCATCCGAGTTGGTTGAAGGCCCACACCAGCCCCGCGGCGAGGAACAGCGCGGTCGGGGGTATCAACCCCATCAGCCACAGGTAGCGCTTGCGGTCGCGCCAGGCTTCCGGTGGTGCTTCCTCTGTCGTTCTGCCGATATCCGACGTCGTCACGGTCCGAACCTCCTCGTCCAGTAGCTGTCGCGGTATGAACCAGCTCACTCTGGAATGGACAGTACACGCACTTAGATCCAAGGTCTAGACAAAAGTAGAGATTTGTAAATCTGACGCGACGCTCTAACGGCGGAGGCATGCCGGCCGATGGACAGTGCGACACCGTTTCACCGTGTGAAGGAGCCCCCGATGTTCCGTGACCCCGGACTGCCCGACTGGCTCGAATTCGTTCTCGGCCTGCTCGGGTACCGCTGGTAGTCCTCTACTCCGGTGTGTGTGAGCGAGCCGCGAACGTCGCCGTCGCCACGACGGCGAAGGCCAACCCCCACCACGGGTGACCGGCGGATGCAACGAGTACGCCGGTCGCCGCGAACAGAGCGGTCTGGGCGACCAGTCGTGCGGGGTTGGGTAGTCGTCGGCTCGATTTCGGTGCCATGGCGACACCCCAGATCGTGGCAGCTGCCACCGGGAGGAGCGACGCGAGTACCACCTGAACGACCGTCGAGTTCGCGAGCGACCACCCCGCGACAGCGAGCAGGACCAGCATCGCGATCTCACAGGCGAAGGCCACGACGTCGAGAGCACCCACTCGTTGCGGGTCGGCTTCGCTCATCGACCCAGCTTAGGGCGCTCCGCACCCGTGAGTACTTATTAACCGCCCGTGGTTGACAAGTACTCACGACCGGAGCACTAGAACCTGTTACATTCGCGGGAGGGGTACTACTTCTGGACAGGGAGAGAACTCATGAGCTATCGCGTCGTCGAATGGTCCACCGGTACGGTCGGGCGTCACGCCATCGCAGGCATCGACGCCCGCGACGACCTCGAACTGGTCGGCGTGTGGGTGTCCGACCCGGAGAAGGCCGGGAAGGATGCCGGTGAGCTGGCGGGCCTCGGACGGGATCTCGGGGTGACGGCAACCGACGACAAGGCGGCGCTTCTCGCCCTGAAACCCGACTGCATCGTGCACACCGCGATGACGGACGACCGCATCTTCGACGCCATCGAGGACCTGATCTCGTTCCTCGAGGCCGGCATCAACGTCGTGTCCTCGGGTCCGGTTCTGTTGCAGTACCCGATCGGCGTGGTCCCCGATGAACTCGTCGACCGCATCCGCGGCGCCGGCGAGCGGGGAGGCGCGAGTCTCCACGTGAACGGTATCGACCCCGGGTTCGCGAACGACGTTCTCCCGCTGGCCATGACGAGCCTGTCGCAGCGGATCGACGAGGTGCGCTGCTCCGAGATCGCCGACTACTCCACCTACTACCAGCCGGTGGTGATGAGCGAGATCTTCGGCTTCGGCAAACCCGTCGAGGAGACGCCGATGCTGTTCCAGCCTGGGGTGCTGTCGTTGGCGTGGGGAAGCGTCGTCCGCCAGATCGCCGCGGGACTGGACGTCACCCTGGACGAACCGCTTGTCGAGAAGTTCGAACGCGTCCCCGCCGAGGAAGACCTGGACATACTGTCGTGCCACATCGCGAAGGGGACGGCGGCGGCGGTGCGGTTCGAAGTCATCGGTTCGGTCGACGGGGTGCCCCGTGTGGTCCTCGAGCACGTCACCCGCACGCACCCCGACCAGCAACCGGACTGGCCGAAACCCACCCGCGGCGACGGGTGCTACCGCATCGACATCACCGGCGAACCGATGATGACCGTCGAGTTCAATCACCACGGCGAGAACGGCGACCACAACGTGTCGGGGATGATCGTCACCGCGATGCGCCTGGTGAATTCGGTGCGGGCGGTGGTCGAGGCGAAGCCCGGCCTGGTGACCGCACTCGACCTGCCGCTCGTCACGGGTCGCGGTTTGCTGCGCTCGTGAGTACTTGTTAACCGCGGGACGTCAACAAGTACTCACAGGCCGAAGGCACTCAACGCAGTTCGCAGGCCGTCCGGACGTTCCGCGAGGGGGACGGGGTCGACGAGGGCGAAGGCGCAGCCCACCTTCCGCGCGGCGCCGTCGGCTTCCTCGCTGTCGCCGATCATCAGGGTGCGTCCGGGCTCGGAGCCGAGCGCGGCGAGGGCGTGCTCGAAGATCTTCGGGTCTGGTTTGACCGCACCCACCTCGAACGACAGCACGAACTCGTCGACGAGGTGTTCCACACCCAGATCCACGAACGCGGGCCGGATGTCGAACGCGATGTTGCTCAGCACGGCGACCTTGATTCCACGGTCCTTCAGTGCCGCAAGCACTTCCGCCGTGTCGGGGTACGCGCTCCAGCACCCCGGGTCGATCAGCCGCTCGTACAGCCCGACCGCCTGGTCCTCGTGCGCGACCCCGGACTTGCGCAGCACGTCGAGGTACGCCTGCCGGTGGAAGCGGGGGTCGAGGTCGCGGTTGGTCCATGCGTGGTGTTCGGCGGCGTCCATCTCGACGGTCTGGCCGACCGGCGCCGTCATGCGCCGCATCAACTCGGCCTGCTGGTGGAGGTCGAACGGTTCACCGTCGTGGTCGGTGAGGTCGGACATCCAACTGTCGTCCTCCTCCAGCCGGAACAGCGTGCCGGAGAAGTCGAAGATCACTGCGTCGAAGTCGGTGAGATCGGAAGCCACGATTCCAGGCTAACGCGCCGTGCTCGCGGCTTCAGGGTGAAGCCGGACGGGGTCAGTCCACTTCGAGTTCACCCATCAGGGGCCACTCGGTGGCGTCGATCGTGGTGTTGATGATCCGCGGCGTCTGGGCGAGGGCCGGCTTCAAGGTGGCCAGCGCGTTCCGGAAATGGTCGCTCTGCACGTGGGCGGCGGCGTCGTCGCGGAACGCTTCGACGAGGACGTACAGGTTCGGATCCTCCACCGCGCGCGACCAGTAGAACCACAGGTTGCCCGGTTCGTTCCGAGTCGCGTCGGTGAACGCGCGCGGCGTGATCCAGGGCGCGCGAGAAGCAGCGCGCCCTGGGTCGAGGGTCAGTGCGCCTCGGCGAGTTCCGCGCCGATTCCGGTTTCGGCGCGCACCAGCATCTCGGCGAACTTCTCGTCCCGATCGGCCGAACGTCCGTGACGGCGTTCGCCGGCGAGCGAACCGAAGACGGCGGCGGCCAACCCGAGCGGCATGGTGATGATCACCGGCAACTGGATGGTCAGCGGCGCCGGGCCACTACCCAGCCAGAGCGCCTCCGTGAACATCAGGCTGACCACGGTGGATGCGAGTCCCACCGAGATGCCCCACACGGCGCCGGTGCTGTTGAACCGCCGCCAGCCCAGGCTGAGCAGCAGGCTCGGCAGGTGCGCGCTGCCGGCGACCATGAACGCCATTCCCATGAAGTACGTGATGTTCGTGGTGTCGCCGATCGCCATCGTCAGCGCGATCGCAATGACGCTGAACCCCACGGCCGCAAACCGGGCGACCTTGGCCTCGCGAGCGTCGGACGTCTCCGTGTCGGGCTCGGCTGCCCTCCTGCGGGTGAGGGTCGGCCACACGTCGTGCGCGAACGTTCCCGCCGCCGAGATCACCACACCGGCGACGACGGCGACGATGCTCGCGAACGCGACGGCCGCCACCATGGCCAGCGCGATCGATCCGCCGACGGTGCCGACGCCCCCGCCGAGTTCCGTGACGAGCGTGGGTGCCGCGAGATTGCCGCCTGCGCCGACGCGATCCGCGCCTTCCGGGCCGAGGAGCGCTGCGGTGCCGAAGCCCATCACGATGACGATCAGGTAGAACACGCTGCACAGCGCGACGGTCCAGCCGAGCGACTTCCGCGCCGTCGCGGCCTCGGGGACGGTGAAGAAGCGGATCAGGATGTGTGCCATGCCTGCCGTGCCGAGGGCGAATGCGAGGGAGTACGAGATCAGGTTGATCGCACCGGTCTGCCCGAAGATCAGTCCCGGCGAGAGGATGGCGTCTCCGGCCTTCGCATTCGATGTTGCCGCCCCGAGCATGCCGGGGAGGCTGAAGCCGAACTTCGCGAGGATTCCGAGGCACACCACGACCGCCAGGATCGACAGGATGGACGACTTGATCACCTGAACCCACGTGGTCGCCAGCATTCCGCCGACGAAGACGTAGATCCCCATCAGCGATCCGGCGACCACGACGGAGAGGCCGAACGGGATCCCCGACACCGACTCGAGGAGGACGCCCGCCGCGACGAGCTGGGCGAGCAGCACGAACGTGCCGGTGACGATGGTGCTGAGCGCAACCACCACCCGGACGCGTCGTGCACCGGTCCGGAACACCAGAACATCGGCGAGAGTGAACTTTCCGACGTTCCGCATCTTCTCGGCGAGGAGGAACAGGACGGGCAGGAAGGAGACCACCGACGTGCACAGGATGACGGCGCCGTCGACGCCCTTGTAGAAGATCAGGCCCGTAGTACCCAGGAAACTGCCCGCGGAGATGAACTCACCGGCGATCGCGAACCCGTTCTGCCACCCGGTGATCGAGCGGCCCGCGGCGAAGAATCCGGTGGCACTGCGACTTCGGCGGGAAGCGGCGAACGTCACCCACAACGTGAGGGAGATGACGGCGGCACAGATGCCGATGGCGAGGAAATCGGCGTCGCCGGTCATGATGCAAGCTCCTGATCACGGTGTGCGATGGCCAGGACGGCGGCATCGGCGGCGGGCTGGATGAACGTGCGGGAGAGCCGGAAGTACGCGAATACCAGCACCCAGGTGCCGGCGAACTGGGAGAAGACCACCCACAGTGACAGTGGAATCCCGAACACGCTGTTGTCGCCGAGGAATTCGGGGAAGTAGGCGAATCCGACGAGGAACGCCGAGAAGAGTGCGATCGCAATCAGGCCGAGAGCGGTGGTGACGGCCCGGCGGCGGCGCCGCAATTCGACGAACTCCGGCAGCGCGAGAATCGGCGACCACACGAGCGCGGCCGGCGCGGTGGTGGGCGACTCGGTGGTCATGCGTTCACCGCCGCGCGGCGTGCCGTGTCGAGGGCGAACTGGTTCTCGTCCCAGCCCTCGGCCAGCGGCCCGAAGTAGTGGAAACGTACCTGCTTGACCCGGTACAGCCAGCGACCCGCGACCTTGACGGCTTCGTCGGTGTAGCGGCCGGCGGCGATGGAGGCGGCGCCGTCGGACACGCACGGCTGCCACAGAAACGAGCGGACGGTCGCGCGGTCGCCGTCGAGGTCGATCTCCAGATTGGTGATGAAGTGCCAGAACGCGGTGAGCCCACCGGCGGCGAGGCCGGCGAAGAACTCCCGCATCTCGCTCTTGCCTTTCGGGTTCGACAGTCCGTCGAATTCGCCGTCCTCGGTGAACAAGTCCATCAGCGCGTCCCAGTTGCCGTCGTCGAGATGGCGGCAGTACTGCGCGTCGAGGTAGCGGATGGCTTCCAGGTCTTCCAGGCGGCGGATTCGTTCTTCGAGGGTGCTCAAGGTGGCATACCTCCACGGTGCGGTGTGCGGAATGTGGGAATCGGTTATTAACAACCGTTCATGTGATGGGGACCATAACGGACATGCTGTTCTCGGTCAACACGTACCGCCGTTCGCTGTTCAGGGGCGGTTGAGCTGCATCTTCCGGAGGCTTCCTTGCTCACACCGCGTGCTGCACCTACCCTCCGAGGGATGAACACTCGGTCAAGCAGTGCGGTGATTCCTACCGTCAGGCAGCGGATTCTGGACGCGGCGCTGGACGAGTTCTACACCGCCGGTTTTCATGCCGCGACCATGCGCACCATCGCCAAACGCGCCGGATGCAGCGCCGCCAACGTCTACAACCACTTCGACAACAAGGACGAACTCCTCGTCGAGATCCTGCGCGCGGCCAGCGACGAGCAGTTCACCGCCACCCGGAACGCCCTGCGTAAGGCGGGTCCCGCACCCGCGGAGCAGTGGACGGCCGCAGTGGTCGCGCACTCGCTGTACACCGCGCGCAACCAGCGCGCGTGCCTGGTGGCCAACACTGAACTGCGCTATCTCGACGAGGTGGATCGCAAGCGGGTCGTGGGTTCGCGCGACGCTCAGGAGCACCTGTTCGTCACCATCGCGGAAGCGGGTGTGGCCAGCGGAGACTTCGACGTTCCGCACGTCCACCAGGCGGTGACCGCCGTGCTGACCATGTGTGCGGGTATTGCCCTCTGGTACCGGCCGGACGGGCCGCTCACTGCACAGGCGGTGGCGGACTCGTACGGCGTCTACGCGCTCAATCTTGTCGGATTCCGTCCCGCCTGAATTGGGGGATCGGACGTTGACGTTCGACCGCGTCCGTGTTGTACTGGGTGAACAAGCGTTAATGTGATCCGAGTGTGGAACTTCGAGTTCTCCCGTTTCGCGCGCCCCGTAGTTCGAGTGGATGAGGAGTGTCCATGACTCACCGGCCGTCGCAGCCGCGTACAGACTCACCGCGGTATCTCACCGAGGACCGCCTGGCGATCCGGGACCTGGCTCGCGATTTCGCGATGAAGCAGGTGCTCCCGATCGCGAACGAACTCGATCCGGTGCAGGGCACCATCCCGGACACGCTCAAGAAGGCGATGGCCGAGGTCGGGTTCTTCGGGATCATGATCCCGGAGGAGCACGGCGGACTCGGTCTGGGGGTGTTCGAGTACTGCCTCGTCGCCGAGGAGTTGTCGCGGGCGTGGATGAGTGTGTCCGGGCTGCTGGCCCGCGGCAACGGGATGGGCGGCGGATTCACCCCCGAGCAGGAGGCGGCGCTGCTGCCGAAGGTCGCGGCGGGTGAATACCTCGGCGCGTACGCCCTGTCGGAGGCCGAGGCCGGATCCGATGTGGCGAACATTTCCTGCCGCGCCACCCGCGACGGCGACGACTGGGTGGTCAACGGCACGAAGATGTGGTGCACGTACGCCGACGAGGCCGACTACCTGGTGCTGTTCGCGCGCACCGATCCGCACAAGGATCCGGCGAAGCCGCACCGCGGGATCAGCGCGTTCCTGATCGATAAGCAGCGCGGCGGGTTCCCGGAGGGGATCAGCGGGACGAAGATCCGCAAGATCGGGTACTTCGGGTGGAGCACGTGGGAGCTGTCGTTCGACAACTTCCGGGTGCCGGCGACGGCGATGCTCGGTGAGGAGGGCAAGGGCTTCTATCTTGCGGTGAGTGGTCTGGAGGTGGGGCGGGCGCACACCGCGGCTCGGGCGATCGGGTTGGCCCGCGGTGCGCTGGAGGATTCGATTGCGTATCTGCACACCCGTCGTCAGTTCGGGCACGAACTGGCCGACTTCCAGCACCTGCGGTTCAAGGTCGCGAAGATGGCCGCCGATATCGAGGCGGCGCGGCAGTTGATGTATTCGGTGGCGACGGATATCGATACCGGGCGGCGGTGTTCGTTGGAGGCGTCGATGTGCAAGCTGGTGGCGACGGAGATGGCGGAGCGGGTGACCAGTGAGGCGGTGCAGATTCACGGCGGTGCCGGGTACACCACCGACTTCCAGGTGGAACGGCACTGGCGGGATGCGCGGCTGACGAAGATCTTCGAGGGCACCAGCGAGATCCAGATGCGCATCATCTCCGATGAATTGCTGGGGAGGACGGGCGAATGAGCACACTCACCACAAGCATCGCTGTCGGCGATCGCACTGTGAGCGAACCAAGGCGAGTCTCCGAATTCGGACCGTCCCTGCCGGAACCGTCGTTGACGGGAATCGTTCTCGCGGGAATGCTCACTCCCCGACCGACCGCCGAAGCCACCCGCACCGGGCTGCAATGGAATGCGGAGTGCGCGGTGACAGGTCCCGACGTCGTCCACGTCGAGTCCGTTGTCACGCGGGTCGAGCAGTCAGCGGACGGGACCATCATCGATCGTCACGTGCGGCTGGTCGACCACGGTGGGTCGGTGCGCGAGCAGGGGATCGAGACGTGGCTTCTGCGCGAATCATCCGACGTCCGATACGATCCGGCGGTCGACTTCTGCACCCCCGCGTGGGGTGAGATCCTCCGCGAATCCCTGTCCGCCGACCCCGACTTTGCGTCCTCGCTGTCGACGTGGGACGGCACGGTCGGCCTGCGCTGCACCGACGCCTCGGGCGGGGCCCGTGAGGTGCACCTGCGGATCTACCGCGGCCGGATCATCGACGTGGCGCGACGTGTCCCGGGTGGGGCGACGTTCACGCTCGTCGCGCCCGCCGAGACGTGGGTCGACCTGATGTTCGCCGACCACAACGATTTCATGCGCCGCGCCATCCGCGGTGAATTCTCCTCCAGCGGTGACGGGTACGAGTACCTGCGACTCACCAAGCCGCTCGACATCGTCATCGCCCATGCCCGCACCGCCGCACGTGAGTGGCAAAGCGTGGCGGGGCACACTTTGCCACTCACGTGCGGAAGGGAGGCTCGGTCATGATCGAGGCCCGGTACCTGGAGATCGACGGGGCGCTCGGCTTCGTCGAGATCGTCACTCCCGAGAACTACTCGGACACCGTGATGCCCACCGTTCTGTGCCTGCACACCGCGGGGCAGAGCGGAGTCCAGTGGCGCCACGTCGCGTCCGCCCTGGCCGACCGCGGCTACCGGGTGATCGTCCCCGACCTTCCGGGGCACGGTCGTTCCGAGCCCGCGGTCGACGGCCCCGTCACCAGCATTGTGACGTTCGGCGACTGGCTCGGGAAGGTCCTCGACGCCCTCGCCGTCGAACGGCCTTTCGTCATGGGATGTTCCATCGGGGGCAAGCTGACCCTCGAATTGGCCACCAGGCCGACCCGACCGCTGGCCGGGGCGATCGCGATGGAAGCCGAGGCCGGTCCCGGCCGCGTCAACGTCGGCGGACTGCGCCGCGAACTCGAGGACGTCGCCGGACCCAGCCGTTCCGACCGCACGTACCTGGGCACCCTGGCGTCCATCGGGCGGACCGTGCCCGAGGTGCAGGCCCGTCTGATCGCCACGATGCACAAGCGTGAGGACCCGGAGATCTCGTCCTCCGACCTCATCGCCTGGGGAACACACGACGTGCGGGACCGTCTCGCCGACATCACCTGCCCCATCCGGCTCGTCGCCGGAGCGCAGGACCCGTGGATCCAGACCGGTCTCGTCGAGCAGGCCGCGTCGCGCATCGACGCCGCCCGCCCGGGACTTACGACGTTCACCCTGCTGGACGACATCGGCCACTACCCCATGGAGGAGATCGACGATTTCGCCGTGGTGGCGGACGGCTGGTTGACAGAACTGCGTGCGGCGGCGGTGCTCTCGTGACGGCCCACGGCACGGCGACACGCCGTGACACTCTCGCGTCACTGCTCGACGAACTCGTCACGGCCGATCCGGAGGCCGCCGCGACCCTCGACGTCGTCGACGGTGAGCCGATCGTCACGAACCGGGCCGAACTCCGCGCGCGCGTCGAGGCACTGAGGTCGGAACTCGTCAAGGTCGGTGTGCGCCGCGGCCAGTGTGTGGCCGTGCTGTTGCCGAACTGGTCGGACGCCATCGTCTGGCAGTTGGCCTCGTCCGCCGTCGGCGCACACGTCATCGGGGTCAACACCCGGTACAACACGCACGAGATCGCGCACATCCTCACGTCGGCGCGCCCCGCGGTGGTGGCCGTGGCCGATCGATTCCATGGCCTCGACCTGTTCGCGCGACTCGGTGAGGCCCAGTACTCCGTCGATCTCCCGGCCCCGGCGGTCGCGGTGGTGCGCCGTCCCGGGACCACGAGCGAAATTCCGGACCCGACGCGCTTCGACCTCGGCGGCGGAGCCTGGACGGCGGAAAGCGCCGACACCGGCGGTGTTCAGGTGCCGGCGACCCCCGACACGGCGACCACGACCGTTGCAGGTGAGCGGGCGGCCGTCGACGATCCGCTCGCGGTCGCCTTCACCACGTCTGGATCCACCGGCGTCCCGAAGCTCGCGGCCCATCGCGAATCCGCGGTGGTCCGGCACGCGCGGGCCGACGCCGCCGTCCTCGGCGTCGAACCCGGCGACGTCACCCTGTGCGTGCTGCCGGTGTCCGGGGTGTTCGGATTCAGCACCGCCCTGGCGACCCTCGCCGGTGGCGGCGCCCTGCTCATGGAACCCGTCTTCGACGCCGCGGTCACACTGAGGCGCATGCAGTCACTGAAGGTGACGCACGTGGTCGGCGGCGACGACCTCTTCACCCGACTCCACGACACGTGGCACGGGGGTGAACGCGCCGACCTGTCGTCGTTGAAACGGCTCGGGATCGCCGATTTCCTCGGGCGTTCGCACGAGGTGGCCGCGTGGGTCCGCGACGAATTCGATGCCGTCACCACGGGAGTCTTCGGGTCTTCCGAGGTGTTCGCGCTGATGCTGCTGTGGGACGTCACCGATCCGGAATCGGTGCGCTGGAACGGCGGCGGACGTCCGGTGGAACCCGCCATCGAGATTCGGATCGCCGACCCGCTCGACGACTCGGCTCTTCCGGACGGTGAGCAGGGTGAGCTACAGGTCCGCGGACCGAACGTCGTCGACGCGTACCTCGGTAATCCCGAGGCTGCCGCGCGCGCGTTCACGTCGGACGGGTGGTTCCGCAGCGGTGACCTCGCGGTCGCCACCGGCGACGGCGGCTATACGTATGTATGCCGGATGGGCGACGTGCTCCGGCTACGCGGCTTCCTGGTGGATCCCGCCGAGATCGAGCACCGGCTCGCCGAACACGACGCCGTCCATCTCACGAAGGTCGTCGGCATCACCGGCCGGGGCGGATACACCGAGGCCGTCGCGTTCGTCGTCCCGACCGAGGGGACCCGCGCGGACGCCGCCGAGCTCAAGGCCTGGTGCGCAGAGTCGTTGGCGGCCTTCAAGGTTCCCGCCGCCGTACACATGATCGAGGAGATGCCGACCACCGTAGGCGGCAACGGAGCCAAGATCCGAGCGGTCGAACTGCGCGAATGGGCGCAGCAGTGGACCGATCACGAAAGGGATTTCCGCAGTGCCTGAGAATTCGAACGCCCAGGGCAGCGATGTCGTCGTCTGCGAGCCTCTCCGCACCGCCGTCGGACGATACGGCGGACAGTTCACGGACGTTCCCGCCGCCGACCTCGGCGCGCGGGTGGTATCCGAACTCCTCGCCCGCACCAAGGTGGATCCGGGCAGCATCGACGACGTGATCTTCGGCCAGTGCTACCCGAACGGCGAGGCGCCCGCCATCGGCCGCGTCGTGGCACTCGACGCGGGCCTGCCGGTGACGGTTCCCGGTCAGCAACTCGACCGCCGCTGCGGATCGGGCCTGCAGGCCGTGCTCGATGCGGCGATGCGCGTGCAGACGGGAGTCGCGGAACTGGTGATCGCCGGTGGCGTCGAATCGATGAGCCGCGCCGAGTACTACACGGAGTCGATGCGCTGGGGAGCGAAGGGCGCCCCGGCAGCGCTCCACGACCGGCTCGCCCGCGGCCGCGTCACCGCCGGCGGACGCCGCTACCCGGTACCCGGCGGCATGCTGGAGACCGCGGAGAACCTGCGCCGCAAGTACAGCATCAGTCGTCGGGAGCAGGACGAACTCGCGGTCAGCTCCCATCGGCGGGCGGTGGCCGCGATCGATTCGGGGAAGTTCGCCGAGGAGATCGTTCCGGTGGAAGTGCCGGTCCGTAAGGGCGATCCGCAGGTCGTGGACCGGGACGAGCACCCCCGCGCCGACACGACGACCGAATCGCTGGCACGCCTGCGGCCCATCATGGGCAGCACCGACCCCGACGCCACCGTCACCGCCGGCAACGCCAGCGGACAGAACGACGGTGCGGCGGCCTGTCTTGTCACCACCCGGGCGGAGGCGGAGCGCCTCGGTCTCCGCCCGCTCGCCCGGCTGGTCACCTGGGCGGTCGCGGGTGTGGAGCCGTCCGAGATGGGCATCGGGCCGGTGCCGTCCACCGAGCGGGCCCTGAAGCGTGCCGGGCTGACACTCGCGGACATCGACCTGATCGAACTGAACGAGGCCTTCGCGGCGCAGGCGCTCGCGGTCACCCGCGAATGGAATTTCGGCGCACAGGATTTCGCCCGCACCAACGTCAACGGTTCGGGAATCTCGCTCGGGCACCCGGTCGGGGCGACAGGCGTCCGGATCCTCACGACCCTGCTGCGGGAGATGGAGCGTCGCGACGCCCGCTACGGTCTCGAGACGATGTGCATCGGCGGCGGCCAGGGGCTGACCGCGATCTTCGAGAGGATCTGACCACTCAGCTGTCGAGAGCCCGAATCCAGTCGGTGAGCGCCCGCACAACGTGTGCGGGCGCTTCCGGCATGAGCGCGTGGCTCGCGTTCGGGACGACGGACACGGTGACCACATCCCCGAACCGGTCCCGCAATTCGTTCGCCGTGTCGCGGGGACGGAACGGGTCGAGAGCGGCCTGCAGGTCGAGGATCGGCTGGTGCGCGACCTCCCACCACTCCTCCTTGGGGGTGGCGGCCGAGGCGGCGAGCTGACGCCGCGACACCTCCGGATACCAGCCGGTGAGCCACTCCGCCGGATCGTTGCCGGGGGCGAAGAATCCGGTCTGCAGGTAGCCGATCCGCTCCTCGTCGGGCAGCGAGGAATCCGCGCACTTCACCGCCAGTGCGGTCAGCGTGGCAGGGTAGTTGCGGGCACCGGCCGCGGCCACCACGACGCCGCGTACCAGGTCTGGCCGGTCGGCGGCCAGCATCCGCGCGACGTAGTGCCCGAACGCGTGCCCGACCACGACGGCCGCACCGCTGCCCTGCGCCTCGATCACCGCTCCGACGTCGGCGGCCAGGTCGTGCAACGTGATGTTCTCCAGTGGTCCTGTGCTCCGTCCGATTCCGCGGGGTTGGGGGCGGGAAACCCGGAAACCGTTCCGCGCGAGACCGTCCGCGACCCCGTCGTAGTCGTACGACTCCCGGCCGAGCGACGGCAGCAGGACCACCGTCGGTCCGCTACCTTCGACGACGACCTCGATCACCGCGGTCGCGGTGTGCACGAACTCCGTCGTCCGCGCCTGTGTGCTCGACATGATGCTTCCTCCGGAAACGTCGGAAACCCTGGGCGACGCGATGTCTCGCGTCGCCCAGGGTAATGGTCGGTATCTCAGTCCACGGCGGGATCGAGCGCGAAGTCGTAGGTCACGACCTTACGCCCGGCGTCGTCGAGTTGTGGATCGAGGAGGAGTTCGGGTTTCGTCGCGGTGGCGACGTCGTCGTCGATCCAGTCGCCGCCCGCGAAGTACAGCTGGGTGATGATCGGCTGCTTGCCCGGTGAGGTCACCCGCAGATGCAGGTGCGCCGGACGCCACGGGTGCCAGCCCGCCGCCTCGATGAACTGACCCGTCGGGCCGTCCGTCGGAATCTGATACGGCGCAGGCTGGATGGTGGTGATCTCGTACCGGCCCTCCGAGTCGGTGACGACGGTTCCACGCAGGTTCCATTCGGGCAGGTGCGGGGCGAACTGCGAGTAGTAGCCCTCGTCGTCGGCGTGCCAGAGTTCGATCAGCGCGCCTCCGAGTCCGCCGCCGTCCAGATCGGTCACCTCGCCCTGAAGGACGAGTGCGGTGTGGACGCGGTCCTCGTCACGCATGGGAAGAGTGCACTGCGCGGGGAGTTCCGGAGCTCCGGGGACGTAGTACGGACCCTCGATGCTGCCTTTGGTGCCCTGGAAGTTGCGGGAATTCACTTCCTCGATCTCGTGCTCGACGAAGACGTCGAGGAGCAGCGGCCACTCGCCGCCCTCACCCACGTCGATGAGCCACTGCTTGAGGACGCGATACTCGGGATAGGTGACGGCGTGCTTCTGGATCAGCGCGCTCAACCCCGCGAGCGCCTCGGTGGCGATGGCGGACAGGCGCTCCGGAGACGTGTCGGCCGTGAATCTCGCGCCCTTGAACTTGTCGGTCGCGGCATTACCGGAACCGACCGCGGTGGGACTTTCGATGGTGGTCATGGATTCTCCTGGTCTGAAAACTAGCTGCGGCCGAAGTAGGAGACGTCGTCGTTGCCGATCAGGTCGGGCACCGTCCAGCCGTCGAGGTCGTATTCGGCGAGGCACTGCTCGGCCAGGCCCTTCATGGACGCGACGTCACCCCGGTTTTCGGCGAACATCAGCAGTTCGGCCTTGACGTTTTCGTGGTTGCCGGCATAGTTGCGCTCGTAGAGTTCGTGGCGGCCACCGAACTCGCTGCCGACCGAATCCCACAGGGCCTTCATGATCTTCACGCGTTCGACGGCGGGCATGCCCTCGGAGCCGCGGACGTACTTGTCGAGGTACGGGCGCACGTCGGGACTCTTGAAGTCGGCGGCCGACGACGGCAGGTAGATCAGACCGGACGCGACGTCCTGCTCGATGATCTCCTTGATCCGCGGGTAGCCCTGCTGCATGAACATCCGGTACGTGAGACCGTATTCGAGCTTGGGGATGACGGTATCGCCCACCCACGGCTCGGGGTCGCGGACCATCGATTCGGTGAGCGACCAGAACAGATTTCGCCAGCCGATGACCTCACCGACGCGGGTCTGCACACCGCGGAAACCGCCCGCCCCGGTGGCGTCGAGCGCCTTCATCAGCAGGCCGGCGATGAAGTCCAGTTTCACCGCCAACCGGGTGCAGCCCTGCAGGGTGAACCGGGGCAGGAACCCGGACTGCGGGAAGAACGCGTTGATCTTGTCCACGTCGCCGTACATGAAGACGTTCTCCCACGGCACCAGCACCTTGTCGAAGACGAAGATGGTGTCGTTCTCGTCCATCCGCGAGGACAGGGGGTAGTCGAACGGGCTGCCCATCACCGCGGCCTGCTGGGTGTAGGACGTGCGGCAGATCAGTTTCACGCCCGGCGCGTCCATCGGAACGGTGCAGATGAGGGCGAACTGCTTCTTCTTGATCGGCAGCCCGTAGTGGGCGACGAAGTTGTAGTTGGTGATCGCCGATCCGGTCGCCACCACCTTGGCGCCGGAGACGATCAAGCCGGCGTCCGTTTCCTTCTCGACCTTCATGAACACGTCGCCGACCTCGTCCGGCGGCAGCTGCCGGTCGACGGGCGGATTGATGATCGCGTGATTCCAGTACAGGACCTTCTCCTGCGACTCCTTGTACCAGCGCTCGGCGTTGGCCTGGAACGGCGAGTACAGCTCCTTGTTCGCATGCAGGGTGCCCAGGAAGGACGCCTTGTAGTCGGGGGAGCGGCCCATCCAGCCATACGTCATGCGCGCCCAGGTGGCGATGGCGTCGCGGTCCTTCAGCAGATCGTCCGAGTTCTTCGATGCCCGGAAGAACGGCATCGTCACGCCGCCGTTGCCGGTGTCGGTGGGCGTCGTCAGCGTGTCGACATGCTCGCCGGTGTGCATGGCGTCGTAGAGACGGGCCGTCATCCGGACCGGGTTTCGGAACGCCGGATGCGTGGTGACGTCCTTCACGCGCTCACCGTGCAGCCAGATCTCGCGATCGTCGCGCAGCGACTCGATGTACTCGTCGCCGGTCATCGGGCGGGTGGCGAAGTTGGCGGTGCGGTTGGCGTCGCAGTCGGCGGCGGGGTTGACCTTCGTGCGGTCGACGGTCTCGGGGGCAGCTTCGGTGGTGGTCATGGTGTTCCCTTCGATGAGGATTACGAGGCAGCCTGGGCAAGCTGCAGGTGGAGCGGAGTGAACGATGCGGCGGCGTCGAACCATCCGCTGTGGGGGTCGTCGAGGCAGCCGTTCCACGCCGTGCTGCCCGAGGCGGCACCGAGATCGTGGAACGTGCTGCGGTAGAACAGCAGTGGGTCCTTGGTGGGGTCGACGGACGCGTCGACGATCTCGCCGATGAAGATGACGTGGTCGCCGCCGTCGTAGGACGCCCACGGCGAGCACGTCAGCGTCGCCGCATTGCCGGACAGGGCGGGAGCGATGCCGGCGGAATCCCACGCCGGTTCGGTCCGTTGAGGTTTGCCTGCGAAGTGCATGGCCGTGTCGAGCTGATCGGCGGCCAGGATGTTCACGGCGAAGGGTGCACGGTCCAGGTAGCTGCACGCCTTCGACTTCCGGGTCAACGTCACCTGGCAGAGCCGAGGTTCGATCGACACGGCCGTGAAAGCCGTGACCGTCGCTCCGTGCGGCTCGCCGTCGGCATTGGCGCACGTGATGACGGTGACGCCACTGGCGAACTGGCCGAAAATGTTACGCAGAGTGCGCTGGTCCATTTCTCCTGACCGCCTTTCTGCACGATTCGTGCGATAACCCCCTGCGATGGGGACCTGCACAACGTATGACGGCCGTCACAGTTCGTCGATCCGCATTGCGAAGCCGCGATCCGGAACGCGAAACGGGTTTGCCGGACGGGGAGGGCCGGCGCTTGCAGTGACGTGAGTCACAGGCGATGCTAGGGTCGGGAGTTGCCCATGCGCGGTCGTGGCGCGAGGTGAGAGGTCTGTACGACGCATGCGAGGACAGCTGGAAGGTCCCGGGTTCACCGACTGGGACGAGGTTCACGAGGTGGTCGCGGACGCGTACTTCCCGCACGAGTTGCGTCCGCTGTCCCGAGACACGGCGGCGCGCTCATCGCTCGAGTCTTCCCAGGTGGGTGCGTCTCGGCTCGCCCGGATCGGATTCGGGGCGCCCGTGTCCATCGAGTCCGACCACCCCGGTGCGTACGGCATCAACATCCCGCTGGCCGGGCGCATCGTGTCCGTCACCGGCGGCACCGAAGTGACCTCGACACCGGGGCTGGCGACCATCTGCCCGCCCGACACCCGGACGGTGATCACGAACTGGAGCAGTTCGTGCGAGATCATCGGCTTCAAGGTGGACCGCGACTACCTGCAGCGGGAAATGGACCGCGTCCTCGGCCGGCCGGGGCGAGTGCTGCCGCGGCAACTCGATCTGCGGTCCGGCTCCGGTGCGGAGTGGCTCCGGTTCGTGCGTTCCATCGCCGACCAGGCGTTGCACGACAGCATTCTCCTGCGCAGTGACCAGGTGTCGCAGCAACTGTGCGGTGCTCTGACGACCGCTCTCGTGCTCACTGCGATGCCGGAGGACGACACGAGCTCGCCGGGTATCCGCCCGCGCATCGTCAAACGGGTCATCGACGCCATTCACGAAGACCCGGCGCGCCCCTGGACCGCGGGAGAGATGGCCGAACTCGTCGGCGTCAGCGTCCGGCGCATGCAGCAGGGGTTCCGCGAATACGTGGGCATGACGCCGACGGAGTACCTCGTCGACGTGCGACTCGAGCGCGTCCACGCCGACCTGACCGGAAGCAGTTCCTGTGCAACCGTTTCCGAGGTGGCAACCCGCTGGGGAATCATGCACACCGGCAGATTCGCCGCCGCCTACCGTCGCAAGTACGGTGTGACCCCGTCCGAGTCACTGCGCGACCGCGGGCTCTGAAACCTGTCGAACCCCCGCGATAGTCTTCGCGCATGAGTTCGACTGGGGGGTCCTGATCGCGGCGGATGCGGGTTGCACCCGGCCCGGGTGCGGCGCGCCGGCGAGTCTGTGTGCGGTGCACCACGTCACGGGCGGGCACAAGGGTGGGCGCACCGACATCGACGGCCTGGCCCTGGTGTGCGACGCCTGCCATGCCCAGGTCCACGACGGCCCCACCGGGTGGGCGACACGGTCCGCGCCCGGCCATTCCGCGCACCCGGGCCGGACAGAATGGATCCCGCCACCACACATCGACCCCACCCGAAGACCACGCATCAACCACCGGCACCACCCCGGGGAGTTGATCGACCGTGCGCGGAGGGGCAGGTCAGCCCCCGTCACCCACAGTCCACCAACAGGTGCCGCGGACCGCGCAGCACCGGGTTGGGCCGGTAGGGCGGCGGGTCCTCCACGAGACGCGGATTCGGGAGGCGGCGGATGAGTTCGGTGAGCGCCATCTGCCCTTCGAGGCGGGCGAGGGGAGCGCCGAAGCAACTATGGATGCCGCTGCCGAGACCGACGTGCTGGTTGTCCTCGCGGTCGGGGACGAACCGGTCCGCATCGACGAAGCGTTCGGGATCGCGATTGGCCGACGCCAACGCCAGGACGAGAGGCGACCCCTTGGGTACCGTGACGCCGTCGATTTCGATGTCGACGATCGGCGTTCGCTGGCCCAGCAGGTGTACGGGCGGTTCGAAGCGGAGCAATTCCTCCACAGCCGCCGGCATCAACTCGGGCTCCGCGCGAAGCCGTTCGAGAACGTCGGGATTGCGAAGCAGGGTCAGCATGCCGTTGGTGATCAGGTTGACGGTGGTCTCGTGTCCGGCGATGAACAGCAGGATGGAGTTGGTGACCAACTCGACCGTGTTCAACTGGCCGTCGGGCCCCGAATCGTTGGCCAGCCCCGACAGCATGTCGTCACCGGGATTGTGGCGGCGGTCCTCGATGAGACCGGCCATGAACATGGCCATTTCCATCTGGGCCTGCTGCGCCGCCTTCACCTGCTCGTTGTCGGCGCTGGAACGCCGCGGGTCGATGGCCGCCACCAACGCGTCGGCCCAGGCGTGGAACCGGGGTTCCTCCTCGTGAGGCACGCCGAGCAGACGGCAGATGACGGTGACGGGGAACGGGTATGCGAAGTCGTCGACGATGTCGATGCGACCCTTCCCGTCGAGCCCGTCGACGAGATCAGTGACGAGGGTCGCGAGTTCGCCGCGCATCGAGTCGATCCGGTCGGGGCTGTGCGGCGGGCCGAACTGCCGGGTCGTCAGTCGGCGCAACCGATCGTGCTCGGGCGGATCCAGCTTGAGGAAGGACTCCGGCCCGTCGCCCGCGCGATCCGCTCCGGGAAGCCCCGGCCCCCGGTTGTGCAGGTCGGAGCTGATCCTCGGATCGTGGAGAAGCGCCATCACGTCGTAATACCGGCCGACGAGAAAGGACCCGTTGTCCTGCGGCGCCACCCGCGTCTCACGAAGTTCCTCGTACAGCGGATACGGATTCGGCCGGTTCGCCTGGTCGGTGATCCGCTCGAACAGCTGCGCACGCGACATGGACACTCTCCCTGTTACTTCGGTAGCGAGACGAACTCGACACGACGTTCGGTGGGCAGGTGACCGGTCACCGCGACGGTCGGGCCGTGGCTGAGAACTGCCGGGTCGGGCAACTCCGACGCCCGCACCTCGAACGGCTCTGCCCGGTCCATGACGTCGAAGTCCGGGGGGAACGCCGCCGCCGACTCGATCAGCCCCCGATAGAAGTCGAGCCACTTTCCCTGGTTGAACGCGACCGCCGCGGTGACGCGACCACGGAAGCCGTACGCCGCCACGAATCGCCGGTCGGCGACCGAACCCTGTGTGATCACCACCTGATCGGAGTAGGTGGGAATGCCCACGGACTTGATGTTGACGCCGAACTGGCTGGACCAGAACGCCGGAATCTCCAGGTGAGGTCGCCGTCGGAGGCCGTCGTGGATCATGTTGTGCGCCGCCACCTCGGCCTGGCCTATCGCGTTGCCCCAGTGCTCCAGTGCCAGCAACTGATAGTCGTAGAGCGGATGCGGTTGCCGCGCAACGTCACCGGCGACAAAAACGTTGTCGGTGACGATGCCGTTGATGTCGAACGCACGGCAGCCCGCGTCGCACGTGACTCCCCGGGGGCCCGCGGCGAGGCCGGAGCCGGCCAGCCAGTCGGTGTTGCGGATGCTGCCCTGCGCGACGATCGCGACGTCGACGTCGAGTGCGGTCCCGTCCGAGAGGTGCGCGCGGCACAGCCGCCCATCGCTGTCGCCGTCGAGCCCGGTCACCGTGACCCCGGTGCGCAGGTCGACGCCGTGGTCGCGTTGCATGTCGGCGGCAACCGCCGCCACCACCCCGCCGAGCGCACCGACCAGTGGTGCCGGGCCGCGCTCGGTGACCGTCACCGACAGCCCGCGCTCCCGGCACACCGACGCGATCTCGGAGCCGGTGAAACCGGCGCCGATCACGAGGACGTGCCGCGGTCCGGCGGACAGCCGTTCGTTCAGACGCCGGGAGTCGTCGCAGGTGCGGACGGTGAAGACGCCGTCGAGTGCCGCCTCGGACGAGTTCGACCACGGCCGGGCGCGGACGCCGGTCGCGATCAGTACCTTGTCGAACTCGACGGTGTCGCCGTCGCTCAGCACCACCCGGTTGTTCTCCAGGTCGAGGGTGGTGGCCCGCACGCCGAGTCGCCACTTCGCGTCGAGGTCGGAACGGTAGGGGAGTGCCGCGTGTTCGGGCGGCATGATCCCGAGGAGCACGGCCTTCGACAGCGGGGGCCGGTCGTACGGTTCGTAGGGTTCGTCGCCGATCAGGGTCAGGGAACCGTCGAAGCCCTGCCCCCGTAGCGCCTCCGCGGCGCGCACCCCGGCGAGCGACGCACCGACGATGACGATCCGCACGTCACTCCCCATGGTGGTGATCGGGGAGGTCCGTGGTGATGGCATGCACCGGGCAGGCGGCGGCAGCCTGCGACACGTGGTCGCGTTCTCCGTCGGCGGGGCCCGCGTCGTAGAGCAGGGCCTCTTCTCCGTGCAGAGTGAAGACGTCGGGTGCGAGGAACACGCACTGCGCGTAACCCTGGCACCGATTGAGGTCGACGACGAGTTTCACGTCAATCATCCCGATTCTGAACAGTTCTGGTCACACGTATCCACAAGGGCTGCGCGGCGCACGGCCGTCCGATCGCGGCGGGGCGAGAACTCCTCCCCTGGAACCCAGTATTACGGAGCGGGCGGTCTGTGCGGTTTCGATCCGCTGTTCTGGAGCCGTTCAGAAATGTGATGCCGCGGGCTACCTACTGCCGGGTAGAACTTCGCGGTAGTAACGGAAGTTACAAGTATCTCTCCGGAGTTCGTATCCGCCTGTCGAGAAACAACTTTCGGACACGGTCACGATTCGGTGGCACAGACGTCCGGTTCGTGATGTGATGTGGCTTACAAGTGACCGGCAACGCCCAGTGGCGACACCTCAGAGGCGGAATATTGACGATCGAAGCTCACCGCGACACCCGCGCGACACGGCACCTGTCCGCATTGGACGCTGCAATTCAGTTCCTGACCACCGCGCGCGGAAGCTCGTACAGTGCGGACCAGGCCTTCGACGAACTACTCGACTCCTCCATGCGGCATCAGGTAGATGTCGGTGATCTGGCGGAAGCACTCGCCGACCTCGCCGACGGAATCCGTCCCGAGACCGACGACCATCGCCGGGCGCGCGCGGTGGCCGCCCGGGAGTGGGGAGCACTGCTTCCCTAGCCGGCGCAATCGATACAGGTCTGGGCGGCCGGGAGCGCGTCGAGCCGGACCTCGGCGATCGGCAGGCCGCACCGGACGCAGACGCCGTACGTCCCGACGTCGAGTCGCTGCTGCGCCGCCACCAGATCCTCCACCTCGCGGCGGGCGTCGGCCAGCAGTGCCGAGACCTGGGCCCGCTCGAAGGCGATGGTCGAGCCCTCGGGGTCGTGTTCGTCGTCGTCCGTGGTGAATTCCGACCCCTCCACGATCGCGGTGAAACGCCCCGTCAGCGACGCAATTCGACGCTCGGCGTCGGCGCGCTCCTCGGCAATTCGGACGCGATGCTCCGGGACGGTCATGTCCCCTTCAACGTCGCTGCTTCCCCGGGTAATCCGCTCGATCGATCCGGAAATTTCTGTCAGGCTTCCCGGCATGGCGCGAACATTCGAGGAGTTGGTGGCCGAGGCGGAATCCGTGTCGGTGGACGGCTGGGATTTCTCCTGGCTCGACGGCCGGGCCACCGAACAGCGGCCGTCGTGGGGGTACCAGCGCCTGATGGGTGAACGGCTCGCCCGTGCGCAAGCGGCTCTGGACATCCAGACCGGCGGCGGGGAGGTCCTTGCCGGCGCGGCGACGATGCCGCCCGTGATGGTGGCCACGGAATCCTGGCCACCGAACATCGCAAAGGCCACGGCCCTGCTGCATCCGCTCGGGGCGGTGGTGGTGGCCGACTCCGACGAACCGCCCCTGCCGTTCGCCGACGGCGCCTTCGACCTGGTGACCAGCAGGCATCCCGCCACGGTGTGGTGGGACGAGATCGCTCGCGTCCTGCACCCCGGAGGCACGTACTTCTCCCAGCACGTCGGGCACGTGAGCGTGTTCGAACTCGTCGAGTACTTCCTGGGTCCGCAACCCGAGCGGGTGCGACGCGGACGCCATTACGAGGACGAAAGTGCCGACGCGGAGGCCGCCGGTCTCGAGGTCGTCGACCTCCGTTTCGAATCCCTGCGGATGGAGTTCTTCGACATCGGCGCCGTCATCTACTTCCTGCGCAAGGTCATCTGGATGGTGCCCGGCTTCACCGTCCCGCAGTACCGGGAGCGTCTGCGGGAGCTCCACGACCTGATCGAGGCGGAAGGTCCGTTCGTCGCTCACTCGAGCCGGTTCCTGATCGAAGCCCGCCGACGGGACTGACTCAGCCCATCGACTTCGACCCGTCGAGGGCTTCGCGGATGATGTCGGCGTGCCCGGCGTGCTGAGCGGTCTCACCGATGATGTGGAGCAGGACGCGACGCGCGGACCAGCGCGATCCCGGTTCGAACCACGGCGCCTTCGGCAGCGGATGCGAAATGTCGAGGTCGGGCAGCGCGGCGACGATCTCGTCGGTCCGGTGCGCCACCTGCGCGTAGCGGTCGAGGACGCCGGCCAGTGTCTCGTCGTCGCGGAGGGTGAACTCCTTCTCGCGGTTGCCGGTGCCGGTGCCGTCCACGGGACCGCCCCGCACCGCATCGGTGCCGCGCACGATGAAGTCGGCCCACACCCGCTCGGTGTCCGACACGTGCTTGACGAGCCCGCCGAGGCACAGCACGCTCGCCGTCGTGCGCTGCGCGGCCTGTTCGTCGGTGAGATTGCGCACGGTGTAGCGGAGGAAGTAGCGGTGTTTCGCCAGCGTTTCCAGCAAGTCGGCACGCTCGCCGGTCGTCGATGTTTTCGCAGTAGAGGTTACGGTGATCACCTGCTCCAGCCGGTCCGATGGTGGCGAGTTCGACCGTAGCGGTCAGTCGCCGTGTGCCGTGACGAAACCGGTCGCGCGGCCGTGGGTGTCGAGTTCCCACCCCATCCGCTTCCGGGATCGGAGAGTCACCGAGGAGTCGATGATCTCCAGGCTGGGGGCGCGGGTCTCCAGCCACTCCTGCACCCGCAGCAGGTCGGGAAGCGAGGACACCCACATGCTGACGAGGAAGTTCGCGGGTCCGGTCATCGACATGCACAGTCTCAGTTCGGGGCGGGTGTTGACGATCTCCACGACGTCGCGGTGCGCGCGCACGGGCAGGCGGCACCACCACGTGACGGTGATGGGCCACCGCGTCGCGTCCTGGGCGACGTCGCAGCGCAGTACCACCGCGCGGGAGCGCAGCAGTCCCGCGAGTTGCCTGCGCACCGAGGACGCGGGCCGGTCGATCACCGCGGCGATCTCGCGCGCCGACGCCCGGCCGTTCCGCGTGAGTTCGCGGACGAGCGCGCGGGCGACCTCGTCCGTCAGGCTCTCCGGCCGGCTCGATCCGGACTGCGGAGGGACGTTCTCCAGCGCCGCGATCGCGGCGGACTGCGCGGTGTCCAGGGAATCGAGGCGCCACCGGCTGCCCTCGGCGTGGAGTGCGGTGCACGTGTGCGTCCGGGTCGAATTGACGCTCGGGTGACGGGGCAGCTCCTCGAGCACCAGGTCCGACAATTCGTGCAACGACCCCGTCTGCACGGTCAGGATGAGGTCCCGGCCGCGCGCCGCGTGCTCGATCGACGACACCCGCGGGTCCCGGGTGAGCGCCTCGACCAGCGCCTTCGTGCCGGCGAGGTCGCACGTCACCTCGATCATGGCGGTGAACGCGCCCGCACCCGTCATCGGGGCGGGGTAGGCGGTGATCCAGGCCAGTCCGCGCTCGGTGACCGACTCCCACCGCCGTGTGAGGGTCGCGGGCGTCGTCCGCAGGATCGGGGCCAGCTCGGCCCACGTCGCCCGCGGGCGGATCTGCAGCGCATGAATGAGCGAAAGCTCGGATTCAGTCAGCATTTCAGTCATATACGACCTCTCAGGTCGGTTCAAATGATCGTTTTCGACGTTCTCGACGGTCCGCCGGTCCGTGGATCACAGCATATGACCACCGACGCATTCGGTCCCCAAAGTGACCACCGACATAAGGGAGAGCAATGGATCTCTTGGACGACGCCCGCGCTCTACAGGGCGACCTCGTGCAGTTGCGGCGCGTACTGCACCGCGAACCGGAGGTCGGGCTGGACCTGCCGCGCACACAGGAGACGGTCCTGGCGGCGCTGGACGGACTGCCGCTCGAGATCTCGACGGGAACCCGCACGACATCCGTCACCGCGGTGCTCCGGGGCGGCCGACGCTCGGCCGCCGACGCACAGACGGTGCTGCTGCGCGCCGACATGGACGGGCTCCCGGTCACCGAACAGACCGGACTCGACTACGCGGCGCAGAACGGCGCCATGCACGGGTGCGGGCACGACCTGCACACCGCGGCGCTCGTCGGAGCCGCGCAACTGCTCAGCCGTCACCGCGACAGGTTGGCGGGCGACGTCGTCCTGATGTTCCAGCCCGGGGAGGAAGGGTGGGACGGCGCGAAGGTGATGGTCGACGAGGGTGTCCTCGACGCGTCCGGTCGCCGCGCCGACACCGCGTACGGCATGCACGTCTTCTCCTGCCAGAAGCCGCAGGGACGGTTCTTCTCCAAGGCGGGCACCCTGCTCGCGGCGTCGTACAAGCTGACCGTCACGGTGCGCGGGGCGGGCGGACACGGTTCCTCCCCGTCGACCGCGCGCGATCCGATCACCGCGATGGCGGAGATGATCACGTCGCTGCAGACCATGGTGACCCGCACATTCGACGTCTTCGACCCGGTCGTCGTCACGGTCGCGAACGTGCAGGCCGGTTCGCGGCACAACATCATCCCGGACGACGCGCGGTTCGAGGCGACGGTCCGGTGCTATTCGCCCGCCACCTACGAGAAGGTGCCCGCGGCGCTGCGACGGGTGCTCGAAGGGGTGGCGTCCGCGCAACGCGTCGACGTCGACGTCGCCGTGGACCCCGAGTTCCCGATGACCGTCAACGACGGTAAAGAGGTCGCGTTCGGTGCCGAGGTGGTCAGCGACCTCATGGGCGAGGACCGGTACGAGACGGTGACGCACCCGATGTCGGGGTCCGAGGACTTCTCCTACGTGCTGCAGGAAGTGCCCGGCGCCTTCATCGGACTGGGAGCGTGCATGCCGGGCGCCGACCCCGAGGCCGCCCCCATGAACCATTCGCCCCGAGCGCAATTCGACGACGCGGTGCTCGCCGACGCCGCCACCATCTACGCCGGTCTCGCCGTTCGACGGTTGGACAAGGCCCGTCTCGACACAGCCGCAGCAGCGGCGGGAAGCGACGCACGATGACCGGGATCGCCACCGAGAGCGGGTCCGTGAACGCAGGCACGCCCACTGTCCGTCCGCGGTCCGAGCGTTGGGAGAAGGCGCGCGCGATCGTCGGCGTCGGCACGGGCAACGGGATCGAGTACTTCGACTGGACCGTCTACGCCACGTTCGCCGCGTTCTTCGCCCCGCAGTTCTTCCACACCGGATCTGCCGTCTCCGACCTGCTCGCGTCGTTCGGCGTCTTCGCCGTCGGATTCGTCGCCCGGCCGTTCGGCGGTCTGCTGTTCGGCTGGCTGTCGGACCGCCGGGGACGCAAGCTGTCCATGACGCTCGCCGTCGGACTGGCGGCCGTCGGCAGCCTCGTCATCGGGCTGACCCCGACCCATCAGACGATCGGCATCGCAGCGGCGGTGGTGCTCGTCGTGGCGCGGCTCGCGCAGGGCGTCGCCCACGGCGGCGAGTTGCCGTCCGCGCAGACGTACATCGTGGAATTCGCGCCGACGGCGCGGCGCGGGCTGTGGTCCAGCCTCATCTACATCTCCAACACCACCGGAGTTGTCGTGGGCACGCTGCTCGGCGCACTGCTCACGACGACGCTGAGTTCGGAGCAGATGGCCGACTGGGGCTGGCGGGTGCCGTTCCTGCTGGGGGGTGTGCTCGGCCTGTTCGTGCTGTGGATGCGGTCCCGGATGAGCGAGACCGAGGTCTACGAGGAGTCGGGTGACGACACCGCGAAGCAGTCGATGTGGCAGCTGTTCGTGGCGCACCGGAGGCAGGTGTTCCAGATCCTGTTCTTCACGGTCGGTGGCACCGTCGTCTACTACGTGTGGGCGGTGTCGGCGCCGGCGTACGCGATCGCGGTCCGGGGCATCGACCCGTCGGGTGCTCTGTGGGCCGGGGTCGGGGCGAACCTCGTTCTGATTGCGTCGCTGCCCTTCTGGGGCGCCGTGTCGGATCGGATCGGGCGCAAACCGGTGCTGTACATCGGCAACCTCGGCATCGCCGCCCTGCTGTTTCCACTCAATGCCATGATCGGCCACAGCGCAATCACCCTGTTCTTCGCGATGGCGATCGCACTGTTCGTGATGGGCGCGATCCTGGCGGTCATGCCGGCAATGATGGCCGAACTGTTCCCCACCGGGTTGCGTGCCGCCGGTGTCGGGGTGCCGTACTCGATCGGGGTCGCGGCGTTCGGTGGGACGGCGGCGTACGTCCAGACGTTCTTCGCCGACCGCGGCACGCCGGAGCTGTTCGAGTGGTACGCACTCGCGCTGATCGCCGTCTCGATCGCCGCGCTGGTCACGATCCCGGAGACCCGGGGACGGGATCTCGCGGCCCAGCAGTAGGGGCACGTGAGTGGCAAAGCGTGCTCCGGTACGCATTGCCGCTCACCTGGGGGCTCTCATCTGTTGCCAATGTATCTAATACTCTCTGTCAGTTTCTGGCCCTGTCTGTCACCGCGGATTGGCGTCTGCGGAGTTCGTGGGCTGTCGGTCGTCGGGTGCGCAAGGGCGCCGACGGAGGCCCGGGTGCCGTCTCGGCGCGCGGGTTCGGGTCCCCAACTCTGTGGCCTCGCGGACCCGGGGCGCCGATCTGGGCAGAACTGTATCGGGGTGTGCGGGAGCGACTCCCGGGAGGGCGGAGGTATCTATTGGGGAGGATCGCGGTTCGTGTCCCGGGGAGCAGCGGGCGGGGCGCGGGCGGGGCGCGGGCGGATGCTCGACGACGCGGCCTGTGGGCCGGCCCACGGTGGTGCGGTGCGGCGGGATCGACTCGCTTAGTTCATAGGTGGCGCGGATCGAGCGGTTCTTGAGTTCCTAACGGAGGTCAAGCCACCTGACGGCTCGTAGGCTGGGTTTCGGCGGGCTGGGATGTTGGAGCGCATCGCGACTCCTGGGACTCCTGGCCCGCCGCCTGCTTGCGGCGCTCACGCATCCTCTTGTGTCGGACGTTGTCGCGTCGTCGTGGGTTGGGTTTGTATCGCGCCGTGACGATCGCGCGGCCCTCGGCCTCGGAGGTCGGCGTTACAGTCGAGGCCCTGCGAGAGGTGGGGTGGCAGAGGGCGGGAAAGGGGGGTGATCGATGAGCTTGTCGGGCGGCGGCGGCTCTTCTCGGAAGAGAAGATCGGCCTGGGCTAGTTCGGGTTGTTCCTGGCGCCGGGTCGGCCGGCATGACCGGGCCGGGATCGACTGCGCCGCGGCAGTTCGCGTTCACCACCCGCGCCCACGTGGCGGTCGACGACATCACCGGCGAGCCGATCGGTCTCGACGACGTCGACACCCGGGTGGGGTGGTTGCTCGACCTGATCGCCGCGGCCGGCGCCGAGTTGACGGCACGGCTGTGGCAGCCGGTCACCTTCGACGTCCTCGCGGCCGGACGGGACCACCAGGACCGAAGGCTGCCCGCACAGGGGCACGTCGCCGCGGCCCGCCTCGGCTGGAACCCGCACTACCCGGACGGGGTGTACGTGCCCTCACGCGTGACCCGGGTGGTGACCGCGCAGGTGATGGCCACCCTGCGGATCCTCGCTTACCGGGACACCGCGATCACATCGCTCTCTCAGCGGTTCGACCCGGCCACGGGCGCTCTGGCGCCGCCGACCGAACCGGGCGACTGGGTGCCATTGGGTTTCGCCCGGGGCGTGCGGCGCCAGCTGATTGCCCGCGCCCGCCGCGAGGGCGGGGCACTGGCCGGTCGGTTGCGGATCACCGACATGCAGGGCCCGCCTCAGGTCGCGGCGATGGCCCGGCTGTCGGCCGCGGATCGACAACTCGCACACATCGCCGTCTCAGATGCCGTCATGACGTTGACGGTGAAGCTGCCGACCTGCCCGGTCCCGGCGGGGCGGGCGCAGTGGCGGCGGGTTCGGCTGACCGCCGCCATCCCCGGGCACCTGGACGGCCGGGCGGTCAGCGGCTGGCATCTGCCGACCCTGGTCCTCGACCAAAGGGGTCTGTTGTTGCGGTGCGCGGCGACCGAACTCGTCCCCGCCGCCGATCTGATGGCCGGCACGGTCGCGGTGGGGGTGGATTGGTCCCCGTCTACTCTCGGTGCCGCCGCCATCACCACCGAGAACCCGGACGGGTTGTCCTCGGACTTTCGGGGTTGGACGTACGACGACCGCGGCCTCGGGACCAAACTGGCCCGCCTGCAATCGGAGGGGCAGATGTTGCACCGCAAGGCCGCTCGGCTGACGCAACTGGCCACCAACGCCGAACCCGAGGTCCGCACCAGGCTGGAGGCGAAGATCGCCGTCCTCAACGACCACCGCACCGCGGTGGGCGTCAAACGGAGCAAGATCAACCGGGAATTGGGATTCCACTTCGCCCGCCAGGTCACCGACTACGCCGCCTCGGCGGGGGCGCGGGTGATCGCGGTGGAGGATTTGACCACCCTCGAGTCCCGCGGGCACGGTCGGGTCAACAACAATCGGGCCGCGCAGTCCGCCCGCCGAAAGGCGGTGATCGCCCTCGCGCACACCGCCGCAGAGGTCGGCATCACGGTGGTCTCGGTGCCGGCCCGCGGCTCCTCCGCGCAATGTCCGGGCTGCGACGCACCCCTTGCGCGTCCCGGCGGCTACCACACCGCATGGTGTTCACACTGCCGGGTCAGTGGCAACCGCGACCATATCGCCGGAGTGAACCTGGCCAAACGCGCACTCCTCGGCAAAGGCAAGGTCACCCGGCGGCGGGGGCAGCTGCCCGCGGTCCGGGTCGCCGAGCACGCGCCGGTCCGCAAGTCCCGGGACAAGACCAGTCCGACCCCGAGCAGGCCGCGGCACCGCCGGGTCCGCCACAGCCTGCCCACCGTGACAGCGCGGGCGGGGGTGACTAAGAAGCAGCATGTTCCTGCACTCGAAGCGTCGGTGTGGGACACGGTCCAACCCGCACCACCTCACGGTGACACGGGTAGCCGTGACACACGTCCATCTCCGACACACGCCACGCAAGTGGCAGACAGTATGAGATCTACGTAGACGCTCTATCTTGAGACTGTGAAGACACGACTGGCACGGGCCGCGGTTACCGTCGCGATCGCCTCCCTGACGGTCGGCGGCACCTGCCTCGCCGCCCCGGCCGCGTTCGCCGACGAGCCCGACCGGGCGCCGGGTAGCGTCGTCGAGGTCGAACCGCTGCCCGCGGACCTCTGGATTCCCGGCACCGCCGACGCGCAGCGGATCACCTACTGGTCCATCGGGTCCGACGGAAACGCCGCACTCAGCAGCGGCGCGGTGTACGTCCCACCGGGGGAGGCGCCGGACGGGGGCTGGCCGGTGGTCGCGTGGGCGCACGGCACGTCCGGACTCGCGGACGACTGCGCACCCTCGCGCGTCGGCCCCGCCCTTCCCGAGCGGGACTATCCGTACCTCGGACGCTGGCTCGAGCAGGGCTACGCCGTCGTCTCCACCGACTATGTCGGTCTCGGCACCCCCGGTGTGATGCCGTACCTCGACGGAAAGGTCGAGGCGCACAGCGTCGTCGACTCGGTGAAGGCCGCCCGCACCGTCGACGGGTCGCTGTCGAACAAGTGGGTGGTGGTCGGACAGTCACAGGGTGGCGGCGCCGCGATCACCACCGCCCGCTACGCCACCGAGTTCGGCGGGGAGACGCTGGACTACCGCGGGGCCGTGGGAACGGGGGCCCCCGCGAACATCGAACTGGCACTGCTGCCGCTCGGCCCGGGGGTGCCGCCCACCGCGATCCCCGCAGGCCTCACGTCGTACCTGTTCTACATCCTCGCGGGACTGCGGTCGGCGCACCCCGAGATCGACCTCGACTCGTATCTCACCCCGTTGGGCGCGCACTACGTGGACGCCGCGGAACAGCTGTGCGTCAACGAACTTCACGACGCCGCGGAAGGCGTGGTGGTCGGCGACCTGTTCAGCAGGCCGCTGAACCAGATCCCGAACTTCCACGGCCTGCTCGTGGACTACATGGGCGTCCCGACGAGTGGGTACGACCGTCCCCTGTTCATCGGGCAGGGGCTCACCGACATCGACGTGCCCGCCCCGTCCGCGCTCTCGCTGGTCGCCGCGCTCACCGCGAACGGCGAGCCGGTCACGTTCAAGGCCTATCCCACCGACCACAGCGGCACGCTCGTCGATTCGCAGGCCGACACCATCCCGTTCGTGCGAGGCCTGTTCGGCTGACCGATCGGGGCACTGTCCAGAATCCGGACAGTTGCTCGCCGCGGCTCACGGGCACTATGGCGTGGGTCACACTGTGTGGGTACGTTCGGATGTGAGTCGTGCACCTCTGCACGACCGGATCCGCGCGCGGCAAGGAGTCGAGGTTGGAGTTTGGCGGCACGACCGGGCACGCGGCGATGCGGCCGGAGATCGCATTGTCCTGGAAGCGTTCGGCGCTCAACGGGCTGGAACCGACGTCGACGCCGACCGGTGATCCCTGCCCCGACCTGGACAAGTCCAGCCGGCTGCTGCAGGCGGCCCGGCCCGTCCTCGACGAGATGGAACAGCAGATCCAGGGCACCGGTTTCTGCGTCCTGCTCGCCGACCGCGACTGCCGCATCGTCGCCCGGCTCTTCGACGGCCGCAAACTCGAGCGCCTGATCGACTCCGCCGGGGCGGTGCTGGGGTCGAGATTCGGCGAGGACCACGTCGGGACCACCGCGCTGGGGACGCCGCTGGAGGTCCGGCGCGGTGTCGTGATCCACGGCGAGGAGCACTACCTCGAGCGGTTCAAGGACCTCAGCTGTTACGGACACCCGATCGTGCATCCGGTGACGCGCCGCGTGGAGGGCATCCTCGACATGACGGGCGTCGCGTCGCGGGCCAACCCGCTGTTCGCCCCGTTCCTGGCGCGCGCGGCCGGCGACATCGAACGACGGTTGCTCGAGGGGTCCCGGGTGTCGCAGCAGCGGCTCGTGGACGCGTTCCAGCGGGTGTCGCCGCAGAACCAGATGGCGGTCACCGCGATCGGGGAGGACATCCTCCTCAGCAACCGGGTCGCGCTCGACCTGCTCCAGGTGTCCGATCACGCGACCCTGCGGGGGCTTGCGGCGAACCTGCGTCCGGAGCAGTCGAAGACGGTGCGGATCCAATTGTCCTCGGGCGAACCGGCGTTGGTCCGGGCCGACCACGTGGCGGGCACCGACGGCGGTGCGGTGTTCGTCGTCCGCCCGGACCGCCGGACGAGCACCCCCATCCGTCGCGGCAAGTCGCCGTCGAGTTCCGTCGTCGAACGCAGCAGGTCGGAGTTGTCGCGGCTGCGCGAGACCCGGGATCCCGTGGTGATCAGCGGCGAACCGGGAACCGGCAGGACCACCGCGGTCCGTGATCTGGCGGGGGACCGGTCGCTCGTATGTATGGACGCTGCCGCGATCGCCCTCGACGGCGTCGACGCCTGGATCGACCGGCTGCTCGCCCTGGCGGCCGGACCCTCCGCGGTCCTGGCGATCGAAGAGGTGCAGTTGCTGCCCGAATCGATGCTGCCGCTGGTCGTGAAGATGCTGGCGGCCGACGCGGGGCCCCGGATCGTGATGACCAGTTCGCCCCTCGCGGACCTGCCGCCGGGCGCGGCGGGTCTGGTCGGCCGGTGCCCCGGACAGGTGGTGCTGCCGCCGCTGCGGCAACGGACCCGCGAATTCGCGGACATCGCGCAGGCGGTCCTCGATTCCGTCGAGCCGGGCCTTCGGCTGTCCGCGAGCGCGCTCGACGCTCTGATCGCTCGCGACTGGCCGGGCAACATCGCGGAACTGTCGGTCGTGCTGCAGGCGGCCGCGCGCGGGCGCACCAGTGCGCACCTCGCCGTCGCGGATCTGCCCGAGATCTACCGGACCCCGACGCGGGTGTCGCGGCTCGCGGGCCGTGAGCGCGCCGAACGCCAGGCCATCGTCGACGCATTGCAGGAAAGCGGCGGCAACAAGGTGCACGCCGCGGCCGCACTGGGCATCAGCCGAAGCACGCTGTACGTCCGGATGCGGGCCCTCGACATCACCGTCTAGCAGCGGGTTTCCCCACAGAAGAGCGACCGTCCGGAGGTGTCCGAAGTCAGGACAGTTAGTGATATGGCAATCAGTGCACTATGAGCCACGTCACATTCACAACTTCGGAGGTTTTGATGACAGCGACGATCGAACCCAGCCAAGCGGAACTCTTGCCGTCGGTACGGAACTTTCTGTCCGGCACCAAGCGATTCCTCGTCGGCGGGCAGTGGGTGGAATCGGCGAGCGGCGAGACGTTCGAGACCATCGACCCCGCCAACGGGCAGGTGCTGACCACCGTCGCACGCGGTGGCGCCGAGGACGTCGACCGCGCAGTCCGCGCCGCACGCACCGCATTCGACGAGGGCCCGTGGTCCACCATGAAGCCCAACGAGCGTGAACGCCTGATCTGGCGGGTCGGCGACATCCTCTCCGAGCGCGCCGAGGAATTCGGACAGCTCGAGGCGCTGGACAACGGCAAGTCGGCAGGCATCGCTGCCGCCGTCGACGTCGCGTGGTCGGCCGACATCTTCCGCTACTTCGCGGGCTGGGCCACCAAGATCGAGGGCAGCACGGTCAACGTGAGCATGCCGTTCGTTCCCGGCGGCCAGTTCCACGCGTACACGCTGCGTGAACCCGTCGGTGTCTGCGGACTGATCGTTCCCTGGAACTTCCCGCTGCTGATGGCCGCATTCAAGCTGGCCCCCGCGCTCGCGGCGGGCAACACGGTGATCCTCAAGCCCGCGGAGCAGACGCCGCTCACCGCGCTCCTGCTCGGCGAGGTGTTCGAGGAGGCCGGATTCCCGCCCGGCGTCGTCAACATCGTCACCGGCTACGGCGACGCCGGTGCCGCGCTCTCCGCTCACGACGACGTCGACAAGATCGCGTTCACCGGATCCACCGAGGTCGGCAAGAAGATCGTCGACGCCGCCCGCGGCAACCTGAAGAAGGTGTCGCTCGAACTAGGCGGCAAGAGCGCCAACGTCGTGTTCGCGGACGCGGACTTCGACGCCGCCGTCACCGGATCGCTCAACGCCTGGCTGTTCAACCACGGCCAGTGCTGCGTCGCCGGCACCCGGATGTTCGTCGAGGACAGCATCTTCGACGACTTCACCGCCGCGGTCGCCGAGGCCGCGAGCCAGGTGAAGATCGGCCCCGGACTCGACCCTGCCACCCAGCTCGGACCGCTCGTGTCGCAGGAGCAGTTCGACAAGGTCACCGGCTACCTGGCTGCCGGACTCGCCGACGGCGCCCGTGCCCTCACCGGCGGAAAGCGCTGGGGAGACACCGGCTTCTACGTCGAGCCGACGGTGTTCGTGGACGTGAAGCCCGAATTCAGCATCGTCGAGGAAGAGATCTTCGGCCCGGTCGTCGCGGCGCTGCCCTTCAACGCGGAGGAGGGAGTCGCGAAGGCGGCGAACAGCAGTATCTACGGTCTCGCCGCCGGAATCTGGACCAAGGACCTGTCCAAGGCGCACCTCACCGCCCGCCAGCTCAAGGCCGGATCGGTGTGGATCAACCAGTACAACGGGTTCGACACCGCCATGCCGTTCGGTGGATACAAGCAGTCCGGGTGGGGGCGTGAACTCGGGGCCACCGCCATCGACCTCTACACCCAGACCAAAGCCGTCAACATCGCACTCTGACCGTCACTCGGCATCGTCACTCGAAGAGGAGAAGTGAAGACATGAAGACCAAAGCAGCGGTTCTGCTCGAAGCCGGCAAGCCGTTCGAGATCATGGAACTCGAACTGGACGGTCCGGGACCCGGCGAAGTGCTCATCAAGTACGTCGCGGCAGGCCTGTGCCACTCGGACCTGCACCTCACCGACGGCGATCTGCCGCCGCGTTATCCCATCGTCGGCGGGCACGAGGGGTCGGGCATCATCGAGGAAGTCGGCCCCGGTGTCACCAAGGTGAAGCCCGGCGACCACGTGGTCTGCAGCTTCATCCCGAACTGCGGGACGTGTCGCTACTGCGCCACCGGTCGCCAGAACCTGTGCGACATGGGTGCCACCATTCTCGAGGGTTCGATGCCCGACGGCTCCTTCCGGTTCCACTCGGGCAAGGACGATTTCGGTGCCATGTGCATGCTCGGCACGTTCTCGGAGCGGGCCACTATCTCGCAGCACTCGGTGGTGAAGGTGGATGACTGGCTGCCGCTGGAGACGGCCGTCCTCGTCGGCTGCGGTGTGCCGTCCGGTTGGGGCACCGCGGTGTACGCGGGCGGAGTCCGCGCCGGTGACACCGTCGTCATCTACGGCATCGGCGGACTCGGCATCAACGCCGTGCAGGGCGCCGTCAGCGCCGGCGCCAAGTACGTCGTGGTCGTGGACCCGGTGGCGATGAAGCGGGAGGCCGCTCTGAAGTTCGGTGCCACCCACGCGTTCGCCGATGCCGCCGAGGCTGCCGCGAAGGTCAACGAACTGACCTGGGGACAGGGCGCCGACCAGGCCCTCATCCTGGTCGGGACCGTCGACGAAGAGGTGGTGCAGAACGCGACCGCCGTCATCGGCAAGGGCGGCACCGTCGTCATCACCGGTCTCGCCGACCCCGCCAAGCTGACCGTGCACGTGTCGGGCACCGACCTCACCCTGAACCAGAAGACGATCAAGGGCACGCTGTTCGGTTCGGCCAACCCGCAATACGACATCGTCCGCCTGCTGCGGCTGTACGACGCGGGTCAGCTCAAGCTCGACGAGCTGATCACCACCAAGTACACGCTCGAGCAGGTCAACGAGGGCTACCAGGATCTGCGGGACGGCAAGAACCTGCGCGGTGTGATCGTCCACGCGTAGGCGGCTTCGCCACCCGTGCGCCTTTTTGGTTGTGCTAGCTACCAGAAAGGCGCACGGGTGCGGAGTGCCACACGTCGGCGAGCAGGTCGTACGTCTTCAGCCAGGACTCGGTGTTCTCGGCGTGGGACGCGACGATCAGCTCGTCGGCCTGTGCGTGCTCGGCGAACTCGTCGAGGTACGTCTTGACCTCGGTGGGTGTGCCGACGGCGGAGTAGCGCACCATCTGCGCGACCTGCTGACCCGCCGGGGACGTCATGATGAGGTCGACCTCCTCGGGGGTGAACGTCCGCCCGCGTCCGACCATCTGCACCACCCGCCGCCGCAGCGAGGCCTCGAACTGCCGGTGCGCGTCCTCGGTGGTGTCGGCGGCAATGGCGTTGACGCCGGCGATCACGTACGGCTCGGACAGCTCCCCGGACGGTTCGAACCGCTCCCGGTACAGCGTGACGGCGTCGACGAGGGAGTCGGGGGAGAAGTGGGACGCGTTGGCGTAGGGCAGGCCGAGCTTCGCGGCGAGCTGCGCGCCGAACAGCGACGATCCGAGGATGTACAGCGGAACGTCGGTGCCCTTGCCGGGGATCGCGTCGACGCCGGGAACCCGTGACACGCCTTTGAGGTACGCCTGGAGTTCCAGCACGTCCTGCGGGAACCGGTCCGCGGACGCGGCGTCGCGGCGCAGCGCGTACATCGTCTTCTGGTCGCTGCCGGGGGCGCGGCCGAGACCGAGGTCGATGCGGCCGGGGTGCAGGGTCGCGAGGGTTCCGAACTGCTCGGCGATCGTCAGCGGCGCGTGGTTGGGCAGCATGATGCCGCCCGCGCCGAGCCGGATGCTGTCGGTGTGCGCGGCGACGTGCGCGATGAGGACACTCGTGGCCGAGGAACCGATCGACGGCATGTTGTGGTGCTCGGCGTACCAGATGCGGCGGTACCCGCGGGTCTCCGCGAGCTGCGCGAGTTTCACGCTCGCGTCGAAACTGTCCCGCGCAGTGTCGCCCTCGCGGATGTAGGCCAGATCCAGAATCGACAGGACAGCACTCACGGGCTTCTTCACCTTTCGTCACCGAGGTGCGAGAGGTTAGCCTCGCGCACTACCTCCGGGTACAACCGCGGAGGTAGTGCGCGTATTCCTGGCCGGTGTCAGGCGTCGACGAGTGGCCGCAACGTGTGCCCGGTGAGTTCGACGATGCCGGGTTCGTGCCCATTGGCGACGAGATTGAGGACGACGCCGTCGATTCCCACGTCGAGGACCCGGGTCTTCAACTGCTCCGCCACCTCGTCCGGGGGCGCCGCAGAACTGCCGGTCGGTGGCGGCGGCGCGTTCCTCCTCCGACGCCTTCGACAGGTCGACGCCGCGCTCGAGCAGGAACTCGTGCTGGAGTTGCCGGGCGCGGTCGCCGTCCTCGTCGATGATGACGAACGCCAGATAGCTGGTTTCCAGCGTGGACCGGTCGCGGCCGATCTCCGAACACCGCGCGTCGAGGGCCTCGAGCTTGCGCGGCAACTCGCTCGTGTTGCAGATGATGTTGAGGTGATCGGCGAACCGGGCGGCGAGACCGAACGTCTTCTTCTCCCCGCCGCCACCGAGCATGATCGGCAGGTCGTCGCGGATCCGCGGCTCGTTGATCGCGTTCTCGACGTGATACCACTTGCCGTCGAACGTCGGCCGCTGTCCGTGCAGCATCGGCGCGATGATCTGCAGCGCCTCGTCGAGCCGTTCGAACCGGTCGGTGAACGTGCCGAACTCGTAGCCGTACTGCTGGTGCTCGAGTTCGAACCAGCCGGCGCCGATTCCCAGGACGGCGCGTCCGCCGCTGGCGACGTCGAGGGTGGTCACCGCCTTCGCGAGCATGGGCGGGTTGCGGTACGTGTTGCCGGTGACGAGGGCGGACAACTGAATGTTCTCGGTGGCCGTGGCGAGGGCGCCGAGTGCGGTGTACGCCTCGAGCATCGGTTCGTCGGGCGCACCGAGACCCGGCAGCTGATAGAAGTGATCCATCACGAATGCGGTGTCGAAGCCCGCGGATTCGGCCTCACGGGCCTGCGCGATGACAGTCGGGAACAGGTCCGCGACGGGGGTGGAGTAACTGAAATTCGGCATCTGGTATCCAAGGCGAATAGTCACCCGTTCGACGCTACTCGCCTCGCGGGATCGTCGCCTCGTGATAAATATGGCTGATGAGGGGCGTGCGGAAATCGATTGTGGTGTCACTGGTCGGCGTCGTGCTCCTCGCGCCGGCCGCGTGCTCCGACCGGTCCGGCACGGCGGTGAGCGAGCCGCCGGCAACGACGACCGTCTCCGCCGCGGATCCGACGGGGGATGAGGCGACCACGTCCGCGAGCCTGCCGTACACGGAGACCGAACTGCAGGTCACCGGTTCCACCGGCCGCGTCACCTACGACGTGCTCATCCCGCAGATCGAGGGCGGCGATCCGGCGGTCACCGCCGAGTTCAACGAATCGATGCGGGCCGCGCTCCAGGACCAGATCGACGGCTGGGGCACCGACGCGTTCACGCTGAGCAGCCAGGAACACAGCGTGGCGCACATCGGTGAGCACGTGGTCAGCGGGCTGCTGGTGACGTCGTGGAACGCCGATCCGCCCGGGGCGCATCCCACGCCGATCGTCGCGACGGTGGTGGTGAATGCCGATACGGCCGCACCGATCACGCTCGACGACCTCTTCCCCGACCTGCCGGCCGGGCTGCAGGCGCTGTCGGACAGTTCCGCGCGCCTGCTCCCCGAGACGGTCGCCGGACCGGACTTCGAGCGATCGGGCATCGAGCCGACCGAGGCGAACTTCGCCAACTGGCTGGCCACCCCGGCGGGCATGGAGATCCACTTCAACGACTACCAGGTGGGGCCGCACGCCATCGGACTCGTCACGATCACCGTGCCCTGGGACGACCTGGCCGACGTGATCGACCCGGAACTGGCTCCCGTCGTGTCGAGTTAGCCGCTGCCCGACCGCTCACCGGGAACGAACCTGTGGTTGCCCGGGTGCTCCGACCTACCGTCCCAGACAGGCCTTTGCTGCCGAAATGTGTCTGTCGAATGGGAGAGGAGCGCGCCCGTGAGTGCACGCACCGAAGTTGATGCTCGGGCGAATCGGATCGGCGACGTGGACGCGGTCGTCGTCGGCGCGGGATTCGCGGGTCTGTACGCCGTCCACAAACTACGGAGCCTGGGTCTGACGGTCCAGGGGGTGGAGGCGGCCGCCGGCGTCGGCGGAACGTGGTTCTGGAACCGCTATCCCGGCGCCCGGTGCGACGTGGAAAGCGTCGACTACTCGTACTCGTTCTCACGGGAACTCGAGCAGGAGTGGGACTGGAGCGAGAAGTACGCCACCCAGCCCGAGATCCTGGCGTACATCGAACACGTCGCCGACCGGTTCGACCTCCGCGACCGCTTCCTGTTCGGCACCCGCGTGACGTCCGCGGAACTGGACGAGGACACGCTGCGGTGGGAGGTGCGCACCGACCGCGGCGACGTCCTGTCCGCCCGGTACTGCATCTTCGCGACCGGTGCGCTGTCCACCGCGAACATGCCGAACATCCCGGGACGCGAATCCTTCACGGGCGACACGCATCACACCGGTCACTGGCCGCACGAGGGTGTCGATTTCACCGGCCGGCGGGTCGGGATCATCGGTACCGGCTCCTCGGGTATCCAGTCGATTCCCGTCATCGCCGAGCAGGCCGACCACCTGTACGTGTTTCAGCGGAGCGCCAACTACAGCGTCCCGGCCGGGAACGAGACGTGGGACGACGAGATGCGGCGCGCGATCAAGGCGGGGTACGACGAGCGCCGGCGCCTGTCCCGGGAGAGCGGTGGCGGCTCGCCGTACAACGCGCACCCGAAGTCGGCGCTCGAGGTGTCCGACGAGGAGCGCCGCGACGCGTACGAGACGCGATGGAAGCTCGGCGGGGTGCTGTTCGCGAAAACCTTTCCGGACCAGACGAAGACCGAGGCCGCGAACGCGACCGCGCGGGAGTTCGCGGAGGAGAAGATCCGCCGCCTCGTCGACGACCCCGCGGTCGCGGACACGCTGATCCCGAACGATCACCCCATCGGCACCAAACGGATCGTCACCGACACGAACTACTTCGAAACGTACAACCGGCCGAACGTCACCCTCGTCGACCTCAAGGCGGCGCCGATCGAGTCGATCACCCCGTCGGGGATCACCACCACCGACGCCGATTACGGCCTCGACACGCTCGTGTTCGCCACCGGATTCGACGCCATGACCGGCGCCCTCGACCGCATGCGGATCGTCGGCCGGGGCGGGGCGTCCCTCGCCGAGTACTGGAGTGAGGGGCCGAAAACCTATCTGGGTCTCGGTGTTCCGGGGTTCCCGAACCTGTTCGTCGTGACGGGTCCGGGCAGCCCGTCGGTGCTGGCGAACATGGTGCTCGGCGCCGAGCAGCACGTCGACTGGATCGCGGACTGCATCGAGCACCTGTGGGAAAAGGACTACGACGCGGTCGAGGCGTCGGTCCCGGCCACCGAGCAGTGGGTGGAGCACTGCCGCGAACTCGCCGCGCAGACCCTGTTCCCGCTGGCGAACTCCTGGTACATGGGCGCCAACATTCCGGGCAAACCTCGGGTGTTCATGCCGTACATCGGCGGCTTCGGCGCGTACGGGCGGATCTGCGCCGACGTCGCGGAGGAGGGATTCCGCGGGTTCGAGTTCAGCCGGTCCCGCACCAGGCTCGCCGACCCGGTGGGATAGTTTCCCGGACATTGGTCAGCCGCGCAGGCAATTGCCTGCGCGGCTGACCAATTCGTGGGCGAAGAGCGCTCAGTCGGGCAGTGCGTACGTGGCCCAGGCCCGGGCGAGCATGTCACCGTCGACCGCGCACGTGACGGTGACATCGGTCATGCGCACGCCGTCCCGGACGTACGTCTGCTGCAGTGACGACGTGAATTCCGCCTCGGACGGCACCGCCAGGCGGATGCGGGTGCGGAACCTGCGGAGGTCACCGGGGAACTGTCCGGCGCAGTGGCGCTCGAGCAGGTCCGCCGATCGATCCTCGGGGGCGGCCGTGCCGGGGAAGCTGTTCGTCCAGAACTCGTAGACCAATTGCTCGTCGCGGTTGCGGAACTGCACGAGGAGGTCGTGGTCGCCGACCCTGCGGACCACCGGCGACAGGTCGGCGGTCGTGGGCCGCAGCAGGAGGAGGTCCTGCTCGACGGCCGCTCCCGGTTCGGGTGCGACGACCACCCCGGCCGGGACGGCGTCGGCGCACAGCCGGCGGATCTCCGCTGTGCACGGCTGCGAAGAGATGAGTGCGGCCATCGTTCCTCCCAAATCACGGGTCTGTAGTCCGGACGGTAGTCGCCGCAGCCCGGAAACGGGGGGCGTGGTCCCTGTGATCGGGACGTCGAAAATCCGCCGCGACGGCCGGATACGAAAGCCTCTCGCTGAGTGGGAGAGTCGGGTACCGCAGCGCGCCGCGTGCGCCGACTATGAGCTACACCACACCCCGAGGGTGTTCTTGACGTACAGCGAGGCGGAGGTAGACATGGCGCGCAACAGTGCCGTTGACGGCGACGAAGTCCGGATGATCGAAGTGGGATCGGCACCAACGCGTTTCGCGCGCGGGTGGCACTGCCTGGGTCTGGCGAAGACCTTCAGGGACGGCGCCCCGCATCAGATCGACGCGTTCGGCACGTCGCTGGTGGTGTTCGAGACGTCCGACGGGACGCTCAGCGTCCTCGACGCCTACTGCCGCCACATGGGTGGCAACCTGGCGCATGGCACCGTGAAGGGCGACTCCATCGCCTGCCCGTTCCACGACTGGCGCTGGGGCGGCAACGGCAAGTGCACCGGAATCCCGTACGCGCGACGCGTCCCGCCGCTCGCCCGGACCCGGGCCTGGACGACCATCGAGCGCAACGGCCAGCTGTACGTCTGGAACGACCCGCAGGGCAACCCGCCGCCCGCCGACGTGACGATTCCCGAGATCGAGGGATTCGGCTCCCCGGAATGGACCGACTGGACCTGGAATTCGCTGCTCGTCGAGGGTTCGCACTGCCGCGAGATCGTCGACAACGTGGTCGACATGGCGCACTTCTACTACGTCCACTTCTCGTTCCCGCGCTACTTCAAGAACGTCTTCGAAGGGCACGTGGCCACCCAATACATGCAGTCGACGCCGCGCCACGACATCTCGGTCGGCACCAGCTACGACGACCCCAACTCCACGCTGCGCTCGGACGCGTCGTACTTCGGCCCGTCCTACATGATCGACAAGCTGTGGAGCGAAGCGAACGGCATGATGATCGAGACGGTGCTGATCAACTGCCACTACCCGGTCAGCGCCGACTCGTTCGTCCTGCAGTGGGGCGCCATGGTCAAGAAGCCCGAGGGGCTGTCGGACGAGGTCGCGAACGGCATGGCGGCGCAGTTCGCCGAGGGCGTCGAGCTCGGATTCAAGCAGGACGTCGACATCTGGCTGAACAAGTCGCGGATCGACAACCCGCTGCTGTCGGAGGAGGACGGTCCCGTCTACCAGCTGCGCCGCTGGTACCAGCAGTTCTACGTGGACGTCGAGGACATCACCGAAGACATGACCAAGCGTTTCGAATTCGAGATCGACACCACCAGGGCGGTGCAGAGCTGGGAAGCGGAGGTTGCCGACAACCTCGCCAACGGCGTCGTGCCGCTCGACACCAACGCCTGAGCCCGCTCGCAGAAGAAGGACACCACAGATGACCCACGAGGTTCTCGACAACATCATGGCGATCGCGGATCAACTCCGCGATCAGGCTCCCGAGGCCGAGCGGATCGGCCGGCTGCCCGACGACACGGCGAAGAAGCTCCGCGAGGCCGGGCCGATCAAGCTGCTGCAGCCCGGAAAGTACGGCGGCTTCGAGGCGCACCCGCGTGAATTCGCGGAGACGGTGATGGCCGCGGCGTCGCTCGACCCGGCCACCGGTTGGGTGTGCGGCATCGTCGGCGTGCATCCCTGGCAGCTGGCGTTCGCCGACCCGAAGGTGCAGGACGAGGTGTGGGGGTCCGACACCGACACCTGGATGGCCTCGCCGTACGCACCCACCGGGATCGCGACCCCCGTCGACGGCGGCTACCTCTTCAACGGCCGCTGGCAGTTCTCCTCGGGTACCGATCACTGCGACTGGATCTTCCTCGGGGCGATGCTCGGCGACAAGGACGGCGCCATGGCGCTGCCGCCGAAGATGCTGCACATGATCCTGCCGCGCAGCGACTACGAGATCGTCGAGGACTCGTGGAACGTCGTCGGGCTCAAGGGCACCGGGTCCAAGGACATCATCGTCCGGAACGCCTTCGTCCCCGACTACCGGGTGATGGACGCCGACGAGGTCATGAACGGCACCGCGGTGCAGAAGTTCGGCCGCACCGAGACGCTGTACAACATGCCGTGGTCGACGATGTTCCCCCTCGGCATCTCCTCCGCCGTCGTGGGAATCGCGGAGGGCGCCCTGGCCGCTCACCTCGACTACCAGCGCGACCGCGTCGGCGCGCAGGGCACTGCGATCAAGGACGACCCGTACGTGCTGTTCGCCGTGGGCGAGGCCGCGGCCGACATCAACGCCGCCCGCCAGGAACTGCTCGCCAACGTCGACAAGATCTGGGATCTCGTCGAGTCGGGCAAGGAAGTCACGTTCGAGGACCGCGCGGCCGGACGTCGCACCCAGGTGCGGGCCGCGTGGCGTGCGGTCACCGCCGTCGACCAGATCTTCGCACGGTCGGGCGGCAACGCGCTGCGCATGGACAAGCCCCTGCAGCGGTACTGGCGTGACGCGCACGCCGGCCTGGCGCACGCGATCCACGTGCCGAGCACCGTGTACCACGCCTCGGCGCTCAGCTCGCTCGGCCTGGACCCGGCCGACAACCTCAAGTCGATGATCTGACCGGCGTCAGACCTCGAAAACAGTAGAAGGACAACACATGACAGACATCAAGGGACTGGGCTACGTCAAGATCCAGACCAACGACCTCGAGCGCTGGCGCACCTTCGCCTTCGACGTCCTCGGATTCGCCGAGGGCAGCGGGCCCGACGAGAACGCTCTCTACCTCCGCATGGACGAGCGGGCGGCGCGGATCGTGATCGTGCCGGGCGAGACGGACGAGGTCGTCACCATCGGGTGGGAGGTCCGCGATCACGCGGGCCTGGTCCGTGTCCAGGAGGCGGTCGAGGGAGCCGGTATCGCCGTCAAGCCGCTGTCGGTGGAGGAGGCCGACGCACGGCGCGTCGAGGAGGTCATCACGTTCCAGGACCCGACCGGCGCGACGATCGAGATCTTCCACGGCGCCGTCCTCGACCACAGCCCGGTGGTCACCCCGTTCGGAGCGAAGTTCGTGACCGGGGCGCAGGGCCTCGGCCACGTTGTGCTGCCGGTGATGGACTTCAGCGGAGCCTTCGACTTCTACACCGAGGTGCTGGGCTTCCTGCCCCGCGGCGCCTTCCGCATCCCGGCGCCGCCGGAGTTCGGTCCGATGCGGGTGCGCTTCATGGGTGTCAACGAACGTCACCACAGCCTGGCGCTGTGCCCCGCGCCGCACGGGGGTGCGCCCGGGCTGGTGCACATCATGGTGGAGGTCGACACGCTCGACGCCGTCGGCCAGGCGCTCGACCGCGTCGTGAAGGACGGGTTCTCCGTCTCCTCGACGCTCGGTCGCCACACCAACGACAAGATGGTGTCGTTCTACGTCCGGGCGCCGGGCGGCTGGGACATCGAGTTCGGCACCGACGGCATGAAGGTGGACGAGAAGTACTACTCCGCGGAGGAGATCACCGCCGACAGCTACTGGGGTCACGACTGGTCGGGGAGTGAGCCGCTGGCGGCGATGTAAAGCGACGCCGGGGCCCGGTGCGCGTATCTGCCGATGCGCGCGCCGGGCCTTTTGCCTGTTCGGGGACGTGGGCGACGCACTATTGCAAATAGGCATATGCCTATTTATAGTAAGTGTCGCCAGTCACACACCGCGTCGCCGCATCGAGCTGCGCCGCTACGGAGGTCCCCATGACTACGTCACTCAGCCCCACGCCCACCGCCGGACTCGATCGCGCCGCACTGCTCCTCGACGCGTTCGACGGTCCGGGCAGGCTCACGCTCGCGCAGATCGTGCGCCGCACGGGGCTTCCGCGATCCTCCGCGCACCGGATGCTCGAACGTCTCGTCCAGCTGCGGTGGCTCCGCCGGGAAGGCAGGGACTACGAACTCGGTATGCGGCTGTTCGAACTCGGGTCACTGGCCGTCCACCAGGACCGCCTGCACCGGGCCGCGCTGCCCTTCCTGCACGAACTGCACCGCCTCACCGGGCACGCCGTGCACCTCGCGGTGCTGGAGGGAATCGACGTGGTCTACCTGGAGAAGATCGCCGGACGATTCGGCGTCGGGCTGCCGTCCCGCGTCGGCGGCCGCCAGCCCGCGCACTGCACGAGCGTCGGCAAGGTGCTGCTGGCCCACTCGCCCGAATCCGTGGTCGACCGTGTCGTCGAGGCCGGCCTGCCCCGCAGCACGCGATTCAGCATCGACTCGCCGACCGCGTTCCGCGCCGAACTGCAGAAGACCCGCGAACGCGGAGCGGCATACGACCGCGAGGAGGATCTCGTCGGCGTCAGCTGTGTCGCCGTGCCCGTGGGCACCGAGGACAACGTCGTCGCGGCCATCTCCGTGTGCGGTCCGAGCAGCCAGATCAAGCTCGATCACCGTCTGACCGCGCCGATTCGCATGTCCGCCAAGGGCACCTGGCGCAACTACATGTCGACCGCGACACCGGCCGGCGGCCGCACCGACCGATACTCCGCCTGAGAGACCGAGGAGCACAGATGCCGCTCGACGAGCAGGCCGCGACCATTCTCCGGGGCCTGAACGAGAACTTTCCCCGGGTCGAGACGATGACGGGCGCCGAGGCCCGCGCGGCGACGAAGGCGGGACGCAAGGCCGCCGCGGACCCCGAACCGGTCGGCAGCGTGCTGGACCGCGACATTCCCGGCGGGGCCGGGCCGATCGCGGTGCGGATCTACACACCGACGACGCATTCTGCGGAGCTGCTGCCCGTCGTCGTCTTCTTCCATGGCGGCGGGTTCGTGATCTGCGACCTCGACAGCCACGACGGGTTCTGCCGCGCTATGTGCAACGGGATCGGCGCCGTCGTCGTCTCCGTCGACTACCGTCTGGCCCCGGAATCGCAGTGGCCGGCCGCGGCGGACGACGCCTACGCCGCGACGTGCTGGGTCGCCCAGCACGCCCGCGAACTCGGCGCCGACCCGGCCAGGCTCCTCGTCGCCGGCGACAGCAGCGGCGGCAACCTCGCGGCCGTCGCCGCGCTGATGGCCCGCGACCGGGCAGCGCCGTCCGTCCTCGGGCAGTTGCTGATGTACCCCGTCATCGAACCGGTCTTCGACACCGAAACGTACGAGGAGTTCGCGGAGGGCCACTTCCTCACCCGCTCTGCGATGCAATGGTATTGGGATCAGTACCTGCCCACCCACCGCGACGGCGCACCCGCCTACGCGGCCCCGGTGCGCGCCGAGGATCTCGGCGGACTCCCGCCCGCGATCGTGATCACCGCCGAACGCGATCCACTCCGGTCCGAGGGGGAGAAGTACGCCGCGGCGCTGGCCGACGCCGGTGTGCCCGTGCAGTGCAGGCGGGCCGCGGGAATGTTCCACGGATTCTTGACGATCGACGCGATGACCGCGGCGCAGAGCGAGCGGCGGGAACTGTGGCCTCGGCTCCGGGACCTGGTCGCCGAACCGGTCCGCACCCCGTCCGGCTAGTCCTCGCTCTCGGCCTCGTAGTCCACGTCCCGCGCCGCCTTCATCGCGGCCTGGTACTCCTGCTGTGCCTCACGGGAGCGCCGGATCGAATGCGATTCGGTCGGTTTCGGCACACCGGGATGCTCCGGTGTGCCCTCGCCGCGCATCCGCAGGGCGGCCTCGTCGATGTCGGCGAGCATCTGCTTCGCGAGTTCGCTCTCTGCGGCGTAATAGCGCTCGGACCACTTGTTGACCATGTGCGCGAATGCCCACGTGGGTTCGACGTCGGAATCGCGGGCGTCGAGCGCGGCCTGCCTGCTCATCCCTTCCGCATACGAGATGTGCTCCTCGAGAGCTTCTTTGAGCTGTTCGGGCTCCGTGAGGTGGCCGAGCCACATTCGCAGCATCACCCCGTGCTTGAGGACCGGGGGATCGATCGGCGCCTCCCGTGCCCAACTGCGGATGACGGCCATCCCGGAGTCCGTGATCTTGTACAGGCGCTTGGGTTTCACCCGCGCCGCATCGTCGACGACCGTCCTCGACGTCACGTACCCCGCGTCCTCGAGCTTCTTCAGCTCCGAGTACACCTGGCTGAACGACGGGCTCCAGTAGAAGAACCGCACACTGTACGAGGCCCACTTCTTCAGGTCGTAACCCGACATCTCCTCGCCGAACGACAGGATGCCGAGCACCGGCCAGCTCGTGGAGCGGAGGCCGGCGAACCCGGAACTCTGTGTGGGATCGGACGAAGGCATTTCCCGAGCCTATCAACCGGATGTTCGGGCGTAGGCACGCGAAAGGCTGCCGCTGGGTGGGACGGGGCGTTCCGCGGGGCTGCCGCCGCGGCGAGGCTGATCGCAACCCGTCGATCCGAGGAGACACGATGACCCGTACCGAAGAACCCGCGTCGCCGGTGGTGCGCCGCTTCGCCCCCGCCGACCTCAAGTCGGTGCTCGGGCACTTCTGCACCGGCGTCACGGTGATCACCGCGCACGACGGCAAGAGTCCGCACGGCTTCACGTGCCAGTCGTTCGTGTCGCTGTCGCTGGACCCGCCGTACGTGTCGTTCAGCCCCGCACGCACGTCGACCAGCTGGCCCCGGCTGCGGGCGAGCGAACACGTCTGCGTCAACGTGCTCGCGCACGACCAGCGGGACGTGTGCGGGACCTTCGCGACGAGCGGCGCCGACAAGTTCGCCGGCGTGGGGTGGTCGCACGCCGGCAACGGCGCCCCGGCGCTGGACGGCGTGCTCGCCCAGGTGGAGGCGACCGTCGAGTTCGAGCACGACGCCGGCGACCACACCATCGTCGTCGCGCGCGTGACCGGACTGGACGTGCTGCGGGACGTGCCCCCGCTCCTGGTGTACCGCGGCGGGCTCGGCATCTTCACCGCGGCGACGTAATCGCGTCGTCTCCCGCTCCGCGGAGGTGCTGTTGTCTCCCGCTCCGCGGGAGGTGCTGTGGGAAAGAGCAATTGACACCGGCAAGGTGTGATCGAGACCACTTCGGAAGGTGTGCACGATGAGCGTAGACGAGCAGAACTGGGACCGGGAGGTCGATCTCCTGGTGATCGGCAGCGGTGCGGGTGGCATGACCGCCGGCCTCGCCGGGGCCGAGCGGGGACTCGACACCCTCGTCGTCGAAAAGTCCGGCGTGTACGGCGGTTCGACGGCGTTGTCGGGTGGCGCCCTGTGGATTCCCAACTCGCCGATCCTCGTCCGTGAAGGCCGCGCCGACGACCCCGGCGACGTCCGGAAGTACCTGGAGTCGATTGTCGGCGACAGCGTGCCCGCCGAACGCCTCGACGCGTACATCGAGCAGGGGCCGGCGATGATGCAGTTCTTCGAACAGCACTGCCCGCACCTCCGGTTCTCCTGGTGCGAGGACTATTCCGACTACCACCCCGAGAACGTGGGCGGACGGCCGAAGGGGCGGACGGTCGAACCGCTGCCGTTCGACATGAACCGGCTCGGCGCCGACCGCGAACTGCAGCGCCCGAACTCCCTGGCGATGCCGGGCGGGCTCTACATGACCTCCACCGAGTTCCGGCACCTCAACATGTTCTTCCGTACCTGGGCCGGTCGGCGAACCGCGCTGGGCGTCGGCTGGCGTTCGGTGGTGGCGATGGTGCGGCGCAGGCGGATGGAAACCCTGGGGCAGGCTCTCGTCGGCCGGCTCCGGCTCAGTCTCCAGGAGGCGGGCGTCCCACTGTGGCTGAACTCCCCGCTGAAGAGCCTGATCACGGACGATTCCGGGGCCGTCACGGGCGCGGTCGTCGGATCCGGGACGCGCGAACTGCGGATCCGCGCCCGTGACGGCGTCATGGTGGCCACCGGCGGATTCGAGCAGAGCGAGGAGATGCGCAAGCGGTACCTCCGGGAGGGCGGCAAGGACAACTACAGCGCCGGGTCACCCGACAACACCGGTGACGGCATTGTGGCCGGCGAGCAGGTCGGCGCCGCCGTCGACCTGATGGACGACGCCTGGTGGATGCCGTCGTTCCGGCGTCCGGACGGCATCATGCACGTCCTCGTGTCGGAGCGGTCGATCCCGCCGTCGCTGATCGTCGACCAGAACGGCAAGCGGTTCACCAACGAGGCGTCCCCGTACGTGTCGTTCGTGCACGACCAGATCGCCGGCGGACACGACCCGGTGTGGTTCGTGTTCGACTCGAAGGCCAAGAGCCGCTACCAGTTCGGCGGTGTGATGCCCGGACAGAAGTTCCCGGCGGAATGGTTCGAGACGGGGCTGATGCTCCGCGCCGCGACGCTCGGCGAACTTGCGCAGAAGATGAGCGTTCCGGCCGAGGCGCTGTCCGCGGAGGTCGCCCGGTTCAATGGGTTCGCCCGCGCGGGGGTCGACGCCGACTTCGGTCGCGGCGACAGCGCGTACGACCGCTACTACGGCGACCCGCGGCTGCCCAACCCGACCCTGGACGAGGTGGACAAGGCCCCGTACTACGCGGTGCGGATGGAGGCCGGCGACCTCGGCACCAAGGGCGGTCTCGTGTGCAACGAGCACAGCCAGGTGCTCAGCGGCACCGGCGAACCGATCCCCGGGCTCTACGCCACAGGCAACACGTCGGCGTCCGTGATGGGCAACGACTATGCCGGCGCCGGCGCGACGATCGGCCCCGCGATGGTGTTCGGCTGGGTCGGTGCGCGCCATGCAGCCGGGGCGGTGAGCTGAGTGCTCCCCGTCGAATGTCGGCGCTGCGGCAACGCGGTGCTGGTGGAGAAATACAGCGAGGCGCACACCAGCGTGCAGTGGCTGGACGACGCCGAGCGGACGTGCCCGGAGTTCGCGTCGCGCGCCGAGGCGGGGGAGCACTCGATGTTCGTTCCCACCTGCGGCGCGCTGCGCGGATCGATCGACGATGCGGTGGAGGACGGGCGGGTGGGGCTGTCCCTGCGCAGCTACCCGACTCCCGGCCGCCTGGACTAGAGGAGACAACCGATGTCACGGATGGCAGGCAAGGTCGCCTTCATCACCGGTGCCGGAAACGGCATGGGACGCAGTCACGCGGTCCGGCTCGCGGAGGAGGGCGCCGACGTCGTCGCCGTCGATCTGCCGTCGGCCGAGGCCGATCTCGCCGAGACCCGCAGGCTGGTCGGCGAACTCGGCCGCCGGGCGGTCGTCGCGCACGCCGATGTGCGGGATCCGTCCGCGTTGCGTGCGGCGGTCGCCGCGGGGGTGGAGGAGCTGGGTGCCCTCGACGTCGTCGTCGCGAACGCGGGTGTCTGCGACAACCCCGGCCCGGCGTGGACGATCGACGACGACATCTGGCACCGATCGCTCGACGTCAACCTCACAGGCGTCTGGAACACGGCGACCGCCGCGGTCCCGGCGATGCGCGACGGTGGCGGTTCCGTCGTGATCGTCAGTTCGACCGCCGGCATCAAGTCGGTGGCCGGGGCCGCCCACTATTCGGTTTCCAAGACCGCCGTGGTGGGGTTGGCCCGGACCCTCGCCAACGAACTCGGACCGCTGTTCATCCGGGTGAACGTATTGCACCCCGGCGCCGTCGGCACCGGCATGACCCTGAACCCGGCGACGATGGCGCGGCTGCGGCCGGACCTCGACAACCCGGCCGCCGAGGACATCGTTCCCGTCCTCTCGGCGAACCACATGCTGCCCATTCCGTGGCTGGACTCGCGGGACGTCAGCAATGCGCTGCTGTTCCTCGCCTCGGACGAATCGCGATACATCACCGGCACACAACTCGTGGTCGACGCCGGACTGACCCAGAAGGTGTAGAGATGACAGGTCGAGTGAACGGAAGAGTCGTCCTGGTGACCGGTGCCGCACGCGGGATCGGCCGGGCGCAGGCGTTGCGGTTCGCACAGGAGGGCGCCGACGTCGTGGCCGTCGACCTGTGCGGTCCGGTCGGTACGGTGGTGACGCCGCCGGCGAGTCCGGAGGACCTGGAGCAGACCGCGAAACTGGTCCGGGACACGGGACGGCGGATCGTGACGGCGCAGGTGGACGTGCGCGACGGTGCTGCTCTGGCCGAGGCGGTCACCGCGGCGGCGGAGGACCTGGGCGGACTGGACTTCGTGTGCGCCACGGCGGGCATCACGTCGTCGGGCGCCGCACTGGAACTCGACTCCGAGACCTGGCAGACGATGCTCGACGTCAATCTGACGGGGGTGTGGCAGACGTGCAAGGCGGCGGCCCCGCATCTGATCGAGCGGGGCGGCGGGGCGATGATCCTGACGAGTTCCATCGCCGGTCTGCGCGGACTCGTCGGCGTCGCGCACTACACCGCGGCCAAGCACGGGGTGGTGGGGCTGATGCGGTCGCTGGCGAAGGAACTCGCGCCGCACCGGGTGCGGGTCAACAGCGTGCATCCCACCAACGTCGACACGGACATGATCCAGAACGACATGGTGCGGCGGGCGTTCCGGCCCGATCTCGAGCACCCCACCCGGGAGGAGTTCGCGGCGGCCGCGGTGACGATGAACATGCTGCCGATCCCGTGGATCGAACCGGTCGACGTGGCGAACGCCGCGCTGTTCCTGGCCTCGGACGAGGCGCGGTACATCACGTCCGTCGCTCTGCCGGTCGATGCGGGCAGCGTCAGTAGATAATCCCGAGTCGGTCCGCTGGAAGCGCCGCCCGTGGTATGTAGAACAGGTGTCAGTTTCCGATCTCGAGGCCGTCGCGGCGATCAGCCGGCTCAAGTACGCGTACCTACGCGCGCTCGACACGAAGAGCTGGGACGAGTTCGCCGACACTCTGCTGCCGGACGCCACGGCGAACTACGGTGAGCGCCTCACGTTCGACTCACGCGACGCGCTCGTCGAGTACATGAAGTCGAAACTCGGGGCGAACACCATCACCGAGCACCACTGCGGCCACCCGGAGATCGACGTGGACGCCGACACGGCGACGGGACGGTGGTATCTCTCCGACACCGTGCTGGTCCCCGAACACGGCATGTTGCTGCGCGGGGCGGCGTTCTACTCCGACCGCTACCGGCGGGGCACCGACGGTCGGTGGCGGATCGCGCACACGGGGTACGAGCGCACGTACGAAGCGGTGGTGTCGCTGGCCGACATCCCGAGTTTCCATCTCACGGCCAACCGATGGGCGGACACCTGATGGGCACGCTGGACGGCAAGGTTGCGCTGATCACCGGCGCCGGTCAGGGCGTGGGGGCCGGGATGGCGTTCGCGCTGGCCAAGGAGGGTGCGCGGATCGCGGTGGTCGGGCGGACGGAGGCGAAACTCGTCGACACGTGCGCCGCGATCGCCGACTTCGGCGGCGTCGCCGAGCCGATCGTGTGCGACGTCAGCAAACGCGATCTGCTGGGTCCGATGGTCGACCGCGTCGTCGAGGTGTTCGGCGGGCTCGACATCCTGATCAACAACGCCAACGCGAGCGCGCTCGGACCGCTCCTCGAGATCACTCCGAAGCTTCTCGACCGCGCGATGGCCGTCGGTCCGGTGGCCACCCTGTTCCTCATGCAGCTGTGCTACCCGCACCTGAAGGCGCGTGGCGGCGGCTCGATCGTCAACCTCGTCAGCTCCTCGGCCGTGCGCTGGGACACGAGCGGCTACGGGCTGTACGCGGCCACCAAGGAGGCGATGCGTTCGCTCACCCGGACCGCGGCCAGCGAATGGGGCCCGGACGGCATCCGCGTCAACGCGATTGCGCCGCACGCACTGTCCCCGGGGCTGAAGTGGTGGACGGAGACCAATCCGGAGGAGGCCGCCGAGTTCGTGAAGTCGATCCCGCTCGGCCGGATCGGGGATTGCGAACGCGACATCGGGCGCGCCGTCGTCTTCCTCGTGGGCCCCGACGCCGGATACCTGTCGGGGGCCACCATCCCACTCGACGGCGGGCAGGCGCGCTGGAGCTGATCGCGCGATTGCCCCGAGCTTGCTCATTTCCCTCCCTTCCGGTAGGAATTGGGTCGTGCATACGACTCACCTGGTGCGACGCCTCGCCGTCGACCTGTGCCGTACGTGCGCCAACATGTGTTGTTGCTGACGGTCCGGCGCGCGTAACGCGTGCTGTCCTCTCCTCGTAGCCATCGGCCGTTCGGTAATTCCTCGCGCGTTCTCCGCGTTCGCAGGTCCGGGCCGACCCTCGACAACTTCGCGAAAGAAATCATGAGCACTGCATTCGAGACCAGAGCGGCGTCGCTGACGCTCGACAAGTTCGGCCCGTCGTTCGGCGCCGAGATCCTCGGCCTGGACGTCGCGTCCGCCACCGACGACGAGGTGACCGCGATCCGGTCGGCGCTGACCGAACACAAGGTTCTGGTCCTGCGGGGCCAGTCGCTCGACGACTGGGGCCACATCGAGTTCGGTCGCCGGCTCGGTCGGCTGACCGCGGGTCACCCCGTCCACGACAGCGGAAACGTGGCCCGGGAGGTGTACGCGCTCGACAGCAAGGACAACGGTTTCGCCGACGTGTGGCACACCGACGTGACATTCATGAAGCGGCCACCGCTCGGGTCGATCCTCCGTCCCGTCGTCCTTCCGCCGCACGGCGGCGACACCAACTGGGCCGACAGCCAGCTGGCGTACGAATCGCTGTCGCTGCCGATCCGGCAGATGATCGACCAGCTGACCGCGGTCCACGACGGCAACCGCGAATTCGGGTACTACCTCGCGCAGAAGCGCGGCGGCAAGGGAAACATCTGGGACGGTGAGGAAGTCACCGCACTCGCGCCCGTCGAGCATCCCGTCGTGCGGGTTCACCCGGAAACGGGGCGCAAGGGCATCTTCGTGAACCCGGGCTTCACGTCCCACATCGCCGGGGTGTCCGAGGCGGAGAGCCGGGGAATTCTCGACTTCCTGTACGCCCACCTCACCAAACCGGAGCACGTCGTGCGGCACCGCTGGCGTCTCGGCGACCTCGTGCTGTGGGACAACCGCAGCACCGCGCACTACGCCAACCGCGACTACGGGACCCAGCACCGCGTCATGCACCGCATCACGCTGGAAGGCGATGTGCCGGTGGGCCCGCAGTAGGGCAACGTGCGCATTCACCGGGCGGGCGGCGTCCGCAGCGACTAGCGTCACGATCCGTGACCCCGGCATCGGACATCTCACGACGCAAGTTCCTCGCCTCCGCCGCAGCGGCCGGCGGCGCCGCATTCCTCAGTTCGTGGGCGGGCCCGGTGATCGACAGGGCGTACGCGCAGGATCCGGGTGGCAGCGGGTCGCTGAACGACATCGAGCACTTCGTATACCTCATGCAGGAGAACCGCTCGTTCGACCACTACTACGGCACGCTGTCCGGGGTGCGCGGATTCGACGACCCGTCACCGGCGTGGCAGCAGTACGGCTGGACGCCCGGCGCCGGGCCGACCCCGACCGGGTTTCTCGAGCCGTTCCGTCTCGACACCACGCAGGGCACGCACCTCGACGGCGAATGCATCAACGACCCCACCCATTCCTGGGGTCCGCAGCACGACGCGTGGAACGGCGGCGCGATGGACCGGTGGATGCCGGTGCACATCGCGCACGAAGGGCCGCTCAACGGTCCCGCCACGATGGGCTACTACACGCGGGCCGACATCCCCGTGCACTACGACCTCGCCGACGCCTTCACGATCTGCGACCACTACTTCTGCTCGGTGCTCGGGCCGACGGACCCGAACCGGCTCTACTGGATGACGGGAACCATCGACCCGGACGGGCTGGCGGGCGGTCCGCTCGTCGAGACGCCGACGGTGATCCCGAGGTTCGCCTACTCCTGGCGCACCTATCCGGAGAACCTGCAGGAGGCCGGGGTCGGCTGGAAGGTGTACGCCAACAAGGACCTCGGTCCGGTGTCGAGTGTCGCGCTCGACGGGATGCTCGGCTGCTTCAAGCAATACAGCGACCCGAATTCGGAACTCGCCCGCCGCGGCCTCGATCCGACGTACCCGAACGACTTCCGGGCCGACGTCGCGAACGGCACCCTGCCCGCGGTGTCCTGGATCGTCCCCAACATCTTCACGTGCGAGCACCCGGCGCTGCCCCCGGCCGCGGGTGCGGTCGGGATCGTCGAGGTGCTCGACATCCTCACCTCCAACCCGGCGATCTGGGAGAAGACGGCGCTGATCATCAGTTACGACGAGAACGGCGGCTTCTTCGACCACGTCACCCCGCCCACACCGCCGCCGGGCACCCCGGGCGAATACCTGACGGTTCCGTTGAACACGGTGGCCGAGAGCGAGAACAATCCGGGACCGATCGGGCTCGGATTCCGGGTCCCGTCTCTGATCATCTCGCCGTACAGTCGCGGCGGCCTCGTCGCGTCCGACACGTTCGACCACACGTCGCAACTGCGACTGCTCGAGCAGCGGTTCGGTGTTCCCGTCCCCAATCTCACCGAGTGGCGTCGCGGCGCCGTCGGCGACATGACGTCCGCGTTCGACTTCTCGTCGGCGCCGAACGCCGGCGTTCCCGCGATGACGGACCCGGGGCCACGTCTGCAGGCGGCGATCGCCCAGTGCGGGCCGAATGTGGCCGCGGGGACGCTCAACGCCGGTGCGCCCTACCCCGTCCCGCCGAATTCGATGCCCGTGCAGGAACCGTCGCCGCTGCGGCGTCGGCCCAGCGGGCTGATCATGTAGCGACCCGGACCGCCCGGCCCTCCTCGATCGACCGCAGGATCGCCAGCGCGGCGGTCACCGACCGCAGTCCGTCGAGCCCGGTCGCCACCGGTTCACCGACCCCGCGGACGGCGTCGACGAAGGCCCGGATCCCCGGCGCGTACAGGTTGTCGACGGTTTCGAGCGGGACGGTGGTGCCGTCTCCGTCCCGGATCATGCGCAGCGTTCCGGTGGGGTCGGGGCGCATGCAGTCTTCGGCGGCGAGAGTGCCTGCCGTTCCGTGGATTTCGAATCCGGTCACGGCGCCGGGGACCGTGTACGCGTCGTGCAGCGAGAACAGGGTGCCGGAGCCGAGGATGCCGCTCGTCATCACGGCGTCCGCCGGACCGTCACTGAGTCCCTGGCACACGCCCACCGCCGTGACCGTGGCCGGTTCCATCCCGGTGACGAAGCGGAGAGTGTCGATGTCGTGCACCGCGAGGTCGAGGACGACTCCGCCGCCGACGCCGTCGAGACGCCATCCGCGCAGGGCCTGGCGCAGCATGATGGCATTGCCGACGCGCACCGACAGAATGTCGCCGATCGCGCCCTCGGCCAGCAACTTTCGGGCTGCGCGGTGGACAGGGTGATTGCGGAGGTGATGGTTCGTCGCGAACACCACCCCCGCGGCTGCGGCCGCGTCGACCATCTTCTGCGCCTGAGCGATGTCGAACGAGAGAGGCTTCTCGCACAGCACGTGCAGGCCCGCGTCGATCGCGGCCATGGCGTGCTCGAAGTGCTTGTCGTTGGTGGAGGAGATGTACGCGGCCCGGACGTCGCCGCCCACCGCCTCGCGCAGGTCGCCGGTGGCGGACTCGATGCCGTGGGTCCTCCGGTAGTCCTCCGCGCGCGACGGATCACCGCTGAGCACCACCGCCGCCGTCTGCCCGCACTCGCGCAACGCGGGCAGCACGCGGGTGGCCGCGACATTGCTCGCGCCGAGAATCGCCCATCTCATGAGCTTCGGTCCTTCCCCGGGCCGGTGGGTCCGGCCTTCCGAGGCGGGACTGTACGCCGAGTTCCGAGAGCGGACTAGTGTTCACTATGCGAACAACGCTCAGGGGCGGAGGGCGTCGACCGTTTCCTCGCCGGAGGTCGTGGGATCCGGCGTCTCCTCGGTGGCGCCGCGCGTGCGCTGGCGGTAGATCCCGATTCCGACCACCACGACGGCGAGCCCCATCGAGACGTACATCTGGCTCCTGGTCTCCGGAAGCACGAGCATGCCGACGCAGAGCGCGATGATGGCGGCGATCGTGCACCACGTCAGGTATGGGAACAGCCACATCTTCAGCGTCAGGTCCTTCCCCTCCGCCTCGAGGCGCCGGCGCATGCGCAGCTGCGACACCGAGATCGCCAGCCACACGAACAGGGCGATCGCGCCCGACGAGTTGACGAGGAACAGGAACACGGTGTCCGGGTACAGGTAGTTCAGGCCCACGGTGAGGAATCCCACGACCGTCGAGACGAGCACGGCCTGACGCGGGACGCCGGACGAACCGACCTTCGACAGCGAGGCCGGGGCGTCGCCGCGGCGGGAGAGGGAGAAGATCATCCGGCTCGCCGTGTACAGGCCGGAGTTCAGGCAGGACAGCACGGACGTGAGCACGACGACGTCCATGATGTTGCCGGCCGCCGGAATGCCGAACGAATCCATGACCGCGACGTATGGGCTCAGCGCGACGGAGGCGTCGTCCCAGGGGAGCAGCGTCACGACGATGGCGATGGATCCGATGTAGAAGATCAGGATCCGCCACACGACGGACCGCACGGCGTTGCGCACGGCGGCGACGGGGTTCGCGGATTCACCGGCCGCGATGGTCGCGATCTCGGCGCCGAAGAACGAGAACACGACGACGAGCACTGCCGCGAACACGGCACCGGCCCCGTTGGGGAAGAACCCGCCGTGACCGGTGAGGTTGGTGAGTCCGGGTGCTTCGACGCCGGGGAGGGCTCCGCAGATCGCGAGGACGCCGAGCCCGAGGAAGATGACGATCGCCGCGACCTTGATCGATGCGAACCAGAATTCGAACTCGCCGAACGACTTCACGGACGCGATGTTCGTCAGTGTCAGCAGCACCATCAGGATCAGTGCCCAACTCCACTGCGGGACGTCGGGGATCCAGCGGTTCATGATGACGGCGCCCGCGGTCGCCTCGATGCCGAGGACGATGATCCAGAACCACGCGTAGAGCCAGCCGATGCTGAATCCCGCCCATCGGCCGATCGCCTGGTCCGCGTACGCGGAGAACGACCCGGTCTCGGGGTTGGCGGTCGACATCTCGCCGAGCATGCGCATCACGAGGATGACGACGATGCCGGCGAGTGCGTAGGCGACCAGAACGCCGGGGCCCGTCTCGCGGATCGCGACCCCGGAGCCCACGAAGAGGCCTGCTCCGATCACCCCCGCGATAGCGATCATCGAGAGGTGCCGCTTCTTCAGCGTGTGCTGAAGCTGCGGATCGGTGGTTCCTGACATGGAGAAATCCCTTCGGCGCTACTCCGGATGTGATGTGCGTCGCTGATTCGAGAAAGTGTGGACGAGTCGCGGGTGCGGCGGAACCGCCGATTCGGTGAATTTCCGCCGGCCGGGATAGACGAAACGGCAGTACCACGCATCTGGACCCGCCTTGACAACACGGAAACGCTATGGCTACCGTCACATTATTCGATCAGCGGACATGCGTTCGCAATGCGAACATCACACTAGACGGGACATCGGAATGAGCGATCACGCCTTCACCCCGGCGGCCGAGAAGCAGGCGCGCAGAGCAGCGCTGAGCAGCTTCGTCGGCGCGGTCATCGATTGGTACGACTTCCTGCTCTACGGACTGGTCGCGGCACTGGTCTTCAACTCGGAGTTCTTCCCGAACGTCAGCCCGGCGATCGGAACGCTCGCCGCGTTCGCGACGTTCGGCGTCGGATTCCTGTTCCGGCCGCTCGGTGGCGTCGTGTTCGGCCACTACGGCGACCGCATCGGACGCAAGCGGATGCTGATCCTCACCGTGCTGATCATGGGCACGAGCACCGCTCTGATCGGGCTGCTGCCGTCGTTCGCGTCGATCGGCTGGTGGGCGCCGGTGCTGCTCGTCACGCTGCGCGCCATCCAGGGCTTCGCGGTCGGCGGCGAGTGGGGTGGGGCCGCACTGATGGCCGTCGAGAGTGCGCCGCCGAAGAAGAAGGCGTTCTACAGCAGTGGCGTCCAGGTCGGGTACTCGGTCGGACTCATCCTCGCCACCGGATTCGTCATGCTCATGAGCAACCTGACCACCGAGACCGCGTTCAGCCAGTGGGGTTGGCGTGTTCCGTTCATCGCCAGCGTCGTCCTGGTCGGAATCGGTCTGTGGATCCGCGCCGGAGTCCAGGAGAGTCCCGAATTCGTCGAGAAGGTCGAAAAGGTCGAGGACACCCCGCAGGAGAAGAAGCGGATCCCTCTCGTCGAGGCACTGCGCAACCATCCGAAGGCGTTCCTTCAGATCATCGGCCTGCGTTTCGCCGAACTGTTCTCGATGTACATCGTGACCACGTTCGCGCTCAGCTACTCCACGCAGGAACTGGGGATGGAGCGCAACTTCATGCTCAACGTCGGTCTGCTCGTCGGCGCCGTCGGCATCGGCACCATCCCGCTGTTCGCCTGGCTGTCCGACAAGCACGGCCGTCGCCGCGTCTACATCCTCGGCGCGCTGATCGGCGCGGTGTGCGCGTTCCCGTTCTTCATCTTCCTCGAGCACGGATCGATGATCGGCACCGTCATCCTCGCCGTGCTCCTGGTCAACATCTCCCACGACATGGTCGTCAGCGTGCAGCAGCCGCTGTTCACCGAGATGTTCGGGGCGGAGTACCGGTACAGCGGTGCGGGCGTCGGATACCAGGTGGCCAGCGCGATCGGCGGCGGTTTCACCCCGTTCATCGCGGCGGCTCTGGTCACCGCCAGCGGCGGGTCCTGGCACCTCGTGGCCGTGTACCTGGCAGGCGGCTGCGTCGTCAGCGCCCTGATCGCGTGGCGACTGCAGCCCGATTCGACTGCCGACGCCGCGGGCGCCACCACGTCCGCGAAGCTCGAGAACGCGCACTGAGCCGGTAGACGGGGAGGCGACGGTCATGGCTGCACAGTCGGTGCTCTGCGGACTCATCGGAGACGGGATCGACGGTTCGTTCTCGCCCGCGCTGCACGAGGCCGAAGGGCACGCACAGGACATGAACTACGTGTACCGCCTCCTCGACCTCGAGCGTCTGCACGGGGCGGCGGCCACCGTCGAGGGCATCGTCGACCTCGCGCGGCAGTGGGGGTTCGACGGACTCAACGTCACCCACCCCTACAAGCAGCAGGTGATGGCGTACCTCGACGAGTTGTCGCCGGACGCCGCCAGGCTGGAGGCCGTCAACACCGTGGTCTTCACGGGAGGCAGGGCCGTCGGACACAACACGGACTGGACCGGGTTCGGCAGCAGCCTCGGCCGGGAGTTGCCGGGTGCGAGCCTCGACCGGGTGGTGCAGATCGGGGCGGGCGGCGCCGGAGTCGCCGTCGCCTACTCGGCGCTCACCCGGGGCGCCGGGCACCTCACCGTGACCGATGTCGACCTCGCCCGTGCCGAACACTGCCGGGACACGATGCGACAATTGTTTCCCGGCAGCGTCGTCGACGCGGTCCCGGTCTCGGAGATCGCGGGCCCGCTCACGGCGGCGTCCGGTCTGATCAACGCCACACCCATCGGCATGGTCGGATTCCCCGGCACTCCCGTGCCCGTCGAACTGCTGCGCCCCGACCTGTGGGTCGCCGACGTGATCTACCGGCCGATCGAGACGCCGTTGATCCGGGCGGCCCGCGCGCTCGGCGCGCCCACCCTCGGCGGCGCCGGCATGAACGTCTTCCAGGCCGCCGACGCGTTCGAGCTGTTCACCGGTGTCACACCGGATTTCGAGCGCATGTACGCGCACGTGCTGACGCTCGTCGCGCAGCAGTCCCGGCGCGCCGCGTAGGCGGTCAGCCGAGCGACAGGTCGGAACCGATCCGCTCCGCCGTCGCGACGAGTTTCGGCACCACCGTCGCCTCGACGTCGCCGCGGGTGTACTGGGTGCCCTGCAGCGAGGAGTTCAGGGCGGCGACCACGGCGCCCGTCCGATCGCGGATGGGAACGGCCGCGCCGCGGATGCCGATCTCGAGTTCGTTCTCCGACATCGACCAGCCGTCCGCGGCGACCTGCCCCACCGCGGTGCGCAGTTGGTCGACGTCCGAGATCGTCTGCGGGGTGAACGACTGGAACGTGGTGGTCTTCAGGTAGTCGTCGAGGGCGTCGGCCGAAAGTCCCGCCAGCAGAACCCGCCCCGTCGATGTCGCGTAGGCGGGAAATCGCATGCCCACCGTGATGGAGATGCGGATGATCCGGGGTGAGCGGACCCGCGCCACGTACACCACGTCGGGACCGTCGAGGATGGTGACGGAGATGGTCTCGCCCAGTTCCTTCGCGAGCGCCTCGATGTGCGGATCGGCGACCTGCGGCAGTCCCAGCGCGGCGAGATACGAGAAACCGAACCGCAGCACCCGGGGTGTGAGCGAGAAGTTGCGTCCGTCGAGACGCAGGAAACCCTTGTCCACCAAGGTGAGCAGAATGCGGCGCGCCGTGGATCGGGTGATCCCGACGCTCTGCGCCACCTCGCTCAGAGTGCGCTCGCGGTGCTGCTCGTCGAAGCATTCGAGAACGCTCAGGCCGCGGTCCAGGGACTCGAGGAAGTACCGTTCCTCGGCCACCTCAGCAGCCACCTGATTCGCACACGCCGTCATGGTACCGGTCTAGAGACCGGTCTCCGCGGGAAGCCGCCCCGCCTTCACCGCCGCCCGCAGCGCGTCGTAATCCTTCTCCGACTGGTCCGCATACAGGCGGGCCCAGGCGGTGATCGCCAGGTCGAAGGTGTCCCCGTTGCCGAGATACCCGGCGACGAACGCCGATCCGGGGCTCTGGCTGTGCGCGCGAGCGAGCATCGTGCCACACAACGCCGCGTACCTCACCGACTGCGCCGGTTCCAGGGCCTGCAGGTCGACGGACCCCTTCATGTCGCGGAACTGCCGCAGGTAGAAGTCGCGCCTTCGCCCGTCGTCGCCCTCGACGTCGCGCACCCACCCCAGAAACGGGTCCGACTGTGCCTGCAGGATGCGCTGCGCGCCGACGACGCGGGAGCCCTGACCGTTCTCCGCGACCGCGCGAATGATCGAGTCCGGTGCGGCCGCGACCTTCCCGTGCGTCTCCAGCACCGACCGGGGCGCCTCCTTGGCCTGCAGGAAGAGCGGCTCTCCGGCCGGTCCCTGCAGCAGCAACAGCCAGCAGCGGGTTCCGACGCTGCCCACACCCACGATGCGCATCGCGTAATCGACCACCTCGTACTGCGTCAGCAACAGTCGAATGTCGGCACGCAGGGTGTCGAGATACAGGAGGTACAGCTCGGTGATGCGGCCCAGGTCGTATTTCGTCGAATGCCGGATGACGGGGAACTGGTCGACGATGTACGGCCTGCCGTCCGCCTCCATCGTGGTCAGCTTCCGGAGGACCTGTTCGGACGTCCGTTTGCGTGCCTTCTCGGTGACCGCCCGGATCTGCTGTCGTTGCGCGCCCGGGTCGTGCTCGATGACGTCCGTCTCCTCCTGGAAGTAGTACCGCTCCGTGGCGGTCAGCCGGAACAGTGTCCTCAGGGTGTTGCGGTACGAGCGGACGGCGGCGCCGGTGGAGTCGGCGCACTGCGCCTCGGTGTACGAGTTGGCGCGCCCGTGGATCCACACGCTCGCGGCGAGCCGGCGCACATCCCACTCCCACGGTGCCGGATAGGCCTCGTCGAAGTCGTTGAGGTCGAACAGCATCCGCCGTTCCGGTGAGGCGAACAGCCCGAAGTTCGCGAGGTGCGCGTCGCCGGAGGCGATGACCTGGCACCCGGTGACCGGTGAGTCGGCGAGGTCGTGCGCCATCATCGCGGCCGATCCGCGGTACAGCGCGAACGGTGAATCGAGCATGCGCCCGACCCGGATCGGCACCAGGGACTGCAGCCGGGTGGTGTTCTGCGCTTCGATCACCGCCACCGGGTCGCGCTCCGGAAGGGCGAACACGCCCTGCGCCTTGCGGGAAAGCGATTCGCGTGCGGCCTTCCCGGCCGAACGTCGCGCATCGATCACCGTGGACCTGCCGGCTCGGGAAGACGTGGCCATGGTTCGAGTCTAGGCACCCGCACCCCCAGGTGAGTGGCAATGCGTGCGCGAGGACGCATTGCCACTCACCTGGGGGAGGATGGACAGCGTGCGGTCGCGCGACGGGAGGACATCCATGGGACAGCGACTTTTCGCGGCCACGGCGGCGCTGGTGGTCGTCGCGTGCGCGGCCTGCCAGTCCGAGGGCAGTTCGGCGCAGGTGTCGACGGCCACCGCGGCGGCCGCGCCGTCCGCGGGCGAGCCGGCGGTCATCGCGGCCGACCTGGACGTGCCGTGGGGGATAGCGTTTCTGCCGGACGGGACGGCGGTCGTCGCGGAACGGGACAGCGGCGCGATCCGGCACCTGCGGTCGGACGGGCGCGCCGCCGTGATCGGCGAGGTGCCCGGCGTGACGGCGCAGGGCGAATCGGGGCTGCTGGGCCTGGCCGTCTCGCCGAACTACGCCACCGATCGGACGATCTACGCGTACCTGACCACCGGCGACGACAACCGGGTGGTCTCCCTGCGTTTCGACGGCACCAGCCTCGGCGAGCCGGCCCCGATCCTCACGGGCATCCCCGCCGGATCGATCCACGACGGCGGCCGGATCGCGTTCGGCCCGGACGGCAAGCTGTACGTCACCACCGGTGAAGCCGGCGACCGGCCGCTCGCCCAGGACCCGTCCTCGCTCGGCGGGAAGATCCTGCGCATCGACCCGGACGGGTCTGTGCCCGCCGACAATCCGACCCCCGGGTCGCCGGTGTGGTCGCTCGGGCACCGCAACGTGCAGGGCCTCGCGTGGGACGGCGCAGGCAGGCTGTGGGCCACCGAGTTCGGGGCGAACACCTGGGACGAGCTGAACCTGATCGAACCCGGCGGCAACTACGGATGGCCGGAGGTCGAGGGACGGGCCGGCGAGGCGGGCTTCGTCGACCCGGCGATCCAATGGTCCACCGGGGAGGCGTCCCCGTCGGGTCTCGCCTTCCACGACGGCGCGCTGTGGGTCGCGGCGCTGCGCGGCGAACGGCTGTGGCGGATACCGGTGGGCGGGGACGGTGCGCTCGGTGATCCGCAGTCGCTGTTCGAGGGCGAATTCGGGCGACTGCGGACCGTCGTCGCGACACCGGACGGCGCCCTCTGGTTCAGCACCAGCAACCGCGACGGCCGCGGCGATCCGGGCGAGTCCGACGATCGGATCGTCCGGGTGCCGTGAGTACTTGTCAACCGCCCGACGTTAATAAGTACTCACAGGCGGCGGAGCGCAAGACCATCCAGCACGAGGGCGAGTTTGTCCTGCATCCAGCCGCGCCCCTGCCATGTCGAGTCGTCGCCGAGCGCCTGCGCCAGCACCGGCGAGTCGCGCCAGCTGTCCTGATACGCCTCCCGGGCGGTGCGCGGATCGGTCGGGCTGACGGTGTCGTCGAGACCGCCCATCATCGAGAACTGCGTCATGGTCAGTTCGGCGACGAAGTCGACGACCAGCAGCGCGTCCCGTGTGGAGAATCCCTGCCGGTGCAGCGACAGCACGAGCGTTTCGATGCCATCCACCACCCCGGACGGAGTGCCGGGAACGGTCAACTCCACCTGCGCGAGCCCCGGGTACTGTTCGAAGCTCGCCCACAGCCGGTCCGCGAACGTGAGAAGCAGTTCACGCCAGTCCAACTCGGGGTCGGGCCAGTCCATCGACCGGGCCACGTGATCGACGCACGCCCGCAGCAGCGCCTCGCGGTCGGGAAAGTAGCGGTAGATCGTGGAGTGGCTGACCCCCAGCCGGCGCGCCACCGCGGGCATCGTCAGGGTGCTGAGGTCGTCGGCGAGGGCCGCCTGCACGATGTCGTCCTCGGACAGCGATCGGGGGCGCCCGGTGCGTTTTCCCGCCCGGGCGCCGCCGACCGAATCCGAGGTGCTCACACCTCTAGCCTGCCATCAACCTCCACCCGGCAGCCCGGCTGCGCTGATTCCAGAAGTCGCAGTAGCGGCCACCACGGGACAGCAACTCGGTGTGGGTGCCCACCTCGGCGACCGACCCGCGGTCGTCGAGCACGACGATCTGGTCGGCGGCAGTGACCGTCGACAGTTTGTGCGCGATCACCAGCAGCGCGGAGTCCTCGGCGAGCGCGTGCATCGCCTGCTGGACGTGCGCCTCGTTCTCCGTGTCGAGGGCCGCGGTCGCCTCGTCGAACAGCACGATCGGCGCGTCCTTGATCAGCGCGCGGGCAATCGACACCCGCTGACGTTCGCCGCCCGACAGCGCGGTGCCGCCCTCGCCGACCCGTGTCTGCCAGCCGTGGGGAAGGCGTTCGACGATCTCCGCCACCCCGGCGATGCGGGCGGCCTCGCGCACCTCGTTGTCGGACGCGCCGGGGCGCCCGAGCCGGATGTTGGCGAGCAACGTGTCGTCGAACAGGTACACGTCCTGGAACACCAGCGACAGCTGACCCATCAGGTCGGCCGTCGTCTGGTCGCGGACGTCGACTCCGCCGAACCGCACCACACCTGTGTCGACGTCGTAGAAGCGGGCGATCAGCCGGGTGATGGTGGTCTTGCCGGAACCCGAGGGACCGACCAGGGCGGTCATGGAGCGTCGTGGCGCGGTGAACGAGATATTTTGCAGCACAGATTCTTTCGTATCGGAGTAGTCGAACGTCACCGCGGCGAACTCGACGGCAGGCGCATCGGCGGCGGCCGCGCCGCTGGTCTCCGGTTCCGGCAACGGCTCGACGGACAGGACGTCGGCCATCCTGCGGATCTCGTTGCGTGCCATGCGAATGGCGCCGCCGAACTCACCCACCTCGCCCAAGCGCTCACTCGACGCCCGGGCTCGCGCCTCGGCGTCGCCGGGTGGCGTGCTCGCAGGCCTGCCGGTGTCCTGATCGGGTGGGGCTACATCCGCAATCGTGGTCGAAGTCATGGGCCCGCTCTCTCGGAGAGGAATTAGTGACAGTGTGTCTGCATTAGGGTAGCCATACCTTTATTCGACGACAAGGCCGTGCCCACCGCGACGAACGGGACGACCGTTGCGTTGGATCCAACGGGCGTCCCGTTCGTCCGAGAAGGGGGGGAAGGGGGGAGGGGGAGAGGTGTCCGGCGGTCAGGTCCAGGGCTGGACGGGCGGCTTCACCCACATGATCTTCTCGTCGCGGTGCGCGGGGGTGGCGGCGGGATGCTCGGGGTGGCGCTGCGCCCACGCCGACTTCTGTTCGAGCAGTTCGACGACGGTCAGCCACGTCTCCATGGTGCTCGGCGGGTTCGACCCGGCCGCCCGGGCGAGCTTGCGCAGTGTGGCGTCGGTCAGGTCGAGCAGTTCCTGACCGCTGATCCCGCGATCCCACACGTACCGCGCGAGTCCCATCGCCTTCTCGCGTCGCCGCTTCGCCGCGCCCTCGGTGTGCGCGAAGTCGACTTCCTGAGGTTCCATCGTCTTCCCTTCTCGTGCGCATCTCCACGGTAGGTCACCGGTGTGTGGTCCCGGTATCGTGGGAGGACGATTCTCGCAGCAGACGCGAGTGGACGGCGCGAGCAGTAGGGAAGACGGACGATGGGCAGGCAGCGCGGCGGTCGGGCTGCCCGGACATCCGACGGGGGTCCCGTCGCCGGGGTGTATCCGATCGACACGGGGATGTGCGAACTCGCGGAGGATCACCTCAACCCGCACGGCTGGGTGCTGAAGGTGAACGGGGTCGAGAGTTCCCACATCGACCTGTCCGATCCCACCCACCTGGATTTCGAGTACATGCGGTGGATCGCCGAACTGGTCGCCTCGCACTGGGGCACGGACCGGCGGGTGCGGGCTCTGCACCTCGGGGGCGGCGCCTGCTCGCTGGCCCGGCATCTCGCCGCCCGGTATCCCGACGCCCGGCAGGTGGTGGTCGAACTGGACGGCAGACTCGCCGAGTTGGTCCGCGACTGGTTCGACCTGCCGCGGGCCCCACTGCTGCGACTGCGGGTGGGGGAGGCGCGGGCGGTGACCGAGACGTTGACGGAGTCGAGCCGCGACCTGATCGTGCGCGACGTGTTCGCCGGCAACACCACTCCGGCGCCGCTGACGACGGCGGAATTCACCGGGCACGCGCGGCGGGTGCTGGCGCCCGGCGGGATCTACGTGGTGAACTGCGGCGACACCCGCGACCTCGTCCTGGCGCGCCGGGAAGCGGCGACCATCGGCAGCGTGTTCCCGCACACGACCGTGATCGCCGATCCCGCCATGCTGAAGGGGCGCCGCTACGGCAACATCGTGATCGCGGGCAGCGACGTGCCGATCGGGGAGGACCCGGCGCTCGTCCGCACGCTGCTGGGCGGTGGTGTGCCGGCCCATGTCTGGGACGACCGGCAGGTGCGGACGTTCGCCGGCGCCGCGCGGGTGCTGCGCGACGCGGAGTCCGGCAGCTAGATCAGCACCCAGATCAGCGAGGCCATCGCGAAGCCGACGATCGAGAGGATGGTCTCGAGCACCGTCCACGTTTTCAGGGTGTCTTTCACCGACATGTTGAAATACCGTGACACGATCCAGAATCCGCCGTCGTTGACGTGGCTCGCGATGATGGATCCGGCCGAGACGGCGATGACGATCAGGGCGATCTGCGCGGCCGAGTAGTTCCCCGCGGCGATGGACGGTTCGATGACGCCCGCGGTGGTGACGATCGCGACGGTCGCCGAGCCCTGGGCGATGCGGAGCGCGCAGCTGATCAGGTACGCGGACAGGATGACCGGAAGCCCGAGGGCGTCCATCGAATCGGCGAGCGCCTGCCCGACTCCGGTGGCGCGCAGGACCGCGCCGAAGAACGCGCCGGCGCCGACGACGAGCAGGATCATGCCGACCGGTTTCAGGGCGGCCGCGGACATGCCACCGATCTCCTGCGCCGTGATTCCGCGGCGGATGCCGAGCAGGTACAGCGCGAGCAGGACGGCGATGGTCAGCGCGATCGTGGGTGTGCCGAGGAAGATCAGGACCGACAACAGGGTCGAGCCTTCTTCGAGGACCACGTTGCCGACCGTCGCGCCGAGGATCAGCACCATCGGCACGAGGATGATGAACGAGATCAGCCAGAGCGGCGGCGGGTTCTTGTCGGCTTCCTTCTCCTCCGGGATGAACTCGTCCGGGACCTCGATGATCACGCGCTTGCCGATCCAGGTACCCCAGACGACGCCACTGACGAACCAGGCGGGGATACCGCACGCGAGACCCATGATGATGATCCAGCCCATGTCGACGTGCAGCAGACCGGCGGCGGCGACGGGGCCGGGGTGCGGGGGCAGGAACGCGTGGGTCATGGACAGGCCGGCGAGCATCGGCATCGCGTACATCACCAGCGACTTGCCGCCGCGCTTGGCCGCCACGTAGACGAGCGGAGCGAGGATGAAGATGCCGATGTCGAAGAAGACGGGGATGCCGAGCACGAGGCCGGTGACGCCCATTGCCAACGGTGCGCCCTTGGGCCCGAACAACTTCAGCAGTCGCTCCGTCAGCACGTCGGCGCCGCCCGAGCGCTCCATCATCGCGCCGAGGACGGTGCCCAGACCGATGATCGGGGTGATGTGCCCCAGGATCCCGCCGAAGCCCTTCTCCAATATGGAGTCGGCTGCCGACGTCGGGGTGCCGACCAGTTCGACCACCGACACTCCCGCGATGAGCGCGACGCCGACGCCGACGACGATCAGCGCGATGAACGGCTCGAGCTTCAGCTTGATGATGAGGATCAACAGCACGGCGATGGATACCGCTGCGAGAGTGAGTAGTCCGGCTGTGTCGTGCTGCAGCCAGTCGACGAACGACGTCATTGCGTCTCCAGGGAGAAGGGGGAAGGGGTGCTCAGGCCGAGAGCGCGGTGACGAACGCGCGGGCGCGGTCGGTGATGTCGGTCCAGTTGCCTGCCGCGACGCTGGACGGTGGGACGACGCTGGTGCCCGCGCACACGGCGAGCGCGCCGGCGTCGAGGAACTCGCGGGCGTTGGAATCGTTGATCCCGCCCGACGGCAGGAGTTCCACACCGGGATACGGGCCGTGCAGGTCGGACAGGTAGCCGGGGCCGAGTCGCTTGGCGGGGAAGATCTTCACCGCGGCCGATCCGAGGTCGACGGCCATCGCGACCTCCGTGGGGGTGAACGCGCCGAGGAAGACGGGAATCGACCGTCCCGTCGCGACTTTCGCGACGTCCGGACGGATGCCCGGGGTGACGAGGAACCGGGCGCCGGCGTCGATGGCGGCCGCGGCCTGGTCCCCGGTCATCACGGTGCCGACACCGAGGATGCTGCCCGCCGCGGCTGCGGTGTCGGCGGCACGGCCCAGATGATGGAGCACGTCGGGGGTGGTGAACGTCAACTCGACCGTCCGGATGCCGCCCTCGGCCAGCGCGTGGCACAGGTCGGCGGCGTCGGGGATGGTCTCCGCGCGCACCACGGTCAGTACCCGGTCGGCCCGCAGAATGTCGATCTCGGTCATCGGACTGCTCCTCCTTCTCGACGGCGCAACGACCTTCCGGCGGTCGCGCCGGTGAGGCGGCCGTCCTCGAGGGCGAGGCGGCCGCGGACGAATACGTGGGAGATACCGGCCGCCGCCTGGCGGGGCCGGGCATAGGTCGCGGTGTCGGTGACCGTGTCCGGATCGAAGAGGACGAGGTCGGCGGCGTATCCGCGGCGGACGAATCCGCGGTCGACGAGCCGCAACCGGGTCGCGGCGCGGCCGCTGAGGTGACCGACGCATTCCTCGAGGGACATCAGGCCGAGGTCGCGGCTGTAGTGCCCGAGGTAGCGCGCGAACGTTCCCCACCCGCGCGGGTGCGGTTTCGCGCCGACCAGCAGGCCGTCGCTGCCTCCGGTGTGCCGGGGGTGCTGCATGATCGCGCGCACGTTCTCCTCGTGTCCGACGTGCTGCAGGATGCCGCTGCCGAGTTGGTCGCGGATCAGGATGTCGATGCACACGTCGAAGGGGTCGCGGTTCTCGTCGGCGGCGATGTCGGCGATGGTCTTCCCGACGTAGGCGTCGAGTTCCGCGTTCTGCACACCACTGATCTCGAGGGTGTGCCACTCGGCGATCACCCCGTGGCAGCCGTCGGAGCCGGTGACCTCGAGATGCTCCCGGATACGTTCGAGGGCAACCGGATCCCGGAGCCGGTCGAGGGTCTGCTCCATGCTGCCCGCCGACGCCCAGCTCGGCAGGATCGCCGACAGCGTGGTGGCGCCGGGAAGGTAGGGGTAGGTGTCGAGGCTGATGTCCGCCCCGGCGGATTCGGCGCGGTCGAGCAGGGCCAGCAGTTCCGGGGCACGGCCCTTGTTGGGTCCGAAGTTCAGCGTGGCATGCGCGAGATGCAGTGCGCACCCGGCCCGCGACGTCAGGTCCACCATTTCGGCGTAGGCCTCCAGGGCGCCGGCGCCGTACGACCGGTGGTGCGGGGAGAAGTAGCCGCCGTACTCGGCGACGGTCCGGCACAGTGCCAGCAACTCCTCGTTGTCCGCGTACATTCCCGGCGTATAGGTCAGCCCCGCGGACAACCCGACGGCGCCCTCCGCCATCGCCTGCGCCACGATCCGCTGCATCTCCTCGATCTCCGACGGCGTCGCCGGCCGATCGTCCCAACCGACCACCAGCGCCCGGACCACCCCGTGCGGGACGAGATACGCGACGTTGGTGGCGATGCCGCGATCCAGCCGGTCGAGGTATTCGCCGACGCTCCGCCACGAGAAGTCGAAGTCCTCGGGGTCGGTGTTCCAGCCCGCGATCTTGCGCCGGACCACGGCGAGCACGTCGTCGGTGACGGGCGCGTAGGACAGCCCGTCCTGGCCGAGTACCTCGGTGGTGACCCCCTGCGTGATCCGCGACGGGTGCTCGGGGTTCAGCAGGATCTGCAGGTCCGAGTGGGCGTGCATGTCGATGAATCCGGGCGCGAGCACCAGGCCGTCGGCGTCGATCACGCGGTCCGCGGCGGGGCGTTCGCTTCCGGAGTGGTCTGTCTCGGGCCGGATTTCGGCGATCCGGTCACCGTCGACGAGCACGTCGGCGCGGTACCTCGGCGCCTCCGAGCCGTCGACGACGGTGGCGGAGCGGATCAGAGTGGTCATGGTGTGAGGTTCCTCGGCCGGGATCAGAAGAAGGTGCGGATCAGGTCGACGACGACGGGATCGTCGGAGTCGTCACCGACGACGGGTATCCACCGCCACTTGTCGAACGCGGTGCACGGGTGCGACAGGCCGAGCCGGACGACATCCCCGACGTGCAGATCGTGTTCGGGCCGTGAAGGATCGAGTCGCAGGAAGGCATGCTGATCGTTGACGGCGGTCACTTCGGTGCCGACGAGGGGGCGGGGCGCCGACCCGAGTTGGTCGGCGACGACCTGCGCGGTGGGGAGTCCCTCGTCGAACGGGACGTCGCGCTTGCCGGCGTCGAGCAGGGCCAGCCCCGGTTCGGGGCGGGACACCACCCGGGCCCATGTGTGCATCGCGGACGTGAGACGACGCGCCTGCCTGTCCTCGTCGCGGCCGAACGGTGAGATCCCGGTGTAGAAGCCGTCGTCGTGGATGATGTACGCGCCCGCGCGGACCACCACTTTGGTTCTGCCACCGGCCAGTTCGGCGAGCACCTCGGCGACCACGTCGAAATAGGCGCTGCCGCCCGCGGTCACGTACACGTCCTGGTCCTGCGGGTAGCGGCCCTCGGTCTCGAGCCGGCGGTGCAGTTCGGCCATCGACCGGAGGTATGTGCGGACACGGGCGAGGGACTCCTCGGAGGCGTCGTGGGCGAGGGCTCCCTCGTAACCGGAGACGCCGGCCACCCGCAGTGCGGGGCTTTCCCCGATGCGTTCGGCCACCGTCACCGCCTCGGCCACGGATCGGGCGCCGGTGCGCCCTCCCTCTCCGCCGAGTTCGACGAGCACCGGCAGCGGACGGACCACCGTGACGTCCGCCAGTGCCGCGGTCATCGCGTCGACGGTCTGCGGGGAGTCGGCCCACATCAGGACCTCGAGGTCCGGGTTCGCGTCCATCTGCTCGGCCAGCCACCGCAGGGCGGTCGGGTCGACGAGCGAGTTCGCGATCTGCACCCGGCGCGCGCCGAATCGCACCGCCACCCGCAGCTGGCCGAAGTTGGCCAGGGTGATGCCCCACGCGCCGCTGCGGATCTGCCGGTCCCACAGCACCGGGGACATGGTCGTCTTGCCGTGTGGAGCGAGGTCGACACCGTGCGCCGCGCACCACGCCGCCATGGTGTCGAGATTGCCGGCGATGGCCGTCTCGTCGAGGACCATCACCGGCGTGCTGAAGGCGGACAGCCTCGGCTGCGTGCCGAGGAACTCGGTCTTGGTGAGGCCGTGCGCGGCGGAGGGGAGGGCCTTGTCCACGTCGGACAAGCGCTGCTCGTCGAGCTCCGCCAAGGCGCCGGAGTCGAGGGTGTCCGGTCCGCTGATCGTCATCGTCGATCCTGTCGTTCGGGTTTGTGGGGCAGACGCCTTCGGTCGAAGAAGGGGCCGTGAAGTGCTACGTTGCGCTGTATGCAACGCTGATTGCATTTTTGTGTCACCTATGTCTAGCATTGGCCTGGGTCATCGTCAACGGTCCGGTGTGGCTTGCATCGCCGGGCGAGGGTCCCTGAGAAGCCATCCCGTGCCGGTCCGAACAGTCGCAGAGGTAACAAGTGCAGGAATCGACCCCCACCCCCGAGTCCGGTGTCGCGTGCCTCGGTGAGGCGATGGTCCTGGTGGCCCCGGACTCGACCCTCCACCTGGCCGGCGCCGAGGCGAACGTTGCCGCCGGACTCGCCGCGCTCGGCGTCCCCGCCGCCTGGGTCGGACGCCTCGGCGACGACGAGTTCGGCACCCTCATCCGTACCGAACTGCAGGCGCGGGGTGTCGACGTCCGCGCGATCGACGTCGATCCCGGGCGGCCCACCGGGCACTACTCGAAGACCACCGCCCTCGACGAGCACGGCGAGCCGCGGACCGACAGCCTGTACTCCCGGGCCGGTTCGGCGGCGTCGGCGATGGACCCCGCATTCCTCGATCGGCCCGAGGTCGCGGAGGTGTTCGGCCGCGCCGGCGTCGTCCACTGCAGCGGAATCACACCGGCCCTGTCCGATTCGTGCCTCGCCCTGATGCGGAGGCTGCTCCGGGACCGGCCGGCGATCTCCGGCGTGGTCAGCTTCGACGTCAACTGGCGTGAGCAACTGTGGCCGGACGGCGATCCGCGGATGGTCGTGGAACTGGCGAATCTCGCCGATCTCGTGCTCGTCGGCGCGGATGAGGCCCAGCGCGTGCTGGGCACCGCGGACCCGCACGAATTGCGGCTCATCCTGCCCGCCCCGGCCACCGTCGTCGTCAAGGACGGCGCGCACCGGGCGCTGGCCGTCGACCGGGGTGGCCGCAGCGTCGCCGTTCCCGCGCTCCGCGTCGACGTCGTCGAACCCGTCGGTGCGGGCGACGCCTTCGCCGCCGGATATCTCAGCGGTGTGGTGCGCGGCGAGGATCAGGCGCGCTGCCTGCGCCGCGGGCACATCGGTGCCGCCGCCACCCTGACCGTCGCCGCCGACTCGGCGCCCCCGCCGCCCGCCGCACTGCTCGATGCGCTGCTCGCCTGCGCCGAATCGGACTGGGCGGCAACGAGCGTCACCGCAGACGGTTTCGCCCTCCGAGGAAGTGGAGTGATCGGATGAGTCAGAGTGTCTCCCGCGCCCTGCATCTGCTGGTGCAGCTGGGCAACGGCCCCGCCAATCTCGACCAGCTGGCCGAATCGACGGGAGTCCACAAGACCACCGTGCTGCGGCTGCTGCGAACGCTGTCCGAAGAGCGGTTCACGTTCCGCGACAACAGCAACCAGTACCATCTCGGGTCCCGCATCTTCGAACTGGCCGCACAGGCCACCGATCAGCGGGAAGTGCGGCGCATCGCGTCGCCGCACCTCGTCGCGTTCAACCGCGAATACGGGCGCACCACGCACCTCGCGGCGATGGAGGGCGGCGACGTGGTGTACATCGACAAACTCGAATCGCACGACCAGATCCGGATGTATTCGCGAATCGGGCTGCGCGCCAATCTCAATTCGACCGCCGTCGCGAAGGTCATCCTCGCCGACCTGCCGGATTCGGAACTGCGGCCCATCGTGGATGCGATGGACTTCTCCTCCCGCACCGCCAACACGATCACGACACCGGAACGCTATCTCGACGAGATCCGCCAGGTCCGCGAGCAGGGCTGGGCGCACGATCAGGAGGAGAACGAGCCGTCCGTCAACTGCATCGGAGTGCCCATTCGCGGCGCGTCCGGTCGCGTCGTCGCCGCCGTCTCGGTGTCGGTGCCCGACGTCGTGCTCAGCTACGAACGCGTCCTCGACCTGCTCGAACCCCTTCAGGCCGTGGGGGCGCGGATCTCCCGCGACTGCGGATACCGCGCCCAGCCCTGACCGTCCCCCGTCCACCCGAAAAATAACGACCCACAGGAGAATCGATATGTCCGACACCACCGTCATCCGCACCGAAGCCGCCCCCGCCCCCGCACACACGTTCAGCCAGGGCATCAAGAAGGGCAACCTGCTCCAGGTGTCGGGGCAGGGCCCGATGGACCCCGTCACGAACACGTACGTCGCCGAGGGTGACGTGCGCGAGCAGACCCGCCGCACCCTCGAGAACGTCAAGGCGATCCTCGAAGCCGGCGGTGCGAGTGTCGAGGACGTGCTGATGTTCCGGGTCTACCTCACCACCCGGGACGACTTCGCGGCGATGAACGACGTGTACGGCGAGTTCATCGCGGAGAACGTCCCGAGCGGTCAGCTGCCGTGCCGCACCACGGTTTTCGTCGACCTCCCGCACGAGGTCATGCTCGTCGAGATCGACGCGCTGGCCGTGACCGGCTAGGCCGCTACGCCGTGACGAGGTGGCGGCAGCTCATCCGCGGCGACACGGGCAGCTCCGTGAAGACGGGCTCGGACGTGTCCGGGGCCGCCACCTCCAGGTAGAGGTGGCTGCCGTCCGCCACGACGCCCTGCGGGTGCAGGCCGATCAGCTCGGCCACCACGTACGTGGCGCTGAGGCTGGTGACGTCGCGGATGATCCCGAGCCGCAGCAGCGACCGCGTCTCCGCGATCGCCTCCTGCTCACCGGCCCGCAGAACCAGGCGCAGTCCGGGGGAGAGGGCCTGCGCTGCCACGGACACGGCGATATTGTCGAGGTCGTCGGATCCGACGGCGGCCAGTGCCAGGGCGCGGCGCACGCCCAGTCGTTCGAGGAGTTCGCGGTCGCCACCGTGCCCGACGACGGTCGGGATGTTCATCGCCCGCACGAGCCGCAAGTTCTTGGCGTGGGGGTCGCGTTCGACGCCCACCACCGCGACACCGAGAGCCTGCAGTTCCCGGCACAGCCGGAGCCCGACCTGACCGAGACCGACGACGATGACGTGGCCGGAGCGGGGCAGAACCCGGCTGCCCACCAGACCGACGAGTCGGGGGCCGAGCAGGCGCTCGATGATCCCGGCGGTGAACATGGCCGTGAACACCACGGTGAAGAGCATCGCCACCGACGCGAACACGGCGTAGGCGGGGCTGCCGTGGGTGTCGGTTCCCGGGCCCACTGTGGTCACCACCCGCACCGCCTCGTTGAACGCGTCGAGCGGCGCCACGTGCTGACCGAGGATCAGCCACAGCCAGTCGGCGAAGAGGACGGCGAGGAGTCCGGCGAGCCCACCGAGCAGGATGCGCGTTCCGATGTCGTGGGACCGCAGCAGACCCGTCGCCCCGGTCGCCACCGTGCGCCACCAGTTCCGCCGGGGCAGGTCGACGTGCGCGCGCTCGGGGTGGCCGTCGATCATCCGGACCGTCAGCATGTGCTCGCCCGCGTGCCGGGCCGCGACGAGTTCGGGGTCCAGGCACGGGCCGGCGAGCGTCGGTGCGGCGAGGTCTGCCGGCGACGTCACCTTGCACTGCGGGAGCAGGTGGGACAGCTGGTCCGCGACCGTGCGGTCGAAGATCGTCACCACCAACGGGATCGACGCCGAGATGTGCGCGGCGGCCAGGGCGTACCGCAGGGCGACGACGTCGTCGCGCACCAGGACCGCCATCCCGCAAGGTTCGTCCGCCATTGCCAGGCGGAGTTCGTCGTCGTCGGGGGCGACGAGATGGCGTACGTGAAAGTCCCTTTCGCGGAGGGATGCACAGACCCGTCGGGCCACGGTGGTTTCGCCGATGACGAGATATGAGTCGTTCACGTGTGGTCCTTCCGGCTCGGGGTCACGAGAGCGTACCCGAGAAGAACCGCGGATCCCACACGGGAAAGGCCTACCGATGAGTAGTCGGAACGCGTTATCGGCCAATGTTTTCCGTCGCGATCGCCCTACTCGTCGGTAGGGGCGCCCCGGATCGCCAGGAGGAGTCCGATCACACCGATCCAGACCAGGCCGCCCAGGGCGGCGGTCAACGGTAACCAGGTGTGCAGCAGGGCGAGCACTCCGAGGATCGCGCCGACCACCGTCCAGCGCGGCAGTACCTCGGTCCGCCACGCGACGAGAGAGGTCGCGAAGATCATCACCGCAGTGCCCACCTGGCAGTAGTGGTAGAACCACGACGCGATCGTCAGCAGGAGCGGTGCGATCTGATCGTCGAAGGGCAGTTCGTCGAAACGGATCAGGGTCGCGGGATACGCCACTTCCGCGGTGAACCCCGCGGCGGTCAGCGCGGCGAACACGATTCCACCCGCCAGCGCGGTGCCCGCGAGGCCCGTCCGGTCGCCGTCCGCGCGTCGCAGCACCCCGGCGAGCGTGCCGAGGAAGAACAGGAAGAACAGCACGTGCAGAATCGGAATCACGCCGTTGGCGGTGACGAAGCCCGAATACGACGAGTAGTACCGCTCGGCCTCGGCCGTGTCGATCGGACGATCCGGGGTCCCTACGACATACGCCGGGATCATCACGAGAGCGGAGAGCACCCCCAACGCCCCACCGATGCGCACCGTCGTCGTGTCCATGGCTTCCACCTCGCGAGTTCCGGTTCCTCATCCGAGGTTAACGAGCCGCGCACCTCCCGCGCGGAAGAACGGGAACACCTCTCCGGTGTTCGTGGTTGGGTGAGGCATGAGCCTCGATGCGAAGGACGACCGGCGTCCACTTCTCGACCTTGTCGCCACACACAACCGGGCCGTCCTCGCGACGGTCAAACGCGACGGACGACCGCAATTGTCGAACGTGATCTACGCCTGGGATCCGGACACGCGGACGGCGCGGGTGTCGGTGACCGCGGATCGGGCCAAGACCCGGAACGCCGGGCGCGACCCCCGGGTGTCGCTCCACGTCAGCGCGACAGACTTCTGGAGTTACGCGGTCGTGGAGGGCGACGCGGAACTGAGCGCGGTCGTGGCGGACCCGCACGACGCGGCGGCGGACGAACTCGTCGAGGTGTTCCGGCAGGCGGCGGGGAAAGAGCACGACGACTGGGAAGATTTTCGCCGCGCGATGGTGTCCGAGCGCAGGCAGGTGCTCCGGGTCCGGGCGACGAACGTGTACGGCATGGCCCAGCTTCCCTGAGCGTGCGAAACGTAGCTGTGGCAGCCGATCGGAGCCGGTGGGACGATTGAGTCATGCGCAGGAGGCGGTGGCCGGCGGCACCACCGCCCGCCACGGAGGGAATCGTGGTGCACGGGCCGGTCGAGCTCGTGACGAGCCGCGATGTGACCCTGCGCCTGTCGGAGGTCGTCGCTCACCCGAAGGGCATGCTGCTGCGCATCGAGTTGACGGCGAGAGGCAGATCCGCTGATCTGGCGCGCCACGAGACGCGTCCGCTCGACGATCCCGACGACCCCTCGGCGCGGTGGTCGTATCTCGCGGTGAACGTCCGGGTCGACGACCTCGAGGGCGTCGCCGACGCCCGTCACCCGCATTCGACGTCGACGGCCGTCGCAGCGGAGACGTCCGAATATCACTCGGCACCGCACTACTGGATCAGCGACTACCCGGAATCGGGAACGATCACGCTGACCGCGGGGTGGAAGGAGATCGGGCTGGTGCCGCGAACCCGGACGATCACCCTCGGCCCGAATCCGAGTATGCGGCCCACCCGGTAGCGATACGCCCGGTAGAAATACGAACGTGCCCTTCGGCGCCGTGGGAGCGTCGAAGGGCACATTCGCCCTGCGAGGGGAACGCAGATCAGGGGAGGGGAACCCAGGTGCCGAAGAACCAGAATCCGTGCGGGCTCGGCGCGGGAGCCTGCTGCTGCGGAGCGTGCTGCTGCTGCGGCTGAGGCTGCGGTGCCTGCTGCTGCTGGGCGGGGGCGGGGTTGTGGTTCACCGGGTCGGCGCCGGCAACGCCTGCCCCGATGCCGAGGGCTGCGAGGGCGATACCACCGGTTGCGACGGCCTTGGTCACGACGGACTTCATGCGGTTCCTCCTGGAACGTATCGGATGCTGTGTCAGAACTTCCTGACACAGATCAGATTGCCCCCCGTCCCTGCCACAACTCTTAGCTCAGCCTGGCAATCTCCTGCACGTCAGCGAGGCTGCTCCGCCAGCTTGGCGGCGATCACCCCGTTGAGCCGCTGCAGACCGCTCGGCGTGATCCCGTGGATCTGGCCCTCGATGCTGCGCACGACATGGGTGTCGCTGAGGACCTTCTCGCTGGACTGGATCAGAACCGTTCCGGCGCCGGTGAAGTCGAACTGCCGTTCCTCCCCGGAGTTGATGCCCATCATGTGGGCGCCGGCGGCGAGGAAGTTGCTGATCCACCCCTGGTCGTAATGGTGACTGGGGGACGGGCAGTCGGCCCACCCGACGAGCGCCTCGGGGTCGATCCGCAGCGGCGGCTCGGCGAACATCACCGGGCCGTTGGACGACGCCAGGAACTTGCCCGTCCCGATGAGTGTCAGGAAGCCGGGCACGATGGACTGGTTCAGCGACAGACCCGGTTCGAACGCAAGGAGATTCGACGCCCGGATCGTGAGGTTGCCGTCGTCGAGGTCGTACGAGTTGATGTCGTACCCGCGGTCGCCGATGATCAGCTTCCCGAATCCCTCGGCCACCGCGTAGTCGCCCATGTACAGCGGCGCCGAGAATTGGTTGGCGACCATGTGCAGTGCAGCGCCGTGCAATCCGTGGGTCAGTGCCTGAAACTGCATCTGCCCGTAATAGGCGATCATCGCGCCCTTGCGGATGAACCAGGGCGCGGTGAGGTCGATGCAGAACGCGTAGCTGTTGTCGGGAATGTTGTCGCTGGCGCCGAGAGTCGACGGATTGTGGATGGCGGTCACAGTTTCTCCTCCGAAGCCTGAACGTAGACGATGCCCTGGCCGGTGCACTGCAATTGCATCGCTTCCCCGACACCGCGGCCCATGGCCTCGCGCCAGCCGACGGCGGATTTCAGTTCCACCTGGACGCTCCCGTACGTGCCGACGAACGCGTCGGGGTCGACGAACACCGGATTCGGTCCGCCCACAGGCAGTTCGATGAAGCCGCCATGTGCGAGAAGGACCGCCGACCCGTACCCGGACAGCTGCGTCGTGAACATTCCGGTACCGGACAGGGCTCCTGCCGCCGCGCCGCGCAGCGCGCCGAGCATGCCGCGGCCGCCGCCACCGCCGCCCTGACTCACCACCGAGACCACCGAACTCTGCAGTCCCGCGTTGTGCGCGAGCAGCCGGGACGCCTCGACGCAGAGCGCGCCGCCCTGCGACATGTCGACGACGTGCACCTCGAGTCCGGCGTGACCGTAGTGCACCTCGCCCTGCCCCTGCGCGAGCATCGTGCGTTCGTGCTCGCCCTGCATCATGCGTCCGGCCATCCGGGTGAATCCACCCATGCCCGCCATCGACTGGGAACCCGGCACCTGATGCGGCGAGAACTGGACCTGGCCTGTGTAGAACAGCATCGCACCCGTGCGCGCCACCACGCCGCCGGCGGCGCCGACGTCGACCTTGACGACCTTCGAGTTCACTTTCGAGAAGACCATGAGGCTCACCGCTCTGCCGGTTGAATGGAGACGACGCCGTGACCGTCCCATTTGAGGGAGAATGCCTCGCCGTTGCCCTGGCCGACGGCGTTACGCCACGACACGTCGGTCACGAACGACTGCGTGACCTGACCGCGCGCCGAGACGAATGCGTCGGGGTCGACCACCAGCGGGTACTGCGGCGACACCTCGAGGTGAATGAGTGGCCCGCCCGCCGACAGCAGTGCCACCTGCCCCTGGCCGGAGACGGTCGTGGTGAACAGGCCCTGACCGCCGACCCCGCCGCGCAGTCCGGTGAACGTGACGTTGGTGTTCAGGTTGCCGCTCAAGGCGAGCAGCTGCTGCGACTCCACCTGCAGGGTCTCGTTCGCCAGGTCGACGACGGAGACGTACTGACCGCCCACCGCGAGGTACACGACACCGTGACCGGAGCATTCCATCAACGACAGCGCCTCGCCGGTGGCACGCCGCTTCATGCCGGCGAGCACACCGTCACCGCCGCCGAAACCCGCCGACTTGAAGTTGACGTTGCCCTCGTAAGCGATCATCGAACCCTGTATCGCCCGGATGGTGGTTCCGGCGAGTTGCGCCTCCACCACCCTCGTGGACTTCTCGAGCAGCCGCCCCATGGGTGCCCTTTCCAGTGTCGAGCGGCAGTGCCCGTGACCGAGTCACGAGCACTGCCGCTGGATGTGAGTACAGGCAGAACCTAGCCGACGGACACCGGGTTCTGCTCGTCCACGTCGTCTTCCGCTTTGCCGGCCGCCGCGACGGCCTTGCGGTTGCGGACGATGCTGGAGATGAAGGCGGCACCGATGAGGGCGACGCCGACGAGTCCGGTGACGTTCTCGTTGACGTGGTAGCCGATGGAGACCAGCAGGATCACGGCCAGTGCGCCGATGGCCCAGTGGGCGCCGTGCTCGAGGTACACGTAGTCCGACAGGGTGCCCTTGCGGACCAGGAACACCGTGATGGAACGGACGAACATCGCGCCGACGAAGCCGAGGCCGAGGGCGATGATGATCGGGTCGGACGTGATCGCGAACGCGCCGATCACACCGTCGAAGGAGAACGACGCGTCGAGGACCTCGAGGTAGAGGAACAGGAAGAACCCGGCCTTACCGGTGGCCTTGGCCAGCTCGGTCGGTCCGCCCGTGGACCCTGCGACCGGTTCGCCGTCTTCGTCTTCCTCGGGAGTGTTGAACAGCTCACCGAGACCGTTGACGGCGATATAGGTGACCATGCCGAGGACGCCGGCGATCATCACCGTGGACACCGTGTCCTCGGGGGCGATGTACGCGGCGGTGATCAGCAGCAGCACGCCGGCGACGACGACCGCCAGCTGGTCGAGCTTGCCGGCGCGGGCGAGGGGCTTCTCCAGCCAGGACAGCCAGGTGATCTCGCGCTCTTCCAGGATGAAGCCGAGGAACAGCATGAGCAGGAACATGCCGCCGAACGCCGCGATCTGCGGGTGCGCGTCGGTGAGCAGGGTTTCGTAGCTGGCGCTGCCGTCGGGGAAGTACGCGGCGCCGTCGGCGGGCGGGTTCAGGGCCAGGTCGAGGGCGGCGACGGGGCCGAGGCCGGAGGCCAGCCACACGATGACGAGGGGGAAGACCAGGCGCATGCCGAACACCGCGATGACGATGCCGACGGTGAGGAAGATCTTCTGCCAGAACTCGCTCATCCGTCGCAGGACGGTGGCGTTGATGACGGCGTTGTCGAAGGACAGGGAGATCTCGAGGATCGAGAGGATCACCACGAGGAGGACGGCCTGGGGGCCTCCGTAGAGCGCCGCGATGATGATGGAGATCACCGTCACGGCGAAGGAGAGACCGAATATTCGCAGAACCACGAAGCGTGGCCTTTCTCTAGTGGGCATGCAGGGTGGTTACTGCAGGGGGACGAACACCGGGGGAGGGTTCCACGTCGTTGCCGTGAAACCCTCCCCAGGCTGGAGAACGAAACGACCGTCAGACGTTGACGCCGTAGTCGCGGGCGATACCGGCCAGCCCGGACGCGTAGCCCTGGCCGATGGCGCGGAACTTCCACTCCGCACCGTTGCGGTACAGCTCGCCGAAGACCATAGCGGTCTCGGTCGACGCATCCTCGGACAGGTCGTAGCGGGCGAGCTCGTTGCCGTTGGCCTGGTCGACGACGCGGATGTAGGCGTTGCGCACCTGACCGAACGACTGCGAACGCGTCTCCGCATCGTAGATCGAGACGGGGAACAGGATGCTCTCGATGTTCGCGGGGACCGCCGCCAGGTTGACGTTGATCACCTCGTCGTCGCCCTCGCCCGCACCGGTGGTGTTGTCGCCGATGTGCTCGATCGAGCCGTCGGGGGAACGCAGGTTGTTGAAGAACACGAAGTGCTGGTCCGACACGACCTTCTTGTCGGCACCCGCACCGATGGCGCTGGCGTCGAGGTCGAAGTCGGTGCCGGTGGTCGAGCGGGCATCCCATCCGAGTCCGACAGCCACCGCGGTCAGGTTCGGCGCCTCCTTCGTGAGAGAAACAATGCCGCCCTTGGTCAAGCTGACGCCCATTCAGGGGTCCTTTCGAGAGGAGGTGGGTGGACCCTCGACAGCTGTCGAAGTTCCGGGTTCGTCGTGCAACACCACGATAATGAATTTGTCCGACTTGTCCCATCCCGCGAACTGTCCACAGGTTTGTGCACAGGCAATTCCGGACCACTCGGTGTTGTCGGCCCGACCAGTACGATTCAGGACGTGACGAGCGGATGGGCGGGACGCTTCCGAGGAAGAGCCCGGGGCGACGACTCGGCTCGTCGCGCCCACGACACGATGGTCGCAGCGTTTCTCGATATGGACAACCGGCAGAGCATCGCCGCCGCGGCCGTGGACGCCTCGGACCAGCTGACTCCGGAACGCGGAATCCGGCGGGCCTGGGAACCGGTTCGCGACGGGTGCTACCAGGCCGCGACGGCGTATCTGGCGGCGGAAGACCAGTTCGAGAACGTGCAGTCACCCGCGGCGGCCGCCGCGTACGAGCAGGTGACGCGGCAGTTGGTGGCGGCGACGCAGTCCCTCGACGAGTTCTATCGCACACATCGGGGCCATCTCGAGGAGTCGACCGCGATGCTGGCGGCCGTGCCCCAGCTCGCCCAGCAGGCGCTTCAGGTCGCCTCCGCGGCGCAGCAGCGGGTGCAGACCGAGGGCGCCGCGTACGCCGGCTACCCGTCGGTGCGCAACCGGGGAGCGGCACTCGACGCCGCGGTCGTGGCGCTGCAGGGCGCCCGCGGCGCCAACCCGGTCCGCGAAGCGGCAGCGCGTGTGCGGGAGGAGTCGGCGGCGCTCGAGAAGGCACTGGCCGCGGCCCCGTCCAAGGAACTGGACGCCGCTCACGCCGTGTCGTCGGTGACGACGAGGATCGCCGCGGTGCAGACGCGGGCGGAACGGCTCGCGCCCGCCTACTCCGCCCTGCTGCGCGAGTTCAACGCGGCCAGTTCGGCGGATCTCGTCCACAACGACCGCGAGAGCCGCAGGCACATCGAGCAGGCGCAGACCGATCTGCAGCAGGCGCAGAACGCTCTGACCGCGGGAAATCCGGAGGGGGCGCTGGAGCTGACCGCCGCCGCGCGGACCCATCTGGTCGACGCCGAGGCGAACGTCGACGGCGTCACCGATCGCCTGCTGTTGCTGCGGGAGGTCCGCGAGAACCCACGGGCCAAGGAGAACGAGATCAGATTTCGCCTCCGCGACGCCCAGATGTTGGCTGTCAATCGTGGGCTCGTGCGGGAATGGGGGTCGGTCCTGGACGCTCAGCTCGAGCGAATAGACCGAATTGCAGGGACACTGACCGGGCGGCATCCCGACTACTGGGCGTACGTCACCCAGCTCGACGCCGTGTCGGCGTTCATTGCCGAGGTGGTTCAGAAGATGAGAGGACACACGGGACAGCGATGACACGGGGGAACGATGAGCATCAGCGATGAGGTCGTGACGACGGCGGTGCCGTCAGATGTGACGACGGCGGTGCAGCGGGTGCGGCACTTTCACCACCTCGATCACGAGACGCACGACAGGCTGTTCCTGCACGCTCCGCAGGCGCTCGGGCCGGACGAGGACCGAACGGTCCTGGCCGTTGCGCTGGGCGCGACGCTGTACGTGCCCGCGACGAGGTCCGACCTCGCGGACACCATCCTGCGCCGGTCGGCCGACGGTGTCTGCTCGATGGTCCTGGACCTCGAGGACGCCGTGGCGGACGACCAGGTGGAATCGGCGTTGCTCAACGCGGTCGACGCGCTGGATCTGCTGGCGACCCGGGGCGGCCCGCGGATGCAGCTGTTCGTGCGGGTGCGGGCCGCCGAGGACCTTCGGCGGATCGCGGGCCTGCTGACGACCGGCGTCGAGGTGCTGTCCGGGTTCGTGTTCCCCAAGTTCGGAAGCGCGACGGGCGGTGCGTTCCTCGACGAGCTGGCCGCGGCGTCGAAGCGGCTCGGCAAGCAGCTGTACGCGATGCCGGTGCTCGAATCGCCTGCTCTGGTGCACCGCGAGTCCCGCGACGACGAACTCGCGAGGATCGGCGCGCTGCTGGTCGAACACCGCGAGCGGATCCTCGCCGTGCGCATCGGTGCCACCGACATGTGTGCCACGTTCGGCATCCGCCGCGACCGCGACCTGACGATCTACGACGTGCGGGTGGTCGCGGACGCGATCGCCGCCATCGTGAACTTCCTCGGCCGCGCCGACGAGACCGGGCACGTCATCACCGGTCCGGTGTGGGAGTACTTCGCCGATCACGAGCGGATGTTCCGGCCGACCCTGCGTGCCACACCGTTCGAGGAACACGACGAGGTGCGGTTCCGTCAGCAGCTGGTCAGCCGGGACCTGGACGGTCTCCTCCGGGAGATCGCCCTCGACCGCGCCAACGGCATCCAGGGCAAGACTGTCATCCACCCGACGCACGTCGCGGCCGTGCACGCCCTGTCCGCAGTGACGCACGAGGAGTACCACGACGCGCTGGACATTCTCGGAGCCGAGGGCGTCGGCGGCGTCCAGGCGTCGGGGTACCGCAACAAGATGAACGAAATGCGCCCGCACCGCAGCTGGGCCGAGAAGACACTCGTCCGGGCGAAGGTGTTCGGCGTGACCAACGAAGGAATCACGTTCGTGGATCTACTGACCGCACTGGCCGTCCGATGAGTTCACCCACCGCGGTCCGCGCGGTGCCCTGGGCCACGGAACATCTGGGGCTGACGCTCGCCCACGTGGATTCGAGTTCGGGGCTGACGATCCCCGAACTCGTCGAGCCGGGCCTGCGGCGCAACCCGCGACGCGCCCACCTGCTCGTCTCGACGGTCCTCGGCAAGCACGTGCCCACCGACCCGCGTGCGGTGATCGGCGCCGGCGACCGCCTCGGTGATCTGGTCGCCGATGTGCTCGGACCGGATGCGGACCCCGTCGTGCTCGGATTCGCGGAGACCGCAACAGGTCTGGGCCATTGCGTCGCCGCGCGGCTGCGCGCCCGGTGCTACCTGCACTCCACGCGCCGGGACGTCCCCGAGATCGGGATGTCCGCCGGGTTCGAGGAGGGGCACTCGCACGCGACCAGCCACCAGCTGCAGCCGACGTCCGTCGAGTTGTTCGCGGGCGATCGCCCCCTCGTCCTCGTCGACGACGAGATCTCCACCGGCGCAACCGCGGTCGACGCGATCCGCGCGCTGCACCGGCAGAACCCGCGCAGCCGGTACGTCGTGGCTTCGCTCGTCGACATGCGCGACCAGGGCCACCGGGAGGCCGTCGACGCCGCGGCCACCGAACTCGGTGTGCAGATCGACAGCGTGAGTCTGGCGTCGGGGCGCACCGAGCTTCCGGGCGGACTGATCGACTCGGTCGGTGCCCTTCCCGAACCGGTGCTCAACCTCGTCGGTGAGCGGACCGGGACCGTCGAGCGCGCCGACATACCCTGGCCCGCAACGGTTCCGGAAGGTGGTCGGCACGGGTTCCTGCGGGAAGACGCCGAGGAGTTCGATGCGGCCGTCACGTCGGCGGCCGCGGTGCTCCTCGACCGACTCGACCCGCAGCGCCCGGTGATCGTCGTCGGACACGAAGAGCTGATGTACCTCCCGTTGCGGATCGCGGACACGCTCGCCGCATCCGGTTTCCGGGTGCGCTTCCAGACGACGTCGCGGTCGCCCGCCTACGTACTAGACCAGCCGGGATACCCGCTGCGCCGCGGATTCCGCTTCACCGCCCCCGAGGTCGGGGAGGAGCAGCCGCGGTTCGTCTACAACGCGCAGTGGCCGGACGAGGACGCCGTCGTGGTCGCGGTGATCGACTCCGCCGCCGACACGGACCGGCTCACCGCAGGCGGCGGCCTCCTCGACGTCCTCACGGCGGCGGGAACGGATGTGCTGCTGGCCGTCGTTTCCGGCGCCGACCCGCGGTCGCTGCGGGCCGCCCGCGCGGGAGCCTCGTCGTGACGGCACCGCTGACCGGCCCGGGGTTCGGTTCGTACGCCGCCGACGAGGTGACATGGCTGCTGAAGGACCTGTCGCACGTCGACCTCGAAGCGGATGTCGCCGAGCGGGAGCGCCGCATCCAGTCGGGCGAGGCCCACTACGCGGAGACGCTGCCCATCGAGTACCAGCCCGACGCGGAGTATCGCGAGCTGTTCGAGAAGGTGCTGCAGGACAGCTCCATCCGGCTGGCACGCGCCGTGGGGACGGTCACCGACCTCGTGCTGGCCGAGCGGGGCCGCGACGTCACCCTCGTGTCCCTGGCGCGCGCCGGAACCCCGGTGGGCGTGCTCATGCGCCGCTGGGCGCGAGACGTCCACGGCCTGACGCTGCCGCACTACGCGGTCTCGATCGTCCGGGACCGCGGAATCGACGCCGTCGCGCTCGACTACCTCGCGCGTCATCACGATCCGGAGAACGTGGTCTTCGTCGACGGCTGGACGGGCAAGGGCGCCATCGCCCGCGAGTTGTCGCAGGCACTCGCGGACTACCGCGACGCCGGGGGCGCCGAGTTCGACGACGACCTCGCCGTCCTCGCGGATCCCGGGCACTGCGTCCGCACGTTCGGCACCCGCGACGACTTCCTGATCGCGTCGGCGTGCCTGAACTCCACCGTGTCGGGCCTGGTGTCGCGGACCGTCCTCAACGACACGCTGATCGGCGCCGGCGACTTCCACGGCGCCAAGTTCTACGCGCATCTCGCCGGCGAGGACGTGTCCAATCACCTCCTCGACTCCGTCGGCGCGTCCTTCGCGGATGTGCGCGGGCACGTAGCGGGCGACGTCGAGGAATTGCTGCGGTCGGACCGCACACCGACGTGGGACGGCTGGAAGTCCGTCGAGGCGGTCCGGGAGCAGTACGGGATCTCGACCGTGAACTTCGTGAAGCCCGGCGTCGGCGAAACCACCCGGGTGCTGCTGCGCCGGGTGCCGTGGCGGGTGCTCGTCCGCGATCTCGAAGCCCCCGAGCACGCGCACATCCGGCTCCTCGCGGCCGCGCGGTCGGTTCCCGTCGAAGAGGTTCCCGGCCTGGCGTATTCGTGCATGGGCCTGATCAAGGATGTGACATGACCGCACTGATCGCGACCGATCTCGACCGGACCATGATCTACTCGCGCGCGGCGATGGAACTCGCCGTGACCGAGAGCGACGTGGCCGAGCGGCCCGGCGACGAGGACCTGCTGTGCGTCGAGGTGTACGACGGCAAACCGCTGTCCTACGTCACGTCGGCCGCCGAGGCCATGCTGCGCACGCTCACCGCGTCCGCGGTGGTCGTGCCTGCCACCACTCGCACCGTCGCCCAGTTCCAGCGCATCGACCTGCCCGGGGCGCCGTGGCGGTACGCGATCACGACCAACGGCGCGAACATCCTCGTCGACGGGGTGCCCGATGCGGGCTGGCGGTCGGGCGTCGACATCGCCATCGCAGACGGCGGTGCGTCGCTCGTGGAGGTCGGGGCGGAGTTGAGTCGCCGGATCGACGACAGCTGGGTTCGGTCGTCCCGGGTGGCCGACGAGTTGTTCTCCTACCTCGTCGTGGACCTCGGCGCGATGCCCGCGGACTTCGTCGAGGAGTGGAACGACTGGTGCGTGGACCGGGGCTGGGGTGCGTCCCGTCAGGGCCGCAAGATCTACACGATGCCCGACGCGGTGTGCAAGAGCCGTGCGGTCGCCGAAGTCCGTGCCCGGCTCGTCGACGACGGCGTGCTCGCGCCGGACGCGCCCGTGCTGGCGGCGGGGGACGGGGCGCTCGACGCCAACATGCTCAGTGCCGCCGACGCCGCCATCCGCCCCCGGCACGGCGAACTCGAGACGCTCGACTGGCAGCATCCGACCCTGTCCGTGACCGGAAGCAGCGGGATCGCCGCCGGTGAGGAGATCCTGCGCTGGTTCGCGGACCACGTCGGGCGGGGTGCGGCGACGACGGCCGCGGGCGCTCTTTTGTAGGTTGTAGGCAAACAGGCCAAACGGGACAAACCCGACGCTCCCACAGTGAAGGAACCACCGCAGTGTCCACTCCGCTAGCCAAGGGTCAGAACGGCCCACTGAGCGTCGCCGACGTCATCGTCTCACTCGAGCTGACGGCCGCCGCCGATCTGTCCGCACTGCTCGTCACGGACTCGGGCAAGGTCCGCTCGGACGCCGACTTCGTCTTCTTCAACCAGCCGTCCGGTCCCGGTGTGCAACTCGTGCCCGGGGCCACCGGACAGGCGGCGTCGCTGAAGGTGTCCCTCGGTGCGGTGCCCGCCGACATCGCCCAGGTGCGCGCGGTCATCACCCTCGACGACGCCACCAGCAATTTCGGCCGTTCCGCGCCGCCGACGGCACGGGTCGCCGACGGCGCTGGAAACGCGCTGTACGAGTACAAGATCGAAGGGCTGAACTCCGAGTCGATCGTCATCGCGCTCGAGTTGTACCGCCGCCAGGGCGCCTGGAAGGTGCGGGCCGTCGGGCAGGGCTACGCCGGTGGTTTCGCCGCACTCGTCACCGATCACGGTGTGTCCGTCGACGACGCCCCCGCGCCCGCCCCGGTGGCTCCCGCTGCGCCTCCGGTTCCCGCTGCGCCTCCGGCTCCCGCTGCGCCTCCGGCTCCCGCTGCGCCTCCCGCTCCCGCCGCGCCCGCGGCTCCGGCCGAGGTCAGTCTCACCAAGTCGCGGCCGGTCAGCCTGACCAAGGGGCAGAAGGTCACGCTCCGCAAGGACGGCGGCGTCGCGCTGACGTACATCCAGATGGGGCTCGGCTGGGATCCGATCGAGAAGCGCGGCATGTTCGGAAACCGTTCCGCCAACGTCGACCTCGACGCGTCGGCGGTCCTGTTCGCGGACAACAACATGGTCGACGTCGCCTACTACGGCCAGCTGGCGTCGAAGGACGGGTCGATCCGGCACCAGGGCGACAACCTCACCGGGGAGGGCGCCGGCGACGACGAGGTGATCCTCGTGGATCTCACCCGCATCCCGCCGCACATCTCGACCATCGTGTTCATCGTGACGTCGTACCGCGGGCACACGTTCGAGCAGGTGAAGAACGCCTTCTGCCGCCTGGTCGACACCACGTCGAACGCCGAACTCGCCCGGTTCACGCTGCAGGGCGGGATGCCGTTCACCGGAATGGTGATGGCCAAGGTGTACCGGGTCGGCGGCGAGTGGAAGCTGCAGGCCATCGGTGAGGGCATTCAGGCCAAGCACGCGGGTGAGGCCGCGCCTCAACTCGGCCGCTTCCTCGGCGTCTAGGGGCGGTTGGTGACGGTCCACCTCGTTCCGGGGCAGAACGCCCCGCTGCCGTCGCGCGTACTGCGTTTCCGCGCAGTCGACGCGACGCCGGTCGACGTCTCGGCGTTGATCGTGGACGGCGATCTCCGGGCGCTGTCCTCGGATCATTTCGTGTTCTACAACCAGCGGCGTGCCGCCGGCGTGGAACTCGACGCGGACGGCACGGTCCGGCTGCGACTGGACGAGGTGGATGCCGCCGCGGCGGGCGTGCTCTGCGTGGTCAGTGTCGATCCGGCCTCGCCGAGCGGTCCGGCGACGCTGGCTCGCGCGGGCCTGTCTGCCACGCTCGCCGACGAAAGTGACCGTACCGTGGTCGTTTTCGACGTCCCGCTCGCCGGTTCCGAGGCGGCCGCGATCTGCCTGGAGATCTACCGCCGCGGCACCGACTGGAAGGTGCGCGCCGTCGGGCAGGGGTACGACGGCGGCCTGGCCGAACTGATCACCCGGCACGGCGTCGAGGTCGACGAACCCGCCGCAGACGTTCCGCCGGTGCCCGGTCCCGCGCAGATCCCGCTCGATCCGGCCCACTCGTTCGAGCGAGCGTGGATGATATTCGAGGACGCCGCCCGGTCGGCGGCCTCGTTCCGATCGTCCCGCGACTACGCGCAGACGCGGCTGGACGACGAACTGTCCGCGTCCGTGGCCGACCCATTTACGCGCAACAGTCCGGCCGTCGCGCAGTCGCAGGCCCGGGCGCAGGAGCGGTCCGATGCCCTCGTCGCCGAGGCGCAACGCAAATTCGACGGCGAGACTTCGCAACTCGCCGAAGAACTCCGCGTCATCGACCCGCTGTTGCCGCGGTCGCTGGCCACGTTCGAGTCGGCTGCCTGGACGAGCCCGGTCACGAGTAGCGCGGTGACCGACGGTCTGAGGCTCGGCGAGTTGTCCGCACCGGACCTCGGCGAGCTGCGGGTCCCGTTCTGCGTTCACTACCCCTTGGGGCGTCCCCTCTGGATCGTCGGCGATCCGGCCGAAGCCGCACCGGTGGTCGCGGCGCTGGCGGCGCGCATGCTGGTGGCATCCCCCACGTCGGCGCAACGGCTGGAGGTCGTCGACCTCAGCGGCTCGCTGCGCACGTTCACCGAACCCCTCGGTGCGCTGCTGGCGTCGCCCGTCGTGTCCGCGGCCTCCGACATCACCGCCCGGCTCACCGCGCTGTCCGAGAGCGTCGACCTCGCAGAAATGGCGGCCCGCAGCGGAATCCGCGACAACCTGCCGGAACCGCGTCTGGTGATCCTCGGCGACTTCCCGCACGGGTACGGCGCCGAGGACGCGGCACGGATCGTGCACCTCGCCGACCACGGCCCCGCGGTCGGGACTTCGCTGATCATCGTCGGCGACAGCGCCGGTGCCGCTTCGGATCCGGGAGTCGCGGTGCTCGAACGCATCGCCCAACAGGTTCCGACGTCGGGGATCCTCACCGTCTCCGACCCGTGGACGGGCAACGACTGGATCCTCACCCCGGACCGGCTCCCCGACCACCCGCTCCACCGGGCATCGGTGCTGGACTCGCTGACCGGGCATGGAAAGTGAGCGCACAGTGACACGTCTTTCCCGCGGCGAGAACGCCGAGATCGCCTGTGTGCGGACGAGCATCGGGGTTGCCGGCGCCCGCCGGGGCGAGGTCGACCTGATGGTATTCCAGCTCGGCACGAACGGACGGGTGCGGTCCGACGACGACTTCGTCTTCTTCAACAACCCCCGCTCGCCCGAGGGGGCCGTGCAACTGGTGGCGGCAGACGGCGTCGACATCGATCTCGCGGCAGTGCCTCCAGACGTCGACAAGCTCAGCATCGCCGTCGCGCTCGACGACTCAGTGCCCGGCAGTCTCGCCGATCGCGTCGGACTGGGCGTGGTGATCGAGAACTCCGGGGTGTCGCTGGGGGCGGACGCGTCAGGGCTGAGCACCGAGCGTGCTGCCGTGCTCGTCGAGGTATATCGGCGTGGTTCCGGGTGGAAGGTGCGGAACGTCTCGGCAGGATGGGACGGCGGACTCGCCGTCCTCGTCACCGAACACGGCGTGGACGTCGCGGATTCCGACTCCGACTCCGAAGTTGCGGTGCGGACCGTCCCGGACGAGCTCGGGCTGACGTTCGAGAAGCGGCAGAAGCTCGACATGCGCAAGCGTGAAGTCGCGAAGGTGTTGCTGCACAAGGGTGCAGGTGAGGCGCGCGCCCGGGTCGTTCTGGTGATCGACAAGACGGGCAGCATGCGACGCCAGTACTCGACCCGGGCGATCAACCGAGTGGTCGAGCGGATGGTGCCCGTGGCCACGCAAATCGACGACGACGGTCGCCTCGAACCGTATCTCTACGCCAAGAACTTCGCTCGCCTGCCCGACATCGCGGTGCACGAGGTCGACACGTGGTGCGAGACGTTCCTTCATCTCGGCGGTGTCCACGGCGGAATCGACTACAAGGCGATCGGCGGCTACAACGACGAACTGCCGATCATGACCGACATCGTCTCCGGTCTGCCGCCGCGGGGCGGGACACCCACCCTCGTGCTGTTCTTCACCGACGGCGGATTCCAGCAGCGAGCCAAGATCAGCGAACTCATGCGCCGGGCGTCGAGCCGGAGTCACTCGTCCGGCAGTTCCACCCCGAGTTCGCGCGCCTTCGCGGCGACGGCGTCCGGGAAGACGTTGCGGAACAGGAACAGGTCCTGTCCGATCACCCAGCCGGGCGCGAGTTCGGTGGCGTACCGCTCGAAGTAGCCGAGTTGCTTTCCGAACAGGACGAGCTCCTCAGGGCTCGCGACACCCCATTTCTTGCCGATGCCGACCAGGGCCATGATCAGTTCGCTGAGCCGCAGTTCGCCGAGGTCCCGGCCCAGCAGGGGTGCGAGGGCGGCGGCCACCTGGAGGCCGATCTCGTCGTCGGAGGCGTCGTTGTCCTGCGCGTAGCCGAGGCTGCGGATGCCGCGAGCCATGCGGGAGAAGTCGCCGTCGATCAGGGTCGCGTAGAACATGTCGCGCAGGATCTGCCGCCACGAGTCGGGTAGCTCGCCGACGATGCCGAAGTCGAGCATCGCGATGCGGCCGTCGTCGAGGACCCACAGGTTGCCGGCGTGCACGTCGCCGTGGAACGGGCCGTGCAGGATGACGGACTCGATCCACACCTTGACGCCGCGGCGGATCAGCATGCGGGTGTCCATGTGGACGAGGTCGGGGAACCGGTCGAGCGGCAGCCCGTACATGCGTTCCATGCAGATGACGTGCGGACCGCAGTAGTCCCAGTACACCTCCGGGGTGGTGACGCCCTTGTTGTCGCCGAACGCCCCGATGTTCGTCCTGAACCGGGACTGTCGGTCGGCCTCCACCGCGCTGTTGAGTTCGGTCATCGTCGCCGCGTGGAGATCACGGATGATCGCGGTGGCGTTGGCGATGCGGAAGAACTCGAAGAGTTTCTCGAGGATCCGCGCACCCCAGTACGCGGTGCGCAGGTCCACCACCATGCGGCGGAAGATGTCGGGGCGTTGGACCTTGATGACGGCCTCCCGGCCGTCGGGGAGCACGCAGCCGTGCACCTGGGCAACGGAAGCGGCGGCGAGGGGCGCGTCGTCGAACGACGCGAACAGCGCGTCGACGGGATGGCCCAGATCTGCCTCGATCACCCGGCGGGCCTCGTGCGCGGGCACCGGCGGTACGTCGTCGAGACACCGCAGGCAGGCGTTGGCCAGCGGGGCGGGGAACACGCCGGAAGACGACGCCATCAGCTGCCCGACCTTGACGAATGTCGGGCCGAGTACCTCGAAACCGTTGACCAGGCCCTCCGACGCCGCATCCGCAAGGGTGCGGCCGCGACGCCGGACGGGCCAGGTGACCAGCGCGAGCAGCGTGTAGGCGACGACAACCACGCCGATGACCAGCGCCCGCCACAACTCAGCCGCGCGGAAACGGTCGAGTGTCGCGGAATGCACGGTCAGGGCTGCAGGTGGCGGCCCCGAAGCGTATGGGCCGACCGGACGTGGCGTTGGCTCGTGCACAGTTCCTACCTTGCGTTCAGTCCTGCCTGCCGTTCAGAAGGGGACCATACCCCGACCGTTTCGGCGACCCCCTTTCAGTATGCGGTACCCGCCATCACACCATTTCGTTAGCGGAGCTCAGAGTCCTAGCGCGCCTGCGAGTTCCCGCAGGGCAGGCACCGGATCGTCGCCGGCGGGGAGCACCTGAATGGCGACGTGATCGGCGCCCGCGTCCAGATGCTCGCGGAGGCGGCCGGCGATGTAGGGGGCGTCGCCGTGGGCGGCGAGGGCGTCGATCAGGTCGTCGCTGCCGCCGTTCTCGATCTGCTCGTCGGTGTACCCGAGCCGCTTCAGGTTGTTGACGTAATTGCGCAGGTGCAGGTACGGATTCTCGACGGCCGCACGTCCGATCGGACGCGCACGTTCCGCGTCGGTGTCCAGCACGACCTTCTGCTCCGGTGCGATCACCGGTCCGGGGCCGAGCAGCTCACGGGCTTCCTTGGTGTGCTGTGGTGTGGTCAGGTACGGGTGGGCGCCTGCGGCGCGGGCCGCGGACAGTTCGAGAACCTTCGGGCCGAGCGCGGCGAGGACGCGTCGTCCCGCCGGGACCCCGGCAGCGTCGAGGATGTCGAGATACTCCACGAGCGCGGCGTACGGCTTGCTGTAGTTCAGGCCGGGCTGCTCGGGATGGCCGACACCGATGCCGAGGAGGAAGCGCCCCGGATGGCGGTCCTCGAGCCGGTGGAACGAGGTCGCGATGTCCTCGGCGGGTGCGGTCCAGATGTTCACGATGCCGGTCGCGACGGTGATCGTGGAGGTCGCGTCCAGCAGGCGTTCGGCGACGTCGAGGTCGGCCGGCGGCGAGCCGCCGATCCAGATCGCACCGTAACCTGCCGATTCGATCGCCGCACCCACTTCGGGTGCCAATCCGCCGGCGTGACGCCAGACGCCGAACTGTCCGAGCTGTGGTGTTTCTGCTGTGGTCTCCGTCATGAGGCGTGCAACCTTCGCTCGCGGGCATTCATTCCGTCATTTCAGATCTGATGCAGCCACGACCGGAACAGCAGTGCCCCCGCGACGGCGAGGACGAGTGCGACGGGAACAGCCCATGCGGGACCGCCATTGCCGAGCAGGCGCCGGGTGAGTCCGATCTGAAGTACGGCGATGCCCCGCAGGATCCACACGGCGACCGGCACGAGAAGCAGACCGAGCACAAGGTGCACCAGCCAGGCGCCCACGAGCGTCGGACCACCCCAGCTGTGCTGGTAGGAACCGTCGGTGATCAGCCCATAGAACAGTCCGCGGAACGCGGCGATCACGCTCAGGGCCACGACAAACCATGCGACCGTCCCGACCAGGAGCGACAGCACGGAATGCGTGAGCACGCGCACCGGCGACGATGGACGCGACTGGTCGGGCCGCTGGTCGGCGGCTTCGAGCTGCCACCGTATTGCCCACCGGTGCTGCCCGGTCGCGGCCGCGCCGAGTGCGACGAGGCCGGCGGGAAACGCCCTCAGTGCGAAAAGGGCACTGCGCGCGGAGTCGGTGGTGTCGATCAGCTGCCGGGCGCCCGGTACTCGGCGTCGCGGCGTACCGCGTCGTCCACCTGCTCCGGTGTCAGCAGCGCCACCGATTCCGACCGTGCCGCCCCGGAGGCGGTGGTGCGGATGCCGAGAGCGGCGGCGGCCACGTCGTCGGGCACGTCACCGATCACGAACAGATCCCGGCCACCCAGTGCGAAGTAGCAGGATTCGACTGTGCCCCCGACGCTTTCGACCATCTGGGTGATCGCGTCGCGTCGTGCGGTGCCGCCGTCGGTGAGCAGTCCTTTCGCGCCTTCGGGTGAGTACGTGACCTGCCAGAGATATCTCGGCATCGGTGCCTCCTCGATTGTGGGGTCTTCCCATGGTTCTCCCGGGACGGGCCACATGCAATAGGTTCCGGCGCTAGGGTCGGGAGATGGCGCAGGCCCGAGTCGGCATCTCCGGCTGGACGTATCCCGGGTGGCGCGGCGACTTCTACCCGGAAGGCCTGGCGCATCGCAGGGAGTTGGCCTACGCCGCGGGGCGTTTGACGTCGATCGAGATCAACGGATCCTTCTACGCGTTGCAGCGGCCGAAAAGTTATGCGAAGTGGCGTGACGAGACACCGGAGGGTTTCGTGTTCGCCGTCAAGGGCGGTCGCTACATCACGCACATGAAGCGGCTGATCGGTGTCGAGGCGGCGCTGGCGAATTTCTTCGCCTCCGGCGTGCTCGCGTTGGGCGCCAAGCTCGGACCGCTGCTGTGGCAACTGCCCCCGACACTCGCGTTCGATTCGACGAGTCTCGCAGCGTTCCTGGAGCTGTTGCCGCGGACGACCTCCGAGGCCGCGACGCTCGCAGCGCAGCACGACGACAAGCTCACCGAAGACCGGGCGTGGACCGACACCGACGCCGACCGCCCCGTCCGTCACGCGCTCGAGGTTCGCCACCACAGCTTCGAGGCGGAGGAGGCGAAGGAGTTGCTCCGCGCGCACGACGTCGCGTTCGTCGTCGCCGACACGGCGGGCCGGTACCCATTCGTGGAGGCGGTCACGAGCGATTTCGTCTACCTCCGGTTGCACGGGGACAAGGAACTGTATGCGAGCGGTTACACCGACGATGCCCTCGACGAGTGGGCGCGCAAGATCGAGCGCCTGCTCGGGCAGGGCCTCGACTGCTTCGCCTACTTCGACAACGACATGAAGGGGTACGCGCCGTTCGACGCGCTGCGGCTGATCGAGCGGCTGCGATGACTGTCGGTGGGCCGTGATTCAGTAGCCTCGGTTCGACGGATACGAGAAGAGGATCTACCGGATGTGGCCCACTCACTGGCCTGCAGTTGCGCGTGACATCGCCGAAGCGCTGGACGTCGCCATCGTCGCGGCGCGGGCGTCGGATGCGGCGGCGCTGACCGAGGCGACCGAGGACCTGGCCGCCCTGCCCGCGGGGCAGGTCGGCGCGGTGCTGGCGGGGATGATCCGGGAACTCCTCGAGACGCTGCACCCGGACGGACTGACCGGGGAGGACGTGCAGGACGTGCTCACTCGATGCGTGCGGGCGTCGGCGGTGTGGTTCCCGGCCGTGGACGTCGACTCGCTGGTCACCGTGCTGACCGGCGCGCTCGGTGTGGCGGACGTCGAGGAGAACCCGCGCAGGCCCGAGTGTGCCGTGGATGCCGCGATCCTGGTAATCGCCGATCTCCTGAATGCGGCGGAGGTGCCCGCCGACGGCTACGTCCGCCGGGCGCTCGACGAGATCGCGCGAGCGGAAACCGTGGAGATGCCCTGATTCAGAGTTCGGTGCGGATGTGGTCGGCGAGCCGATCGATCTGCTCCTCGTTGCGGCGGTAGTGGGTCCACTGGCCGATCCGATGACTGGTGACGAGGCCGGCGCTCTGCAGGGCTGCCATGTATTGCGACGCGGTCGACTGGGAGACCTCGGCCCGTGCCTGAATGTGCTTCAGGCATACGCCCACTTCTTCTGCGGGTTCGAGTTGTGGGGGGAAGCTGCCGGGGTCCTTCAGCCATTGCAGGATGCGCACGCGGGTGGGGTTCGACAGTGCCTTGAAGACCAGGGCGAGGTTGTTCGGGTCCGGATGTTCACTCACGGAATCCAGCATACCGCCATATCGCGATTTTCCGATATGTGTGCTTCACTCAAGGTATCGTAATTTCGCGATATACCGATAGGAGTGAGTGATGGCGAAGCGAAGAGTGGCAGTGGTCGTCGGTGCGCGTGGTGTGATCGGCGGCAATCTGATCGACCATCTCGAGGCCACCGGGGAGTGGGATGTCATCGGACTGTCCCGTCGGGGCGGGACCGACACCGACCGGGTGCGGCACATCGCAGTCGACCTGCTCGACGAGCGCGACGCCGCGGGGAAGCTGGGCGAACTGCGCGAAGTGACGCACATCTTCTACGCCGCCTACCAGGACCGACCGTCGTGGGCGGAGCTCGTCGCTCCCAACGTCGCGATGCTCGTCAATACCGTGAATGCGCTCGAACCGGTGGCGGCCGGACTCGAGCACATCAGCCTGATGCAGGGATACAAGGTCTACGGCGCCCACCTCGGACCGTTCAAGACGCCGGCGCGCGAGACCGATCCGCCCCACATGCCGCCCGAGTTCAACGTGGACCAGCAGCAGTTCCTCGAGGACCGTCAGCGCGGCAAGCGCTGGACCTGGTCCGCGATCCGACCCTCGGTCGTGTGCGGATTCGCGCTCGGGAACCCGATGAACCTCGCGCTCGTGATCGCCGTCTACGCCACGATGTCGAAGGAACTCGGAGTGCCGCTTCGCTTTCCGGGCAAGCCCGGTGCCTACACGAGTCTGCTCGAGATGACCGACGCGGGACTGCTGGCCGAGGCGACGGTCTGGGCCGCCACCACTCCCGAGTGCGCCAACCGGGCGTTCAACATCAACAACGGGGATCTGTTCCGGTGGGACGAGATGCTGCCGAAGATCGCCGAGTTCTTCGAACTGGACGTCGCACCGCCGCTGCCGATGTCGATGGACGTCGTCATGGCGGACAAGGAACCGGTGTGGAACGACCTGGTAGCCAAACACGGACTGGCACCGACGCCGTACTCGGACGTCTCGTCGTGGGCATTCGGCGACTTCGTCTTCGGCTGGGACTACGACGTCATCGCGGACGGATCGAAGGCGCGGAGGTTCGGTTTCCACCGCCACGTCGAGACCGAGCGGATGTTCCTCGACATCTTCCGCGACCTTCGGGCGCGGAAGATCATTCCCTGAGGCGGACTACGGGCGACGTCCGGATTCGACGTTTGCGGCGATCCGCCGGAGCAATCCGGCCAGCACCGCGCATTCGTCCTCGTTCAGTCCCTCGAGAAATTGACGATCGCGTTCGACGCGCTGCGGGAACTCGGTGTCGACGAGTGTCCGTCCGGCCTCGGTCAGATGGAGCAGCACGACGCGGCCATCTCGTTCGAAGGGCAGTCGTTCCACCAGTCCCAGCCTGCCCAGGCGATCGACGTGCTTGGTGGTGGAGGCGCCGCTGAGCATGGTCACGGCGGTGACCTCGCTGGCTCGCAGCGGCCGATCGCTGCGGGCGAGCACGCACAGGACGTCGAACTCGGCGCGCGAGACCCCGCTTGCGTCCAGCGCGCGGTCGAGTTGCTGCAGGGCCTGGGATCCGATCCGGGTGATGCGGCCCATCACTTCGATCGGTGACGTGTCCACTTCGGGATGGGTCTCCGCCCATTCGCGTCGTACGCGATCGGTGAAGTCCTCATCCGGACGTGGGGCAGGGCTCATGAAAACCATCGTAGCGACCAACTTCACACTATTTCATAACTATTTTACTAGTGAAGTATACGGTACGCTCAGGTCATGCAGGCTTCCCCTCGATACGCACCCGACCTCAGCCGGCTCCAGCACTCCCGTGAGGCGCTGGCCCATTCCGTGGCGCCGTCGACGTGGCGCCGTGCCTTCGAGGTCCGCACGGCGGATGCCACCATCGCTCCCGCCCTTCGGGTGGGTGCGGCAACGGCGCTGGTGCTGGTGATCGGCGGCCTGCTCGGCCACGGCAACCTCGCGGGTTTCGCGGCGCTCGGTGCGCTGACCGCCGCGTTCGGCCGATACGAGCCGTATCCCCGGCTCGCCCGCAAGACGGGTCTCGTCGGCCTCGCGCTCGTCGTCTTCGTCGCCGGCGGGGCGCTGCTCGGTGCCGCGGGGCTGTCGCTCTGGTGGCAGATCGCGGTCATGGCCGTGGCGTCGGGGATCGCCGCGTGGCTGCTGGCGGCGTTCCGGATCGCCGGCCCCGGGCCCGTCATCCTGATCTTCGCGGCCACTGCCGCAGTGGGACACGCGACCACGCTCGCGGACCTCGCACCGGCCGTGGTGGCCGTGGCCATCGGCGTCGTCGTGGGCTGGCTCGCCGCCATGACGCCCGGTCTGTTCGTGCCCCTCGGTCCGGCCCGGCTGGCCGTGGCGCGGGCACTCGCCGCCGTCGCGGAACTCGGGCGTGTACACGACGACGCTGCAATCGCGGCCGCACGCAAGGCGATCGACAACGCGCGAGACGTGATCGCACACAGCGGCCGGGCCCGGGACGGGCACTCCCACCAGTTGTTCGCGCTGCTCGCCGAAGCGGACACGGTGGTCGATCGGTGGGCGCGCGAACGCGACCACGACACCCTGCGTGCCCTGGTCGATCACGAGTCGGAACTCCGTAAGGTCAAGCGCCGCAGCGACCTTTCCGCTTTCGGCGCGGAAACCGTGGCACTGCCGAATCCGGCAGGATTTCTTGCGGAGGGGCTCCGGGGGTTGCGGTCACGAGAGGGGATCGTCAACGCGGCCCGCATCGCAGCGGCCGCCGCGCTGGCCGGATGGATCTGTATGGCAGTGGGATTGGAACATCCGCTGTGGGCGTCGATGGGCGCGATGGCTGCGATGCAGGGGTTCAACTTCAGCCAGACCGTGCAGCGGGGGATTCAACGCGTCGTCGGCAACGTGGCGGGCGCCGTTCTCGCCGCGGGGCTGATCGCCGCGGCGATGGGGTACTGGCAGACCGTCGTGGTGATCGTGGTGCTGCAGACCGTGACCGAGCTGGTGGTCATCAAGAACTACGCGTTCGCGTCCGTCGCCATCACGCCCATGGCGCTGCTGTTGACGGGTCTCGGCTCGGCGGTGGCGCCGGACATCGCGGTGAGCCGTGTCGTCGACACGCTCGTCGGGGTGGTGGTCGGCGTGATCGTCTCGGCGGTCGCGATCAGCCGGACCGACCGGCATCACATGTCCTGAGGAAGCTCAGATTCCGGTCGCGGAGACGTACCCGGCGAACCCGATCGCGCACGCGCCCACGCAGAGGATCGCCGTGCCGCACGCCACCGGCCACGCCACGGTGCGGCGCGAGAGGCGTGCGATCGTGACCACACCGCCCACGGCGGTGACCAGCGCGGCGACCGCGAGTGCAACACAGACCGAGATCCACGCGTTCTCGGCGCTGCAGGTCTCGGGCGGGCAGTAGTCCAGGAACAGCAGCCAGAACAAGCCCGCCACCGCCGAGATGCTGGCGACCGTCACCGCGAGGACGAGCGCGGCGGCCGAGATCGCGACGTCCCATCCGTTCGGTCGATCGCCCCCCGCTCGCGGGTGATTCCATGGCTGTGGCAGAGGCCCCCCTGGCTGCATTCCCGTCACAGTACAGCGGTCTCCGGGAAGATCGGCGGCGGCAGCGGGACCCCGTCCGGGCGCAATCCGGCGAGGAACACCGCGATCAGCCGCGGAACCAGATTGGCCGTCGTGTCCTCGAACATCAGCACGTGCGGCCTGGTCAGCATCGCGATTCCCATGATGATCTCGAGCGGCACGATGTCTTCGCGGAGGAGCCCGAGCGCCTGGAGCCGGTGAATGAGCTCGGTGACCGTCGACTTCGTCTGCTCCCGCGTCTCGCGCACGTCGGGCGGCAGTTCGTCGAGGCTGTTGACCAGCGCGGGCACCAGTGCGCCCATCCGCAGTTCGACCACCGCCTCGATGAACCGTCGCCACGCCGCCTCGGGTTCGTCCCCGCACTCGTCCAGAGCCCGGACTGCAAGTTCGCGGACCTCGGCCAGGGTCGTCCGGGCGACGGCGTGGGCAAGGTCGTCCCGGCTCGGGAAATTCCGGTACAGGGTGGCGATCCCGACGCCGGCCTGCGCGGCGATGGCGTCGAGCGGGGCGTCGTGCCCGCGGTCGGCGAACACCGCACGGGCCGCCTTGATCAGGGTGTTGCGGCGTTCCAGGGCGTCGGCTCGCATCGGTAGTCCTTTCGCGTTTGACAACCCAGCATAACCGGAGGAATATTCTCCACAAGTACTGGAGGAATTTCCTCCACTTAGTTGAAGGGGAGTCCGATGAGCACTGCGGATACCGGGACGCTCGACCCGCGCGTCGAACCCGCCGGGCAGTCGAGCAATGGCCCGTCCGATCCTGTGAAGATGATCGCCGTCGTGCTGGGACTCACCGCCGTGATCGCCGTGATGCTGCTGGCGTTCGCGTTGCCGGCCGTCCACAGCGGCCCGCACGACCTGCGCCTGGGCGTCGCCGGACCCGACGCGGCGGTCACCCGGATCGACGCCGCGCTCGACGCAGGCCGCCCGGGGGCGTTCGCCACCGAGCGGTTCGCCGACGCCGAGGCGGTCCGGACGGCGATCGAGCACCGGGAGGTGGTCGGCGGAATCGTCGCGACACCGGAGGGCATGAAGGTCCTGTCCGCCGGCGCGGGCGGCGCGCCCATCGCACAGACGATGAACGGTCTCGCGGCGGGGATGAGCACGATTGCGGGACAGCCTGTTCCGGTCGAGGACGTCGTGCCACTGACGGCCGACGACCCCGCCGGAGCAGGCCTCGGCGGTTTGGCGCTTCCGCTGGTCTTCGGCGGCATGATCCCCGCGCTCGTGCTGGTGCGACTGTTCCCGCACAGCGTCAAGGGCAGAGTGGCGGGTGCGGTGCTCTTCGCCGTGAGCGCCGGACTGGTGTTGACGGCAATTCTGCAGTTCGGACTCGGAAGCGTCGACGGCGACTACTGGACGACGTCCGGTGCCGTCGTCCTGGGAATCGCGGCCATCTCCCTGACCGTCCTCGGGCTCGAATCGGTCCTGGGTATAGCGGGGTTCGCGCTCGGAGCGGTGACGATGATGTTCCTCGCCAACCCGCTGTCGGGACTGGCGACCTCCGCGGCGTGGCTGCCCTCGGGGTGGGGCGCGTTCGGTCAGCTCCTGCCGCCCGGGGCGGCGGGAACCGTGGTGCGCTCGACGGCGTTCTTCGACGGACACGGAGCCGGTGCGGGCCTGCTCGTGCTGACCTGCTGGATCCTGTTCGGGCTCGGCCTGTGCATCCTGTCCGGACTGCGTGCGCGGCGCGCCGCTCGAGAACCGGCCCACGTCTGACGCTGTGGTTTGATGGCGGCATGGGGGAAAGACGGATCGTCCGCCGGCTGGTCGGCATCGGAGCGGGCCTCGGCGCGCTCGCGGTCCTCGTCGTCGCGGCCTCGACGGTGTGGATCTCACGTGAGGCGTCGGGCCACGTCTACGACGTCGAGGACGCACCCGAAGCGCCCGTGGTCATCGTTCTCGGTGCGCAGGTGCGGGATGGTAAACCCCAGGAGTATCTGGCCGGGCGCCTCGACGTCGCCGTCCGGCTCGTTCGGGACGGGCGGGCGCGGGCGGTGCTCGTCTCCGGCGACGGCAACGGCAGATCCGGTGACGAGATCGCGGCGATGACGGACTACCTGGTGGAAAACGGCATCGACCGCAGCAAGATCGTCGGCGACCGGTACGGGCTCGACACCTACGACACGTGCGCGCGGGCCGTCCAGACATACGGAGTGACCAAGGCGCTGATCGTCACTCAGGGTTTCCACGTCCCCCGCGCGGTCGCACTGTGCCGCGGCGCCGGGATCGACGTCGCCGGAGTCAATGCCCGCTGCGAATGCCGCCCGATCACGATGGCCAGGAACACCGTGCGCGAATCGCTCGCCCGGCCGAAGGCAGTCCTCGACCTGCTGTCCGGGCGTGATCCGGTGGTGGTCTCCGAACCGGAGGATTCGCTCGGCAAGGCCCTTGCCGCGGGGGACTGACGTCGAACCGCCGCGGTGGGGAGGGGCCCGTCGGTAGGCTTCTCTCCGTCGATCGGGAGGCTGACGATGGTTGGTGCACGACCGGATCCCGGTCCGCGTGAAGTCCGGAAATGGCGCCGCTACCTCGCCGACGAACGCGCCGAGGCGGCCGTCTACCGTGATCTCGCGAGACGCCGGACCGGTGAGGAACGCGAGATTCTGCTGGCGCTCGCCGACGCGGAAGGGCGGCACGAGGCGCACTGGCGCGCACTGCTGGGTGAGCACGTCGGTAAGCCGGTGCGCGGCGACATCCGCACGCGCATCCTCGGGGTGCTGGCCCGGCGCTTCGGATCGGTGTTCGTGCTCGCCCTCGCGCAGCGCGCGGAGACCCGGTCGCCGTACCCGACGGACGTCGACGCCACCGAAGCGATGGGCGCGGACGAGCGGATCCACGAAGAGGTGGTGCGGGCGCTGGCGGCGCGCGGGCGAAATCGCCTGTCCGGCACTTTCCGGGCCGCCGTCTTCGGTGCCAACGACGGTCTGGTCAGCAATCTCGCCCTCGTGCTCGGCATCAGCGGAAGCGGCGTCGACAATTCCATCGTCCTGCTGACCGGGCTCGCCGGTCTGCTCGCGGGCGCGCTGTCGATGGGCGCGGGCGAGTACGTCTCCGTGCGGTCGCAGCGCGAACTGCTCGAGGCGTCGGCGCCGGGGGCGGGGGCCCGCGAGGCGGTGCCGCTCCTCGACGTCGATGCGAACGAACTCGCACTCGTGTACCGGGCGCGGGGCATGCCCGCGGACGACGCCGAGAAACGCGCGGCCGACGTGCTGCGGAGAGCCGCTGCGCCCGAGCCTGTTTCGGGTAGGGAGGCCGTCGACGAGCACGAGGCCATCGGCACCGGACTCGGCGCGGCCGCCGCGAGCTTCTGCTTCTTCGCGTCCGGCGCGGTGATCCCCGTGCTGCCCTACCTTTTCGGCATGGAAGGCACCGCCGCGCTCGTGGTCGCGGCCGTCCTCGTCGGCATCGCACTGCTCGGGACCGGCCTGGTGGTGGGGCTGCTGTCGGGCGGGCCGCCGGTGAAACGGGCGTTACGCCAGTTGGCAATCGGGTACGGCGCCGCCGCTGCCACCTATCTGCTGGGCATGCTGTTCGGGACGGGCTGAGCGGCCACGCACGGGCGCGAAGCGCCAATCGGGACGCAAATGTTACCGCCAGGTATGGCGTGTGGTAACCGGCGACCGCCGACGAGCGATGTTATGTTCCCCTCGCCGGGTGTGGCCGGATTTGACGGAGGGGTCGGGGATGTCGAAGAGGTGGGTCGCGTCGGTTGCGGCCGTGGCGATCGGTTCGGGCATGATCGCCTACTCCAACCAGAACGCCGCCGTCGCGGAACCCGAACCGGTATCCAACGGACTCCCCGGCAGCGGACCCTGCGCGAGCGAGGTGTCGAACGAGACGCACTCGCTCATCCCGGACAAACTCGAGCTCCCGATCCCGTATCCCAAGATCACGACGGTGCCGTACCCCGCCCCGGTCACCGACCCCGTCCGTGTGTCGCAGGCGTTGCCCGCCGACACGTGCACCGATCCGTGCCCCGATCTCACCGACGAGACCGACCACGCCCCGGGAAATTTGTCGAGTGAGCTGAACATTCCGGACATCAGCGTGAAGTTCACGCCCTTCCACTTCGGCATTCCCGTCCCCGGCGCCGACATCCAGTTGCCCCCGCCGCCACCCCTCGTGCACCCCGCGACCGAGGAGGCGCCGCGAAGCCCGGCGCCGGCCACGCCGAAGATCGGCGACGTGACCCGCGTCGCCAAGGTGACCGGGGCCGGCTCCGTCAGCCGCACCGACAAGCGCTACCAGGTCAACGGCACCGACCTCGGCATCATGTGGGAGAGCGCCCCCGACCAGGTCGCCGTCGCGTTCGGTGACACCGTCGGCAAGGGATTCCAGCCGCCCGGCGGCCAGGGCGAAGACTGGCGCAGCAACGTCCTCGGTTTCAGCTCGGACCGCAACCTGTCCGACGGCATGAGCCTCGACAGCATGGTCCAGGACAGCCGGTGTCACGCGGCGGAACTGCTCGACAGCCGCAAACTCGACAACATCGAGATCACCACCATCCCGACGTCGGGATTCGCCGTGGGGAATCGGCAGTACATGAGCTACATGTCGATCCGCACCTGGAACAGCATCCCCGCCACGTGGTGGACGAACTACGGCGGCATCGCCTACTCGGACGACGGTGGATCGACGTGGACCAAGGACCCGTACGCGAAGTGGGACAACATCTTCGGGGTCACCAAGTTCCAGGTCGCGTCGATGGTCCCGGCCGGCGACTTCGTGTACATGTTCGGCACCCCCAACACACGGCTCGGCGCCATCGGTCTGGCGCGCGTCCCGGCCGCCGACGTGCTGAACACGTCCGCGTACCAGTACTGGCAGAACGGCAACTGGACGCCGGTCGGCGGGTACACGGAGGCGACACCGATCGTGGACGCCCCCGCCGCCGAACTGTCCGTGCGTTACGAGCAGGCCACCGGCAAGTGGCAGATGGCCTACCTCGACACGTCCAAGGCGGCCATCGTGCTCCGTGAGTCCGACTCACCGCAGGGCGTCTGGTCCGGCGGGGCGCCGATGGTCAGCGCCGCCGAATACCCGGAACTGTACGGCGGCTTCATCCACCCGTGGTCCAGCGGCGACGAATTGTACTTCACCATGTCGACGTGGTCGGACTACAACGTCTTCCTGATGAAGGCGGAAACAGGCTAGCGCCCGTGCGCCTTTCTGGTTGTTCCAGCAACCAGAAAGGCGCACGGGCCCGGAGGGCCTACAGCAGGCCGTGCCGGGGCGGGACGGTGCCCGACAGCGTCCACCGGCCGATGTGCTGAATCTTCCACCGCGTGGGGTCGTGCAGGGTGTGGGTGCGGGCGTCGCGCCAGTACCGCGACAGGTTGGACGATTCCGACGCACTGCGGGTGCCGCCGAGTTCGAAGAGCACGCTCGACGCCTCGAGGGATGCGCGGGCGGCGGCGACCTTGGCCGCGGCGGCGTCGATCGAGGCGACCGCGGCGCTCAGGTCGGTGAGGTCACGCCGCGCTGCGTCGATGCTGCGCGCACCCTCCCGGAGAAGGGCGGTGGCGGACCGGACGCCCACCGCCGCCTCACCGGCCAGCTGGATCAGCAGGGGGTCGTCGACGGCGTCGGTGACATCGGCCTCGAAATAGGGCCTCGCCCGGCGTGCCTGCCGCACGCCCTCGTTCAGGGCTGCCTCGGCGATCCCGGCGTCGAGGGCGGCGTGCAGGATCTGGGCCTGCGAACCATAGGTGGTGGGTGCGTCGAAGATGGGGGAGAACGGCACGACGTGGAACGCGGGTACTCGGACGGCGTCGAGGGTGACGGTTCCGCTCGCGGTGGTCTTCTGCCCCATGCCGTCCCAGTCGTCGACGATCGACAGCCCGTCGGCCGTCCGGGGTAGGTAGGCGACGGCCTTGGCGGGTTTCCCCGCCGGCGTGGTCGTCCCCGGTAGGGTGGCCCGCACCGCGATCCAGTCGGCGAACAGGGCGCCCGTGCTGTAGAACTTGCGACCGTCGACGACGAAGTCTTCGCCCTCCTGCACCAGGGTCGTGTCGTCGATGTCGATCGTCTTCGTTCCGCGCTCGCTCTGGGCGTTGGCGAACTGCCGGCCCGCCAGCACCTCGGAGTAGAAGAACTCCTGCTGCGCCCGGGTGCCCTGCCGGCGCAGCACTTCCAGGAATGTGTAGTGGCTGTGCGGAATCTGCGCGATGCTCGGATCGCCCGCGGCGAGAAGCCGGAACACCTCGGCGAGGGTCTCGGTGCGCGCGTCGATGCCGCCGTACTCGACGGGAACGCCGAGCGTGAGGAGCCCGGATGCGGCGAGCGCGCGGACCTGCTCGTACGGCAGGTGCCGCCCGGAGTCACGAGCGGCTGCCTCCTCGGCGAACTGCGTGGCGAGATCGGCGGCGACGGCGAGGGCCTCGGCCTCGTCGCTGATGCGGTGGGCGTTCTGGACGGCAGTCATGGTTCTCCGGAGGTCGGTGATGCGGACGCACCGAATCCGGCCACCGTCGACGGCGGCCGGACTCGGGTTTCGGAATCTCTAGGTGTACCAGGTGGGTTCGGGGAGTTCGCCGGTCAGCAGGTGACCGCCCACCTCGCGACGCTTGTACGCGACGGGATCGTGCAGGGTGTGCGTCCGCACGTTCCGCCAGAAGATGTCGAGGCCGACCGTGTTGGACGTGGCACGCGCACCGGTCAGTTCGAACACCTTGGTGCCGATCTCGAGGGCGACGTCGGCGGCCCGGATCTTGGCCGCGGCGATGCGCACCGCGAGATCGCCGCGTGCCTGTTCGGTGAGGTTCTCCCGCGCGTCGTGGAGCACCCCGTTCGCCTCGAGGTTCACCTGATCGACGAATGCTTCGGCCGCCCACAGTTTCGACTGCAGGTCGCCGTAGCCCTCGCGCAGGTACCACTCGTCGGTCGCGAGTTCCTTGTCGTCGCCGCCGTACGGCCACGGACGGGTCCGGGTGCGGGTGTACTCGGCAGCGGTGTCGAGTGCGCCGCGGGCGATGCCGACGTAGAAGTTGGCGAACACGATCTCGAGCGCCGGGAAGTTCAGCGTGTTGTAGACGAGGGGCTGGAACTCCTTGTCCACGAATCCGGCTGCCCCGGACCAGTCCACCTCGACGTCGTTGATCTCGACCGACCCGGAGTCGGTGAGGCGTTGCCCGAGATTGTCCCAGTCACCGCGGAACACGATGCCGTCCTGCGCCGTCGGCACGATCGCGAACACGTGCGTCGCGGTGCCCTCGATGATGCCCTCGAGCACGGTGAGATCGGTGGCGCGACCACCCGTCGAGAACGATTTCACCCCGTTGTAGACGAGAGTGTCGCCGCGGTCGACGATCGTGAGGTCGGTGTCGCGCGGGTTGACCGCCCCACCGAACAGGAAGCGGTTGCTCGTGTACAACTCCTCGACGGCGCCGATCTGCGGTTCGGTGCCCACGAGTCGCACGGCCCACGCCCACAGGTAGTGGTAGCCGAGCAACTGTCCGATGGATCCGTCGCCGCGCGCGATCTCGCGGACCACCTGGTAGGCGGTCTCCCACCGCTGTCCGGCGCCGCCGAATTCGGTCGGTCCGAGCAGGGTGACGAGTCCGCTGTCCTTGAGGAGCCGGACCTCCTCGAACGGTGCGCCGCCGGCGCGGTCGCGTGCGACGGCGTCGCGAGCGAGAATTGCGCTCACCTCACGCGCACGCGTGATCCAGCCGTCGGCGGTGGCCGGGGCGTCCGACCAGATCTTCTCTTCGGTGATGACGGTCATGCCTTGTCTCCCTCTGCGCTCGGTGCGGTGCCGATGGCCCACACGTAGACGGGTTCGGTTCCGTTGATCTCGAAGTCGCCGACCACCTTGGCCTTGAACACCACAGGGTTGTGGCTGGCGACCGTGCGTGCATTTCTCCAGAAGCGGTCGAGGTCCCAGTCGCGGCTCACCCCGGACGCGCCGAGCGCGTCGAAGATCTTGGCGGTGGCGGGGACGACGATTGCGGTGGCGGAGATCTGGCCCTGGGCCGATGCGATCTCGGCCGCGATGTTGGCGGACTTCTCCTCGTCCGGACTGCCGGTGAAGGCGGCCTCGTAGGCCCACTGCACGGGCTCGGCCGCGTGCAGTGCGATCGCCTCGGCGGCGTGCGCGGCGGCCGACACCTCGCCGACCACCTGCTGGATCTGCGCGTCCTGCGCGTAGGTGGGGGCGTTGCCGTGGCTGAACGTGCGGGTGCGGGCCGCGACCCGGCGGGCGATCGCGTCCGTCGCGGCCCGCGCGATTCCGGCAAGGGTGGCGAGGTGGAACAACTGGTAGAACGCGGTCTGATACTTGAATCGGGTGGAGAAGTCGAAGATGTTCTCCGGCGAGACGATTGCATTCTCGTACGTCGACGTGCCGGAGCCGGTGGTCTGCTGGCCGAAACCGTTCCAGTCGTCGCTGTGGGTGACGGCCGGCTGACGCGCCTCGACCGCGGCGATCACGAAGGCGCCGGTGTCGGTGCGCTGCGAGTACAGGTCGATCCAGTCGGCGAAGATCGACCCGGTGCTGTAGTACTTCGTGCCGTTCGCGACAAAGTGGGTCTCGCCGGGGACGGGGGACACCTTGGTGTTCGCCTCACCGAGCGGGACGTCGCCGATCTCGGTCCACGCGTTGCCGACGAGCTGACCGTCCGCGAATCTTCGAAGCCAAGTGTCGCGGTCGGGGCCGTCCGCGGCCACCAGCCGGTCCTCGACGAACGCGAAATGTCCGCGCAGTGCCTGCGTGATGTTGGAATCCGCCGCGGACAGTTCGACGAGCAGCCGGAACAGCTGGGGGATGCTCGCGCCCGACCCGCCGTGCGATCTCGGCACCCGCACCGCCCCGAAACCGGCCCGTTTCAGGGCGTCGATCTGCTCGTAGGGGAGGACGTGGTCGCGTTCGCGTTCCACCACACCCTGGGCGATGTCGGCGAAGATCGGACGGAACTTGGTGGCGAGCGCGTCGTAGTCGGTTTCGCTCGCGATGGGCTGTGCAACTCTTCGTTCCTGTACGGCTGTCATGCCGTCGAACCTCACACCGTCCCGCGAGCCGGGTGAAGGGTTGGACGCGCGCTGATTGGAAGGGTGGGCGGCTGCGGGGCGAACGGGTTCCATGCTCGGTATGTCAACCGAACACATCGCTGAGCAGATCAAGTTCGCCTACTGGGTGCCCAACGTCAGTGGCGGGCTGGTCACGTCCGACATCGAACAGCGGACCAGCTGGGATTACGAGTACAACAAGAAGCTCGCCCAGACCGCGGAGAACAACGGTTTCGAGTACGCGCTCAGCCAGGTCCGGTACGAGGCCAGCTACGGGGCCGAGTTCCAGCACGAATCGACCAGCTTCAGCCTCGCACTGCTGCTGGCCACCGAACGGCTGAAGGTGATTGCCGCGGTCCACCCGGGACTGTGGCAGCCCGCGGTGCTGGCGAAGCTGGGCGCCACCGCCGACCACCTCTCGAACGGCCGGTTCGCCGTCAACGTCGTGAGCGGCTGGTTCAAGGACGAATTCACCCACCTCGGGGAGCCGTGGCTCGAGCACGACGAGCGGTACCGGCGCAGCGCCGAGTTCCTGCAGGTGCTCCGCAAGATCTGGACCGAGGACGACGTCGACTTCCGCGGCGACTTCTACCGCATCCATGACTTCACGCTCGAGCCGAAGCCGCTGAACACGCCCGACCGTCCGAACCCCGAACTGTTCCAGGGCGGCAATTCCGCCGCCGCACGGCGGAACGCGGGCCGGTACTCCGACTGGTACTTCAGCAACGGCAAGGACTACGACGGCGTCACGGAACAGATCGTCGACGTGCGACAGGTGGCGCGTGAGCACAACCGGGAGGTGAAGTTCGGGCTCAACGGATTCATCATTGCCCGCGACACCGAGAAGGAAGCGCGCGACACCCTCCGCGAAATCATCGAGAAGGCGAACAAGCCTGCGGTCGAGGGATTCAGGTCCGCCGTCCAGCAGGCCGGGGCGTCCACCGCCGACAAGTCGGGGATGTGGGCGGACTCCACGTTCGAGGATCTCGTCCAGTACAACGACGGATTCCGTTCCCAGTTGATCGGGACGCCGGAGCAGATCGCCGAGCGCATCGTCGAATACCGGCGTCGCGGAGTCGACCTCATCCTGGGCGGGTTCCTGCACTTCCAGGAGGAGATCGAGTACTTCGGCGCCAACGTCCTGCCGCTGGTCCGCGAACTCGAGGCGTCGGGGTCGGGCGACCGGACTCTCGTCGAGGTGTAGGCGCTCCGCGCCCGTGCGCCTTTTTGGTACCTGCCACAACCAAAAAGGCGCACGGGCGGCGGAGGCGCCTACCGGGCCAGCGCGCGACCTGCGGCCCGGCCGGAGAAGATGCAACCGCCGAGGAAGGTGCCCTCGAGTGCGCTGTACCCGTGGACGCCGCCGCCGCCGAATCCGGCGACCTCACCGGCGGCGTAGAGACCCTCGAACGGGGTGCCGTCGGGCCGGATCACCTGCGAGTCGAGGTTGGTTTCGAGGCCGCCGAGGGTCTTGCGGGTGAGCAGGTGCAGCCGGACCGCGATGAGGGGCCCGTTCTTGGGGTCCAGCAGTTCGTGGGGGCTCACGACGCGGGTGATCTTGTCGGCCAGCAGGTTCCGGGCGTTGCGGATCGCCATGATCTGGAAGTCCTTGGTGTAGCTGTTCTTCACCTCCCGGTCGCGGGCCACGATTTCGCGTTCGAGGTCCTCGTATTTCAGTGGTGCGTCGGGCGTGAGGGCGTTCATGCCGTCGACGAGGTCGCGGAGATTGTCGCGGACGACGAAGTCGGCGCCGTGCTGTTTGAACGCCTCGACGGGCCCGGGGGCGCCCTTCCTGAGTCGTTCGGCGAGCAGTTTGAAATCGCGGCCGGTGATGTCGGGGTTCTGCTCGGAACCCGACAGCGCGAACTCCTTCTCGATGATCTTCTGGTCGAGGACGAACCACGTGTGGTGGTGGCCGCTGTTCATGATGTGGTCGAGGGTGCCCATGGTGTCGAACCCGGGGAAGTTGGGGCTGGGGAGCCGTTTTCCGTTGCCGTCGAACCACATCGACGACGGGCCGGGGATGATGCGGATGCCGTGGTTGGGCCAGATCGGGTCCCAGTTCTGGATGCCCTCGGTGTAGTGCCACATGCGGTCGCGGTTCACGATGTTGCCGCCGGCGTTCTCGGTGATCTCGAGCATGCGGCCGTCGACGTGCGCGGGGACCCCGGCGAGCATGTTCTCGGGGGCCTTGCCGAGGCGGGCGGGCCAGTTCTTCTTGACGAGTTCGGGGTTGCCGCCGATGCCGCCGGACGTGACGACCACCGCCTGCGCGGAGAATTCGAACTCCCCGACCGCGGTGCGCGAACTCTTCACGCCGCGTGCCTCGGTGGACGGTTCGAGGACGGTGCCGCGCACACCGGTGGCGGCGCCGTCGGTGACGACGATCTCGTCGACCTGGTGACGGTGTTTGAACGTGACGAGTCCCCGCTTCGACGCGGCGATCACGCGGGTGAGGAAGACCTCGACCACGCCCGGGCCGGTACCCCAGGTGATGTGGAAGCGTGGAACTGAATTACCTTGTCCGAGAGCGGATCCGCGTCCACGTTCGGCCCACCCGACGTTCGGCATCAGACGCAGTCCGAGGTCGTGGAGGTACTGCCGCTTCTCGCCGGCCGCGAATTCGACGTATGCCTGCGCCCACAGTCGCGGCCACTGGTCTTCGCGGGCGCGGTCGAAGGCGGCGGTGCCCATCCAGTCCTGGATCGCCAGTTCGTACGAGTCCTTGATGCCGAGGCGCCGCTGTTCGGGGCTGTCGACGAGGAACAGTCCGCCGAGCGACCAGAAGGCCTGCCCGCCGAGGTTCGCCGAGCTCTCCTGGTCGACGACGAGGACCTTGCGGCCCGCCTTGACCATCTCGTACGTGGCGACGAGTCCGGCCAGTCCGGCGCCGACGACGATCACATCAGCCTGTTCGGTCACGAGGACCCCTCTTTCCGGTGTGTGTGGGTGTGGGTGGTGTCGGGTTCGGTGTAGGCGGTCACGACGCGGGTGAACAGTTCGACGCGCAGTTCCCGGGCGGCCGCGTCCTCGTCTTCGATGAGGCACTGGACGCTGGTGCCGTCGTGCAGGGCCACGAGCGCGCGGCCGAGCACCCGGGGATCGCCGATGATGCGGCGCCCGAGTCGGTGGAGGGCTGTCTCGAGGATCGGCACGATGGTGTCGAGAATGGTGTCCTCGCGGGCCGCGAGGGACTTCTTCAGCGACGGGTTGCGCAGGGCGTGGGCGGTGAATTCCGCGTTGATCCGATACCACTGGTCGTCGACGGGGACGACTGCGAGCACTAGTTCGGTACCGGCACGCAGCTTTTCGGCAGGTGTGAGCCCGGTGAGGTCGATGCTCGACGAGTCGGCGGCCAGCCGGATATGCGCGAGCATCGCGCTGGATCTCTGTTCCCACATGGCGAAGAACATCTCGTCCAGCGACGCGAAGTTGGAGTAGAAGGCGCCGCGCGTGTAGCCGCCGCGTTCGCAGATCTGCTCGACCGTCGACCGTCCGAAACCGTTTTCGGCGAACACCTCGACGGCGGCGTCGAGCAGTCGCCGCCGAGTCTGGCCGCGTCGTTTCGTCACCCTCCGGGGTGCGCCGGTGACAGGCTCGGAGGGGCGGGCCGGTGACGTCGGCATGGCCTCTCCTCCGATCGGGTCGACAGCAACGGTCGATACATTAGCGTATCGGATACACCGGTGTATCGAACTCGGCTGAGGCATCCCGTTCGGCCAGGTTCGTGGTCCTTACAGGTAGAGGTCCTGCTTCCGGATCAGGGCGGTCGCCACCACGCTGACGACCGAGGTCGCGACGAGGTACCCGCAGGCCAGCCAGGGGGTGCCGCCCCCGGCGGCGATCAGAGCGGTGAGGATCATCGGCGTGATTCCCGAAGCGTAGATTCCGGAGAACTGGTACACGACGGACAGTCCGGTGTAGCGGATCTCGGTGGGGTACAGGCTCGCGTACAGCGTGCCCTGCGCACCGTAGAAGAGGGCGTGGACGACGCCGAACACGAGCACCATTGCGACGCCGAACAGGACGAGATTCTCCGTACCGAACAGGGCGAACGCGGGGAAGACCGCGAGTCCGTAAGCCCCGATCCCGATGAGGTAGATCCGTTTGGCCCCGTACCGGTCGACGAGCAGGCCGGAGAACGGCAGGAGTACCGCCATGACCGTCGCGGCGACGGTGACGACGAGGAGAACCGGAATCTTCGCGAACTCCAGATCCTTGGTGGCATACGTGATCGCGAAGACGCCCCACGTGTTGAACGCGGCGCCCTCACCCCACCGGGAGAGCAGGCCGAGGATGCTGCCCCGGCGCACTCGGCCGCGGAACACGTCCTTCAGTGGGGCGGTGGAGCGCTTTTCGAGGTCGTGCACCTCCTGGAACGCCGGAGTCTCCTCGACCTTCAATCGGACCACGAACCCGACGAACACGAGAATCAGGCTCAGCAGGAACGCGATTCGCCAGCCGTACGTGAGGAACTGGGCGTCGTCGAAGATGACCTGCAGCGCGGCGAAGACGCCGGTGCCCAGCGCCAGCCCCAGTGCCAGACCGATCTGGGGGATGCTGCCGAAGATGCCGCGCCTCTTCGCGGGACTGTGTTCGACGGCGAGGAGCACGGCCCCCGCCCATTCACCGCCCAGCGCGAAACCCTGCAGGATGCGCAGCAGGAGCAGCAGCACCGGCGCGATCACCCCGACCTGCGCGGCGGTCGGCAGCACCCCCATCAGGGCGGTGGCGATGCCCATGATGAACATGGTGAGCGCGAGCGTCTTCTTGCGTCCGATGCGGTCGCCGATGTGACCGAAGACGACTCCGCCGATCGGCCGGACCACGAAACCGACCGCGAACGTGGCGAACGCCAGCATGGTGCCGACGAACGAACTCTGGTCGGGGAAGAACAGCTGGTTGAAGACCAGGCTGGCGGCCGTGGCGTAGAGGAAGAAGTCGTACCACTCCACCGTGGTGCCCAGGAGGCTGGCGGCGACGACCGTGCGGAGCCGCTTGCGCCGCTCGAGGTCGGATTCGGGTGAGGACTTGGACGGGGCGTCGGACAGCGTAGTCATAGCGGCGCGACGCTAACGCCGTTCGCGGCGGCGCCGCACCACTCCGAATCACGGTGATCGAAACCCTCGCGGCCGGGCTTCGTCATTGATGAACTGGCCTGCGCTGCCCGTCTGTCGTCGACAAGAGGATCGCGCGTGACTCTTCATTTCCACTGGTTCCTTCCCACCTACGGTGATTCCCGCAACCTGATGGCAGGCGGTCACGGGAGTTCCATGGCGGGGGACCGGCCGGCGACGCTGCGGTACCTCAACCAGATCGGCGCGGCGGCGGAGTCGAGCGGGTTCGAATCGGTCCTGACGCCCACCGGTGCGTGGTGCGAGGACGCCTGGCTCACCACGGCCATGATGCTGGAGACCACCGAGACGCTGAAGTTCCTGGTCGCGCTGCGGCCCGGCCTGCTCAGCCCCACCCTGGCGGCGCAGATGGCGGCGACGTTCCAATGGCAGTCGCAGGGACGGCTCCTGCTGAACGTCGTGACCGGCGGTGAGGACCACGAACAGCGCACCTACGGCGACTACCTCGACAAGAACGAGCGCTATGCCCGCTGCGGCGAATTCCTCGACGTCATCCGACAGCTGTGGGCGGGAACCGGACCGGTCGACTACGCGGGCGAATACATCCGCGTGGAAAACGCCCAGTTGCAGCGCATCCCGGACCCGGTGCCGCCGATCTTCTTCGGCGGGTCGTCGCCGGCGGCGGGCACCGTGGCGTCCCAGTTCGCCGACACCTACCTCACGTGGGGCGAGCCGCCCAGCGCCGTCGCCGGGAAGGTCGCCTGGATCCGCGACCTCGCAGACGTCCAGGGCCGCACCCTCGACTACGGCATCCGGCTCCACGTGATCAGCCGCGACACGTCCGAGGAGGCGTGGGCCGAGGCCGATCGCCTGCTGTCCGCCCTCGACCCGGCGACGGTCGAGCAGGCGCAGCAGGCCCTGGCCCGGTCCGGTTCGGAAGGCCAGCGCCGCATGCTCGAACTGCACGGCGGGGGTAGCGCGTATTCGAAGGAGGCCGGGGCGCGCGCCCTCGAGGTGGCCCCCAATCTGTGGTCCGGGGTGGGACTGGTCCGCGGCGGTGCGGGCACCGCGCTGGTCGGCTCCCACGAGGAGGTCGCCGACCGCGTCGCCGAGTACGCGGCGCTCGGACTCGACCACTTCGTCCTCTCCGGCTACCCGCACCTCGAAGAGGCGTACAACTTCGGCGAAGGTGTGCGGCCGATCCTCGAACGCCGCGGGCTGGTGCAATCGCGTACCCACCGTCCCGGGGATCTGTCGGGGTCGACGGCGTTCCTGTCCTCGAGTCGGTAGCCGCTGCCAGACTGGGGGCATGGCGACGGTCGGGCGAGTCCCCGAGGAACTACTCCCACACCTGCGCCGTGCCCGCGACCTCGCCGACCGGAACTACGCCTCGCCGCTGGATCTGTCGGAACTCGCGGCGACTGCGGGGGTGTCGAAGTTTCACTTCCTCCGGTGCTTCGCGACTGTCTACGGCCGGACTCCGGGTGTGTATCTCGCGGAGCGGCGCGTAGAGCGCGCCCAGGACCTGCTGAGGGCGACGAACCTGACGGTCACCGAGATCTGCCACCTCGTCGGGTACACCAGCCTCGGGTCGTTCAGTGCCAAATTCCGTCAGCTGGTCGGCACGTCGCCGTCGGTGTATCAGGCGAAGTTCGCGGAGCACGGGGCGCCGCGTGTCCCCGGTTGCTACGTGTTCATGCACGGGCTGAGCGACCGCCGGTAGATGCCGCAATTTCGGAGAAGCGCCGGCGACCGCGCCGGGAATAGGTTGGTCGCATGATCACCAACGTTTCTCTCGTCACCCTGTGGGTCACCGACCAGGACGACGCGAAGAAGTTCTACATCGACACGCTGGGTTTCGTCGAGGGCACCGACGTCACGATGGGTGACGGATTCAGGTGGGTGACGATCCTGCACCCCGACCACCCGGAGCTAGAGGTCACGCTGATGCGGCCGGGGCCGCCGCTGGACGCCGACATGGCGGAGGCGATCCGCCGGTCGCTCGCGAGCGGGACGATGGGCGGATTCGGGCTGACCACCACCGACTGTCACGAGACGTACCGGGACCTGGTTGCCAAGGGCGTCGAATTCACGCAGCCGCCGGCCGAACGGCCGTACGGCATCGAGGCGGTGATGCGCGACAACTCCGGCAACTGGCTGGTGCTGGTGGAGAAGCGGGAGTACACGGGGGAAGATTTCGCTCACTGAGCCACACCCTGTGTCAGCGCGCCCGGTGGCGTCGTACGGCGTCCCGGTTCGCGCACTTGGGCGAGCAGTACCGCTGGCGGCCGTTGCGTGAGGTGTCGGCGTAGATGGCGGTGCATTCCTCGAGTGCGCAGCGGCCGAGCCGGTGCATGCCGCGGCCGACGAGGTGCAGTGCGGTGCCGACGGAGAACAGCGCCTCGAGCACGCCGGCGAGCGACTGCTGGTCGTCGCGGTAGTGGAGGTGCCAGCCGTCGCCGGCGTGGTTGGTCAGTCGCGGGTAGGCGGACGCCTTGGTGAGCAGGAGGTTCACCTGTTCGGCCCGGGATTCGTCGCTCGTGGCGTCGGCAATCGCCGTCCATCGGTCGAGCATGTCGAGGACGTCGGCGAGGTCGTCGTCGGTGACGGGGAAGTCGACGACGATGCCGGCGTCGACGCATCGGCCGACGAGTTCGGCGGTCGAACCCGGCGGGTGATTGGCGAGGTCGGCGGCGAGCGTGACCGCATACTCCCCGTAAGGGTTGAGATGCACAATGCCATTACATCACGCTGGGTGCATGAGCGAACATCACGAACACGACTGGCAGGAAGTATCCCGGCATCGGACGAGCACGGGCGTGGTCACCTACCTCGGCTGTGGGTGCGGTCGGTGGCGGTTGTCGCTGGTCGAGGCGTCGATAGGGGAATCTAGCCATATCTACGTCCGATCGCAGATCTGAATAGATTTGTATACGGACCGCCGGTTTCCGGGTCGGGGGTCTGGCATTTTCGGCACGAGACGCACATAATCACCACGTGAGCCAAGTTACTGTTACTCCGAGTTCACTCATTCTTGCCCAGTCGGGCGGAGAGGGTGGCGGTGCGGCATTCGACCAGATCATCGGAATCACGGTGGCGACGGCGATCATCACCGTGGGCCTACTGTGGATCGCATACCTGCATCGCACACGCAAGATCACGTGGCTGCAGACGATCGCCGACGCGGCGTCGCGCGCACTCGACCGTCCACCGTGGGTGGCCCTGCCCCTGGTGACCTTCGTCGGGACCATCCTGACGGCGTTCTTCGGCTTCATCTGGGACGTCAGCCTGCACATCGGGCGCGGCCGCGACGACGGTCCGCTCGCGAACCCCGCGCACTATTTCATCCTCGTCGGACTGTTCCTGCTGTTCATCACCGGAATGCTGGCGATGATCCTGCCGCGCGACGAGAAACCCGGTCCGGCGGCGATCAAGATCACCCGGACGTGGTACGTCCCGGTCGGCGGCATCCTCGTGGCCGGAGCGGGTCTGTACGCCCTCATCGGGTTCCCGCTCGACGACGTCTGGCACCGCATCTTCGGTCAGGACGTCACGCTGTGGGGGCCGACGCACCTGATGCTGATCGGCGGTGCGGGACTGTCGCTGATCGGCGTGCTGCTCCTGGATTACGAGGGCCGGATGGCGATGCCCGGCGAGGTGAAGCCGGACAGCAGGCTCATCTGGTTCCTGCGGTGCGGCACGTTCGGCGGCCTGCTCATCGGCCTGTCCGTCTTCCAGATCGAATACGACTTCGGCGTCGAACAATTCCGCCTCGTTCTGCAACCGATGATGATCGCCGGAGCGGCCGCGTTCACCCTGGTGGCGGCGCGCATCGTTCTCGGACCGTTCGCGGCGATAGTCGCCGTGGCGGTGGCAGGTGTCGTGCGCGCGATCACGGCGCTGGTCGTCGGTCCGGTTCTCGGTGCCCCCACCAACGTGTTCGAGCTGTGCCTCGGCGCCGCGGTGCTGATCGAACTGCTCGCCCTGACACCGCTGATCAAGAATCGGGTGGCCTTCGGTGCCGTCGGCGGACTCCTCGTCGCGACGGTCGGGCTGTGGCTCGAGTCGCTGTGGATCGATGCCGTGTACATCTACCCCTGGCCCACCAGCATGTGGCCGGAGGCGCTGGCGATGGCCGTGCCGGTGGGCATCGCGGCCGGTGCCTGCGGAGCCCTGCTCGGGCGGGTGCTCCGATCCGAGGGACTTCCGAGCCCCGCGATCAGCCGCACCATCGTCGTCGCCACCGTCGTGGTGATCGCCGGCGCCACGGCCAACGGCCTCGTCGCCACGGTCCCGGACAACGCCACCGCGACGATCGCACTCATGGAGGCCGCCCCGGACGGCGGCCGCATGGTCGACGCCGAGGTGCACATCGACCCACCCGGCCTCGCCGGTGAGAACCCCGAATGGGTGTCCATCCTGTCCTGGCAGGGTGGCCCCGGACTGGGCAACGGTTTCACGGTCGACCGGCTCGAACGCACGGGGCCCGGCACCTACCGGACGCACGAACCGGTCCCGGTTCACGGAACGTGGAAGACGTTGCTGCGCGTGCAGGACGGGCGCACGATGACGGCCGTCCCGATCTACCTGCCCAGCGATCCGGGCATCGGCGCCGAGGAACTTCCGGCCGTCGCGTCCTCGACCCGAGACTTCGTCCCGGAGATCACCATCCTGCAGCGGGAGCGGAATTTCGATCACCCGTCCTGGCTGTTCGGCGCCGCATCGCTGGTGGTGCTCGTGTGCACCCTGGCGTTGATCACCGCCCTGGCGTGGGGAGCGGGCCGGATCAGCAAGTACACGCAGGGGCGGGCGGCCGCCGGCACCCGCGAGGACGTGACGGTGACATGAACCCGGTGCACGATCCGGACGTCGTGTACCTCGCCGATCATTCGGTGCTGCTGGCGATTCCGGCGTTCGTCCCCGCGTTCCTGGTGGCCGGACTGGTCATCTACCTGGCGGTCCGGGACCGCAAGGCGGAAGCCGCCGAGAATGCCGAGAACGCGCAACACGGCCCGAGTGAGAAAGACGAGGAGAACTAGGTGATCAGGCGGTTGGCCGGACTTGTCGTGGTACCCGCTGTCGTCGCCGCCCTGGTGTCGGGCTGCGGAGGCGAAGACGACACCCCGGCGACGGAGGACGGCGTCGTGATCGACGTCGTGATCGAGAACGGCACGGTCACACCCGGCAACGAGCGCATCGAGGCCACGGTGGGGGAGACCGTCACAGTGCGGATCGACAGCGACGCCGACGACGAGTTGCACGTGCACGCCGTTCCGGAGCACTCGTTCGAGATTCACCCCGGAACACAGGAAACCCAGTTCTCCGTTGACGTTCCGGGTCAGGTGGCAGTGGAGTTGCACGACACGGGTAAGACGGTGGCCACCCTGCTCGTGCGGCCGTGACCGCTGTTCTCGCGCACGGCCTCGGAGGATCCACCGACCTTCCCATCCCGTTCACGTATGCGCTGATCGGGGCGAGTTGGGCGCTCACCGTCTCCTTCGTGGTACTGGCGTTCGCGTGGCGCACCCCGAAGCTTGATCCGGACAACCCGGGGCGCAGGCTCCCCGACTGGGTGACGCGGTTCGCCGACGCGCCGCCCACGCGAAACGTGCTGGCCGCGGTCGGTGTGGTCTTCGCGGTCTGGGTTGCTCTCGCCGCGTTCTCCGGACCCTCGGCATCGTCGGAGAACGCACTGCCGGGCGTGTTCTACGTGCTGCTCTGGGTCGGGCTGGTCGCGGCGTCGCTGGTGTTCGGGCCGGTCTGGCGGGTACTGTCCCCGGTCCGTACCGTGCACCGGTCGGTGTGCGCTGCGATCGGCCGCTCGCCGACGGAAAATGATGCGCGGTACCGCAACTCGTGGGGCTACTGGCCCGCGGTCGCGGGACTGTTCGCCTTCGTCTGGCTGGAACTGGCCTCCGGCGACCCGGGTTCCGTGGCCGCGGTCCGCACGTGGCTGCTCGGGTACGTCGTGGTCACGACCGCGGGGGCGTTCGTGTGCGGCGAGCGCTGGTGCGAGCGGGGCGATCCGTTCGAGGTGTACAGCACGCTGGCGTCGCGGCTGTCTCCGCTGAGCCGGGACCGGCCGAGCGGACGGATCGTGCTGCGCAACCCGCTGGACCACCTGGGGTCGATGCCCGTCCGCGCCGGCTCGGTCGCGTTGATGGCAACCCTGCTGGGGTCCACGGCCTTCGACAGTTTCTCCGCGTTCCCCTGGTGGTCTCGGGTGGTGGACGGGATCGGATCCCCGATCGGGGCCACCCTCGCGCGCACGGCCGGACTCCTGGTCTTCGTCGGCTTCGTCGGGGTGTCGTTCTGGTTGGCCTCGCGAGCCGCCGGGGGACTGCGGCCCGAGCAGCGCGCCGCTCTCCCGGGGCAGCTGTCGCATTCGCTGATCCCCATCATCATCGGCTACGTCTTCGCGCACTATCTGACGTATCTGGTGGAGAAGGGGCAGGCGACGGTGATCCTGCTGGCCGACCCGATGGGGCGGGGATGGAATCCGCTGGGGCTCGGCGACGCCGAGGTCTGGTACGTACTGTCCGAGCACCCGGCCGCCGCGGCGTCGATCAAGGTGCTGTTCGTCCTCGCCGGACATGTACTGGGAGTGATTGCAGCACATGACAAATCCGTGCGGATCCTGCCGCGGGGCCATCAGCTGACCGGGCAGCTGGCACTGCTGCTCACCATGGTCACGTACACGTTCGGTGGGCTGTACCTGCTGTTCGGTGGCTGACGGCCCCGGTATGCGTCAGCGTGCGAGGACGACTGCCGCCTCGGCGGTGAGCGAGGCGAACGTGAACGTCTCCTCGAGGTAGAGCGTGACGTCGTCGGCGGTGTGGCTGTCGTAGCCGATCGACAGATCCGTGCCGAGGGTCAGTTGGTTGTCGCCACCACGCGTCGACAGCACGTACCCGCCGCTGATGGCGGGTGCCCAGATGATGTCGCCGGTGATCAGATCGCGCAGGTGGTGGAACACCGGATGGCCTTCGTCGCGGGTTTCGCTGACCGCGGTGTACGCGTCGGCGTCCAGGACCACCGAATACGGTCCCTCGACTCCGGCGAGTCGCAGCGCCGACAACGCGGAGGCGACGGCGTCGGGGATCAGCAGCGGGTCCTCCGGCAAACTGAGAACCGGGTTGTCGCTGGACGGTCCGAGACCGCGGATGCCCGCCTCGTCGAAACCCTGGAAGATCGACTGGTCCTCCGCGAATGCGACGGCCTTGGCGGCGTCCTTGACGGGCTGCCAGTCGGAGTCGAGGGAACCGCGGGCGACGTCGTCGACCTCGGCGCGGCTCAGGGTGAACGGGAACCGGAGTTCGACGAGCGGATCGACCTGCCGCTGCTGGGCGCGGATCCTGCTGTCGGAAGCCTTGATCGGGTTGACCCGGCCGAGGTTGTGGGCCGAGTACGAGTATCCGAACGGTCCCGCCACGTCGACGACACGTCGACCCGCGACGTGGCGCTTGAACGTGCGGGTGGCCTCTTCACCGATCTGCTGCCACGCCGCCTCCGTGACCGGCGCCAGATTGCGGTGCAGATTGCTCGAATCACTCATTGCGATACTCCTTTGAGACCACCGATTTTCAGGGACAATTCATACGGGCTCGCCCCGGCCGGGGCCGGGTCTTCGGGCGCCGGCTCCGCGGCGGCAGGCGCGTCGCCCAGCGATTCGAGCACGTCCCGGCTCGGCACGAAGAACAACGTGCCGGTGGCCGCGGTCGAGAAGTCGAGGATGCGGTCGTAATTCCCGGGCGGCTCGCCGAGAAACATTCTCCGCAACATCAACTCGGTGACCGCGGGATCCTTGGCGTACCCGATGAAGTAGGTGCCGTACTCGGCCTCGCCGAGACTGCCGAATGCCATGTTGTCGCGCAGGATCTCGTGCTCGACGCCGTCTTCGTCGACGATGCTGTTGAGGGTGACGTGCGAATTGCTCGGCTGGGCGGCGTCGTCGAGTTCGATGTTGTCGAGCTTGGTGCGCCCGATGACTCGTTCCTGCTCCTCGGTGCTCAGCGTGCCCCACCCGCCCATGTCGTGCAGGTACTTCTGCACGATCACGTAACTGCCGCCGCGGAAGTCGGGGTCCTCGTCGCCGATCAGTGCGGCGTCCGACGCGTCGTCTTCGGTGGGATTCTCGGTGCCGTCGACGAATCCGAGGAGGTCGCGGGAATCGAAGTAGCGGAAGCCGTGGACCTCGTCGACGACGGTGGCGGCGGATCCCAGCGCGGAGACGATCTGGCGGCCCAGTTCGAAGCACAGGTCCTTGCGGGCGGCCTTGATGTGGAACAGGACGTCACCGGGTGTGGAGGGCGCGCTGTGGGCCGGTCCGGACAGCGGGACGAACGGGTGCAGGTGCGCCGGCCTCGACGATGCGCTCACGCGGTCCCAGAACTCCGCACCGACACCGACCACGCAGGACAGGGAGCCGGTGAGTTCGCGGAATCCCACGGCCTTGAGCGGTCCGTCGATGCCCGAGATCACCTCGCACACCGTCGCGCGGTCTTCGTCGGAGGGGCCGGCGACGAGCACCAGGAACAGGGAGGCGGGGCTGGGCGGAGTGAGGACCGCTTGGGGTGCCAATCTCGCGACTGGGCCTGGCATCTGTGTCTCCGTTCACCTCGACGTACGACGCTGCACTGTCCGGAACCTCAGGTCCCATCTAACCGTTTCGGACCGCCAGGTTCCATTCGATCGGCCCGCGTGCCGCCGCGGAGCGCCGAATGTGTCGGTGGACGCTCCTATCGTCGGGGTCATGTCATTGTCTGTGTCCGAGCGCGAACAGTTCCTGTCCGAGCCGCACATCGCGGCGCTGTCGGTTTCCGCTGGTGAGAGCCGCGGACCTCTGACGGTCCCGATCTGGTATCAATACGCCCCGGGAGGTGATCTGTGGGTACTGACCGGCGCCGGTTCGGAGAAGGCGCGCCTGATCGAGGCGGCCGGGCGATTCACGATGATGGTCGAACGGGTCGACCCCACCGTCCGGTACGTCTCCGTCGAGGGCGCGGTGACGCGGACGGTCCCGGGAACCGACGCCCAGTTACGGGAGATCACCGAGCGTTACCTCGCGCCGGAGAAGGTCGACGCGTACCTCGACTTCGCCAGGGCCGAACTCGGCGAGCAGGTCGCCATCTACCTCCGCCCCGAGCGCTGGCTGTCGGCGGACATGGGTTCCGTCTGACAGCGGGACCGGCCCCGTCGACCCGTAGGAGAGTAAGCGGTATCTGACAGGGTCCGATCCGTATAGGTCGAGGATATAGCTGTGAACTGTGAAAACGGGAATACTGCCGTCACGTTGAGAAAGCGTTTACAAATCCGGTGACGTGCGTCATAGTAGTCGGGTTCCGGCAGTTCCCCTTCACAGTCAGGAGTTCTCGATGGGCATGACCGAACTCGGCACCGAGCGGTCGACCGCGGTGCCGCACGGGTCGGCGGGGCAGCAACGCCGCCGGGTGATCAAGGCGAGCGCGGCGGGAACCGTGATCGAGTGGTACGACTTCACGCTCTACGGTCTCGCGGCCGCCCTCGTCTTCGGGCCCCTCTACTTCCCCGGGGCGGGATCCCTCGCCGGCACGATGGCCGCCTTCGGGACGTTCGCCGTCGGCCTCGGCGCCCGCCCGATCGGCGGGCTGGTCTTCGCGCACTTCGGCGACCGGCTCGGCCGCAAACCGATGCTCCTGATGACCCTGCTCGTGATGGGCGCCTCGACGACGCTGATCGGGGCTCTGCCCACCGCGGACTCGATCGGCATCTGGGCGCCGATTCTGCTGATCGTCCTCCGCCTGTTCCAGGGTGCAGGCGCGGGCGCGGAGTTCGCCGGGGCGATCACGATGGTCACCGAATCCACCGACAGTTCCCGGCGGGCTCTCTCCAGTGCCTACCCGGGGGCCGCGATCTACGTCGGAACCGGCGGTGCCACCGCGATCTTCGCGTTGCTCACGCTGATGCCCGACGACCTCTTCCTGTCCTGGGGGTGGCGCATTCCGTTCCTGGCCAGCGCCGTCATCGTTCTCGTTGCCGGCTACCTGCGGCTGAAGGTGAACGAGACGGCGGTGTTCGAGGAGGCCGCCCAGCACGGTGAGGTCGACCGTGCACCCCTGGTCGACGCGGTCCGCAACCACTGGCGGCAGATCCTGTGCGGACTCGCGCTGTTCAGCTTCGTGATTCCGTGGGCCTACGTCATGCAGGTCTTCGCGCTGTCGTTCGTGACCAAGACCCTCGGGGTCGATTCCACCCAGGCCCTGATCGGGTTGATCGTCGCCGAGTTCTGCGCCATCCCCGTCATCATCGGCTTCGGCCGGCTGGCCGACCGGATCGGCCGCAAGCCGGTCCTGTTGTCCGGTGCGATCTTCGGCATCGTCTTCCCGTTCCCGATGTTCATGATGCTGGACACCCGGTCGCCGTGGATGGTCGGGCTGGCACTGATCCTCGGCATCTGCCTCGTCCAGGGCACGACGTCCGGACCGGGCGGCGCGCTGCTCTCCGAACTGTTCCCCACCAAGATCCGGTGGAGCGGCATCGCGATCTCCCGGGAGATCCCGGCCGCGGTGGTCGGCGGCACCATCCCGCTGGTCGCCACCGCCCTCGTCGCGGTTGCCGGCGGAACGCCCTGGCTGGTCGCGAGCTATCTCATGGGGCTGAGCGTGGTCGGTCTGATCGGCATCGCCCTGCTCCCCGAGACTCTCGGGCGGAGCGTGGGTGCACGCACCCCCGTCGAGGCGGCATCGTGACCCGTCGTGTCGTGGTGGTCGGCGCCGGTCTCGCGAGCGCCGCGCACCTCACGGCCCTGCGGGCGGTCGGCGCCGACGTGGTCGGTGTGGTGACCCGCGACGAGAAGCGGGCGGCCGCCGCCCACAGGCTGGCGCCGCAGGCGCGGATCCTCCCGGGTCTCGACGCGGCAGCGGCCCTGGATGCCGACACGGCGGTGGTGGTCACGCCGCCGTCGAGTCACCTCACGGTCGCGTCGGCGCTGGCCGAACGTGGCCTGGACCTGGTGATCGACAAACCGCTGGCGGCCTCGTTGCCCGATGCGCAGGCGATCGTGGAGATGGCGGAGCGAACCGGTGTGCGGGCCGCGGTCACGCTGCAACACCGCTACAAGGAGGCGGCGCGCCGCGCCCGGCAACTTCTCGCGGACGGCGCGATCGGCACCCTCCGATCGGCGACCGTCACCGCCGCGCTGTGGCGGCCGGACTCCTACTACGGCGAAGCCGGGCGCGGCACCTGGGACCGCGACGGCGGCGGAGTGCTGATCACCCAGGCCATCCACACCCTCGACCTCTACCTGTCGCTGACCGGACCGGCGCGCAGGGTCGTGGCCGCGGCCTCCACCAGCCGTGGGCGACTCGAGGCCGAGGACACGATCCACCTGCTGATCGACCAGGGTTCACATGCGGCGTCGGTGACGGCGAGCACGGCGGCCTGGCCGGGCGGCGCCGAGACGATCCACCTCTTCGGCGACGCGGGACAGCTTCGGCTGGTGGGTGATTCGCTCATCCGGATCGGCGACGGCGAACACATGCTCGTCGGCGGGTCCGTCGACGCGTCCGGACCGGACCCGCTGTCGATGACGGCGTGGTTCCGGTCGCTGTACGAGGACGTCTTCACCAGCTGGGCCGCGGGCACGGCGCCCCTGTGCGACGCCGGGTCCGGATTGCCCGTGCAGTCGGTGATCGACGCCGCCTACCGGTCCGCCACGGCCGGCACGATGCCGGAAATCGTCTCCGAGGAAAGGGAAAACGCATGTCAGTCTTGAGTATCCGGGTCGACGGTCCGAACGAGTATCGCCTCGACCACTGTGACGTACCGGCCCCCGGTGCGGGGGAGGTGCTCGTCGCTCTCGACTCGGCCGGGATCTGCGGCGGCGACCTGTCGCATCTGCGGGGCCGGAACGCCGTTGCCGCGTACCCCACGGTGCTGGGCCACGAATGCGCCGGACGCGTGTCGCGAGTGGGCCCGGGCACGAGTCTCACGGTCGGGCAGCCGGTGATGGTCTACCCGACCACGGGGTGCGGCCGATGCCGCGCCTGCCGCGACGGCAGGATCAACAACTGCCCGAGTATCCGGGTGTTCGGGTTGTCCGATCCGCGCGGGTGTTTCAGTGAGGAGTTCGTCATTCCCGAGACGCAGTGCGTGCCCGTCAGCGACGCGGTGCTGGACCGTTTCGGGGCGCTCGTCGAACCGCTCGCCGTCGGGGTGCACGTGGTCCGCCGCGGCGGCGTGTCGGCGGGGGACACCGCACTGGTCGTCGGGACCGGTGCGATCGGTCTCGCGACCACGCTGGTGGCGCGGAGCCGGGGCGTCCGGGTGTTCGGCGTCGACCTCTACCCCGAACGGGAGCGGCCCGCCGTCGCGTGCGGGATGAGCGGCTTCACGACCGAATCGGCGGACGCGCTCGAGGGCTGGCTCCGGGACCGGACGGAATCGGTCGACCTGGTCTACGACACGGTGTGCTCCCCGGAATCCTCCCGGCTGGCGCTGCGGGTCCTCGCGCCGGGCGGCCGCTACGTGGCGATCGCGTCCGCGAAACCCGGGCACGAACTGACCCTCGACTACAGCGCGCTCTACGCCCGCGAACTGTCCGTCGTGGCCTGCCGGAACTATGTGCGGCAGGACTTCGCCGACGCAGCCGGACTGCTCGAGTCGGGGAGCGTGGACGCGTCGCCGCTGCACACCGCGACGTTTCCGCTGGACGAGTTCGGCCGCGCGGTCGAGGAGCTCGAATCGAACGGCAACAGGCACGTCAAGGTGCTGCTGACGTCGCGGAAACTGCTCGGAACGCGTCCGTTGTTGCACGGAGAGTGAGTGTCCGCGTGATCCGGGCCTGCCTTCGCGCTACGCTGTAAGCGTTTCCACCCTTCACGGGGTGGACGGTGGCAATGGCGACGAGAGATGCAGAGGCAGCGATGGCTGATCAGACCCGAGTGCCCGCAAGTCGTCGCGTCACGATAAACACCGTAGCGAAGGCCGCCGGCGTCTCGATCGCCACCGTCTCCCGCGTCATGAGCGGCAGCACGTCGGTGACCCCGGACCTCGCGGCACGAGTCCTCGAGGTTGCCGACGAGCTGTCCTACCGGCCCAGTACTGCCGCCCGCGGACTCGTCCTCGGGTCGCTGCGAAACATGGGCGTGATCCTGCCCGACCTGGCGAACGCGTACTTCTTCGACGTCGTCAAGCAGATGCACCACGGGGCCACCGCCGACGGATATCGCATGCTCGTCGCCGACTACTCCGGTGACGCGGCCGACGAACTCGCCACCGCGCTCGACCTGCTCGGCCAGGTCGACGGCCTCGTGCTGCTCTCGTCGAGGATTCCGACGAGCGGACTGAAGGAACTCGCCAGGCAGGCGACTCCGGTCCTGCTCGTCAACCGGGTGGAGCTGGGGGTCGATCTCCCCATGGTCGCGGTCGACAACTTCACGCCGATGATGGAGCTGTGCGGGCACCTCGCGAAGCTCGGCCACCGCCGGATCGTCTACGTCAAGGGCTCGGATCTGGCCTGGCAGAACCGTGAGCGGTGGCGGGCCATCGAAATGGCGAAGGTGCTCGGGATCGAGGCGACCGCGGTGCCGTCGGACGGAACCATCGAGGGTGGCTACGACGTGGTGGAAGAGGCGCTCACACACGAGCCGACCGCCCTCGTCTGCTTCAACGACCTGACGGCGCTCGGCGTCATCTCCAAACTGCGGGAGCGGGGACTCCGTGTCCCCGAGGACATTTCGGTCACCGGATTCGACGACATCGACATGGCACGGCACCTGGCGCCGCGCCTGACCACGGTGGTGAGCCCGAAGATCGACCTGGGCGACCAGGCGTGGTCGCTGATGCGCGCCGCCCTGAACAACGAGACCACCACGTCTCCGCCGCTGATCTCCGCGGAGGTCGTCATTCGCGAGTCGACGGGGCCCGCGCCGGGCTGAGCCGGCTTTCCGCACGCCACCGTTCATCCTTGCCGCCCCGACGCAGAGTACTGCGTCGGGGCGGTGTCGCATGCCGACGCAACAGTCGTCGGCGAATCATGCCCGTCCGGTAATCGGAGCGATCTCGGAAAGTTTCTGTAATCGCTTTCTTGATGTTGCTCAGCTCACAATATAGTGTGGCAATAACCGAGGTACATGGCATTCATGGACCGATTGGCCGAATGTAAGCATTTACAGGAGCGGATATGACACATCCCGGACCGGGTGCCGCGGCGAGGCGCTGGACACCGACCACCGCGACACGAGCCGTGAGCGGCATTGCGCCAGGATCGACGATCGCCCTCACCGGTTCGGGCGGCGGAATCCTCGAAGCGGACACCGTGCTGAAGGCGCTGGAGGAGTGCTTTCTCGCGACCGGATCGCCGAGGGGCCTCACGATCGTCCACGCTCTCGGCATCGGTGACCGGGTGCGCCGCGGCACCAACCACCTCGCACACAAGGGCATGGTCACGCGGGTCATCGGCGGGCACTGGACGTGGTCGCCGGCGATGATCGAACTCGTCCGCAACGACGAGATCGAGGCGTACGCCTGGCCCGGCGGCGCGATCAGCCAGCTGCTGCGGGAGATCGGCGCGCGCCGGCCCGGACTCGTCACGGCCACCGGCCTCGACACGTTCGTCGACCCGCGCCACGGCGGGGGCAAGTTCACGCCTTCCGCCACCGAGGACCTCGTCGAGGTCCTCACGCTGGACGGCCGTGAGTACCTGCGCTACAAGCCGTTTCCCGTCGACGTGGCCATCGTCCGCGGCGATTCCGTCGACCCGTCCGGCAACGTCACGTGCTCAGGGGAGGCCGCCCAGCTCGACGCCCTGGCCGTCGCCCAGGCGGCGAAGGCCTGCGGCGGCCGGGTCATCGTCCAGGTGAAGAATCTGCTGGACCGGCCGATCGATCCGCGGCTCGTGCACATCCCGGCGGTCCTGGTGGACGACATCGTCCATGCGCCGGACCAATGGCAGACGTACGCAGGCGAATTCGATCCGGAACTCTCCGGCGACGCGGCGAACTCCGGGCTCGGCGCCACGAATCACGACCCGATCCGCATGCTGATCGCCCGGCGGGCCGCCGCCGAGGTCCGGGACGGCGACGTCCTGAACGTCGGCTTCGGGGTGTCCGCCCTCGTCGTCGACGCGCTCGCCGAACAGGACCGCCTGGACGACGTCACGCTCGCCATCGAGCAGGGACTGATCGACGGCATCCCCGTCTCGGGCGACCTGTTCGGGGCCGCACGGGGACCGAAGGTCGTGCACTCGTCGACCACCCAGTTCGACCTGTTCTCGGGCGGAATGCTCGACGTCAGCTGCCTGGGCATGGCCGAGGTCGACTTCACGGGGGCCGTCAACGTCAGCAAGATCGGCGGCGGAATCGTCGGACCGGGCGGGTTCATCGACATCTCCCAGAACTCGCCGCGCGCCGTCTTCTGCGGAACCTTCACCGCTCGCGGACTGGACGTCGAGATCGTCGGGGGAGAACTGGTGATCCGGCGGGAAGGGTCGGTGCCGAAGTTCGTCGACCGCGTCGATCAGGTCACCTACTCCGGCGCTCTCGCGGTCCGTGAGGGGCGCGAGGCGGTGTACGTCACCGAACGCGCCGTCTTCGTGCTCACCGGGGACGGCCTCGAACTCGTCGAGATCGCTCCCGGTATCGATATCGATCGGGACATTCTGCCGCACATGGGATTCCGTCCGATCATCAAGAACCCACGGCTGATGGACGCGGGGCTGTTCGCCCCCGTCGCCGTACACATCTGAGGAGAGAACCACATGCCAACCGGAAACAGTGTCATTCCGTCGTCCGTGCTCGGCGCCGACGAACGCAAGCTCGTCGCGGAGTTCGTCGACGAACGGATCCGGCCGGTCGCCACCGAACTGGACGAAACCGAACGATTCCCCGAAGAGATCTACCGCGAGATGGGCAAGATCGGGCTCTTCGGCATCACCGTGCCCGAGAAGTTCGGCGGATTCGGCGGCACCGCCCTCGACTACCTGTTCGTCATGGAGTCGCTGTCCTACGGGTACGCGTCGGTGGCCGACCAGTGCGGACTCGTCGAGATCCTCGGCAGCCTGCTCGGCAATTACGGCACACCCGAGCAGCAGGAGCAGTACCTGCGGCCGATGCTCTCCGCCGAGAAGCGCTGCGCCTACGCGCTCACCGAGCCGGGTTCCGGATCCGACCTCGGGTCGATCACCACGCGCGCGGTGCGCAGCGGCGACGGCTGGGTGCTCAGCGGCGAGAAGATCTACATCCACAATGCCCCCGTCGCGGACTTCGCTGTCGTCCTCGCCGTCACCGATCCCGAACTGGGGAAGCGCGGGGGCATCTCGGTGTTCCTGGTCGACGTCGACCAGCCCGGCGTCAGCCGGGCCTACCACGAACACAAGATGGGGCAGCGGGCCTCCCAGGTCGGCGGACTGGTGTTCGACTCGGTCCGGCTGCCGTCCGACGCCCTCCTCGGCGAGGAAGGCAAGGCGTTCGGCTACATGATGAAGGTGCTGGCCAAGGGCCGTCTCGGGATCTCGGGACTGAGTCTCGGCATCAGTCGCGCCGCACTGGACGCCGCAACCCGGCAGTCGCTCGACCGCAGCCAGTTCGGCAAGCCGATCTCCGCCAACCAGGGCATCTCGTTCTCCCTCGCCACGGTCGCCACCGAACTGCGGGCCGGCACCGCACTGTCGGTCGAGGCGGCGCGGGCCCTCGACACGGGAGCAGCGGACGCCGAGACGCTCTGCTCGATGGCGAAGCTGTACGCGTCCGAGGGATGCGTGCGCCACGCCGACGCGGCCGTCCAGGTGTTCGGCGGCAACGGCTTCATCCGCGGGTACGAGGTGGAACGCCTCTACCGCGACGCCCGCATCACGAAAATCTACGAAGGCACCAGCGAAATGCAGCGGCTCATCATCAGCCGGGCAGTGCTGAAGGGCGCCGCCGGCACAGGCTCGGTCGAACGATGACACCGACGCGACGATCGGTCAGGGCGGCGGCCCGGGCCGTCGGCGTAGCCGTTGCGGTCTCCGTGATGGCGAGTTCCGCCGTCGCCTGCTCGGCGGGATCGGAACGGGTCGAGCGGGACGGGGCCGCCGTCGACCGGGGCGAGATGGTGATGGTCTCCGAGGTCCGGTCGCTGACCAACCCGTACGAGGCCGCATGGGTGCAGGGCAGCCGCGCGTACGCCGAATCGCTGGGGATCGAACTGAAGGTGATCGTCTACGGCGGCGACTCGCAGAACGCGCTGTCGCAACTGCAGTCGGTGCTCGCCGCGGGAAAGACCGTCCTGCTCAACATCAACCCCAACACGAGCGCCGACACCCCCGCGATCGTGCGTGCCGTGCAGAACAGCGGCGGATGCGCGGTCACCCAGTGGAGCAAGCCCGCGGACCTGCATCCCTGGGACGTCGGGAACGGGTGGGCGTCCTACGTCTCCTACGACGGCGTGCAGCAGGGAGCCGACACGGGCAAGGCCCTCGTCGATTCGCTCGGCGGCACCGGCGGCGTGATCGCGCTGCAGGGATTGCTCGCCAACGACATCAGCCAGACCCGGTTCCAGGGCTTCCAGCAGGCGATGGCCGGACAGTCCGGCGTCACCCTGCTCGATGACCAGCCCGCCGACTTCGACCGCAACAAGGCGTACACCACCACGCAGACCCTGCTCAACAAATACGGCGATCAGGTGAACGGCATCTGGGCCGCAACGGATTCGATGGCACTCGGCGCTCTACAGGCGGTGCGTGAGGCGGGCCGCGCGGGGGAGATCAAGATCGCCAGCGCCGCGGACGCCACCCCGGAAGGACTGGGCGCCATCGCCGACGGCGAACTGCTCTCCACGTATACGACCGACCCCTATTTCAACGGCGCGATGGGACTCGCCATCTGCTACCAGGCCATGACCGGCGCAATCGACGTCGAGTCGCTGCCCCGCGAGAACCGCGAATTCTACGTCGACCAGTCGCTGATCACCGCGAGCAACGTCGACCGGTTCCGCACCGTGCCGAGTGACGAGGAGATCGTGCGATCCGTCCAGGATCCCTTCTCCCGCATCACCGGCCCCGTCGCCCGGTAACCCCCCGCATACCACCGAACTTCCGAAGGAGTGACCATGTCGACGACAGAAGTGACCGGGGAGGTGACGACCTCCGCCGAACCTCGCCCGCCCGTGCGCGGCACCGGACCCGGCGTGCGCCGGGTGCTCTCCACCGCCGGCCCCCTCGCCGCCCTGCTGGGACTGTGCGCCGTGTTCGCCGCGCTGGCTCCCGGATTCGCGACGGCGAGCAACGCGGCAGCGATCGTCGAGCAGGCCGCGATTCCCGTGGTCCTCGCGATGGGCGCGACCCTGGTGGTCCTGGTGGGTGGCGTGGACCTGTCGATCGAGGGCGTGATGGCGGCCAGCGGGCTGACCTTCGTTCTGCTCGCAGCGAACAGCGTCAACGGCAACGACCTCGGACTCCTCGCGGTTCTGATCGCGCTGGGGGTCGGTCTGGTCTTCGGAGTGGTCAACGGCGTGCTGCACGTCGTCGCCCGGGTGCCGTCCTTCCTCGTCACACTGGGTACCTGGTTCGTCGGGCTCGGTGTCGCCACCGTGCTGTTCGGCACCACCACCCCTCAGCTCACGGACCCGTCGCTCGGCGCCTGGGCAGGCGGGCACTGGTTCGGACTTCCGGTCGTCGTGGTGTTCGCGCTCGCCGCCGTGGCCGTGACAGTGCTGCTGTGCAAGGGAACCCGGCTCGGCATGCACACCTACGCGATCGGCGGCGACGAAGCGACCAGCCGACTGGCGGGTGTCCCGGTCGGGCGCACCAAGATCATCCTGTTCGCCGTGGCCGGACTGCTGTCCGGGCTCGGGGGAGTGCTGGCCACCATCCGGCTCGGTGTCGGCGACGTGAGCGTCGGATCGGGAAGCCTGTTCCTCACCCTGTCCGCGGTGGTCGTCGGCGGCACCCTGCTGTCCGGCGGTCGCGGTGGACCCCTGCACTCCCTGGTGGGTGTGCTGCTCCTCGTCGTCCTCGGCAACGGGCTTCTCCTCTCGGGCGCCAGCCCGTACCTCCAGCAGGGCGCGCAGGGACTCATCATCGTGGTCGCGGTGATCGCCACCGGGTGGCCCGCCCGCAGTCGACTGAGGGTCGTGAAATGACATCTCTCCTGGAACTCCGCAACGTCACGAAGAAATTCGGACCCAACACCGTGCTCGACGACGTGAGCCTGTCCGTCGCTCCGAACGAGGTCGTGGGGCTGATCGGCGAGAACGGCGCCGGCAAGTCCACGCTGCTCAAGATCCTCGCCGGAGTGCACCGGCAGGACGGCGGCTCGATGCTGCTCGGCGGGCGCGAGGTGAGCTTCTCGAGCCCGTCCGACGCCGCCGGCCACGGCGTCGGGGTGGTGCACCAGGAGCAGTCGCTGCTGCCGAACCTCACCGTCGCCCAGAACCTGATCCTCGGACACGAGGGCGGCACCGCCCCTGCCGGTTTCCTCCGCCGGCGCCGGATCCGGGCCCGCGCCCAGGACATGCTGTCGGTGGTGGAGTCGACGGTCGACCCGGGTGCACTCACCGAAACGCTCGGTTTCGCGCAGCGTCAGATGGTGGAGGTGGCGCGGGCCGTCGGCGGCAGGCAGGTGGAACACCCGCCGCTGCTCATCCTCGACGAGCCGACGTCGGTGCTCGAACCCGAGGACGTCGAGGTGCTCCACCGCCGGGTCACCGCCCTCAAGGAGCGCGGTTCCGTCATCTTCGTCTCCCACCGTCTCGACGAGGTGCTCCGCTTCTCCGACCGCGTGTACGTGCTGCGCGACGGCAAGGTGGTCGGCGAACGGATCTCCTCGGCGGCAACAGAATCCGAGCTGTATCAGCTCATGATCGGGAAGGGCGCAGCCGAGGAGATCTACTCGTCGGAGCGCAAGCGCGCTGTCTCCCGCACCGGCATGCCGACGCTGTCGGTCCGCAACCTCACGTGTGGCGGCAAGGCGAGGGACGTCTCGCTCGACGTCCACGCCGGCGAGATCGTCTCGGTGGTGGGGGTGGTCGACTCCGGCCGCGAGGAGGTGGCCCGCGCCGTGTTCGGTGCCGTGCCCATCGATTCCGGAACCGTCGAGATCGACGGGCAGCGTTCGGCGCCCCGATCGCCCGCGGACGCCGTGCGGTCCGGTGTCGCGTACGTTCCCGCCGAGCGTCGCGTCGAGGGCATGATCGCGGGAGCTACCGTCGCGCAGAACATCGCGACCGTGCATCCGGTGAAGGCCGGTGGTGGCCGGATCTCGTCCGGCGCCCGGGTGCAGGAGACCGCGCGCACCTGGATCGACAAACTCGGCATCCGGCCGGCCGACCCCGACGCCGACATCGCGCGACTGTCGGGCGGCAACCAGCAGAAGGCCGTGGTCGCCAAATGGATCCTGGGCGACGGCCTGAAAGTGCTGGTGCTCGACCACCCCACCCGCGGTCTCGACATCGGCGCGAAGGAAGACCTGTACGCCCTGTTCCGCGACCTGTCCGAGCGGGGAGTAGCGATTCTGGTGCTCGCCGACACCCTGGACGAGGCGATCGGCCTCGGCCACCGCGTGATCGTGATGCGGGACGGCGAGATCACCGCCGCATTCGATTCGCCGCCCGGAAATCCGCCCAGCAAACTCCAACTCCTCGAGAAGATGATGTGATCGCCGTGGCAACAAGAACTTCCACCGAGAGGCCCACGACCGAGACGCGCGCACCCGGGGGTGCGGCGGCCGCGGTGCCCCGGGCGACGCGGGACCGGTTGCGCCTGGCCGGACCGTCGGTCGTGCTGGTCGCGCTCGTCCTCCTCGTCGCGCTCGCCGAACCGAACTTCCTGTCGATGAACGCCCTCGCGGTGGTTTCGGCGCAGGCGGTCCCGATCCTGCTGCTCGGGCTGGGCCAGATGTTCGTCATCTTGACCGGGGGCATCGACCTGTCGGTGGCGGCGCTCGCGTCGCTCGCCACGGTGATCCTGGCGACGGCGATCGGGTCGCTCGGTCCGCTCGCCGTCGTCGTCACCCTGGTGGCGCTCACCCTGATCGGTGCGCTGACCGGCCTGCTGATCGTGTTCGGGCAGGTCCCGTCGTTCGTGGTCTCGCTGGGGGCGCTGGGGTTCTGGGGTGCGGTCGCGCTCGTCGCCTCGGGGTCGACCACCATCTACATCAGCGAAGGCTACGACGCGATCTTCTGGCTCAGTTCGTGGACCGCCCTCGGGCTCCCGATGGCAGTGTGGGCGGGTGTGGCTGCGGTGGCCGCTGTGTTCTGCGCGATGCGGTTCTCACCGCGGGGCAACGTCTTCCACCTCGTCGGGCTGGGGGAGACGGCGGCAATGATGAGCGGCGTCCGGACCCGGGTCGTCCGGGTCGGAGCCTTCGCCCTGTCCGGCTTCTTCGCGGGAGCCGCGGGTATCGTGTTGTCGGCCCAGCAGCAGAGCGCCGCACCGCAACTCGCGGATTCACTGCTGCTGCCCGCGATCGCGGCGGTGCTGGTCGGCGGTTGCGCCATCACAGGTGGAATCGGCGGCGCGTGGCGGGTGCTCGTCGGCGCCCTGGTGGTCACCGTCCTCCGGGTGGGCGGCTCGGTGGCCGGCATCGACCCCAGCTTCCAGCAGATCGTGTACGGCGTGGTCGTCATCGTCGCGGTCGCCGTGACACTCGACCGCAGCCGGCTCTCGATCATCAAGTAAGACTCTGTGTCAGTGTGAGATTCGAAGGAGAACGATGAGTACGACGGCACGCGGTGCGGTGATTTCCGACGTGGGCGGCAAGTGGGAGGTCGACGATCTGATCCTCGCCGAGCCCGGTCCCGGGGAGGTGCGGATCAAGGTGATGGCGTCCGGGTTGTGCCACTCCGACGATCACCTCGTCACCGGTGACATCCCCAACACGCTGCCGCTGGTCGGCGGTCACGAGGGCGCCGGTGTGATCGACGCGGTCGGTCCCGGGGTCACCCGGCTCGCCGTCGGTGATCACGTCGCCACCGCCTACCTCCCCGCCTGCGGAACTTGCGCCTGGTGCGCGCAGGGGATGCAATATATCTGCGATACGGGGGCCGGTATGGAGGCTGGTTTCATGCTCGACGGAACGGCGCGGTTCGCCACGCGGTCGGGGCGGCCGATCGGCGCCATGCAACGCCTCGGGACGTTCGCGAACTACCTCGTCACGTCCCAGGCGCAGGCCGTGAAGATCGACGAGGACATCCCGTTCGACGTGGCCTGCCTGGTGTCGTGCGGGGTCGCGACCGGCTGGGGCTCGGCCGTGAACGGCGCGGGCGTCCGCCCCCGCGACACGACGATGGTGGTCGGGGTCGGCGGTGTGGGCATCAACGCCGTGCAGGGCGCCCACCACGCGGGTGCCGCACACGTCGTCGCCGTCGACCCGGTCGCGTTCAAACGGGAACGCGCCCTCGAACTCGGGGCCACTCACGCGTACGCGTCGATCGACGAGGCGATGCCGTTCGTCCGCTCGGTGACCAACGGTCAGGGCGCCGACAGCGCCGTCGTCACCGTCGGGGTGGTCGACGGACAGCTGATCGCCGACGCCTTCCGGGCCGTCCGCAAGGAGGGCACTGTCGCGGTCGTGTCGATCGGCCAGAACGAACCCGGAATCCCGATCAGCCCACTCGAACTGGTGGTCTACGCGAAGCATCTGCGCGGGGTCCTGTTCGGCAACTGCAACCCCACCCGGGACATCCCGGCGCTGCTGGACTACTACAAGTCGGGGCGGCTGAAACTGGACGAACTGGTCACCCGGCGCTACACGCTGGACCAGGTGAACGACGCATACGTGGACATGCACGCGGGCCTCAACCTGCGTGGTGTCCTGATCCACGAACACTGACGAGGAACTGCCACACATGTCGACAATCGAAGCAACACAGATCCGTAGCTATGGACACTTCATCGGCGGGCGCAGTGTGCCCCCGTCGGACACCGTCGTCGAGCGGGTCGGCCCGGCCGACGGACGCGTGGTCGCCACGTTCACCGCGGGCACCCGCGCCGACGCCGTCGACGCCATCGCGGTCGCGCGGGAGGCCTTCGACGAGGGCGAATGGCCGCGATGGACCGCGATGGACCGGGGCCGGGCACTGCTGCGCTGCGCCGGGCTGATGCGCCGGGACGAGGAACGTCTCGCCCGGATCGACGCGGAAGAGTCCGGCAAGCCGATCACCCTGGCCCGCGGCGACGTCGGGGCGAGCATCGAACTGTTCGAGTACGCCGCCGCGCTGGCCATGACGATGCACGGCGAGGCCCACACCGCGCTCGGCGAGAATTGCACCGCGATGGTGGTCCGCGAACCCGCCGGTGTGGTCGGCATGATCATCCCGTGGAACTTCCCGCTGCTGCTGCTCGCGCAGAAGCTGCCGTTCGCACTCGGCGCGGGCTGCACGGCGGTGGTCAAGCCCGCCGAGGTTACATCCGGCACCGCCGTCGAGCTGGCCCGGTTGCTCACCGAGGCCGGGGTCCCCGACGGGGTGGTCAACGTGGTCACCGGTGCCGGTTCGGTGGTCGGTGCACCCCTCGCGGAGAGCAGCCTGGTCGACATCCTGTCGTTCACCGGGAGCACGGAGACCGGCAAGCGGATCGTCGAGGCGTCGGCGGGCAGCGTCAAGCGGCTGTCGATGGAACTGGGCGGCAAGGCGGCCAGCGTCGTGTTCGACGACGCCGACCTCGACGACGCACTCGACGGCGTCCTGTTCGGTGTGTTCTTCAATCAGGGCGAGTGCTGCGTGTCGGGGGCCCGGCTCCTGGTCCAGGATTCGATCGCGGACGCGTTCGTCGCGCGCCTCGTCGAGGCCGCGGGCCGCATCACCGTGGGCGGGCCGCTCGACGAGGCGAGCGAGCTGGGCCCGATGATCGACGCCGGTCACCTCGAGAAGGTACTCGGGCACATCGACGCGGCGCGGCGGGACGGCGCGACCGTCCTCACCGGCGGCGCCCGGCTCGAGGGAGAGAACTGGGGGAGAGGGCATTTCGTCGCCCCGACGATCCTCGACGGCGTGGCCGCAGAGTCCGCCGCCTTCCAGGAGGAGATCTTCGGTCCCGTCCTCACCGTCACCCGCTTCAGCGACGTCGACCACGCCATCCGGCTCGCCAACGCCACGGAATACGGTCTGGCCGGGTCGATCTGGACCAAGAACATCGACAAGGCGCTGCGGGTGGCGAAGGAGATGCGGAGCGGCCGGGTATGGGTGAACACCACCATCGACGGCGCCCCGCAACTGCCCGCCGGCGGAATGAAGCAGAGCGGGTTCGGCCGCGAGATGGGGCAGGCCGGATTCGACGAATTCACCGACGTCAAGACCATTCAGATCCGCACCGGACCGCGCACGCGCGTGTTCCCGAACTGGACCGGAGGCACCCGATGAGCGCCACCTACGACTATGTCATCGCGGGCGGCGGCACCGCCGGCTGCGTGCTGGCCGGACGGCTGACCGAGGACCCGAACGTCCGAGTTCTCCTGCTCGAGGCGGGCGGCAACGACCGCCATCCGTTCATCCACGTGCCCGCGGGCTTCGCGAAACTCACTGCGAGCAAATACGACTGGGGATTCTCGAGTGTCCCGCAGAAGCACTGCAACGACCGGGTCATTCCCCTCGCGCAGGGCAAGGTCATCGGCGGTGGCGGGTCGATCAACGCCCAGGTGTTCACCCGCGGCGCGCACGAGGACTACGACGAGTGGGCGCTGAAGTACGGCTGCGCGGGATGGTCGTTCGACGAGATCCAGAAGTACTTCCTCCGGTCCGAGGACAACGAACGGCTGTCGGCGCCGTACCACGGGACCGACGGCCCACTCGGGGTCTCCGACCCGATCAACCCCCATCCGCTGTCGAAGTCGTTCGTCCAGGCGGGGCAGGAATTCGGGCTGCCCTTCAACGGCGACTTCAACGGCGATCGCCAGCACGGTGTCGGCCTCTACCAGACGACCACCAAGAACGCCCGCCGGTGCAGCGCCGCGGGCGCCTACCTCGCACCCGCCAGGAAGCGGCCCAACCTGACGGTGCGGGAGAACGTCGCCGTGTCGCGGGTGCTGCTCGACGGCGGACGCGCCACCGGGATCGAGGTGCTCACCCCGCACGGCGTGGAGACGTTCCGCGCGTCGCGCGAGGTGCTCGTCGCCGCGGGCGCGTTCGGATCGCCCAAGATCCTGCAGTTGTCGGGAATCGGTCATCCCGACGACCTCCGGGACGCGAACGTCGAGGTGGCCCATGCACTTCCCGGGGTCGGCCGGAACCTGCACGACCACTGCGACCTCGACGTCATCTACGAACTCCGCGAATACCAGAGTCTCGACCGGTTGAACCTGATCCGTCCCGCCACGGCCAAGGCGGGTCTCGAGTACGCCGCCTTCCGGCGGGGCCCGCTGGCGTCGACGGTCGTCGAGGCAGGCGGATTCAGTTTCGGGCACGCGGGGGAGTCGATCCCGGACCTGCAGTTCCACTTCCTGCCCGCCGCCGGCGTCGAGGCCGGTGTGGCGGCGGTCCGTCCCGGCTACGGCTGCACCCTGAACTCGTACGCGCTGCGGCCGGAGAGCCGCGGTTCGGTGAAGATCAGGTCGAACGATCCCACCGCCGCGCCGCTGATCGACCCGAACTTCCTCGCCACCGACTTCGACCTCGAGTCGAGCATCGAGGGGCTGCGGCAGAGCCGCGAGATCATGGCGCAGTCGTCGATGGCCCGGCACATCAAGGCCGAGCACCTCGCCGGCGGACTGTCGGTGAACACCAAGGACGACTACGTGAAATTCGTCCGCGCATACGGTCGTACCTCGTACCACCCGGTCGGCACGTGCGCGATGGGCGTCGGCGACGAGGCCGTGGTCTCACCGGAACTGAAGGTGCAGGGCATCGAGGGGCTGCGGGTGGTCGACTCGTCCGTCATGCCGCGGATCGTCAGTTCCAACACGCAGGCGCCCACGGTGATGATCGCCGAGAAGGCCGTCGACCTGATCCGTGGGGAAGGATGACCGCATGACCAATTTTTCCGGACTGACCGAGTCCGTCGCCAGGGAAGCCGTCGAACTCGCCCTGCCGTCGATCGAGAACCTCTCCCACGGATCTGCAGGGCACCTCGTCGTGCTCCGGCCGGGCGTCGCACCGTCCGCCGATGTGGAGTTGCCCGTCGTCTACCGCCGCAGCTGGGGTGAGAAGAAGGACTGGCGCGGGCCGTACGATGCGATCGCCGAGTCGAAGGCGCGGATCAGCTGGACCACCGGGCTGCCGTCGCACGCCGTGCAGCAGTTGCACCCGTACCTCTACCAGCAGGGGTGGACCAAATGGGGTGGCAGTGCCGTGGGCGAGGGCGGGCTCGTCGTGGCGTACAGCGGCGACAAGTGGTTCCACGACCAGTTCTATTCGGAGCTCGTCGTCTCGGCGATCAAGCTCGTGTGCCTTCGGGAGATGGACGCGGTGCTGCGCGACCCGGGCACCCTGTTCCTCGGTGACGGAGGCGAGAAACCGTGAAGGTGAACGACATTCGGACGTTCGGGCGCGCCGGCTTCGACGTGACCCTGCTCGGCTACGGCGGTGCGCCGATCGGCAACATCTTCCGGCCGATCGCCGAGGCGGACGCCCGGCGCAGATCGCCGAGGCCTGGGACATGGGTGTGCGGTCGTTCGACACCGCGCCCATGTACGGGCACGGGCTGTCCGAGCACCGGGTCGGCCATGCACTGCTGACGAGGGACCGCGGCGACTACGTGCTGTCCACGAAGGTCGGGCGCACGCTGACACCCGCGCCCCGTGGGTCGTTCGACACCGGAATCTGGGTGGACACACCGCCGTTCCGGGCGGACTTCGACTACTCGTACGACGCGGTGCTGCGGCAGGTGGAGGACAGTCTGCAGCGCATGTGCCAGGACAGGTTCGACATCCTCTACGTGCACGACGTCGACCGGTACACGCACGGCGACGCCCAGCCCGCGCGGTTCGCGGAGGCGCTCGAGGGCGCGTTTCCCGCGCTGATCCGGTTGCGGGACGAGGGTGTGGTCCGGGCGATCGGTATCGGGGTCAACGAGGCCGACGTCTGCGTCACTGCCCTCGAACGCGTCGATCTCGACTGCGTCCTCCTCGCGGGGAGATACACACTGCTCGAGCAGGATCCGGTGACGGACCTGCTGCCGCTCGCGGTGGAGCGCGACGTCGCGATCGTGCTCGGCGGTGTGTTCAACTCGGGTGTCCTGGCCACCGGCGCGGTGCCCGGAGCGAAGTTCAACTACCAGCCGGCGCCGGAAGATGTGCTGAGCCGGGTTCGCGACATCGAGAAGTTCTGCGCGCGCCACGGGGTTCCGTTGGCGGCCGCGTCGATTCAGTTCGCGGCCGCGCATCCGGCGGTGCGGGAGCTTCTGCTGGGCGCCCGGAACTGCGACCAGTTGCGGCAGAACGCGGCCTGGCTCGAACACCCGATCCCGGCCGAATTCTGGCAGGACCTGCGCGCCGCGGGACTGATCCTGGAGGAGGCGCCCACCCCGTCCTGACCGCCGGTCACATGGTGTACGGAGACGTCGAGTTCTGCAGCTCCTCCAGAAAGTCGGAGGGGACCGTCGGCCGGCCGGCGGGCCACTCGCCGGCCAGTTGATCCGCGCGGAGATCGGCGATCAGGGCGACGACGGAGGGCCCGCCGTCGGGAAGTATCCGGAGCAGTCCCCGCGCCGCGCAGATCGAGGCGATGGATGCGAGTGCCTGCTTCGCCTCGTCTTCGCGGCCCGCCGCGGCGAGGCAGGCCACCCGCAGCCGCTCCGCCAGCAGGTGGGCCCGGTTGCGGCCCGTACCTGCCAGCCGGTCGGTCCACTCCTGCGCCCAGGCGTACGCCGACTCGATATTCGCGGGCGATCCGGTGGCGAGCAGCATCCGAACCGCGGTGGCCTCCTCGACCTGCGCGACTATCTCGTCGATACCCTCGACCGGGCGCCGCCGCTTCTCGAACCGGACCGGATCGGGTGCACCGAGGGTCGGATGCGGGGTGATGCCGAGCCGTCGGCGTTCGTTCTCGACGCGGGCCCGAAGGCGGGCGAGGGAGTAGGTCTCGGCCACTTCGAGTCCGGTGTGCAGGCGTTTTCTCGCTTCCTCCCGGTCGCCGCGCAGCGCCTTGACGTGCGCCCCGGTGACGAAGCGGGCGACCTTGAAATCGACACCGCCGGTTTCGATCGCCAGGGTGTATCCGTCGTCGAGGAGTCGCTCGGCTTCCTCGATGTCCCCGCGTTCGTAGAGCACCTCACCGAGCAGTGATCCCGCGAGCCGAGCGGACGGCGCTCGCGGCCCGCCCAGTTTCCGGCCGGCTCGGCGGGCGCGCCGGAAACGGTCCACGGCATCGTCGATGTCGAGTTGCTCACACGATGCGACACCCAGATAGCTCTGGCCGTGAACGACGTTGTGCGGTCCCTTGTTCCGCTCGTAGAAGGGTCGCGCGACCTCCTGGATCCGGCGGACTTCCGCGAAGTCGAAGCGGTACACCGCGGCGAACGTGGTGACGTTGAATGCGGCGCACACCACCCACGGGTGCAGAGACTCCGGCTGCGCGAGCACGTCGGCGACGAGGTCGTCGATGCGCTCGATCCGGTCGGCGCGGAGTTCGATCACGGCGCGGACAGCGCCGACCTCGGCGCGCAGGGCGGCGGCGTCGCGGATTTCGGTTTGCTCGAGTGCCCATTCAGCCCGTTCGAGTGCCCGTTCGGCCGTCGACATCCGGTGCGACATCGCGTTCGCCCACGCGGTCGTGACCTGCAGCCGGGCGCTCGCGGCGACGAGACCCGGCGGCAGCATGTCGACCACCGCGGACAGCGTCGCCGACTGCGACTGCTCGAGCAGCAACAGCCCGTCGGCCTCGACGAGTTCCACGGCGCGGTGCTCTTCGCCGCCGGCGAGGGCGTGCTCGACGGCCTCGCGGAGCAGGCTGTGGTCGCAGAACCAGCGGGACGCGGCGCGGTGCAGTTCCCGGACGCGGTCGGGCTGATCGCGTTCGAGCCTGCGGCGCAGGAACTCGGCGAACAGGGTGTGGTAGCGGAACCACGTTCGCTCGTCGTCGATGTGGCGCAGGAACAGGTCCCGGTCCTCGGCTGCCTCGAGCATCGCCTGCCCGCGGGCGGTGCCCGCGAGGGCGCCCGCGAGACTGCCGCACGTGCGTTCGGTGATCGAGGTGGCGAGCAGGAAGTCGAGCATCTCGGGTTCGAGGGTGTCGAGGACGTTCTCGGCGAGGAATTCGCCGATCGCGTGGTGGCGCCCGGACAGTCCGGCGATCAGCTCCGACGGGTCGGCCCGTCCGCGCAGCGACAGCGACGCCAGTTGCAGTGCCGCCACCCAGCCGTCCGTCGAGTCGCGGAGTTCGGTGACGTCCTCGCTGTCGAGGGGCAGCCCGCCGAGGTCGACGAGGAACGACCGGGCTTCGGAATCGTCGAAACGCAGTTCCGAATAGTCGATTTCGACGAGTTCGTCCTTGACCCGCATCCGGCTCATCGGCAACCCGGCCCTGGTCCGGCTCGTCACCACGACCTGCAGGTGGTGGCACCCGTTGTCGAGGAGGAATTCCAGGGCGGCGATCGTCGCGGGCTCGGACACCCGCTGCCAGTCGTCGATGATCAGGGCGATCCGTTCGCCGCTCTCGTGGATCTGGTTGACGAGAGAGGTGAGCACGTACCGTTCGGCCTCGTCGTCGTGCTCCTCGAGGACCTGGCCGAGTTCCTTCGCCAGGTTGGGGCGCACGCGCCGGATCGCCTCGATGAGGTGGGCGACGAACCAGACCACGTTGTCGTCGTCGCTGTCGACGGTCAGCCACGCGACCGCGACACCCTCGTCGGCGAGGACGTTCCGCCACTGGGTGGCGAGGGTGCTCTTGCCGAATCCGGTGGGACCGTGGATCACGGTCAGCAGGCGACGGCGGCCGGCCCGCAGCAGGTCGATCAGCCGGTCCCGTTCCACGAGTTGCCGGGTCGCGGCGGGCGGCCGGAACCGGGTGGCCGGAGCGGGCGGCGGCGTCGACGAATACTTCGCCCGTCCCGTCGTGGAGGTCCGGAACGGCCCGGAGACGGTCGAGACCGTGCCGTGCGAGGTGTCCTCGCTGTGATGGACACCGGGGTCGACGGGCATCGCCATCTCGTCCACTGCCAGGCCGTGGTGGCGTTCGACCTCGCGCAGTTCGTCCCCGAAGGCGGCGGCGGACGCGGGGCGATCGTCCGGTTTCCCGGCCATCGCCCGCTGGATCACGGCGCTGAGGTCCTCCGGGAATCCCTCGCTGCGCAGGTCCGGGACGGGCTGGGTGGTGATGCGCAGGAACTGCGCGATCACCTCCTCGCCGTTGTGCCGTTCGAACGCGGCGTGCCCGGTGATCGCGCTGAACAGGGTCGCGCCCAGGCTGTACACGTCGGACGCGGCGGTCGGGGTCCGTCCCGACAGCACCTCCGGCGCGGTGAACGCGGGGGACCCGGTGACGGTGCCCGCCGTCGTCTCGAACGCCCCCGACATCCGGGCGATCCCGAAATCGGTGAGCTGTGGTTCGCCGTACTCCGTGAGCAGGATGTTTCCCGGTTTGACGTCCCGGTGGAGGATACCGACCCGGTGCGCCGTTTCGAGTGCACCCGCGAGTTTCACCCCGACCCGCAGGGCGTCGCTCCAGGGAATGGGCCCGCGCCGCCGGATCTGCGCGTCCAGCGAATCGTGGGGGTGGTACTGCATCACGATGTACGGCCTGCCGGTGTCGGTGGTGCCGACCTGCATGATGTTGACGATGTGCGGGTGGCCGCTCAGCCGGCCCATGGCGCGCTGCTCCCGCAGGAAGCGTTCGAGGTTCTCGGGGTCGAGCGCCGCGGTGAGGACCTTGACTGCCACCGTCCGGTCGAGTTCCGGTTGCGCGCACCGGTATACGACCCCGAACCCACCGTGCCCGATCTCTTTGGCGTCCTCCAGCCCGACCGCGGACAGCTCGGCCGTGAAGGTCGCAGACACCGACTCACGCTGGGTGGCGAGCGGGTCGAAATCGGTCATGCCACCACCTCTTCGCTCGTGATCGAGCATATCGCGGTACGGGTGACGCCGAGGCCGGTCACAATCGTCCGATGGCACAAGTTCGAAGAATCGTGGATCTGTCGCACACGATCGGGCCGGGGATGCAGGTGTATCCCGGCGACCCGGTGCCCGCCCTGATCAGGCACTGCACTCTCGAACGCGACGGCTACAACGTCCTGGACGTCCGGATCGGTTCGCAGTCCGGGACACACGTCGACGCCCCGGCGCACCTGAAGGCGGGTGCGGTGACGATCGACCGGCTGGCACCGGAGCTGTTCGTCGGTCGCGGCGTCGTGTTCGACGTGCGCGGGCTCGGTGCGCGGCAGCGGATTACCCCGGACGTGATCGGGTCCCGCGCGGACGACGTCCGGCCGGGTGACATCGCCGTGTTCCATACCGGATGGTCTCGGTTCTACGGAACGGAGGCCTATTACACGCATCCGTTCCTCGACCCCTCGGTGTGCGCACTGCTGCTCGACCGGGGAGTGCGGACGTTCTGCCTGGACGCCCCGAGCGTCGACGAGACACCGGGCGAGGACGCCGATGGCGGATATCCGGTTCACCATCTGATCGCCGACGCCGGCGGCGTGATCGGCGAGAACCTGTGCCGGCTCGACCGGATCGATTTCCCGGATCCGCTCGTCAGCCTGCTGCCGATCTCCCTCGAGGGCGGCGACGGCGCCCCCACCCGGGCAGTGGCGATGCACCTGGCCGACTAGCGGGCTCACCCACCGGCGACGGACTGCAGGATCTGCAGTTCCTGCCCGGGGGCCACCGCGGTGCCGACGCCGCCGAGGAGCCGCACGTCCTCGCCGTCCACGTAGACGTTGACGTACCGCCGCAGGGCGCCGGTCTCGTCCCGGATCCGGCGGCCGAGGACCGGGAACTCTCCCGCGAGGACGTCGAGCACGTGGGACACCGTCGAGGCGGTGTCGAGGGGCACGTGCACGGAGCGCTCCCCGCCGACGATCGACGCCAGAGCCCGCGGAACCCGAACGGTGACGCCCCCGCTCATGATTCGATCACCGCGGCCCGCACACACAACACGTCGGGCAGGTGCGCCGCGACCGTCTCGAACGTTGCGCCCTCGTCGGCGCTTCCGTAGACCTCGCCGCCGCGTGTGCCGAAATACACGCCGACCGGGTCGGCGGTGTCCACCGCGGCGGCATCGCGGAGCACCACGTTGTAGTCGCGGTCCGGCAGCCCGCTGTCGAGGCGCGTCCAGCTGTTCCCGGCGTCCCCGCTCCGGTAGACGGCCAGCCGGCCGTCCGGCGGGATGCGTTCACCGTCCGCCTTGATCGGTACCACCCACACCGTTCCCTCGCGGCGGGGGTGGGTGAGCATCACGAACCCGAAGTCCGTCGGCAGCCCGTCCGCGATCGACTTCCACGTGTCGCCGCTGTCGTCGGAGCGGTAGACCCCGTGGTGATTCTGGGCGTACAGCCGGTCGGGGACGACGCCGTCGCGGGCGATCTTGTGGACGCACTGGCCGAACTCCGGGTTCGGGTCGGGCAGGAAGTAGGCCGTGATCCCGGTGTTGCGCGGCTCCCAGGACGCGCCCCCGTCTGTAGTGCGGTACACGCCTCCGGTGCTCATCGCGACGTGCACGGTGTTCTCGTCCCGTGGATGCGGGACGACGGAATGCGCTGCGGCGCCGCCGTATCCGGCTCCCCACTCCGGCCGGTGCGGATGGTCCCACAGTCCGCGTTCGAGGTCGAAATGCTCCCCGCCGTCGACCGACCGCCACACCGAGATGGGCTCACACCCCGCCCACACGACACCAGGCCGGTCGTCCGTGTCGGGGCGGATCTGCCACACCCGCTCGAGTGCGGCGCCGTCGCCGTCGGCGAAGCGGATGGCGCCGTGGTCCGGTTCCGTCCAGGTGGCACCCAGGTCGTCGGAGTGCGCGACGGTCGGACCCCAGTGTTCGGACCGGACCCCGACCAGGATGCGGGTGCGCCCACCGCGCGTGTCGATCCCGATACTCGGAATCTCGTTCATCAGGAAGTGCGGGCCCGACAGCGACCAGGTGGCGCGGTCGCGGCTGGTGGCAAGCCACAGGCCCTTCTTCGTTCCGATCGCGAGCAGGACGGTGTCGGCTGCGCTCATGACTCCATCGGACCATTCGGCCCGGCGAATGGCAACGGTGGAACGGGAACCCTCAGCGGGCCGGTCCGTGCCCGATCCGTGCCCTCAGGTGGTTCAGCGCCCGGTGCTGCGCAACGCGGACGGCGCCCGGTGTGGTGTCCAGGACTCGTGCGGTCTGTTCGGCTGACATTCCCACGATGACGCGCATGAAGAGGATCTGCTGGTGCCGGACCGGGAGGGTCTCGACGAGCAGTCCCATCTCGCCGCGCAGTTCGTCGCGCAGGACGTGATGCTCGGGGCCGTCCTCGACGTCCACCACGTGATGCGCGGCGGCGGCGCGCGCGGTCTGCGGTACGGACAGCCGGGTGGCGCGTCGCCGCGCGTCGGACACCTTGTGCGCGGCGATGCCGAAGATGAACGACAGCAACGATTTTCCCTGGTTCCGGTACGTCCGCAGGGCGCTCATCAACGCGAGGCACACGTCCTGGGTGACGTCGTCGGCGGTCGTGTGCGGGTGATCCACCGATTCGAGCCGGGTCGTGCAGTAGCGGTGCACGAGCGGGTGCGCAATCCGGAGAACCTCTTCGACGGCGTCTTCGTCGCCCGCCGCTGCGTACGGCGCGAGTCGTTCCAACTCGGCTCTGGCGTCCAATTCGATCATGGTGTTCTCCCTGTTCCTGCGGCTGCATCCAGCCTCGGTCGAACGCGCGATCGTCGATAGGCACCGAAGGGTGCGGAAGCACCCACCCCGGGCCTCCCGGCGGGACTTCATAGCGGGATCTAGGACACGCGCTAGATGAGCGCAGATTCGGCAACAGAGGTTGTTACCTTCGTGGCCATGGACCCTGTCCGTAACCCGTACGCCCCCGGCGCAGGCCAACGCCCTCCGGAGCTCGCGGGACGAACGAGGCAGCTCGACGCGTTCGACGTGGTGCTCGAGCGGATCGCGCGCGGCCGTCCGGAGCGCAGTGTGATGCTGACGGGTCTGCGCGGGGTCGGGAAGACGGTCCTGCTGAACCACCTGCGGTCGGCGGCCATCTCGCGGCGGTGGGGAACCGGGAAGATCGAGGCCCGCCCGGATCAGGATCTGCGGCGGCCGCTGTCCTCGGCGTTGCACATGGCGATTCGGGAGATCGCCGGCTCGCACCGCGACCCCGACCGGGTGGAGGAGTTCCTCGGCGTCCTGAAGTCGTTCGCCCTGCGCGCGACGGCAGACAAGGGCATGCGGGAGCGGTGGCAGCCGGGGATCGACGCGCCCGCGGTGAAGGGGCGCGCCGATTCCGGGGACATCGAGATCGACCTGGTGGAACTGCTGCTCGACGCGTCGTCCCTGGCCCGCGACGTCGGCGTCGGGATCGCGCTGTTCATCGACGAGATGCAGGACCTCGGCGCCGCGGACGTCTCCGCCGTGTGCGGGGCCTGCCACGAACTCAGCCAGGACGCGGCCCCGCTGATCGTGGTCGGTGCCGGACTGCCGCACCTGCCCGCGGTGCTGTCGGCGTCCAAGAGCTACTCGGAACGGTTGTTCAGCTACCACCGCATCGACCGGCTGGACCGGGTGTCCGCGGACCGGGCGCTGATCGCGCCCGCCGAACGCGAGGACGTGAAGTTCACGGACGAGGCACTCGACGCGTTGTACGCCGCGGCCGACGGCTACCCCTACTTCGTCCAGGCGTACGGCAAGGCGACGTGGGACGTGGCCGCGGCGAGCCCCATCACGGAGGAGGACGTGCGGGTAGCCGAGCCGACCGCGGAGGAGGAACTGGCGGTCGGGTTCTTCGGTTCGCGATACGAGCGGGCGACACCGGCCGAGCGGGAGTACATGCGCGCGATGGCCGATCTCTCCGGGGACGACGGCCCGGTCTCGACGGCGGCGATCGCGTCCGAACTCGGCCGCAAGCCCGCGTCGCTGTCACCGGCGCGGGACGGGCTGATCAAGAAGGGGTTGATCTACTCGGCCGAGCGCGGGTCGATCGGATTCACCGTTCCGCACTTCGGGAAGTATCTGCGCGCGCAGCACGACTAGCAAAATCTAGCGCTCTCTACCGATTGTCGTAGAGAGCCGAAGATTCTCCTGTCGAGTGCCTGGACGTGTTCCGGGCGCTGGCCCTCGCGGTGGCTCCGGCGCATCCTGGAGGTACGACGAAGGGATCAGCGATGTCGGACACTGTCGCCCGCAAGGTCATCGGTGCGCACCTCCTCGACGGCCGGATGGAACCGGGGGAGGAGATCTCGATCCGGATCGACCAGACCCTCACCCAGGACGCCACCGGAACCCTGGTAATGCAGGAACTCGAGGCGCTCCACCTCGACCGCATCAAGACCGAGTTGAGTGCGCAATACGTCGACCACAATCTGCTGCAGACCGACGAGAAGAACGCCGAGGACCACGAGTTCCTCCGCACCGCCGCGCTGCGGTACGGGCTGTGGTTCTCGAAGCCGGGCAACGGCGTGTCGCACCCCACCCACATGCAGCGCTTCGGTGTTCCCGGCAAGACCATGGTCGGTTCCGACTCGCACACCCCGGCAGCGGGGTCGCTGGGCATGCTGGCCATCGGTGTCGGTGGGCTGGAGGTCGCCCTGGCGATCGCGGGTCAGCCCCTGCACCTGCGGATGCCCCGGATCTGGGGAGTGGAGCTGACCGGCAGGCTTCCCGACTGGAGTTCGGCGAAGGACGTCATCCTCGAGATGCTCCGCCGCCACGGGGTCAAGGGCGGGCTCGACAGAATCATCGAATACCACGGTGAAGGACTCGCGACGTTGACGGCGATGGATCGTCATGTGATCGCGAACATGGGCGCCGAACTGGGCGCCACCACGTCCATCTTTCCCGCCGACGACGCCGTCCGCGAATTCCTGCGCGCCGAGGGCAGGGAGGACGACTTCGTGGAACTGCTCGCCGACGCGGGCGCGGAGTACGACGTGCACGAACACCTCGACCTGTCGACGATCGAACCGCTGATCGCGACACCGTCGTCGCCGGGAAACGTGGTGCCCGTCCGGGAGGTCGCCGGTGCGGACGTCAGCCAGGTGGTGATCGGGTCGTCCGCCAATCCCGGGCTGCGCGACTTCGCGATCGTTGCGGCCATGGTCTCGGGGAGACAGACCGACCCGAGCGTGAGCTTCGACGTCAATCCGAGTTCGCGGGAGATCCTGGCGGACCTGACCCGGATGGGTGCCACGCTCGAACTCGTCGTGGCCGGCGCCCGAATTCATCAATCCGGGTGCATGGGCTGTATCGGGATGGGCCAGGCGCCGGCGACCGGCCGGAATTCGCTCCGGACGATGCCCCGCAATTTCCCGGGGCGCTCGGGCACCCGGGAGGACTCCGTGTGGCTGTGTTCACCTGAAACGGCGGCCGCGTCGGCTCTCACCGGCGTGATCACCGATCCACGGGACTGGGCGGAGCACGTGGGGATGCCGTACCCCGAGCTCACGCTTCCGGAGACGGCCACCGTCAACACCGCCATGCTGGTGGCTCCGCTGCCGGAGGAGGAGGCGCGGCACGTCGAACTCGTGAAGGGGCCCAACATCTCGTCCCTGCCCGAGTTTCCGCCGCTGCCCGACCGGATCGAGGCTCCGGTACTTCTGAAGGTCGGTGACAACATCTCCACCAACGAGATCTCGCCGGCCGGGGCGCGGGCCCTGCCGTTCCGTTCCAACATTCCCAAGCTGTCCCGGTTCACGTTCACCCAGGTCGACGAGACCTATCCGGCGCGCGCGGAGGAGACGGCGAAGACCACCGGACATTTCATCGTCGGCGGCGACAACTACGGGCAGGGGTCCTCGCGCGAGCACGCCGCGATCACCCCGCGGTACCTCGGGTTGCACGCGGTGATCGCGACCTCGTTCGCCCGTATCCACTGGCAGAACCTCGCCAACTTCGGTGTGCTCGCGCTCGAATTCGAGAACCCGGACGATTACGACACGATCCGGCAGGACGACGTGCTGATCCTCGACGGGGTCCGGGAGGCCATTCGGTCCGGCCCTCGTCTGACCCTGTTCGACTCGACCCGTGACGTGGAGATCCCGGTGCGACATCGGCTGTCTCCGCGTCAGGTCGACGACGTGCTCGCGGGCGGATTGATCCCACAGCTGGCGCGCAGGGAGTGATCGGCCGGTCGCCGTACACTCGGCGCCGATGAATGGAATGCACTCGTTGTGGGAGCGCGTGAGCGCCGTCAGCCCCGCGCCGGCTCCCTGGATCGTTCAGATCACGGCCGTGGTGGCGGTGATACTCGTTCTCGAACCGCACGCCTGGCGAATCACCCGCAACGTGGTGACCATCGTGCACGAGGGCGCGCATCTGGTGGTCGCCCTGCTGTTCGGCCGCACGCTGAAGGGGGTGCGGCTGCACTCGGACACGTCGGGTGTCGCCATCTCGTCCGGTAAGCCGACCGGACTCGGCGTGGTCCTCATGACGTTCGCCGGCTACGTGGGTCCCGCCCTCCTGGGGCTCGGCGCGGCCTGGGTGCTGGGCACCCAGCACGCGGTCGCGGTGCTGTGGATCGGTGTCGTGGCACTCGCGGCCATGCTGATCCTCGTCCGGAACCTCTACGGATTGTTCTCCCTCACGGTGGTCGGGGCGCTGCTGTTCGGGCTCGTCTGGTTCGGCACGCAGGACCAGCAGGTCGGGGCGGCCTATCTGATCACGCTGTTCATGCTCGTGGCCGCCCCGCGGCCGGTCCTGGAACTGCAGCGTCAACGCTCCCGAGGCGCGGCACCGCACTCGGACGCGGACCAGCTGGCGCGGCTCACCCGGGTTCCCGGCATCGTGTGGGTGGGATTGTCCCTACTCGTCACGCTGGGCTGTCTCGCGCTGGGTGGCTGGTGGATTCTCCGTCCCGTCGGCGGCTGAGGCGCCGTCGAGGTAGCCGGCGAGGATCGGTCCGATGACGGCCAGCGCCTCCGGGTCGGTCATCTGCGCATGCGGACGGTCGATGGTGTGCGCGAACACCTCCCCGCCGATCCACGGCCGCCACGTCGCGCACGCTGCGGGGGGACCGGCCGCGCCGAAGAACAGCAGGCTGCCGTCGAAGCGTTCCGGCACGAAGTCCGCGGCGGCGTCGACGACGTCGACGTAGTCCTCGTACAACCGGGCCAGCTGCTCCGGACCCAGCTGCTCGGCCGCCGCGCCGTCGAATTCCGCGAGCAGTTCCGGCAGCGTCGGTACCGGGGTGTCCCGTTCCGCCGAGGCGTAGCTGTCGATCATCGCGAGCACACCGACCTCCTCGCCGCACGACCGCAACTCGACCGCCATCGCGTGCGCGATCACGCCGCCTGCCGAGTATCCGAGCAGGTGGTACGGCCCCCGCGGCTGCACGCGCCGGATCTCCTGAACGTAGCGTGCGGCGCGCTCGGTGATCGTCGTGAACCGCTCGCCGCCGGCAGTCACGGCGGGCGATTGCACACCCCAGACCGCGCGGTCGGGGCGAAGATACGCACTCAATCCCGAATAGCACCAGGCCAGCCCGACGGCCGGATGGATGCAGAACAGTGGCTCCCGCTCGCCGTCCGGCCGCAGCGGCAGCAGCACCTCGAGAGCGGCGGAGGTGTCGGAGGCAGCAGCGAAACTCGACGAGATCCGCGCGGCGATGCTCTCCGCGGTCGCGTCGGTGAAGAACCAGTCGAGGCGGACCTCGACGTTCGTCGTGGCGTGCAGCCGCGACGCGGCCCTGGTCGCGGACAACGAGTTGCCGCCCAGCTCGAAGAAGTTGTCGTCCAGCCCCACCAGGCCGGTGCCGAGCACGTCCGCGTACACCGCCGTGACCAGTTTCTCGGTGCGGGTCGTCGGCGGGCGGAACCGCTGCGCCCGGGGCACACCCGGATCGGGGAGCGCGCGCCGATCCAGCTTGCCGTGGGGCGTCGACGGCAGTGCGCCCAGCACCACGATCTGGTTGGGCACCATGTACCGGGGCAGTCGTTGCGCCAGTTCCGCCGACACGGCACGAGTGTCCACGTCTCCGCCCGGACGTGGCACGACGTAGCCGACCAGCCGAAAACCCGTGGCAGGGGAGTCATAGACGGCCGCCGCTGAGTGCGCGACGGCGGTGTTGCGCCGCAATGCCGTCTCGATCTCCTCCAGTTCGACGCGCTGACCGCGGATCTTCACCTGAAGGTCCCGCCGGCCGAGGTAGTCGAGCGTGCCGTCCCTGCGCCGGCGCACCACGTCGCCCGTCCGGTACATCCGGGTGCCGGGCGGTCCCCAGGGATTCGCCGGGAAGCGGGAGGCCGTCGTCCCCGGCTGCCCGAGATAGCCGCGGGCCAACTGCGCTCCCGAGAGGTAGAGCTCACCGGGAACTCCGGCAGGCACCGGATGCAGCCGCGAATCCAGCACGAGCGCACCGACATCGCGCTGCGGCACGCCGATCGGGACGGTCGCGTCTACCGCTCCGACGACGGTGCGGGTCACGGCGACGGCCGTCTCGGTCGGACCGTACTCGTTGTAGAGGACCGTGCCCGGGCACCGGGCGTGAAAACTGTGGGCGGTACCCGGCGGCAGAACCTCGCCGCCGCAGGACACCTGCCGCAGCGACGTGAGATCCGCGTCGGGGATCGCGAGGATCTCGGCCAGCATCAGCGGAAGGAAGTACCCGGCGGTCACCCGGTGCCGTTCGATCAGATCGGCGAGATGCCGAGGGTCGCGGTGGCCGTCGGGTCGGGCGATCACCAGCCGCGCACCGGCGATCAGCGGCCACCAGAATTCGCGAACGGACGCGTCGAACGTGTACTGCAACTTGAGCATCACCGTGTCACCCGCGCCGAGCGGGTCCGTGTCCTGCCGCCAGGTCAGGAAGCTCACGACGGCCGCATGGGTCACGACGACGCCCTTGGGGGTGCCCGTCGATCCCGACGTGTGGATCACATACGCGGGGTTCTGTGCCCGCAGGGGAGCAGTCCGGTCGACGTCGGAGACCGGCGACGGATCGAACCCCGACAGGTCGACCCGGTCGACGACGACGAGCAGCGTCTCCGCGGGCAGGACATCGGCGAGGTCGAACCGATCGCGTTCGGTGGTAAGGACGATCCGCGTGTCCGAGGCCCGGATGATCTGGGCGTTGCGCTGCGCGGGCTGGTCGGGATCGATCGGCACGTACGCCGCGCCCGCCTTCGCGACGGCATACATTCCGACGAGGAGGTCGACGGAGCGGCGAATCGCCAATCCCACCAGAGACTCCGGGCCCGCGCCTGCGCCGATCAGGTGGCGGGCGAGTCGATTGACCTGCCGGTCGAGTTCACCGTAGGTGAGCACGCGGTCACCCGCGACGACCGCGTCGGCGTCCGGTGTCATGTCGACGTGCCGCTCGAACAGATCGACGAGGGTCTGAGCGGAGGACGGCGCCGAAGCGGGGACATCCGGGTCCGGATCGACCAGGGCGAGGTCGCCGACAGCGCGATGCGGTTGCGCGACGGCCTCGCTCAGCGTCCGGAGAAAGCGTTCGCCGATCTCCATGACCGTGTGATGGTCGAACAGGTCGGTGGCGTAGGTGAAGACGGCCGCCCGCCGGGGGTGTTCCGTCGACGGATCCGGATCGGCGGTCACGGTGAGTTGCAGGTCGAATCGGGCCGACCGGGTGGGGGGCGTCGTCGCCGAGACCCGCAGTCCGGGCAGGGTGAGCGGGGTGTGGTCGAGGTTCTGGAACGCCAGGGCCACCTGGAACAGCGGATTGCGGGCGCGTGACCGGGTGGGGTCGAGCGCCTCGACCACGGTCTCGAACGGGACGGTCGAGTGCGCGAACGCGTCCAGGTCGTCCTCCCGCACCCGGCCGAGCAGGTCCGCGAAGCCTTCCGCGGGACGCACCTCGGTGCGCAGAACCAGGTTGTTGACGAACATGCCCACCAGTTCGTCGAGTGCCTGATCCCCGCGTCCCGCGACGGGCGTGCCGATCACGATGTCCGCGGAGCCGCTCAGCTTCGCGAGCAGCACGGCGAACACGGCGTGCACCACCATGAACGGCGTGACGGCACACGTCGACGCGGTGTGCTCGACCGCGCGGTACAGGGCATCGTCGAGCGCGAATTCGACGGTGCCGCCGCGGTGCGACGCGATGGCCGGATGCGGCCGGTCGGTGGGCAGCGACAACTGCTCCGGCGCACCGGACAACGCATCCTTCCAGTACGACAGTTCCCGCGCCGCGACGGACTGCGGATCGTCGCGGTCCCCCAGCAGTTCGTGCTGCCACAGGGTGTAATCCGTGTACTGGACCGGCAGTTCGGCCCACCGCGGCGCCGCTCCCGCGACCCGTGCCTCGTAGGCAGTCATCAGATCGCGGACGAGCAGCGGCACCGAGAATCCGTCCGCGCTGATGTGATGGACCATGACGGCGAGCACCCACTCGTCGGCGGCGAGGGCGAACAGCCGGGCACGGATCGGTGGTTCGGCGCCCAGGGTGAAACCCTGCGACGCGAACGTCGCGACCCGCGCGGCGACGTCGCCCCGGGCCACGGGTATCGGCCGGAGGGACGGGGTGGCCCGCGACGCCGGGATCAACTGCTGGTAGGCGGCGCCGTCACTGTCCGGGTACAGGGTGCGCAGCGGTTCGTGCCGGCCCACCACATCGGCCACGGCCGCGGCGAGGGCGGCGACGTCGAGTGTTCCGTCGAGCCGCAGCGCCATCGGAATGTTGTACTCGGGGGAGCCGGGCGCCAGGCGGGCGAGGAACCACAGTCGTTGCTGCGCAGGCGACAGCGGGACGCGGGGTGGGCGCGGGCGCACGGTCAGGGCGACGTGTGCCGCCCCGTCGGTCTGCTCGGTGACGGCCGCCGCGAGTCCGGAGACGGTCGGGGAGTCGAACACCGCGCGCACCGGCACCGACGTCGCCAGCGCGGCGCCGATCCGGGACACCGCGCGCGTCGCGGACAGCGACGTGCCACCGAGGGCGAAGAAGTTCGCGTCGCGTCCCACGAGGTCGAGTCCGAGCACCTCGGCGAACACCGTCGCCACCACCCGCTCGGCGGGGGTGTGCGGGGCCTCGAAGTCGGTGGCCGCCGGCACGGGGTCGGGGAGCGCCGAGCGGTCGAGTTTCCCGTTGACGGTGAGCGGCATCGCGTCCAGGACGACCACGATCGCGGGTACCAGCGGTGCGGGCAGGCGCGTCGACGCATAACGGATCAGCTGATCCGGATCGACCGTCTGGTCCCGCTCCGGGACGATGTACGAGACGAGTGCGTCGACACCGTCGCGGAGTTCACGCACGTCCGTCGCCGCGAACCGCACCCCCGGATGCGTGCGGAGAGTCCCGTCGATCTCACCGAGTTCGATTCGCACACCCCGCAGTTCGACCTGCGCGTCGTTGCGGTACAGGTACTCGATCGACCCGTCGCGGCGCCACCGGCCCACGTCGCCCGTCCGGTACAGCCGTTCCCCGGCGCTGCCGGACGGGCAGGCGACGAACCGTGCGGCGGTCAGCGCGGGCCTGCGATGGTAGCCGCGCGCAACGCCCGGACCGCGGATGTAGAGTTCGCCGGCCACTCCCGTCGGAACCGGGTGCAGACGCGCATCGAGCAGGAATACCGCGGCGCCGCGGACGGGGTGGCCGATGGTGACCGGCCGATCGGCCACCATCGGGTCGCTGATGGTGGTCATCACCGACGTCTCGGTCGGGCCGTATCCGTTGAGCAGCGACACGTGCCTGTGCGGCGCCCAGACTTTCACGAGTTCCGGCGGGCACGGTTCGCCGCCCACCACGACCACCCGAAGGTCGTGCAGGCCGCGGGGGTCGACCGTCGCCAGCACTGTCGGCGTGGTGAACACGTGGCTGACCCGCTCCCCGGCCAGCACGTCCGTGAGCGGATCGTCGCCCTGCACCGTCGGAGGTGTGAGCACCATGCAGGCGCTCGCACCGATTGCGAGCAGAATCTCGAGGATCGCGCCGTCGAAGCCGGGGGACGAACTGTGCAGGGTGCGGGAGGCCGCCGTCACCGCATACCGGTCCCGCTGTTCCGCAGTGAAATCGGCGAGTCCGGTGTGGGTCACCGCCACACCCTTGGGTTTTCCCGTCGAACCGGACGTGTAGATCACGTACGCCGGGTGGCGCAGGTCCAGCGGCCGCGTGCGTTCGGCATCGGTGATCGGGGCCGGAGAGTAACCGCGACATTCGGTTCGGAAGTCCGGGGCGTCGAGCAGCAGCCAGTCGGTTCCGTCCGGCACGGCCGTGCGGTCCGGGGCGGTGGTCAGTCCGAGCGCGGCGCCGGAGTCGTCGAGCAGGTACTCGATCCGCGTGGCGGGGTAGTGCGGGTCGACGGGGACGAACGCGGCACCGGTCTTCGCGACGGCCCACACGGACACGACGGACAGCGCAGAGCGCGGCAGGGCGAGAGCGACGATCGTCTCGGGTCCCGCCCCGCGCCGCATCAGCGCGCGGGCGAGACGGTTCGACGCTTCGTCGAGTTCGCGATACGTCATCGACCGGCCGTCGGCCGTCAACGCCGGACCCTCCGGATTCCGTTCGGCGGCCGCGGACAACAGGTCGGGCAGTGTCCGCCGCGGCAACGACGGCGCACCTGCGTGCCTTGCCGACTTCTCCTCGGCGGTGCGGAGGTCGATGTCGCCGACCACGACGCGCGGATGTGCGAGTGCGGTGTGGAGCACCCTGCGGAACCGGTCCGCGAACTCGGCGACGGTGGTCTCGTCGAACAGGTCGGTGGCGTAGGTGAAGACGCACGAGAGGGGTCCGGGGCCGCCCTCGTCGTCGAGCGATTCGGAGACGGTGAGCTGGAGGTCGAATTTCGCGGTGTGTGTGTCGATCTCGACGACGGCGGCGGAGACCTCCGGCAGGTCGATCACGACGGGTGCGGTGTTGTGATAGGCCAGCGCCAGCTGGAACAGCGGATTGCGACCGCGCGACCGCTCGGGTGCGACCGCCTCCACGATCTCCTCGAACGAGACGTCCGAGTGGGAGTAGGCGCCGAGGTCGACGTCCCGCACCCGGGTGAGAGTGCCGGCGAACGTGTCGTGGAGTGCGAGGTTCGTCCGCAACACCAGTGTGTTGACGAACATCCCGACGAGGTCGTCCAGCGCGCGCGGCCCGCGCCCCGCGATCGGAGTGCCGAGAACGAGGTCCGAGGTGCCTGCGAGTCTGGCCGCGAGGACGGCCAGCGCCGTGTGCACGACCATGAACGGAGTGGCGTCGTGGGTGCGCGCGAGTGCCCGAATCCGCCGGTGCGTCTGCGCGTCGAGGGTGAACGCGACATCGGCGCCGCGGTGCGTCGCGACGGGCGGGCGGGCGCGGTCGAACGGCAGGGGGAGGAGTTCGGGCATCCCGGACAGGGTCTGCCTCCAGTACGCCAGGCCCGGTTGCCGGTCCCGCAGTTCACGCTGCCAGAGGGTGTAGTCGGCGTAGCGGACGGGCAGTGGCGCCCACACCGGCGCGTGACCCTGTGCCCGCGCGCGGTACGCCGCCATCACGTCCCGGGCGAGCGGCCCGAGCGAGAACCCGTCGGCGCTGATGTGGTGGACGACGAGGGCGAGCACCCACTCGCAGGTGCCGACCGCGAGAAGTTCGGCGCGGACCGGGGGTTCGGCGGTGAGGTCGAATCCCGCCGACAGCAGTTCCCGCACTCGGCCGGCCGGGTCCGCGGTCTCCCGCACCGTGCACGGCGGCACGGCGGTCGCGGGGAGAACGTGCTGGCACGGGATCCCGTCGTGCTCGGGGTAGACGGTGCGCAGGGGTTCGTGGCGTTCGATCACGTCACCCACCGCCGCACACAAGGCTGATTCGTCGAGCGTGCCGGTGAGGCGGAGCACGACGGGAATGCTGTCGGTGGCCGAGCGTCCGTCGAGCCGGTTCAGGAACCACAGGCGTTGCTGGGCGAGCGACAGCGGCACGTGGGCGGCCGGGGCGCGGGCGACCAGGGGCGCCTGCGCGGTCTCGTGGCCGCAGTCCGCAAGATACGCCGACAGGTCCGCGACCGTGGGGTGGTCGAACAATTCGCGGAGGTCGACGGTGGTTGCGAGCGCCGCTCCGATGCGGGCGACGGCCTGCGCAGCGGTCAGCGAGTTCCCGCCGGCGGCGAAGAAGTTGTCGCCCCGCCCGACGGACGCGGTCCCGGTGACCTCCGCGAACACGAACGCGATCACGTCCTCGGCGGGGGTGGCGGGCGGATCGGACGGTGACCTCGCGGGCCCCGGTTCCGGCAGGGCGGCGCGATCCAGCTTTCCGCTGGTGGTGACGGGCAGCGCCGGAAGCGGGACGAGGGCGGACGGAATCATGTAGGCCGGGAGCAGGGTCGCGAGTCGCTGGGTGATCCGGGCCTCGTCCGGCCGTGCACCCTCCGCGGCCACGACGTAGGCGATCAGCCGATCTCCGGCATCGGGGTAACGCTGCACGGCGACCGCGGCGTGCCTCACCGCCGGATCCGACGTCAGTGCCGCCTCGATCTCGCCGGGTTCGATGCGCTGGCCGCGGAGCTTGATCTGGAAGTCGGTGCGCCCGAGGTACTCGAGCCGGCCGGTTGCGTTCCACCGCACCAGGTCGCCGGTGCGGTACATCCGACTGCCCGGGTCGTCGAACGGATCGGCGACGAAGCGGTCGGCGGTCAGGTCGGGGCGTCCGGTGTAACCGCGCGCCAGGTACGCACCCGCAAGGTACAACTCGCCCGTCGTCCCGGCCGGCACCGGTCGCAGCCGACGGTCGAGCACGTACGTACGTATGTTGTGGACGGGACGGCCGAGGGGGACCGCCGCGCCGATCCCGTTGCCGTCGAACGACTCCGACGTCGCCACCGCCGCCTCGCACGGGCCGTACCAGTTGTACAGCGCAGCGGCACTGCGCTGCGCGAATGTTGCCGCAGTGGCCGCGGACAGCGACTCGCCCGCCGAATACACGCGACGCACAGCCGGGGGAACCTGCGGCCCGCACTGCTCCAGGAAGGCGTCGAGCATCGACGGGACGACATGGAGCGTCGTGATCGACTGCTGCGCGACGGTCCGCGCCAGATAGCGGGGGTCGGCGTGACCGCCGGGTTCGGCGATCACCACCCGTGCGCCGGTATGCAACGGCCAGAGCAATTCCCACGCCGAGATGTCGAACGTGAGCGGAGTCTTGTGCAGCACCGCATCGGTACCGTCGAGCGGCGTCAGCGTCTGCGCCCAGCGGAACTGGTTGACCATCATCTCGTGGGTCACCGTGACGCCCTTGGGTCGTCCCGTGGAACCGGACGTGTAGATGACGTACGCGGCATTCGCCGGGCGCAGCGGTGAATGCCGCGCGGAATCGGTCACGGGCGCAGGGTCGTATCCGGACACGTCGAGCAGGTCGAGATCGACGACGGTCACCCCGGCCGGGGCAATGTGATTCCCGGAGGTGAGCAGCAGTGCGGGTGCGGCCGAGTCGAGTACGAGAGCGGTGCGTCCGAGCGGGTGCCCGGGATCCACGGGCAAGTAGGCGCCGCCGGTCTTCAGCACCGCGTGCAGCGCGACGAGAAGCCGGATCGAACGGGGAACCGCCACCCCGACGACGCTTTCCGGTCCGACGCCCCTCGCTACCAGATACCGCGCCAATTGATTCGCCTGCGCGTCGAACTCGGCGTACGTCAACCGTTCCGCGCCGAACACCACCGCCACGGCACCGGGCGAGCGCTCGACCTGCGCGTCGAACAGGTCCACCAATGTGGCCGTGGGTACCGGTGCGTCCGTCGCGTTCCAGGTGCGCAGCACCCGCTCCCGCTCCGCCGCGCCGAGAAGGTCGAGGCCGCCGACGGCGACGTGCGGATCCCGGCCGATGCCGTCGAGCACGCGGCCGACCCGCGTGAGCAGCGCCGCGGCGTCGTACCGCTGTGACCGGCACTTCGCCGTCAGCCGCAGGGCCGGGTGCGCCGTCACCGCGAGCGTCACGGCGTAGTGCGAGGCATCGTGTGCGCGAACCCCGTCCAGCGTGAGTCCGTCCGCGGCCTCCGGCAGCGCGGTGCGGTCCATCGGGTACGACTCGAACGCGACCAACGTGTCGAACAGCGGCGCCACCCCGGCCGCTCGCTGGATGTCGGTGAGGCCCAGCCAGTGATGTTCGAGTAGCCGAACGTGCTCGGCCTGCAAGCGGGTGAGGAACGTGGAAACGTCGATGCCGGGCTCGAGTGGAATCCGCACGGGGACGGTGTTGACGAACAATCCCACGGCGCTCTCGACGCCGGCGAGTTCCGGGGGCCTGCCCGAGACGGCCTCGCCGATCACGACGTCGTCGCGGCCGGTTGCCTGTCCGAGGACGATTCCCCAGGCTGCCTGGACGATGGTGCTCAGCGTGACTCCCAGTTCGGTCGCGCGAGCCGTCAGCGTGAGGGTGTCCTCCTCGCTCAGTTCCAGCACCGACTCGGACGTGGTGCGGGTGTCCTCCGCCGCGGCCGCTGGCTCGGTGATGCCGTCGAGTGCTGACGCCCACGCCCGCGCCGAGGCGTCGGTGTCCCTCTTCGCCAGCCACTCGAGGAAGTCGCGGTACGGGCTCGCATCCGGTGACTCGGTGCGGGCGTCACCGCGCCGATAGGCGCCGAAGAGTTCGCGTACCAGCAACGGCATCGACCAGCCGTCGAGCACCATGTGGTGGGCGGTGATCGCCAGTTCGGCACGGTCCGGACCCCGCGTCAGCAGGGTGAACCGAATCAGCGGTGGGGCCGACACGTCGAAGCGGGCGGTGCGGTCGTCGAGCAGGATTTCCTCGGGATTGTCCGGGAGGTCGATGTGCCGCCACCGCACCGGCACGTCGTCGAGTACGAGTTGCACCGGGGCGCCGCGACCGTCGCGCACGAACGCGGTGCGCAGATTCGCGTGCCCCGCGAGGACGGCGCCGCACGCGAACCGGAGTCGGTCCCTGTCGAGGGGGCCGCGCAGACTCAGGATCACCTGCATCGCATACGGATCGGGATCCGCGACTACGAATTCCGCGTGGAACAGTAAACCCGACTGCAACGGCGTCAGCGGCCACACGTCGAGCAGACCCGGACGGTCGCGTTCCCACCCCTCGATGTCTTCGCGGTCCACGGCGACGAGCGGCAGATCGGACGGAGCGAGCCCACGCGTGTGAGGAGAGCGCGCCACCGCGCAGAGCGCTGCCAGCGCCTGCTCCCACAGATCGGCCAGAGCCTGCACGTCTTCTGCCGCAATCGCACCCGTCGGGAACGCGAACGTGGCGTCGAGGATACCGTCGGTGGTGAACGCGGTGATGTCGATCAGCGCGGTGACCGGCATCGAGGGTTCGGCGGCCGAGAACACCGCGGCGCCGTCCCGCACGGGCCGCCAATCATGCTCCGAGCCAGCGTTGTCGAGCCGTCCGAGGTAGTTGAACGCGATCTGACCGAGATCGTCCCGCGGACGCCGCAGCAGTCCGTAGCCGATGCCCTTGTCGGGCACCGCACGCAACTGCTCCTTGACCACCATGATCGCGGTATCCGCGGAGCGGCCGCCCGCGAACGCATCGTCCAGGTCGAGGTCCTCCAGGTCGAGACGGACCGGAAAGATACTGGTGAACCACCCGACGGTGCGGGACAGATCGGCGCCGGGCAGCACCGCCTCCTCGCGGCCGTGACCCTCGAGCCGGATCATCGGCGGCGTGGCCGGGCGTCCACGGCGGCGTTGCCACAGCGCGAGAGCGAGGGCAAGGGCGGTGAGCAACGCGTCGTTGACCTCGCAGCGGAAGGCGGCCGGAAGGTCGGTGAGCAACGGGTGCGTTGCAGATGTTCTCGTGTGAATCCGGTCCACCGTCGAATTCACGTCACGCCGAGCGTCGAGCGGCCGGGTGCCGAGTGGCGGATCCTCGGCGCCGGTCACGTCGCGCCAGAAGGTCAGCTCCGACGTCCGCGCGGGTCGCTGCGCCTGCTCGGCCAGTCCGTGCGACCACCGGCGCAGGGACGTGCCGACCGGTGGAAGGGTGGGCGACACCCCCGCCTCGAGGTGCGCCCACGCCGCGGCGAGGTCGCCGATCAGGATCCGCCACGACACCCCGTCGATCACCAGGTGATGCGCGACGAGAAGCAGTCGCCCTCCACGGTCCGATCCGGGATCGAGCCAGACGCATTGCATCATCACGCCCGCAACCGGATTCAACCTCCGGACCGCGGTCTCGTGCTCGTCCTGCGTGCGTTGCTCCGGGTCGGCGTCGGCGGGCAGCGCGACCCGGGTGATCGTGTTCTCCGGCAGCGACCCGCCGGCCGGCCGCACCGTGAGGAACGCCGTCCCGTCGGAGCGGCGCCCGAGGCGCGCCCGCAGCGCGTCGTGCCGGTCGACGACGGCACCGATCACCGCGTGCAGTTTCTCCGCGTTCACACCTCGTGGCACTTCCACCGCCACAGCCTGCGCGTACCGGTCGACGACGGAGACCCGGTCGAACAGGAACCGGGCAGCCGGCGTGAGCGGCATCTCGCCGACCCCGCCACCGGGGAGCTCCTCGAGGGACGGTCCGCGCCGGTCGACATCGCTTCCGGCGACTTGGCAGAGTCGGGCGATCGTCCGCCGCTCGAACACATCGCGCGGGGTGAACGAGATTCCCGCACTTCGTGCTCGGGACGCCAATTGGATCGCCATGATGCTGTCGCCACCGAGTGCGAAGAACGACTCGTCCACCCCGAAATCGGAGGTTCCGAGGATCTCGGCGTAGATGCCGTGGAGCGTCCGCTCCCGATCGTCCTCGGGAGCGACCCTGGTCGACGGCCGGACGTGGGGTTCGGGAAGCGCAGCGCGATCCAGCTTGCCGGACGGGGTCAGCGGAAGGTGCGGGAGCACGACGACGCCGGCAGGCACGAGATGCGCGGGCAGTGCGGCGGTGAGGAACGACAGCAACTCCCGCTCGGTCACCGCCTCGGTGCCGGTGTCCACGTACGACACGAGCTGATCGCCGGTAACCTGCGAGCGAATCACGGTGACGACGAACCGAACCGCCGGATGACGACGGAGCGTGGCGTCGATCTCCCCGGGTTCGACGCGCACGCCGCGGAGGTTCACCTGCTCGTCCCTGCGGCCGAGGTACTCGAGTTCGTGGCCGCGGGTCCACCGGACCGTGTCGCCGGTGCGGTACATGGGGGTACCCGGCGGTCCGTACGGATCGGCGACGAACCGTTCCGACGTCTGCCGGGCCCGGCGGAAATACCCGCGGGCCAGGGCGGCCCCCGCGACGTACAGTTCGCCGGCCACACCGACGGGGACCGGGCGGAGCCGATGGTCGAGGACCACCGCCCTCACGCCGTCGATCGGCCGGCCGATGGTGACCGGACCGGCTCCGGACAGGGGATCGCTGACAGTCGCCATCACGGTGGTCTCCGCCGGGCCGTACGCGTCGATCATCCGGCATCGGGACGTCCACCGCGACAACAGCTCCGGTGGGCACGCCTCACCGGCGACGACCAGGGTTCGCAGACCTCCGACTTCGCCGGGCTCCACTGATGCCGCCACCGACGGGGTGAGCACTGCGTGGGTGATGCCCTCGGCCGTCATCAGTTGCGCCAGAGGAAATCCGCCGTAGACCGTGGGCGGGGCGACAACGAGTGTGGCGGCGGAACCGAAGGCCATCAGCATCTCGAAGATCGACGCGTCGAAACTCGGCGACGCGACGTGCAGAACCCGGGCTGAGCCGTCGAGGTCGAGGTGCGTTCGTTGTGCGGAGACGAGGTTGGCGATCCCGCGGTGGGTGACCGCCACGCCCTTGGGTACACCGGTCGATCCGGACGTGTAGATGAGATACGCGACGTCGTCGAGTCGTGTTGCCGGTGTTCGTGACTCGGGTGCGGCGGAACCGTCCGCGTCCTCGATCAGAAGCCACTCGGTCGTCGCCGGCAATATCGGCGCGTACTCCGCGGAGGTCAACCCGATCGCCGGGCGGGAGTCGTCGAGCATGTGCCGCACCCGCGTGACCGGATAGTTCGGATCGACCGGCAGGAACGCGGCCCCCGTCTTCGCGACTGACCAGACCGCGCACACGTAGTCGGCGGACCGTGGGAACGCCGCCGCCACGACGTCGCCGGGCCCGACGCCGAGCCGTGCCAGCGTCGCCGCGATCCGGCCCGACCGCTCGTCGAGTTCCCGGTAGGCGATCTCACCGCCGGAGCAGACGACGGCGGTCGCGTCCGGATCGCGGGCGGCAGCAGCGTGGAACACGTCGGCGAGCGTGGCGGGCGCACTGTCGGAAGGTCCGGAGGAGGGGACCAGCGCAGCCGTTTCGTCGTCGGTGAGGACGGGGAGATCGCCTATCGGCTGCGCGGTTTCGGCTTCGAGGAGCTGCCGAAAGTACCGCAGGAATCGCGTGTGGTGGCCGTCCAGATCCTCCTGCGAATACAGCTGCGGATTCGCCTTGAAGTCGAGGTGCAGTTGTCCTCGGGGGCCGTACCGGTAGAGATTGACGAGGAGGTCCTCGATCGGACCTGAAGACAGCACATGCAAGTGGCCCGTCAGCGAGCCGAGCTCGATCTCCTCCGGAAACAACATGATGTTGACGGCGGGGCCGAACAGTCGCGGCCCGGTCAGTGTGTCTCCCAGATCGGCGCGAATGTCCTCGTGCCGGTACCGCTGATGCCGCAGTGCGCCGGACATCGCGAGACGCGTGCGGGACACCAGATCGCCGACGGTCGCCGTCCCCGCGCCCGTGATCCGCAGCGGCACCACATTCGACACCATGCCGCCGGACCGGAGTAGCGCCGCCGTCGTCCGGGCCGACACCGGCAGGCTGAGCGTGACGTCGTCCTCACCGGTCGTGCGCGCCAGATAGCCGGCGACCGCGGAGACCGTGAGCGTCGCAGGGTTGACCCCGTGCGCCGCCGAGCATTTCTCCAGCCGGTCGACCATCTCGGTGGTCAACGTTCCGCCCACGTCCCGGGAACCGGCGGCCGCGGGTGCGTAGCTGTGCGCCAGCGAACTCACATGCGTGACGCCGCGCATCGTCTCGGTCCAGTACTCCCGGTCGGCGTCCCGGCGCGCGGAGCCGACGTAGTCGATCTCCAAGTCGTGGACGCGTCGCACACCGAGCGCCCTGCTCGCGGGCGGCGGCACTCCACGCACCGCGGCGGAGTAGAGCGCGGCAATGCGATAGACCATCGTGACGGAGCCGTAACCGTCCAGGGCGATGTGGTGGGCGCGGGAATACCAGAAATAGCGGTTCGTCCCGACATGGAGAAGGAACGAGACCGTCAAACGGTCACGCAGGACATCGATCGGCGCCGCGGTCTCGGTGCGCATCCACCCGTGAGCCGCCGCCGGGGGATCCGGCGCACTGCGGAAGTCGACGTAGCCCACGGTCGCACTCAGACTCGAGTCCATCCACTGCACGGGCACCCCGTCGGCCTCGGAAAATCTCAGGAAGAACGATTCGAACTCGGCCGCCGCCCGCACACACGCCGCACTCAGGGCGTCACGATTCAGCTCACCGCGGATGTCGACATATTGCGCGACCGACACGGGAACCGTGGGATCGACGTGCTGAGCGAGCCACATCCCCATCTGCGCGGGAGACAGCGGGAAGGCGTGCGCAGACGAGTCTCCGGGACCAACCGAGGTCGGTGAACTCATCGCTGACTTCTCTCACGCATCCGTCCCCGCACGACGCTGCTCGCTGAGGTACCTCCACTCAGGAGTCTGCCCCAGATTTCTAGGAGATTGCTTAGAAACCTCTAGATAGTGCTACTGCCGGTTGCAGTCGTGCGGTCACGCCACCTCGTGCTCTCCGCCGGCCGCGACCTTCCGCAGGCCTCGGTAGGCGCCTTCCGGCGTCTGCCGCCCCGCGACCACAGCTTCGACCTCCGCGGCGATGGGCATGTCCACGTTGTAATCGCGAGCCAACTCCATCACCGTGGGGGCAGTCTTGACGCCCTCGGCCACCTGCCCCAGCTTGGCGACAGCCTCTTCGACGGTCATGCCGCGGGCGATGAACTCGCCCACCCGCCGGTTGCGGGAACTCGGGCTCATACACGTGGCGATCAGGTCGCCGACCCCGGTGAGCCCGGCGAACGTCCGTGGGTTCGCGCCCATCGCCTCACCCAGCCGGGTCATCTCCGCCAGCCCGCGCGCCAGGACCATCGCGCGCGTGTTGTCGCCGACGTCCAGTCCGTCGGCCATCCCCGAGGCGATGGCGACGATGTTCTTCAGCACACCGCCGAGTTCGCAGCCCAGCACATCGGTGTTCCGGTACACCCGGAACACCGCGGACGCGAACAACGGCTGCAACGCCGTCGCCACGCGGACGTCCTGTGTGGCGACGACGGACGCCGCAGCAAGTCCGTCGACGATCTCCCGCGCAATGTTGGGGCCCGCGAGAAGTCCGACCGGATGGCCGGGCAGGCATTCGGCGATCACCTCGGTGGGACGCAACCGGGTTCCCGGTTCGAGTCCCTTCGCCAGCGACAGCACCGGCACCCATGCCCGGACCTCGTTCGTGATCTGGGCAAGCGTGCTGCGGACCGCGTGCGAGGGGACCCCCACCACCAGAACGTCGGCTTCCTGCGCGGCCTCCACCAGGTCGGCCGTGGACCTCATGGAATCGGGCAGTGGGCGGTCTCCGAGGTAGCGGGAGTTGCGGTGCTCGGAGTTGATCTCGTCCGCGGTGTCCGAGTTCCGCGCCCACAGCAGGGTCGGCGTGTTGTGGGCGGCGAGACCCGCCACCGTCGTTCCCCACGAACCGGCGCCGAGCACGACGACGCGTACCGGCCGGGCCATTACCGATCACCCATCGGGTTGATGCTGTCCATGACATCCAGCGTCGCACTTGCCGGACGTTCACGAAGCTGATTCGGCAAGTCCCCACCTGCACCCCCACCCTCATGACGCACGCGGCGGTGCGATCGGGACCGCCTCGACCGCCGACTGTCGTGCCGCGGCCGGCAATGGCGGCGCGGTGGAGTTGTAGTGGTGGCCCGTCGGGGTGCCGAGATCGATCAGATGCCGGCCGCCCGGACGGGTGACCGGGCGAGCCACCCACCCCGGCGCCTCCTTCGCGTAGTTGCACGCTGCACACAGCCCGGCCCCGTTGTGCGCCGACGTCGGACCCGAATCGTCGTGCGAGCGGATGTGGTCGTGATGACGGATCGGCGCGTCACACCAGGGCGTGCGGCACGTCCGATCACGCAGATCGATCAGCTTGGCAAGCCCTTTCGGGAACGTGCGCGCCTGGGATTCCATCGCCGTCAACGCCCCCGACCGCGGGCAGGAATACACCCGCTGCAACAGCACGTCGGTATCCGTGCTCACCGCATCGGCCAGCAGTTGCCGCGCAATCCCCGCCGGCACCGGCCCGTATCCCGGCAACTCCGCGGCCTCGTGCCCACCGGCCAGCAACGTCTCGTCCGACAGCACCAAGTCCACGGCCACCGGCACACCGCCGGCCACCGACGCCCCCGTGCCACGCTCGAACAACAAGTCCACCATCAGCTGATTGCGGGTCCGACCGCCGCTGTCCCCGGTGGCGATCAGGCCCGCGTCACCGACCCCGTCGAGAGTCGATGGATCCGAACACAATCGGCGGTCGATGGTTCCTCGATCCTCGGCCGACAGGCACGCCGTTTCCCGCACGAGCAGCGTGGCCCGCCATTCGTTCAACCTGCCGGTCTGCAACATGGCCAGGGTGTGCGGCATCTCGTGCACCATCGCCCGGGCGAACCCGAGATGCCGGCCACCACGGTTGGGGGATTCCCTGCGCGCCAACCCGATCTGCGACGCGATACCGCGATCCCACTCCGACTGCGGCAACCGACGTGCCTTGCGATCCGCCCGGATAGTGGCGGCGACGTCGCCGGTGTCCCCCACGACCAGCCTCCCCCGAGGTCATTCGAAACTTTGTTCGATTCTAGCGAACAAGCCACCAGTCGGCAATACCCGAATCACCCACTGCCGCTGCCGCACCGGGTCGAGCTCGCTACCACTTCCTCGCGGTGAGCAGGAGGTACTCCCAGTTCATGACGGTGCTGCCGGTGCCGTGGTCGAAACGCCGTGCAAGATCGGCGAGTTCGCGGTCCAGTGCGGCCACCCGGGCGGGATCGTCGGCGATGTGCCGGTACACCGCGATGGTCGGACCGTAGTTGCTCTTGAAGTAGTCGCGGAAGTCTTCCGGCGTCCGGAATTGATCGATGCGGACGGTGGACCGGGTTGCCACGACGTCGGTCACCCGGTGGCCGAACAACGCCCGGACGTGGTCCTCGCGACCCCACAGCGGCGGCGGCTGCGCGCCGGGAGGGGGCGGGGGTGCGTACGGTTTCATGGTCGCGAACATTTGGCCGATGAACCCCTCGGGGGTCCAGCTGAGCAGTCCGATCGTCCCGCCCGGCCGGCAGACGCGGACGAGTTCGTCGGCGCTCGCCTGATGGTGCGGGGCGAACATGACACCGACGCATGACATCACGACGTCGAATTCGTTGTCGGCGAACGGCATGGCCTCGGCGTCGGCTTCGCGCCACTCGACCTCGGCGCCGAGTTCGGCGGCCCGGCGGCGTCCGGCGTCGAACAGTTCCGGGGTGAGGTCACCGGCGACGACGCTCGCACCGGACAGCGCCGCGGGGATGGCGGCGTTGCCGGAGCCGGCCGCGACGTCGAGGACACGGTCGCCGGGCCTGACCCGGCTCGCCCGGACCAGGGCGGGACCGAGGTCCGCGATGATGTCGGTGGCCACGGCGGGATAGTCGCCGAGCGCCCACATGGCGCGGTGTTTGGTCTTCAGTTCGTGATCGGCTCGTACGGCGTCGATCGTGTCATCCATCTCGGTACTCCGGTGGGTCGGCTGCATCGGTCGAGATCCAGCCTGGCCTGACGGCGGCGCCCCGAACAGGCACCCTCGGGGTGGGTTCCTCCCACCCCGAGCGTCACTCCTGGTCGCGGAACTGCGCCGCGAGTTCGCTGCGTGAGCGGATGCCGAGCTTCGCGTAGACGCGGGTCAGGTGGTACTGCACGGTCTTGACGGACAGGAACAGCTCGCCCGCCGCCTCCTTGTTGCTGGCTCCGCCCGCGACGAGTTCGGTCACTGCCCGTTCCTGCGGGGTCAGTTCCTCGAGCGTGAACCGGCTGCGTTTGACGTTGAGGCCACCGGCCTTCAGTTCGCGGTCGCACCGCTGCACGTAGGAAGTGGCGCCGAGCGCGGAATACCCTTCCCGGGCGGCCTGCATGACGGCGTCTGCTTCGCGTCGTTTGCCTGCCCGGCGCAAAGTCTGGCCGTATGCGAAGTTCACCCGGGCGCGGTCGTAGGGGAGGGGCAGGGTGTCGAGCTGTGTCAGCGCATTCTCGAATACATCCCTGGCGGTGTCGATGTCGCCGCGCGCACCGGCGATGCGACCGCGGGCGTAGCCGAGACGCGCCATCGCGGACCGGTGCCCGCGCTCTGCGGCGCGTTCCTCGTGCGGGGTGAGGAAGGCGTCCGCGTCGTCGACGTGCCCGGCCATCACGAGCGCGTTCGCGTAGACGTCGGGCCACTGCCAGAAGCCGGGCTCGTCGACGCCCTCCCGAGGTTCCAGACGGGTGAGCGGCTCCAGCGCCCTGATGACGGCGGCGTAGTCGGCCTCCACTTCCGCGCACTGCGCGCGTGCGAGGGAGGACGGGATGAACATCATCGGGTAGTCGTGCGAACTCGCGGCGGCGAGGCGGAGGTGCTCGTGTGCCGCGGGCCAGTTCCCACGCAGCGCGTGCGTCTGCGCGCCGGTCCAGTGGACGAGGGGCCGGAGGAGGTCGAGCGTGGCGTCCTCGAGTTGGTGCGCGGCGCGGTCGACTGTGGCGATGGCACCGTTCCAGTCGCCGAGGGCGAATTGTGTTCGCGCCAGCCATGCTTGCGCCCACAGCGAGATGCGGGTGGAGCCCATCCGGAATGCCGTCGGCACGGCGCTCTCGAGTTCCTGGCGTGCCGATTCGGGATCGTCCAGTGCCAGGTCGAGCCAGCCCCGGGCCATGTCGAAGCGCTGGGACTGGGCGCCGAGGGCGATCTTCGCGGACAGCGTGTCGTAGGCCGCCCGCGCCTCCGCGATCCGGCCGGTGGCCGCGAGTCCTAGCCCCATGATCGCCGCGGATTCGACGGCCGACGGATCGGCCGAATCGACGAGAGCAACTGCCCGGCGGCCCCACTCGACGAGGTCCGGGCCGTGCCAGCGAGCCAGCGAGTCGAGGACGCGCCGCTGGCAGATCAGTGCCGCGGTGGCCGGATCGGTCTCCGGGTCGCAGGCGGTCCAGGACTGGGTGAGCAGCGCATCCGCCTCGGCGGGACGTCCCCGCTGGATCGCGAGGTAGCCGAGCACCGCATCGCGCAGCGGGCTCTCCGGGAAGCTTTCGATCTCCGGAGCGAAAGCCAGTGCCTGGGACAGATTTCCGGTGCCGAGGAGGGCGTCGACGGCGCGAATCAACCGGTGCTCGCGTTCTCCCCGGTCCGCGGTGAGGCGGCTCGATTTGATCAGTGCGTCCGCGACCGCCGACCACGCCCCGACCGTCGCCCTGCTCGCGGAATAGCTGTCGAGTTCGTCCGCGAGTGCCGGATCGGCGAACGGGGCGGCAGCGGCGCGATGGTCCAGGCGCCTGCCCTCGTCCTCGACGATCCGCGCGGCGTGATCGTGCAGGTCGCGCAATCGGATCGGCCCGAGGCTGCGGTAGACGGCGGCGCGGGTGAGCGGCGACGGAAAGGTCAGCACGGTCACGCCGCGGTGCTCACCGGCGGTGAGGAGGCCGGCCCGGTGCAGTTCGTCGAGCGCCTCCACCGGGTGTTCGATGCCGGCGAGCGCGGCGGCGTCGGCGAACCTCGGATCCCCGGCCAGTATTGCGGCCGCTTCGACGAGCGCGCGGGACTGCGGTGAGGATTCGCACAGCAGCGACCGCACTTTCGCCGCGAACGTGTGCGGCACCGGGAGCACGGCCTGCCAGTGTCCCCACGCGACCGGATCGACTTCCTGGAGGAGTTGCGTGAGGTGCCGCGGGTTCCCGGCCGTGTGCTGGACCAGCTGGTGCGCGACCGGGGTGGGAAGGTCGACGTGCGCGAGGCTGCTCGCGAGGGCGCGAGCGTCGGATACGTCGAGCGGGCGGACGCGAATCCGATGGCGGCTGTGCCGCTCGAGAAGGTCGAGGACGTCCGCGCGAACACCGTCGGGCGGCTCCGGATTCGTGACGAGGACGATCACGGCCGGGCGGCCCAGCAGCTGTACGGCGGAGGTCAGCGACTGCAGCGACGCCAGGTCTGCCCAGTGTGCGTCGTCGACAACGACGACGAACGGCGAGTCACCGGCGCGCGGACCCACCGCCGTGACGAATTCACGGGCGACGTCGAGGGGGTCCGGCGACGTGACGGCCGCACCCAGCAGTTGCTCGGCGACTCCGAAAAGACGGCTCGACGCCCACGGGGCGCACACCGCGGAGAACGCGGGCAGGTCGGGATGCGCGGCGAGGAAGTGTTCCACCAGAGTGGTCTTGCCGATTCCCGGCACTCCTTCGACGACCACGACGACGGGCACGTTGCCGTACATCTCGTGCAGGGCCGACTCGAGGTCGGCGAGCTCGCGGGAACGTCCGACGAACTCGATCTTCCCAGGGTCACTCACACCACTCACCGTATCGCGGCGTCCTATTTCGGCGTCTTCCTGGCGAAAATTGGGAACGCTTGTACGGTGAGGTTAGAAGCTGCTGGTCAGAGCGAACACGAGTCGAAGGATTCGGTGCATTCATGACGGAGGCGAACTCCACGAAGCTGGAGCGGGTGGCGATCCGCTTTGCCGGGGACTCGGGCGACGGTATGCAGTTGACCGGTGACCGGTTCACGTCGGAGGCGGCGGCGTTCGGAAACGACCTCGCCACCCAGCCCAACTTCCCCGCCGAGATCCGGGCGCCGCAGGGCACCCTGCCCGGTGTGTCGTCGTTCCAGATCCAGATCGCGGACTACGACATTCTCACGGCCGGGGACCGCCCGGACGTCCTGGTCGCGATGAACCCGGCGGCGTTGAAGGCGAACGTGGCGGACCTCCCGCGCGGCGGCATGATCATCGTGAACACGGACGAGTTCACCAAGCGGAATCTCGCGAAGGTCGGGTACGCGGCCAGCCCCCTCGACGACGACTCCCTCGAGGACTACGTGGTGCATCCGGTGGCGATGTCGACGCTGACGGCGGGCGCGGTGGAACCCGCCGGGCTGAGCCGGAAGGACGGCGAGCGGGCGAAGAACATGTTCGCGCTGGGGCTGTTGTCGTGGATGTACAACCGCCCCACCCACGGCATCGAGCGGTTCCTGCAGGTCAAGTTCGCGGAGAAGCCGCAGATCGCGGAGGGCAACCTGCTCGCGTTCAAGGCCGGGTGGAACTACGGGGAGACGACGGAGAGCTTCGCGACCACCTACGAGGTGTCGGCGGCGACGCTGCCGCCCGCGACGTACCGTCAGGTCACCGGAAACACCGCACTGGCCTACGGGGTGGTGACGGCGGGCCGGCTGGCGTCGCGGGACGTGTTCCTCGGGACCTATCCGATCACCCCGGCGTCGGACATCCTGCACGAGCTGAGCAGGCACCGGAATCTCGGTGTCACCACGTTCCAGGCGGAGGACGAGATCGCCGGGATCGGCGCGGCGCTGGGCGCATCGATCGGGGGTGCGCTCGGGGTGACGAGCACGTCCGGGCCCGGCCTGGCACTCAAAAGCGAGGCGATCGGGCTGGCGGTGATGACGGAGGTGCCGCTGCTCGTCATCGACGTCCAGCGCGGCGGGCCGTCGACCGGGCTGCCGACGAAGACGGAGCAGTCCGACCTGTTGCAGGCGATGTACGGACGCAACGGCGAATCACCGGTTGCCGTGATCGCGCCGTGCTCACCCGCGGACTGTTTCGACGCGGCCGTCGAGGCGGCGCGGATCGCGTTCACGTACCGCACCCCGGTGCTGTTGCTGTCGGACGGCGCCATCGCGAACGGCAGCGAACCCTGGGCGATCCCCGACGTCGCGCGGATGGTCCCGATCGATCCCGGCCACACCACGGCCCCATCCGAGGACAGCGCATTTCAGCCGTACGTCCGCGACCGGGAGACCCTCGCCCGGGCGATGGCGATACCGGGAACCCCCGGGCTCGAACACCGCATCGGCGGTCTCGAGAAGGCCGACGGCAGCGGCGACATCTCCTACGACCCCGCCAACCACGACCTGATGGTCCGGTTGCGTCAGGCCAAGATCGACGGAATCACCGTTCCCGACGCCGTCGTCGACGACCCCTCGGGGAAGGCCGACCTGCTGCTCGTCGGGTGGGGCAGTTCGTACGGGCCCATCGGTGAGGCGTGCCGGCGTGCCCGCCGTGAGGGCAAGAAGGTCGCCCACGTGCACGTGCGCAACCTGAACCCGCTCCCCGCGAATCTCGGTGCGGTACTTCGCGGTTACGGGACCGTCGTCGCCCCGGAGATGAATCTGGGGCAACTCGCGATGATCCTGCGTTCGAGGTTCCTCGTCGACGTGCAGTCGGTGACGAAGGTGCAGGGCCTCGCGTTCCTCGGCGACGAACTGCACGAGGTGATCGACTCCGCGCTGGCCGGAACGTTGCGGGAGCACGAGCTCGCGAAGACCTCCGACGCGCTCGCGTCGGCAACCTATCGATCGACCGGACCCCGGCAGGAGGAATCGGTGTGACCCGGATGATCAGTCGTGTCGGTGCGGATCTGGGATTGAGCGCCACCGCGCACGTGCCCAGGACCGACGAACCGCAGAAGGCCAAGGACTTCACGTCGGACCAGGAGGTCCGCTGGTGTCCGGGGTGCGGTGACTACGTCATTCTCGCGACCATCCGAAGTTTTCTGCCCGAGTTGGGGCTTCGGCGCGAGAATCTGATGTTCGTCTCCGGCATCGGATGCTCGAGCCGGTTCCCGTACTACCTCGACACCTACGGCCTGCACTCGATCCACGGCCGCGCCCCGGCCATCGCGACCGGGCTGGCGGTGACGCGCCCCGACCTGTCGGTGTGGGTGGTGACCGGCGACGGCGACGCGTTGTCGATCGGTGGCAACCACCTCATCCACGCCCTGCGCAGGAACGTCAACCTGACGATCCTGCTGTTCAACAACAGGATCTACGGGCTGACCAAGGGGCAGTACTCTCCGACGTCGGAGGTCGGGAAGGTCACCAAGTCGACGCCGCTGGGGTCGGTGGATCACCCGTTCAACACCCTGTCCCTCGCGTTGGGAGCCGAGGCGACGTTCGCGGCCCGCGCGATGGACTCGGACCGCAAGGGGCTGACGGAGGTGCTGCGGCAGGCGGCGGCCCACCGCGGCACGTCGTTCGTGGAGATCTACCAGGACTGCCCGATCTTCAACGACGGCTCCTTCGACGTCCTGCGTAAGGACGGTTCGGAGCAGCGCCTGATCCCGCTGACCCACGGGGAGCCGATCGTGTTCGGCGGATCAGGCGAATACTGCGTCATCCGATCGGGTTTCGGCCTGAAGGTCGCCGCGACCACCCACGTCGACCGGGACGAGATCGTGGTGCACGACGCCCACACCGACGACCCCGACTACGCGTATGCCTTGTCGAGGCTGTCGGATCAGGACCTCACCCACACCGTCACCGGCGTGTTCCGCAGCGTCGCGCGGGACACGTACGACGACATGGTTCGCCTGCAGAACGAGATCGCGCGGGAGACGGACCCCGTCGACGACGGTTCGCTGCAGCGGTTGCTGACCGGTCACGACACCTGGACGGTGGAGTAGGCGGTCGCCGCCTCGGGACGGATGGCCCGTGCGCGCGGAACGAAGAACGTCACGATCCCGCCGAGTACCGCGATGCCCGCGAAGACGTAGAACGCCACCTGGCTGCTGATGCCTGCGCTGATCAGGGCGCCGCCGATCAGCGGGCCGAAGATGCCGCCCAGCCGGCCGAACCCGGCGCACCAGGCCACCCCGGCGCCGCGGGCGGACGTGGAGTAGTAGTTGGAGACGAATCCGTAGATCAGCACCTGGGTGCCGATGGTGCCGACGCCGGCGACGGCGACGGACGCGAGAAGCACCGGAAGCGGGAAGCCGAGCGTCAGCAGGATCAGGGCCAGCGCGGCGAGACCGAACGTGGTGGCGACGACGCGTTGCGGTCCGATGCCGTCGGCGATCTTGGACGCGATCAGACCGCCGAGAATGGCGCCGCCGTTGAGGACGAGCAGGAACGACAGCGAGCCTTTCGCGTTGAAACCGGCGTCCTCCATGATCTTCGGCAGCCAGGTGTTGAGCCCGTACGTGAGCAGCAGTCCGGAGAAGCTCATCAGTCCGAGAAGCGCAGTGCCCCAGGCATAATGGCGGGTCGCGAGTGCGGCGAAGCCGACCTTCTCGACCGACGCCCGCTCCGCGGCGATCTCCTGGGCGTCGGGCATCGGGATTCCGGTGCGGTCGGCGATACGGCGGGCCTCGTCCTCGCGTCCGCGGGCGACGAGCCACTTCGGTGATTCCGGCAGTTTCACGAGTGCCAGCGGAAGCAGGATCACGATGGGCAGGGCGCCGATCCAGAAGAGGCCGCGCCACCCGATCGTGTCGCGCAGGACGATCGCGAGGATGGAGGCGAGCACTCCGCCTGCGGGGACGCCGCTGTAGACGATGGCGTTGTACAGGTTCCGCTTGCCGGGAGGGGCGAATTCCGCCACCATCGCGCCCGCGGTCGCGACGAGGCCCCCGACCCCGATGCCGGTGAAGAATCGCAGCAGACCGAACATGGTGACGCTGGTGGACATCGCGGCGAGTCCCATACCGATGGAGAACCACACGATGTTGACGAGCATCATCCGCCGCCGGCCGAGGTAGTCGCCGATCGCGCCCGCGGTGAGTGCGCCCACCATGACGCCGATCAGGGCGTACGAGCCCAGCGCACCGGCCTGCTGCGCGGAGATCTCGCCGAGTTGGCCGGGATCGTTCATCAACGTCGGGAGAATGGTGCCGTACACGACGAGGTCGTAGCCGTCGAAGATGATCGCGATCGTGGCGATCGCGACGATCCAGGTGACGGCGCTGCGGTGTCTCGGACTCGCCCAGGTGTCGGGGGTGGATGGATTCATGGTGATCTCCGCTCGGTGGGGTGTGCTAGCCCAGGTCACCGCCGGCGACGGGCAGTACCGTCCCGGTGATGTAGGTGGCCTCTTCGGAGGCGAGGAAGACGATCGCGGCGGCCTGCTCGTCGAGCGTGCCGTACCGCTTCATCAGCGAAGAGTCGACGGTCTGGTCGACGATCTGCTGGTACCAGGCCTTTTCCTGATCGGTGTCCGCGCCGGGACCGCGGGGAACGCGTCGCGCGGGTGCCTCGGTGCCCCCGGGGGCGGTGGCCACCACACGGATTCCGTACCGCGCCGCTTCGAGCGCGAGGGACGCGGTGAGCGCGTTGACTCCGCCCTTCGACGCCGCATACGGCACGCGGTTGACGCCCCGGGTGGCCACCGACGACACGTTGACGATGGTGCCCGACTGCTGCGCGATGAGGTGGGGGAGAACGGCGCGGCACGTCCACAGCGTCGGGAAGAGTGAGCGCTGCACCTCCGCCTGGATCTGCTCGGCGGTGTAGTGCTCGTACGGCTTGGCCCAGATGGTGCCGCCGACGTTGTTGATCAGCACGTCGAGCCGGCCGTGCTGCTGGCGCGCCTCGTCGATCGCCGCCTCGGCGTCGGCGAACTGCTCCAGGTCGGCGGTGATGCTGTGTGCCTCGGTGCCGTTCTCCCGCAACCCCTTCGCCACGTCGTGGACGAGTTCGGCCCGGTCGATGAGGATCAGCGACGCGCCCTCGGCCGCAAGGCGGGTCGCGACCGTCAGGCCGATGCCCTGCGCTGCGCCGGTGACGGCGACGACCTTGCCGTCGAACCGGTGCGGCGTGACGAATCCACTCATGCGACGGCACTCCTCTCGATGGCGCGGCACATGGTGGCCTTCGCGTGCGCGCTGTGGCTGACGATCAGGTCGTGGGCAGCCGCCCGGTCACCCTTCTCGAACGCGGTGACGATGTCGAGGTGGTCGTGCTGGATGTGCTCGTCCACCCAGTCCGCGGTGCGGAGCACCTTCGTCATCAGCTGCGTGACCTCGAGGCGGTTGTACGCCTCCAGCAGTACGTCGTTGGCGGTGCACCGGAACAGGAACTCATGGAACGAGGCGTTGGTGTCGGTGAACGCGCCCGCGTCCGTGAAGTGGTCGTTCTCGATCGATTCGCACGAGGTCTCGGCGAGGATCCGGTACTCGGACAGCTGTTCCCGCGTCATCCGGCCGATGGTCAGTTCCATCGCACCCAGCTCGAGCGCCATGCGGGCGTCGAACTGCGCGTCCGACTCGGACAGCGGCTGGTGCTCCTCGCCGATCTCGTACACGGGAGCGGCGTCGACCAGTTCGGCCACCTCTGCTTCCGGCGCTGCGGCCGCCGCCGATCCACCCGGTGTCGCCGCGTTGTTGAACTTCTCGAAGTAGAAGTTCGCCGGTGTGATGCCCTCCGACTTCAGGTGGTCGCGGACGGCCTCGACCATCGGCGGGGGACCGCACAGGTACACGTCCACGTCGCCGTCGTTCAGGTGGGCGGGCTCGAACAGGCCGGTCACGTACCCCTTGTTCGGTGCGCTGCTCGCCGGGTCGGACACGCAGTAGTCGAACGTGAACTGCGGCAGCGACTTCGTGTATTCCTCGAGCTTGTCGAGTTCCACCAGGTCCGCGTCGGACGACACTCCGTAGATCAGGTGCACGGGGTGCTCGGCGGCGTCGGCGCGCATCTTGTCGAGGATCGACAGCAGCGGGGCCAGACCGGTGCCGCCGGCGAGCAGCAGGGCGCGGCGCTTCTGCTCACGCAGGAAGAAGCTCCCCATCGGGCCGGTGAACTCGAGGGTGTCGCCGACCTGGGCGCGGTCGCGGAGGTATTCCGACATCAGGCCGCCGTCGGTGATCTTGACCAGGAACGATAGTTCCTTCGACGTGGGTCCGGTGCTGAACGAGTACGAGCGTGTCGCCTCGGTCCCGGGAACGGTGATGTTGACGTACTGGCCGGGCAGGAAGACGAGGTCGTCCCGGTTCGCGATCTCGATCGTGAACCCGATGGTGGTGTCGGAGAACTTCCGGATCTCCGTGATCGTCGACGTGAACGTGCCCGCGGCAGTCTTGGCGACATCCGACGTCGTCGGGATCTGCAGCACCAGATCGCTTTCCGGCATCATCTGGCACGGAAGGCAGTAGCCCTGCTCCGCCTCGTCGTCGGTGAGTGCTTCCTCGATGTAGTCGCCGCCGTCGTACGTGCCGGATTCGCAGAGCGACTTACAGGTGCCGCACGCCCCGTCTCGGCAGTCGAGAGGAATGTTGATGCGTGCGCGGTAGGACGCGTCGGCGACCGTCTCGTCGCCGTCACACTTGATGAAGCGGGTGATCCCGTCCTCGAAACTCAGTGCAACTTGGAAAGTCATGGAAAACAGCTCGATTCGCGAAGAATGGAAAGAGATCAGATGTGATAGATGTCGACCACGTGGTGGATGTAGTCGTTCTTGAGCACGACCTTCTTCTTCATGATCAGAGGCTGCTCACCGGAGAAATCGATGGTGTAGAACGAGTTCCCGAAGTACGTGTCGACCGTGTTGTACCGGAAGTACAGCGTGAACCAGTTGAACCGGACGTCGACGACGTCGCCGCGACGATCGACGACCTCGACGTTCGAGATGTTGTGCCCGGTGCGCGGTTCCGGAAGGCTCGTGGCGCTCGACCGGTCGGTCTTGATGCGGAACACCCGGTCCTCGATACCGCCGCGGTTGGCGTAGTAGATCAGGGAGATCTCGGTCATCGGGTCGGTGGTCAGTTCACCGTCGTCGGCCCACGCCGGCATCCAGAATTCGGAGTCGGGGTGATAGCACTCGATCCACTTCTCGAACTCGCGGTCGTCGAGGTAGCGGGCCTCACGGTAGAGGAACTGCTCGATGTCGTGCTGGGTGACGGTGCTTTCGGCTACTGCAGTCATGGTGATCGTCTCCCTCAGCGGTTGGTCGCGGCAACGTCGGCGTCGAGTGCCTTGGTGAGCGCCTGCACCCAGTAGCCGTGCTGGATCGGGTAGAGGCCCTCGTCCTCGGTCTTCACGCCGCTGGAGATCGGGTTGATGCCGATCTTCTTGGCGTCCTCGTCGGGGCCCTGGAGTTGGTGGGTGACACCGCGGCTGAGGTCGTTGAACGGTGCGGCCCCGGCCTGGTACGTCTTCTGGCAGGAGCGGAACTCCTCGAGATCGTCCGGGGTGGCCATGCCGGTGGCGTTGAAGAAGTCCTCGTACTGGCGGATGCGGGCGGCGCGTGCCGTCCGGCTCTCACCCTTCGGGGCGATGCAGTAGATGGTGACCTCGGTCTTGTCGACGGAGATCGGACGGAAATGCCGGATCTGCGAACCGAACTGGTCCATCAGGTACACGTTCGGGTACAGGCACAGGTTGCGCGACACCCCGATCATCCAGTCGGCGCGGTCCTCGCCGTACTCGGCGACCAGTTCGTCGCGACGCTCGTTCAGCGGGCGGTTGGCAGGGTCGGCCCACTTCGTCCACAGCAGCAGATGGCCGTTGTCGAACGAGTAGTAGCCGCCCTGCTGCTTCGACCACTTGCCGGCGTCCATCGCCTTCGTGGCGTTGGTGGACTCACCGGATTCGCGCCGCGATGTGGTCGCGGCGTAGTTCCAGTGGGTGGCGGACACGTGGTAGCCGTCGGCGCCGTTCTCGGTCTGCAGCTTCCAGTTGCCGTCGTAGGTGTAGGTGGACGCCCCGCGCAGCACCTCGAGACCGTCGGGCGACTGGTCGACGATCATGTCGATGATCTTCGTGGTGTCACCGAGGTGTTCCTCGAGCGGCGGGACGTCGGCGTTCAGGCTGCCGAACAGGAATCCGCGGTAGTTCTCGAATCGCGCGACCTTGGTGAGGTCGTGGGAGCCGTCCTTGTTGAACTGTTCCGGGTACCCGGCCTCGCGCGGGTCCTTGACCTTGAGGAGCTTGCCGGAGTTGTTGAACGTCCAGCCGTGGAACGGGCAGGTGAACGTGGTCCGGTTGTCCGTCTTGCGCCGGCAGAGCATCGCGCCCCGGTGGCTGCACGCATTCACCAGGGCGTTGAGTTCGCCCTCCTTGTTGCGGGAGATCACGATCGGCTGGCGGCCCATGTACGTGGTGAAGTAGTCGCCGACGTTCGGGATCTGGCTCTCGTGGGCCAGGTAGATCCAGTTGCCCTCGAAGATGTGCTTCATCTCGAGTTCGAACAGGTCCTCGTCGGTGAATACGCTCCGGCGCACCTGGTAGCGGCCGGTTTCCGCGTCCTCGATGAGCGCGTCGGCCAGCTTGGCGCGCACGTCCTCGGACGGCGCTGTGTATTCGGACGGCGCTGTATACAGGGTTTCAGTCATGGGATCCTCCAAGATCTCCGGGGGCTTGCGCCCTGCGAGGGCGCCCGGGTCCGGCAATGGATTCCACTCTTGCAGCCTGTGCGCTGCATCACACTAGGCATTTACCGAGTACTGACTAGGACGTGTTCGGCATCCGCACACCGGGGTCCCGAGGGCCCCGGTGTGCGTCGGAGCCGTGATCAGACGGCGGACGTGAACTTCTCCCGGAAAATCCGCCGCGGAGCCATCCGCCTGCGCTTGAACGCCTTGATGCCGGCGTCGACCATCGCGGGCGGCCCGCACAGGTACCCGGAGTGGCCGCGACAGGTGTCGAAATCCTCCACGAACGCATCGGTGACGTAACCGGACCGCCCGGACCACGTCTCGTCGCTCAGGCACGGAACGTATCGGAAACCCGGGTGCTCTCGCTCCCATTCCCGCAGCAGGTCGACGTCGTACAGGTCGGCTTCCCCGCGCACGCCGTGGTACAGGTGGACCACGCGGTCCGGCTCCGACGTGAGTGCCTGGCGAGCTATCGATTTCAGCGGGGCGAGTCCGGTTCCGCCGCCGAGCAGGATCATCGGACTTTCGTCCTCCGGATCGAGCCGGAAGTCGCCGAGCGGGCCCACCATGTCCACGCGCTCACCGACGGACATCGAGCCGAACACCCAGCCGTCCGTCGCCGCGCCACCCGGCTGCCTTCGGATGTGGAACTCGAGCAGTTTCGACTCGCCCGGCGTGTTCGCCATCGAGTACTGGCGACCACGGCCGGTGCCGGGTATCCGAAGTTCGACGTACTGGCCCGCCGAGAATTCGAGCGGGCCGTCGAGCGTGACGAGAACGCGCCTCGTGTCGCGGGCGATGTCGTCGATCGCGCTCACGGTGCCGACGAGGTCCCGCAGTGCGTGGATGTCGCCCGCGGGCGCCGCGTCCAGGCGTTCGACCACCGCGTCGCTGCACGGGGTCGCCTGGCAGGCCAGCGCGAACCCCTGCTCGCGCTCGGCCGGGGTCAGGGTGTTCTCGGGCGACGGTCCGTGGTCGACGGTCCCCGACACCACCCGCAGCTTGCACGTCCCGCACGTGCCCTGATTGCACGAGTTGGGCATCCACACGCTGCCGCGGAGGAATGCGTCCAGTATCGGCTGGTCGGGTCGGCACTCCACGCTGTCGGTGCCGACCGAGACGGTGAAGGTCACGGCTACACCTCCCACGTGGTCCGCAGTGCGGTCGGACCGCGGAAACCCCAGCCCCAGAACTCGACGTCCGCACCGGCGTCGCGTTCGAGGTTCGGGATCGCCTCGAACAGCTCCTCCAGGCCGATCCGGCACACGTGGTTGGCGAAGTAGATGCCCGCACACGCGTGGTTGCCGGAACCGAACGCCAGGTGGGGGAGCGGGGGACGCGTCATGTCGTAGTCGGTGGGGGCGTCGTAGACGGCGGTGTCGTGGTTGGCCGAACCGTAGGACAGCAGCACGACGGATCCCTCGGGCAGGAACACGTCCCCGAGCGTGACGTCCCGGGTGCTGATGCGGGCGGTGGCGGACCATATCGGGGAGGTCCAGCGCATTCCCTCGGAGATCGCCCGCGGAATCAGGGCGGGTTCGTCGACGACGGCCTCCAACTGCTCGGGGCGGGTGAACAGACCCACGAGCGTCGACGCCATGCCGTGTCCGGGTTCCTGCATCGCGCCCAGCAGGTAGACGAACAGGGTGGGGTAGATGTACTCGCGGTCGCGGACCTGCCCCTCGGGCATGCCGTCGTGCAGCCAGTGCGAGATGGCGCTGTCGTCGGGGTCGACGATCCACTTGTCGATGAGCGGATCGACGACCGCGCGGATCTCGGCCTTCGCCTCGTCGCCCTGCACGAACCCTTCCGGGTTCGTGAATTCTCCGTTCGCGTCGACGCCCGCGTTGGTGAAGGAGTTGGACAGCCGGTGGAACCAGTCGCGCAACGTGTCCGAGCTGACGTCGTTCAGGCCCAGCAGATCACCGAGCGCGCGCACACTGACCGGCTCGCAGTACTGCGACACCAGATCGGCCTTTCCGTCGTTCTCGAACTGTTCCACGTAGCGTCGCGCGATGGGCCGGACGAGTCCGTCGACCCACCGATCCACCTCCGACGGTTGCAGCGCGGGGTCGACCATCGACCGGAGGTCGCGATGGATCTCACCGTTGACCCCGATCACCGCCGGGTGGCCGAACGTGCGTCCGCCGGCCTTCGTGATGATCCCCTCGAAGTCGGGGCTGTTGGCTATGGTGCGGCACAGGTCGGCGGTGGTCGCGACGAACGAACCGAGGACCGGGACGTACGCCAGCGGTGCCTCGGCGCGCAGCCGTTCGTAGACCGGGTACGGGTTGCGCTCGAGTTCCGTCATCGTGATCTCGTCGATCCAGGACAGCGTGGCGGTCATGTCAATTCTCCTCTTCCGAAACAGCTTTCGTGGCCGTGGCGTGTGGGGGAGAACGTATTGCGCAGGCCGGCGGGCCGTCTAGCCGATCTGCGCGGGGTCTGGACGATGTGCGCGACAAGTTGTGACCGGCATCTCAGTTATCCTCGACTCGGAGTCCCGGCGCAGCTTGAATGGGTCGGAAGAGATTCTTCAGCGAGGCAGGTGCATGACGATGGCATCGACGATCACCGAGACCCGGGACTGGGATGCGGCGTCGAGAGCGGTGGCCGGTGCGTATTTTCCGCATACGCTGACCGACCTGTCGTCGGGCGGTGCGATGACCTTGTCGATGCGGACCGTCGACTTCGGTCCCGTCACCCTCGGCAGGCTCGGCTGGGGCGCGGACGTGTCGATCGAATGCGACTATCCGGGCGCGTACGAGGTCAACATCCCGCTGTCCGGTTCGCTGGAGTCCTGTTCGCCGGGCGGCACGGTGGTGTCGCGTCCGGGGCAGGCGACCGTCTTCCGGGCGGACGAGCCGACCCTGATCACCCGGTGGAGCGGCGATTGCTCGGTGCTCGGCGTGAAGTTCGACGGCGATTACCTCGAGCAGGAGGCCGACCGGATCCTCGGCTCCGACTTGCGGCCCGGGTTGTCTCTCCCGGCGCAGCTCGATCTCACCGGTGCTGCGGAAAACAGCTGGTTCCGCCTGGTGCGCTCACTGACCGCGCAACTGCGGGAGCCGGCCGACCTCCTCGCGAACCCGGTGGTCGGCCCGCAACTCGCCGGCGCGATCACGTCGGCGTTCGTCCTCGCCGTCACCCCGGACGGCGAGACCTGCCCGAGCGCCCCGCGACCGCGGATCGTCAAACGGGTCCTCGACGGACTCCACGACGACCCGGCCCGTGCCTGGACCGCGGCCGACATGGCCGAGTTGGCGGGTACCAGTGTCCGCCGGTTGCAGGAGGGGTTCCGTCAGTATGTCGGGCGCAGCCCGTCCGAGTGCCTCCTCGACATCCGGCTGAGTCGCGCCCATGACGACCTGAAGGCGCGGGGTTCGAGTGTCACCGTCTCCGAAGTCGCTGCGCGGTGGGGTTTCACGCACGCGGGCCGGTTCTCCGCGGCCTACCGCCGGAGGTACGGCAAATCCCCGTCAGAGCTGATTCGCTTCTGACGGGGAGTGCGCGTATGTGACTACTTGTTACCGAAGTACGAGACGTCGTCGTTGCCGACCAGGTCGGGCACCGTCCAGCCGTCGAGGTCGTACTCGGACAGGCACTGCTCGGCGAAGCCCTTCATGGAGGCGACGTCGCCACGGTTCTCGGCGGCGAACAGCAGTTCGGCCTTGACGTTTTCGTGGTTGCCGGAGTAGTTGCGCTCGTACAGTTCGTGGCGGCCACCGAACTCGCTGCCGATCGAATCCCACAGCGCCTTCATGATCTTGACGCGTTCGACGGCGGTCATGCCGTCGGAGCCGCGGACGTACTTGTCGAGGTACGGGCGCACGTCGGGGCTCTTGAAGTCGCGGGCGCTCGAGGGCAGGTAGATCAGTCCGGACGCGACGTCCTGTTCGATGATCTCCTTGATCCGCGGGTAGCCCTGGATCATGAACATGCGGTACGTGAGACCGTATTCGAGCTTGGGGATGACGGTGTCGCCGATCCACGGTTCGGGGTTGCGTGCCATGGATTCGGTGAGTGACCAGAACAGGTTTCGCCAGCCGATCACTTCACCGACGCGGGTCTGCACACCGCGGAAACCGCCCGCCCCGGTGGCGTCGAGCGCCTTCATCAGCATGCCGGCGATGAAGTCGAGCTTCACCGCGAGACGGGTGCAGCCCTGGAACGTGAAGCGGGGCAGGAAACCCGACTGCGGGAAGAAGCCGTTGATCTTGTCCACGTCGCCGTACATGAAGACGTTCTCCCACGGCACGAGCACCTTGTCGAAGATGAAGATGGTGTCGTTCTCGTCCATCCGGCTCGACAGGGGGTAGTCGAACGGGGTGCCCATGACGGCCGCGTTCTGGGTGAATGAAGACCGGCAGATCAGTTTCACGCCCGGCGCGTCCATCGGGACGGTGCAGATGAGGGCGAATTCCTTCTTCTTGATCGGCAGCCCGTAGTGCGCGATGAAGTTGTAGTTGGTGATCGCCGATCCGGTGGCGACGACCTTGGCGCCGGAGACGATGAGGCCGGCGTCGGTTTCCTTCTCCACCTTCATGAACACGTCGCCGACCTCGTCCGGCGGCAGCTGGCGGTCGACGGGCGGGTTGATGATCGCGTGGTTCCAGTACAGGACCTTCTCCTGCGATTCCTTGTACCAGCGTTCGGCGTTGTCCTGGAACGGCGAGTACAGCTCCTTGTTCGCGTGCAGGGTGCCGAGGAAGGACGCCTTGTAGTCGGGGCTGCGGCCCATCCAGCCATACGTCATCCGCGCCCAGGTGGCGATGGCGTCGCGTTCCTTCAGCAGGTCGTCGGAGGACTTCGGTGCCTTGAAGAACGGCATCGTCACGCCGCCGTTGCCGGTGTCGGTGGAGGTGGTGACCTTCTCGACGTGCTCACCGGTGTGCATCGAGTCGTAGAGGCGGGCGGTCATCCGGATCGGGTTGCGGAACGCCGGATGCGTGGTGACGTCCTCGACACGCTCGCCGTGCAACCAGATCTCGCGGTCGTCGCGCAGCGACTCGATGTACTCGTCGCCGGTCATCGGGCGGGTGGCGAAGTTCGCGGTGCGGTTGGCCTCACAGTCCGCGGCGGGGTTGACCTTCGTCGGGTCGAGCGCGGTCTCGGGTGCGCTTTCGGTGGTGGTCATGTCGGAAGTCCTTTCGGATCAGTGGGTGGGCTGGAGGTGGAACGGGGTGAAGGAGGTGCTGGAGTCGAACCACCCGTTGTGCGGATCGTCCATCGATCCGTTCCACGCGGCCGACGCGGACGGCGAGCCGAGAGCGTGGAAGGTGCTCCGGTAGAACAGCAGCGGATCCTTGCCGCTGGATTCGGCGGCGACGATCTCACCGATGAAGATGATGTGGTCGCCGCCGTCGTACTCCGCCCACGGCTCGCAGGACAGCGTGGCGGCGGCGCCGCAGATGATCGGGGCGGTCGGTCCGTCGGCCCACACGGGTTCGGGATTCTGCGGGCGCCCGGCGAAATGCATCGCGGTGTCCACCTGGTCCGCGGCGAGGATGTTGACGGCGAACGGCGACTTGCTCAAGTAGTTGCAGGCCTTCGACTTTCGGGTCAGGGTGACCTGGCACAGTCTCGGCTCGATCGAGACGGCGGTGAAGGCGGTGACCGTCGCCCCGTGCGGCAGGCCCTCGGAGTTGGCGCACGTGATGACCGTGACTCCGCTGGCAAACTGCCCGAAAATGTTCCGGAGTTCGCGCTGCTCCATGTTCGGAGCCTCCCTTCCTGTCCGGGCGCTGTTGAGGTACGGACGAACGTACGACCGGGGGAACGGGGCGTCGATCCGCTGAGCGCGGAGGTGATCCGCTTTGCGCGGCGAGTTGGGGCGGGGGCCTCGATTGCATTGCGGAGTGTGCGCGGTCACACTGGTGCCATGTCGGCCACGTCGAAGATTTCCCGCCCCGAGGATTGGGACGAGGCATCGCACGTCGTGTCGGACGTGTACTTCCCGCACACCCTCACGCCGCTGAGCAGGTCGAAGGCGACCAATACGGTCGCGGAGGCCGTGGAGCTGGGCCCGGTGAAGATCACGCACATCGGCTGGGGTGCGGACGTGTCGATCCGGTCCGACCACCCCGGCGCGTACGCCGTCAACGTCCCGCTGTCGGGGCACCTGGAGTCGGTGACCGGCAGGAACGAGGTGCTCTCGGCGCCGGGTTCCGGGACGATCTGCCCGCCCGACACGTCGACGCTCATCACCAACTGGAGCGAGGAGTGCTCCATCATCGGGGTCCGCGTCGACCGGGACCACCTGCACCGGGAAATGTCGCGGATCCTCGCCCGGCCCGACATCCGGCTCCCCCCGCAGATCGATGTGACCACGGAGAACGGCGCGAGTTGGCTCGCTCTGGTGCGGTCGCTGCTGAACCAGATGCTGGAGTCGGACGGGGTGCTGAACAACGCGCTCGTCGCGGAGCAGTTGTCGGGTGCGGTCACCACCGCGCTCGTGCTCGCCGCGGTCCCGGACGACGGGGCCGGAGTGGGGTGCGCGCGTCCGCGGATCGTGAAGCGGGTGGTCGACGAGATCCACGCCGACCCGTCCCGCGCCTGGACTGCGGCCGACATGGCCGAGGTCGCCGGGGTCAGCGTGCGCCGGCTGCAGGAAGGGTTCCGCGACTATGTCGGGGTGAGCCCCCGCGACTACCTGCTGGACGTGCGACTCGAACGCGTGCACGACGACCTGCTGCGGGCAGACAGCCAGGTCACCGTCGCCGACGTGGCGATGCGGTGGGGATTCACCCACACGGGCCGGTTCGCCGCGGCGTTCCGCAAGAAGTACGGGACGGCGCCGTCCGAGGTCCTGCGGGGCTGACGGCTCGGGCTCAGTCGACGTAGGAGAAGATGGTCGCCATCCCGGCGGCAAGGTGATAGTCGTTGTGGCAGTGCGTGATCCACTGCCCCGGGTTGGTCGTGTCGATGTCGGCGGCGACGGTCTGGCCGGGGAGCACGATCACGGTGTCCTTCCGCGGCCCGGAACCGTCCATCCGGGCCACCGCGAACGTGTGCCCGTGCAGGTGCATGGGGTGCCACATCATCGTCGTGTTCGTGTAGACCAGCCGAACCCGCTGATCGGAGTGCACCGTCAGGGGTGTGTGGTCGGGATACGCCTGGCCGTTCACCGTCCACGTGTATTTCTTCATGTCGCCGCCGAGCGACGCCTCCAGGGTGACGGCCGGGTCGAGAACCGGTAGTCGGGCAGCCTCGGTGGCACTCAGGTCGGCCACGGTGAGCGGCGGTGCCGCGAGCTCGGCGGGGAGCACCGAAGCATCGGGGGCCACGCCGCCCCCGGTGCGGACCACCGCGAATCCCTGCGCGCCCTTCGCGTCGGCGACCGCGACCAGTGGGAACACCCCGTCCCGCAGGGTGACGACGGCGTCGTACCGTTCGCCCATCCCGATGAGGACCGAGTCGGTGACGACCGGTTCGACCGGGAACCCGTCCGTGTCCGTGACGGTCAGCCGGTGGCCACCCAGCGCGACCCGGAACGCCGTGTCGTCGCCGGCGTTGATCAGCCGGATCCGGGCGCGCTGCCCCGCGCGCGCCGTGAAGACCACCGGGTCGGCGGGAGGTCGGCCGTTCACGAGGTACACCGGATACCGCACGTCCCCGGCGTCGCCGCCGAGCGCGGCCGACGTCATGTCGGGGCCGGGCATCGGGGACATTCCGCCCCTCAGCTCGTCGAAGACCTGCGTCGGTGTGCGCTCGGTCAGCCAGTCGGACAGCACGACGACGAACTCGGCGTCGTAGTCCGCGGGTGCTCCGGGGTCGTCGACGATCAGCGCGCCGTACAGGCCGCGACCGCGCTGGAGGTCGCCGTGCGTGTGATACCAGTACGTTCCGGGGTCGGGCGGGATGAAGTCGTAGACGAACTCTGTGTCCGCCGGGATCGGGGCCTGGGTGACGTCCGGGACCCCGTCCATGTCGTTGCGGATGGCCAGCCCGTGCCAGTGCACCGTCGTCGGGTCCGGGAGTTGGTTGCGGAACCGCACCTGGACGCGATCGCCGACGTCCGCCCGCAGGACCGGGCCCGGCAGTTGCGTGTTGTACAGCCACGCCGCGGTGCGCGTCCCTGCGAGGTCGACGTCGGACTGCGCCGCGGTCAGTTCGTAGGCGACCGGTCGACCGCCGGGAAACCGCCGCGACTCGGCCTCGGCGAACGCCCGCACCTGCGGTGAATCAGGGCCGACGGGAGAGTCGGTGTCTTCGCTCGACGAGCAGGCGGCGGTCAACCCGAGCACGGCTGCGCTCGCACCCCAACGCAGGACGTCTCGTCGCGACAGCTGGATGTCGAGCGCCCGGAACCCGGTCATCTCCCGCTCCTTCCGCGGGTAGACGCTTTCCCGTGACGCTACTCGGCCGGGTTACGCAAGGGCGCCGATTCGCGCGCGGTCGCGGAGGGCGATGAGTTCGCGGGCGTGCGCCTCAAGCTTGCGATCCTCGTCGGACTGCGGAACCCATTGCCGCGCAGCCGTCGCCGCGCCGGCGTCGTCCACAGCGGCGACGACGGTGAGGCAGTGGGTGGTGAGGTTCATTTCCCGCGTGCGCGGGTCGCCCGATCGCACGTGCACCGAAATGTGCATGGTCTGCGCGCCGGTGTGCAGCAGGCGGGCGTCGACCTCGACGACGTGCCCGATCTGGATCGGACGGTAGAACCGGACACCACCGGCGTACACGGACACGCACGGGGTGCCGTTCCACGACGTGCCGCACAGGTAGGCTGCCTCGTCGATCCAGCGCATCACGGTGCCGCCGTGAGTCTTGCCGCCCCAGTTGACATCGGTGGGCGCGGCCAGGAAGCGGGTCAGTGATTCCGGTGCGGTGCCCGCGTCGGTGTAGCTCTGCTTGCTCATCGCCTCTTCGATGTCGGCCCGCAGGCCGATGCGCATGACGGCCTCCTCGGCCTCGGCGCGGTCGGCGGCGGTGACGGGCTTCCACGGCGGTACGGTCGTCGGTTTTCCGGAGTCGTCGACGGCCACGAAGATGATCAGGCAGTTGCTGGCCTCGGTGAACTGTCCGGTGCGAGGATCGGCGGACGACACCGTGCACTGGATGTGCATGCTGGAGCGCCCGGTGTGAACGAGCCGTGCCTCGACCTCGACGAGGTGTCCGGACTCGATGGACCGGGTGAATTTGATGTTTCCGACGTATGCGGTGACGCAGTAGCTTCCGCTCCAGCCGACCGCGCAGGCGTATGCGGCCTTGTCGATCCATTCGAGGATGCGGCCGCCCTGGACCGCACCTCCGAGTGTCGCGACCTCGGTGGGTGCGGCGAGGAAGCGGAGGGTGATGCTGCGGGGAGGGGTGGTCATCGATGTGTTCCTCGGGTGTTCGACGTGGCCGGCGCGAGGGCGCGCACCGGGGTACGGCGAAACGTCGTTGTCCGCCGGTGGCGGGGAAATTATCCCACAGTTGCCTCGTACCGACGCGTTCGCGATGTGAACGGACCGCAGTTGACGAACGTGTGTGACAGCGCGCACACTCGATCGGGACCGCAGAGCGTTCTGTGTGTACGCACAGCGTGCATGAGTGATCGGATCAGGTGATGACCTCAATCTCGACGACGGCCGCACCACGGGCTTCCCTCGACTACGTGGACCGGGAGTTCTACCTCCCCGCGCAGCGGGTGCTGCCGTGGACCGCGAACCTGGCGGCACTTCCCGGCGAACCCGGGTCGCCGCTGCGGGTGACGGGTGTTGTCCGGTCCCGCACCGGCGAACCGCTGTCGGGTGCGGAGATCGAGATCTGGCACGCGGACGCCGACGGATGCTATTCCGGGTACTCCGTGGAGATCCTGCGCAACAACCTGCGCGGCATCGTCGTCACGTGCGCGGGTGGTCGCTTCGACATCGCGACGGTGCAGCCCGCACCGTGCGAATTCTCCAGTGCCCGAGGCGATGCCGCCGTGGGCCATCTCAACGTGGTCGTGCACGCCCGCGGCCACCTGCCGCGCGAGACGCGCTTGGTGCCGACGCCGGACGCATCGCGGGAAGTGGGTGAGTCCGCCGTCGAGACGTTCGTCGACGTCGATGCCGGCGGTGCGGTGTCCTGCGACTTCGTGCTCGATCCGATCCGATCGGCGTGCGGCCCTCAGCCGGCGTAGCCCATATCCGCACTCAGGGCGGCCGCGGCGGCGAGGACGCACGGAACGGCCTGTTCCCGGAACTGCGCCGGAGTGTTGCGTGCCGACGAGGTGGAACACGCGACCACGCCGACCACCGCGCCGCCGGCGTCGCGGACCGGTGCGGCGAGCGAGATCAGCCCCTTTTCCAGTTCCTCGGCCGTCAGTGCGAAGCCCTGCTCCCGGACCTTCGCGAGTTCGCGGTCGAGTTCGGCTGCGGAGCCGATGGTCTCCGGCCCCAGTTTCTGGAACGTCGACTCGGCGACCACCCGCTCGACGACGTCGGCGGGAGCCCAGGCGAGGAGGGCGCGGCCCATCGAGGTGGCGTATGCGGGGACGCGGGTGCCGACCGAGACGTTGATGCTCATGATCCGTCGAACGGGCACGCGGGCCGCGTACACCACGTCGGCGCCGTCGAGCACGCCGAGGGACGCGGACTCCTGCGTCTTCTCGGCCACCTCGAGCAGTCGCGGCATCGCGGCCTCGATCAGCGCGTGCGACTCCGAGTAGTGCTGGCCGATGCTGAGCACGCGCGGGGTGAGCGACCACCGGCCTCCGGAGCCGGCGACGTATCCCAGCTTCTGCAGGGTCAGCAGGATCCGGCGGACCGCGGGGCGCGACAGCCCCGCCTCCGTGGCGAGTTCGGCGAGCGTCGGGTTCGGGCGCTGGGCATCGAAGGCGAGGAGCACCGCGAAGCCGCGCTCGATGCTCTGGATGTAGTCGCGGTCGTTCTCGGTCATGGCGGCCTCCACCAGGGATTCTCGTGCATATCCGGACTCGGGGTTGACATTTCAATGTGACTGCGCGCACAGTAGTGGTGTACGCACAGCGTGATGTTAGTACGCATAGCGTACATGCGCAAGACCCTCCGGCGCGTGATCACCCACCGCGTCGCCCAAAACTCGATAACAGCCCCGTCCGAATCCCTCCAGCCCAAGGAGAAAAGATGACCACCACCGAGAGCCCCACCGCAGCCGGTTCCGGCACGGCCGCCACCGACAAGTTCAAGGCCGAACGCGTCACCGCCGACACCTCGCCCGAGCGGCTCGCGGCGATCGCGAAGGACGCCCTCGGCGCGCTCAACGACGTGATCCTGAAGCACGGCGTGACGTACCCCGAGTACCGCGTGTTCAAGCAGTGGCTCATCGACGTCGGCGAGGGCGGCGAGTGGCCGCTGTTCCTCGACGTGTTCATCGAGCACTCCGTCGAAGAGGTCCTCGCCCGCAGCCGCAAGGGCACCAAGGGCAGCATCGAGGGCCCGTACTACATCGAGAACTCGCCCGAACTGCCCTCGAAGTGCACCCTGCCGATGCGTGCCGAGGACGAGAAGATCACCCCGCTCGTCTTCGCCGGTCAGGTCACCGACCTCGACGGCACCGGCCTCGCGGGGGCGAAGGTCGAACTGTGGCACGCCGACAACGACGGCTACTACTCGCAGTTCGCACCCCACCTGCCCGAGTGGAACCTGCGCGGCACGATCATCGCCGACGACGAGGGTCGCTACGAGATCACCACGATCCAGCCGGCGCCCTACCAGATCCCGACCGACGGCCCCACCGGTCAGTTCATCGAGGCGCAGGACGGCCACCCGTGGCGTCCCGCGCACCTGCACCTCATCGTGTCGGCGCCCGGCAAGGAGTCGGTCACCACGCAGCTGTACTTCAAGGGCGGCGAGTGGATCGACAGCGACGTCGCTTCGGCCACCAAGCCGGAACTGATCCTCGACCCGAAGACCGGCGACGACGGCAAGAACTACGTCACCTACAACTTCGTGCTCGACCCCGCGTGAGCCGTTCCACCCGTACAGAAAGTGATCCGATGACCGACCTGTCGATCGTCTCCGTCGAAACGACGATCCTCGATGTGCCGCTGGTGCGTCCCCACAAGTTCGCCACCACGTCGATGACCGCGCAGCCGCTCCTACTGGTCGCGGTCGAGACCGCGGGCGGCGTGACCGGCCACGGCGAGGGCGTCGTCCCCGGCGGCCCCTGGTGGGGTGGCGAATCGGTGGAGACGATGCAGGCGATCATCGAGAAATACATCGTCCCGGTCCTGCTGGGCCGGCGTGTCGACGAGATCACCGGCATCATGTCGGACATCGAAAGGGTGGTCGCGGGTGCACGTTTCGCGAAGGCCGCCGTCGACGTCGCGCTGCACGACGCCTGGGCGCGCAGCCTGGGTGTGCCCGTGCACACGCTGCTCGGCGGGGCCTTCCGAAAAGGCGTCGACGTCACCTGGGCGCTCGGCGCCGCACCCGCCGAGGAGATCATCGAGGAGGCCCTGGGTCTCGTCGAGTCGAAGCGGCACTTCAGTTTCAAGCTGAAGATGGGCGCGCTCGACCCCGCCGTCGACACTGCGCGAGTGGTCCGGATCGCCCAGGCGCTCGAGGGCAAGGCCGGCGTCCGGATCGACGTCAACGCCCGATGGGACCGGCTCACCGCGCTGAAGTACGTACCCCGCCTCGTCGACGGTGGCGTCGAGCTGATCGAGCAGCCCACACCCGGTGAGCAACTCGAGGTCCTCGCCGAGCTGAACCGCCTCGTCCCCGTCCCGGTGATGGCCGACGAGAGCGTCCAGACTCCGCACGACGCCCTCGAGGTCGCCCGGCGCGGCGCCGCCGACGTCATCGCGCTCAAGACCACCAAATGCGGTGGCCTCGCCAAGAGCCGCGAAGTGGTCGCCATCGCGAAGGCTGCCGGAATCGCCTGCCACGGCGCCACATCCATCGAAGGTCCGATCGGCACCGCGGCGTCCATCCAGTTCGCCTGCGCCGAGCCCGGCATCAACTTCGGCACCGAACTGTTCGGGCCCCTGCTGTTCAGCGAGGAACTGCTGCAGGAACCGATCCGCTACGCCGACGGCCAGGTCTCCCTGCCCGAAGGACCCGGACTCGGAGTCGAGCTCAACATGGACGCAGTCAAGACCTGGACCAGGAACTAGAGGAGGACACCACCCGATGGCACTCTTTCACGTGCGCATGGACGTCGCCATTCCCCGCGACCTCGACCCGAAGGTCCGGGACGAGACCATCGCCAAGGAGAAGGCCTACTCGCAGGAGCTTCAGCGCTCCGGCAAGTGGCCCCAGATCTGGCGGATCGTCGGGCAGTACAGCAACATCAGCATCTTCGACGTCGAGTCGGCCGACGAACTGCACGAGATCCTGTGGAACCTTCCGCTGTTCCCGTACATGAAGATCGAGATCATGCCGCTCACGAAGCACGGTTCCGACGTCAAGTAGGCGGCGGAGCCGCCTACTTCTGTTGCGCCAGCAACCGGTCGACGGCCCGCACGCTGAGCACGTGGTCGAGCGCCATGGTGGCGCTGCCGACGACGCCCGACAGTTCCCCGTGCGTCCAGGGGAGGATCTGAAGCTGTTGGGTGGCCACGGCGATCGCATTGCCGTAGAGGGTTTCGCGTAACCCGGCGACGAACGTGTCGTACGCCTGCGCCATGTCGCCGCCGACGATCACGACCTCCGGGTTGAGGAGGTTGATCGCTCCCGACAGGACCTCGCCGATCTGCCGCCCGCTCTCGCGGATCATCCGCCGGGCCTCGGCGTCCCCGGCGAGGGCGAGGGTGATCACGTCGCGGATGTGGGTGACCTCGCGTCCCTGCTCCTGCAGGTTGCGGACCAGTGCCCACCCGCCGGCGACGGCCTCGATGCATCCCACATCACCGCAGCGGCACACGACCCCTTGTGCCGCTGCGGTTTTCGTGTGCCCGATCTCGCCCGCAGCGCCCAGGGCGCCGCGTTGCAGCACGCCGCCGGACACGAGGCCGGCGCCGAGCCCGGTCGACGCCTTGATGAGCAGCATGTCCGCGAAGTCGCGGCGTTCCCCGCGCCGCTCCGCCAGCACCATCACGTTGGCGTCGTTGTCGACGAACACGGGCGCGTCGGTGACGTCGGCGAGGAACGGCTGCAGCGGGACGCCGTCCCAGCCCGACATCATGGGGGAGTTCAGGCTGCACCCGCGTTCGGTGTCGACGGTGCCGGGGAGGCTGATCCCGATCCCGACCGTCCGGCCCGCGGTCTCGCCCAGCCCCTCGCGCAGCGCGAGGAGGCGCCTGGCGATGACGGGCATCAGCTCGGCCGGGCTCGTGCCGATCTCCTGCTCCACGTCCTCGGCGACGATGACGTCGCCCGCGAGGTCGCAGATGGCCAGCTGGGTGCGGCTCCGGCCGATGGCGGCCGACAGCACCACACCGGCCCGCACGTGAAACGAGAGTTTCACCGGCGGGCGCCCGCCGGTCGAGACGCCTTCTTCGCGTTCGACGACGAGCCCCGACGCCTGCAGTGACGACACCCGCGCCGCGACGGCCGTGCGGGACAGTCCGGTGAGGTTGCCGATCTCGGTGCGCGTGGTGGCTTGTCCTGCGCGAATGAGGGCGAAGACGTCGCCGCCCGTCGCCGGGGAGGTCGTCGAGCGAGGCGTCCGCATGCAGGCCATTCAACCAACCGGACACGCGTCTGACAACGTAAGGTTCAGATCTTTGTTCGTCGAAATACTTAAGTCTGTATTGATCGAAAGCGAAAGGTCGCCTACTCTCGTCTGTGATGGCCCACACATCCGGCTTTCAGAGGGAGATGACATGTCACCAGCGACCACCGTGGAACCGTGCGATTTCGTCGTGTTCGGCGGCACCGGCGACCTGGCGGTTCGTAAGCTGCTTCCCGCGCTCTACCTGCGCGACAGGGACGGTCAGCTGCCCGCCGAAACCCGCGTGATCGGTGCCTCGCGAGCCGGTCTCGACACCGACGGCTACCGCGACAAGGTGCGCGGAGAACTCGCGCGGTTCGTCTCCGGCGATCAGCTGGATTCGGACACCTGTGAGCGATTTCTCAATCGCCTCGAATACGTCACCGTCGACGTCGCCGACCCGGCGAACTGGGCGGGCCTGCAAGACTGTCTCGCCGACCGGGAGGGCGCCATCCGGGTCTTCTACCTGGCGTGCGCCCCCGGCCTGTTCGGGCCGATCTGCGAGAACCTCGCCCTGAACGGTCTCGCCGACGCGCAGTCCCGCGTGGTGCTGGAGAAGCCCATCGGCCACGACCTCGCCTCGGCCCGCGCCGTCAACGACGCGGTCGGCGCTGTGTTCGAGGAATCCCAGATCTTCCGCATCGACCACTACCTCGGCAAGGAGAGTGTCCAGAACCTGCTGGTCACTCGATTCGCCAACACGTTCCTCGAGCCGCTGTGGAACTCCTCGTCGATCGACCACGTGCAGATCAACGTCGCCGAGTCGCTCGGAGTGGGCAGCCGCGGCGGCTACTACGAGTCGGCGGGCGCGCTGCGCGACATGCTGCAGAACCACCTCCTGCAGCTGCTCTGCCTCGTCGCGATGGAGCCGCCCACCTACGTCGACCGCGAAACCGTGCGCGACGAGAAGCTGAAGGTGCTCCAGGCGCTCAAGCCGATGAGCCCGCAGGACGTCGAACGCTGCACGGTCGCAGGCCAGTACGGCCCCGGGCTGGCGGACGGCAAGGCGGTGCCCGGATACCAGGACGACGTCGAGAACCCGGACAGCACCACCGAGACGTTCATCGCCGTCAAGGCCGAGATCCAGAACTGGCGGTGGGCCGGCGTGCCGTTCTACCTGCGCACCGGCAAGCGCATGGACCGCCGCTGCTCGGAGATCGTGGTGCAGTTCAAGCCCGTCCCGCACCCCATGTTCCCCGGCAGCGAGGGCCACAGCGAGCCCAACCGCCTGGTCATCCAGCTGCAGCCCCACGAGGGCATGCGGTTGCACATGACGGCGAAGGAACCCGGCCCCGGCGGCATCCGGCTCAAGCCGGTCTCGTTGGACCTCAACTACATCGAGACGTTCAAGCGTCCGTCGCCCGACGCCTACGAGCGGCTGCTGATGGACGTGGTCCGGGGCAACCCGACCCTGTTCATGCGCCGCGACGAGGTGGAGGCCGCCTGGGAGTGGGTCGAGCAGATCCTCGTCGGCTGGGAGAAGTCCGAGCGCGGACCCCGCCGGTACCCGGCAGGCACCAACGGACCCACCGACGCGACCATCCTGATCGAGCGCGACGGCCGCGCCTGGCACGAAGGAGTTACCGCATGACCGACGCGCCCACACCCACCGCCGACATACACCCCGTCCTCGCTGCCGTCACCGAACGCATCATCGAGCGCAGCAAACCCGAGCGCACGGTCTACCTCGACCGGATGCGGCAGGCCGCCGACCGCGGTCCCGCGCGCGGCAAGCTGGCCTGCGCGAACCTGGCGCACGGGTTCGCCGCGTCCGGCCCGGCCGACAAGAAGGCGCTGCGCGCGTTCGTCAAGCCCAACATCGCGATCGTCTCGTCATACAACGACATGCTGTCGGCGCACCAGCCGTTCGAGCACTTCCCGCGGCAGCTGAAGGCCGCGGTCATGGAGGCCGGCGGCATCGCCCAGTTCGCGGGCGGCGTCCCCGCGATGTGCGACGGCATCACCCAGGGCCGCGACGGCATGCAGCTGTCGCTGTTCAGCCGCGACGTGATCGCGATGGCGACGGCGATCGGCCTGTCCCACGACATGTTCGACGGCGCCCTCATGCTCGGCGTGTGCGACAAGATCGTTCCCGGAATGCTGATCGGCGCACTCGGATTCGGCCACCTGCCGACGATCTTCGTGCCCGCCGGGCCGATGACGTCCGGTCTGCCCAACAACGAGAAGTCGCGCGTCCGCCAGCTGTACGCGGAGGGCAAGGCCACCCGCGAGGAACTGCTCGACGCCGAGGCTGCGTCGTACCACGGCGTCGGCACCTGCACGTTCTTCGGCACGGCCAACTCGAACCAGCTGCTCATGGAGGTCATGGGCCTGCACCTGCCCGGATCGAGCTTCGTGAACCCGGGCACCCCGCTGCGTGAGGCCCTCACGTGGGAGGCGGGAAAGCGCGTCGCCGGACTCACCTCGCTCGGTGACGACTACACACCGGTCGGCGAGGTCGTGGACGAGAAGGCCGTGGTCAACGGCTGCGTCGCGCTGCTCGCGACCGGCGGTTCGACCAACCACACGATGCACCTCGTGGCCATCGCCCGCGCCGCGGGCATCATCCTCACCTGGGACGACCTGGCGGAGCTGTCGGCCGTCATCCCGCTGCTCGCCCGGATCTACCCCAACGGCTCGGCGGACGTGAACCACTTCCACGCGGCCGGCGGCCTCGGCTACGTCGTGTCGTCGATGCTGGACGCGGGACTGCTGCACGAGGACGTGAAAACGGTCGTCGGCGCCGGACTCCGCCGGTACACCGAGGAGCCGAAGCTGTCCGGCGAGGGCGTCGAATGGCAGCCCGGAACGCCGATCAGCCACGACACCAGCGTCCTTCGCGGTCCCGAGGAGCCGTTCGCGGTGAACGGCGGCCTGAAGATGCTGAAGGGCAACCTCGGTGAATGCGTCATCAAGGTGTCCGCGGTCAAGTCGGAGCACCAGGTCGTCACCGGCCCGGCGCGCGTGTTCGACGACCAGCTCGACTTCCTCGCCGCATTCGAGGCGGGCGAACTCGACCGCGACTTCGTGGCGGTGCTGCGCTACCAGGGCCCCCGCGCCAACGGCATGCCCGAACTGCACAAGCTCACACCGGTTCTCGGGTCCCTGCAGGACAAGGGCCGCAAGGTCGCACTCGTGACGGACGGTCGTATGTCGGGTGCGTCCGGCAAGGTGCCCGCCGCGATCCACCTCACCCCGGAAGCCGCGGCAGGCGGACCCCTGGCACGGGTGGTCGACGGCGACGTGGTGACCGTCGACGCCGTCGCCGGAACGGTGAACGTCCACGTCGACGACGCCGAGTTCGCTGCCCGACCGGCAACCGGTCGGGCGCTCGGCGCCGACGAGTGGGTCGGCACGGGCCGCGAACTCTTCGCCGGTCTGCGTGCCGCCGTCGGACCGGCGACCCAGGGCGCCAGCGTTTTCCACCCCCAACCCGTCTAAAGGAGTAATCAGTGACGAACAGCCCCTCCCTCCTCGACCGCGTCCCGGTCATCCCCGTCGTCGTCGTGGACGACCTCGGCGACGCGGTGCCGGTGGCCCGCGCGCTGGTGGCCGGCGGCATCCCCATGATCGAACTGACCCTCCGGACGCCGTGCGCCCTCGACGCCATCAAGGCGATCGCGAGCGAGGTGCCGGAGATCTGCGTCGGCGCGGGCACGATCGTGGAACCGGTGCAGGCCGCGCAGGCGGCCGAAGCGGGAGCGCAGTTCCTGGTCTCGCCGGGCAGCACCGAAACTCTGCTGAAGGCGATGACGGACACCGGACTGCCGCACCTCCCGGGCGCGGCGACCGTCTCCGAGGTGCTCTTCCTGCTCGAGCACGGCTACCGCGAACTCAAGTTCTTCCCCGCCGAGGCGTCGGGCGGCGCGAAGTTCCTCGGCTCGATTCACTCACCCGTTCCGGCCGCGCGGTTCTGTCCCACCGGCGGCATCTCCACGTCGAACGTCGGCGACTACCTGTCGCTGCCCAACGTCGGCTGCGTCGGCGGATCCTGGCTCACGCCCGCCGAGGCCGTGAAGCAGCAGGACTGGGACCGGATCAGCGGACTCGCACGCGAGGCGGCCGCACTCGCCCGGTAACGCGTGAAGCGGCGCGGTACGGTGAATCGTGCGCGACAGTGACAACGGTGATTCCCGGAGGCCGGGTTCTCAGTCCTCGCTGAAATCCGCCAACCAGCACCGTGTGGTCCGCGCGCTCCAGACGTCGGGCGAGCTGACCCAGGCGGAGATCGCGCGTCGCACCGGATTGGCTCCCGCCACCGTCTCCAACATGGTCAAGGAATTGACCGCGGCCGGGATGGTCGCCGTGCCGGGCGGCGACCATCCCGGCCAGCGGGGGCGTGCGGTGCGGCTGACCCGCCGGATGGGCCTCGCGGTCGGGATCGACTTCGGGCACCGCCATCTCACCGTGGCCGTCGCCGACATGGCGCACCAGGTGCTCGCCGAGGAACGCGTCGAACTCGGTGCGGGTCACCGCGCGGAGGACGGTGTGGTGCAGGCGGGCGCCCTGCTCGACGCGGCCCTCGATCGGCTCGGCTGCGACCGCACGTCCGTCCTCGCGGTCGGTATGGGCCTGCCCGCGCCGCTCGAGACCGACACCGGCGAGGTCGGCGCCCCGTCGATCCTGCCCGGCTGGGTCGGTGTCGATGCGGCCGCCATCGCGTCGGAGTATCTCGGCACCACCGTGTACGTCGACAACGACGCGAACCTCGGTGTGCTCGCCGAACACATGTGGGGAGCGGGCCGCGGAACCACCGACCTCGCCTACGTCAAACTGTCCGACGGTGTGGGTGCCGGTCTGGTCCTCGACGGCCGGCTGTACCGCGGAAGAGGCGGCACCGCAGGCGAAATCGGCCACCTGACCCTCGACGAGTTCGGACAGGTGTGTCGCTGTGGCAACCGCGGCTGCCTCGAGACCCTCGTCGCCTCGCACGTCGTGATCGGACTGCTCGCCCCGAGCCGCGGACCCGATCTGAGCATCGCCGACATCGTCGCGATGGCCGAGCGCGGCGATGCCGCCTGCATCCGGGTGCTCGCCGACACCGGGCGGCACGTGGGTGTCGCCGCGGCGAGCCTGTGCAACCTCGTCAATCCCGAACGACTCGTCATCGGCGGCGAACTCGCGCTGGCCGGCGAACTGCTGCTCGGGCCGATGCGTGAGGTCGTCGGCCGCTACGCGGTGCCCAGCGCGGTCCGATCCCTGGACATCCGCGTCGCCGAACTCGGCCCCCGCGCTCAGGTGCTCGGCGCCGTCGCGCTGGGCCTGCGTTCCGCGCTTCCCGCCTGACTGTTCGCCGCTGAATCCCCGATCCGGGTCAGTGGGTGATCTCTGCCCATCCAGTGTTCATCGATGAATGCAAATCGGACAAATCCGTCTCTAGATGTTCATGTCTTGACGATTCGCGGCTTTGTTGCCTACTGTGTTCCACACCACAACGACTGCGCGCTCTGCGCAGGCCTCGGCCCGATCCGAGTCTCGATCACCCCTTGCTCACGAGGAGTCCCATGACTGAAAACGTCCTGTTGCCCGGCGCGGAATCGCCCGGCGACACCGCAGAGGGCACTTCGGTTCCCGTCCGTATCGCGGTCGTCGCCGCACTCGGCGGCCTGCTGTTCGGCTACGACAGCGCAGTGATCAACGGCGCCGTGTCGGCGATCGAGGGCAAGTTCCAGGTCGAGTCCGCACTCCTCGGATTCGCGATCGCCTCGGCGCTGCTCGGCGCCGCGGCGGGCGCGATGCTGGCCGGGCGGATCGCCGACCGGTACGGACGCCTCGTCACGATGCGGGCCGCCGCGGTGATGTTCCTCCTCAGTGCCGTCGGCACCGGATTCGCGGCCAACGTCGAGATGCTCGTGACCTTCCGGATCGTCGGCGGCATCGGTGTGGGTCTGGCCTCGGTCATCGCACCCGCCTACATCGCCGAGATCTCGCCCGCCCGCGTGCGTGGACGCCTCGGGTCGCTGCAGCAACTCGCGATCGTCACGGGCATCTTCGTCTCGCTCCTGGTCGACTACGCCCTCGCCGCTCTCGCCGGCGGATCGCAGGAAGAACTGTGGTTCGGGCTCGAGGCCTGGCGGTGGATGTTCCTCGCGATGTGTGTGCCCGCACTGGCCTACGGTCTGCTGTCGCTGACCATTCCCGAATCCCCCCGTTACCTGATCGCACAGGGACGCATCGGCGAGGCCCGCGGCATCCTCGCGGTCCTGCTCGGCGAGAAGGGTCTCGACCTCAAGATCGACAGCATTCGTGCGACGCTGGCCCGCGAGACGCAGCCGTCGATCCGCGACCTGAAGGGCTCCGCGTTCGGCCTGATGCCGATCGTGTGGATCGGCATCGGGCTCTCGGTCTTCCAGCAGTTCGTCGGTATCAACGTGATCTTCTACTACTCCAGCGTCCTGTGGCAGGCCGTCGGCTTCGACGAGGGCAGCTCCCTGCAGATCACGGTCATCACGTCGGTGGTCAACATCGCCACCACCCTCATCGCGATCGCCTACATCGACCGGGTCGGCCGTCGACCACTGCTCATCATCGGCTCCGCAGGCATGGCCGTGACGCTCGCGACCATGGCGTTCATCTTCGGAACCGCCTCCACCACCGTCGTGGACGGGGTCACGACGCCGCAGCTGACCGGGCTGCAGGGCCCGATCGCGCTCGTCGCTGCCAACCTCTTCGTGGTGGCCTTCGGGATGTCCTGGGGCCCGGTGGTGTGGGTCCTGCTCGGCGAGGCGTTCCCCAACCGCATCCGGGCCGCCGCGCTGTCGCTCGCCGCGGGCGCCCAGTGGGCGGCGAACTGGCTGATCACCGTGACGTTCCCGTCCATGAAGGACTTCTCGCTCGGAATCTCCTACGGCTTCTACGCCGTCTGCGCGGTGCTGTCACTCGTCTTCGTGCTGCGCTGGGTCAAGGAGACGAAGGGCGTGGAACTCGAAGCCATGCACTCCGATTCGGTCGCGTAGGCCGTCCACGCCACGACGAAGACACTCGCGAGGATCTCACTCGCGGGTGTCTTCGTCGTCCTTCATCAGCTCGACGGCCGTCGCGGATTCGCTCACGATCGCGCGCATGGCCGCCTCCGCCGCGTCGGCGTCGCCCAGCTGGATGGACGACGCCACCACGCCGTGCAGGCGGATCGCTTCGGTCTCCGCGACGTGCGGCATCAGTGAGTGCCGGGTGCGGCCCTCGAGCACCTCCACGACGATCTGCGACATCGCACGCAGCAGGGGATTCCCCGACGCGGTCAGCAGTGTGCGGTGAAAGTCGGAATCGTGGGCCAGGTACGCGTCCGTGTCCGCCGCACGGGACGTCGACGACATTCCGATGACGGCCGCCGTCAGTGCCCCGCACTGTTCGGGCGTCGCCCGTGTCGCCGCGAGACGTGCGGCGAGCGGTTCGATACCCGACCGGAGTTCGCTCAGGCTCGACAGCTGTTCGAAGCGCTGCGGGCCGGCGAGTTTCCAGCGAATCACGCTCGGATCCAGTGAATTCCAGTGCTCCTCGCCCAGGACCGTGATCCCGACGCGACGCCGGACTGCCAGGAGGCCGAGGGATTCGAGAACCCGTACCACCTCGCGGACGACGGTGCGGGAGACGGAGTACTGGGTGACCACGTCGTCGGCGGAGATGCGGGTGCCAGGTGCCACGACCCCGGCCACGATGTCGCTGCCGAGCCGGTCGAGCACCGTTTCGTGTAATTGCCGGTACTCGGCGCCCTCTGCGTTGGTCATCCGCCGATGTTCCCACGCTGGTACCTACTGAACACACGTTGGCGCGCTAGCGGACTTCTAAGTAGTACTTATTTGCAGCACGCCTTGAAATCGTATGGTTTATGAGGCAGAGTGACCTGAGTCACGAGCAAGGGTCATTCCAACACCGATCTCCCTGGAGCAACAGAATGAGTACCGCGTCACTACTCGCAGCGGCCGACAGCGCCGGCAGCGACGCGCAGCTGATCACGGCTGCCGTCGTCGGCGTCGCCGTCATCATCGCGCTGATCACCTGGCTCAAACTCCACCCGTTCCTCGCGCTGTCGATCGGCGCCGTCGGCGTCGGTATCGGCGCAGGTCTCGGCGCTTCGGACTCGGTGAAATCGTTCGTCGAGGGCTTCGGCGCCACGATGGGCAGCGTCGGAATCCTGATCGGATTCGGTGCCATGTTCGGCAAGCTGCTCGCCGATTCGGGCGGCGCCGACCGCGTCGTCGACACCCTCGTCGGGCGCGCCGGACCGCGGACGCTGCCCTGGATGATGGCACTGGTCGGCGCGGTGATCGGCCTGCCGATGTTCTTCGAGATCGGCCTCGTGCTGCTGATGCCCGTCATCATTCTCGTCGCGCGCCGTTCGGGGCTGTCGCTGATGCGCATCGCGATTCCCACCCTGGCGGGCCTGTCCGCCATGCACGGTCTCGTTCCGCCCCACCCCGGGCCGCTGGTCGCGGTGGCGGCGCTCAACGCGAACCTCGGACTCACCCTCGCGCTCGGCGTCGTCGTCGCGATTCCCACCGTCATCGTCGCCGGACCGCTGTTCAGCAAGCTGGCCGCCCGCTGGGTGGACGTCCCCGTTCCCGAGCTCTACGTGACCACCGAAGACCGGGAAGGCGCCGAGGCCGCCGCCGAGCGTCGCCGCCCCAGCTTCGCGGCCACCCTCTCCGCCATCCTGCTCCCGGTCGTCCTGATGCTGGGCAAGGCGGTCGCCGACGTGGCCGCCCCCGACTCGGAGTCGCCCGCGAAGGCACTGCTCGACTTCCTCGGAACGCCGGTCGTGGCCCTCGGACTCGCGGTGCTCGCCGGAATGCTGCTCCTCGGCCGGGGCGGCGGCATGGACCGCAACGCTCTCGCGGCCTCGCTGGAGAGCTCGCTGCCTCCGATCGCCGGAATCCTCCTCATCGTCGGTGCGGGTGGCGGATTCAAGCAGGTCCTGATCGACACCGGCATCGCCGACGTGATCGCCGAAGCGATCAAGGGCAGTGCCCTGCCCGTCCTGTTCCTCGCCTGGCTCGTGGCCGTGCTGATCCGTGTCGCCACCGGATCGGCCACCGTCGCGACCGTCACCGCGTCCGGCATCCTCGCGCCCGTCGCCGCCGAGCTGACGTCCACGCACGTCTCGCTGATGGTGCTGGCGATCGGCTCCGGCTCGCTGTTCCTGTCGCACGTCAACGACGCGGGATTCTGGCTGGTGAAGGAATACCTCGGCGTCACGGTGGTACAGAACCTGAAGACGTGGACGGTGATGGAATGCATCATCTCCGTCACCGGTCTGGCCGGTGTCCTCGCGCTGAGCGTATTCATCTAAAAGGGGTCGAGAATGTCGAGTGAGGTTGGTGAAATGCACGTGAGTACGCGCGAACCGGCAGGACGCACCCCGCAGACCGCGGAACCCGTCCTGGTGCTGATGGGCGTGTCCGGGTCCGGGAAGTCGACGGTCGCGGGAATCATCGCCGGCGCAATGGGCTGGGATCTGCAGGAGGGGGATGCTCTGCATCCTCCCGCGAACGTCGCGAAGATGGCGTCGGGGCAGCCGTTGACCGACGAGGACCGCTGGCCGTGGCTCGATCTCGTCGCAGGATGGATCCGGGAGCACACCGACAACGGTCTTCCGGGGGTGATCACCTGTTCGGCGCTCAAGCGCAGCTACCGCGACGTCCTGCGCGGCGACAACGTCGTGTTCGTGCATCTCGCCGGGTCGCGGGCGCAGATCGGGGAACGGCTGACCGCCCGCCTGGACCACTTCATGCCCCCGTCGTTGCTGGACACGCAGATCTCGACGCTCGAGCCGATCGAGCCCGACGAGGATGCCATCGTGGTGGACGTCGGCGGTTCGCCCACGCAGGTGGCGACGGAGATCATCGCGAGACTCAAGCAGCGGCTCGGCCGGTGAACTTCCGGTAATCGGACCGAAATTAGGTCGAAGTCGCTCGGTAACGGGCGGCTTCGACTTACCGTGGCGGGAGGTGTTCCGTAGCTGGATGAGCGTCCGATATCACGGAGGGCAGTATGCGAACGCGTAATTCGATCGTGTGGCACTGGGATGTCAGCCGACCGGCGCGCCTGACGTTCTGGTTCGCCAGGGCCTTCGTCAAACCGCTGTTCACGATATGGCCGACCACGGACCGCGGCATCGAACTGCTGGCGGCCCTCGACGAGCTCATCGACCGGTTGCCCAAGCCGAAGGGGCTCGACATCGAGGCGATCTCGCTCGGCGGAGTGCCGTGCGAGAAGATCACCCACCCGCGACCCACGGTCACCTCGATGGACGGCGCCACCATCCTCTACTTCCACGGCGGTGGATTCGTGTTCTGCGGGCTCGCCACCCACCGGGCGCTGTGCGGGCTGCTCGCCGCGCGTTCGGGTGCGCCCGTCGTCTCGGTCGAGTACCGGCAGCTCCCCAAGGGGGCGATCGGCGCGTCCCTGGTGGACGCGATGACCGCATACACCGAGGTGCTGAAAGTCTGCGACGACCCCACCCGGGTGATCGTCGCGGGCGATTCGGCGGGCGGGTACCTCGCGATGAAGGTCGCCGAAGTCGCCGCGTTGCGGGGCATCACCCGGCCGGCGGCCGTCATCGGATACTCCCCGCTGCTCAACCTCGACCTCGAGGATCACGACCCCGATTTCATGAAGCGCGACGCGTATCTGCCGATGTCGCAGGTGGCGAAGCTGAAGGACCGCTGGCTGGCCGGGCCCGACAAGATTCCGGGCGCCGAGTCTCCCGTGAACGCCGACCCGGGATTGTTCCCGCCCGTCTTCCTCACCGCCGCCGAGTACGAGATCATGCGGCCCGACGTCGAAATCCTCACCGACAACTTCGATCGTGCGGGCCGGCAGATCGAGACCCACCTCTGGAGTGGGCAGATCCACGCGTTTCCGGTGATCGGCAAGGCGTTGCGGGAGAGCCGCACGATCATCGGGCTCACCGTCGACTTCGCGTCCCGCGCGCTCACGGAGTCGAAGCGGCACTCGGCCTGAGCGGACTATGCGGGGTTGAGCACCCGGCGCAGCAGCGGTGACACCGTGATCAGCAGTCCCAGCAGGGCGACTCCCGTGACCAGTACGAGGCCGGAGTGGAACTGGTGGAACCCGGCGCCGCTGATGCCGGTGGCGGTGTGCGAGCCCGCGGTGACGAGCGCGGTGGTCAGCGCCAGTACGAGCGCGGCACCGACCTGTGCGGACGTCTGCACGAGCCCCGACGCCAACCCCTGCTCGGAGTCGTCCACGCCCGACGTGGCCTGGGCCATGATCGACGTGAAGCCCAGTGCGAAACCGACGCCCAGCAGCACCACGCTCGGCAGGATCGCGACCGTGTAGTGGGGCTGATCGCTCCCGGCGAAGAGGAACCACAGGTAGCCGAGGCTCAGCGAGGTGAGTGCCGCGATGATCATGCGGGCGGTGCCGAACACGTCGATCAGACGGCCCACGAACGGCGACCCGAACGCCACGATGATGCCTGCGGGGAGGAGTCCCAGCGCCATCTCCAGCGGCGACCAGCCGAGCACCGACTGCAGGAAGATGGTCATCATGAACTGGAAGCTCAGGTAGGAGCCGAACAGCGCGACGATGCTGAGGTTCGCCCGCACGATCGAGCCGACCCGCAGAATGCTCAGGCGCACGAGCGGGTGCGCGACCCGGTTCTCCACGACGAAGAACGACGCAAGCAGCGCAGCGGCCAGTGCGAACGAGCCCAGCGTGAGCGGATCGGCCCAGCCGCGGGCCGGCGCCGACACGACGGTGTAGACGGCGAGCAGCATGCCCGAGACCAGCGTGGCGGCTCCGACGATGTCGTGCCCGCCGTTGTCGGCGGCGCGGTCGCGGGGGATCAGGACGGTGCCGGCGACCAGGGCGAGCACCGCGAACGGCACCGGCATCAGGAACGTCCAGCGCCACCCGGCGCTGGTCAGCAGCCCGCCCAGGATCAGGCCGGACGAATAGCCGCTGGCTCCGAAGACGGAGAAGATCGACAGCGCCCGGTTACGGGCGGGCCCCTCCCTGAACGTGGTGGTGAGGATCGACATCGCGGTCGGTGCGGTGAACGCGGCGGCGAGTCCCTTCACGAAGCGGCTCGCGATGAGCAGCGTGCCGTTGTCGACGAGCCCGCCGACCAGGGACGCGATCGCGAACACGGTCAGCGCGATCAGGAAGACGCGGCGGCGTCCGAGGAGGTCGGCGGTGCGCCCGCCCAGCAGCAACAGGCCACCGAATCCGAGGACGTATCCGTTGATGATCCATTGCAGCGAGGTGGTCGACAGCCCGAGTTCGGTTCCGATGGAGGGCAACGCAACACCCACCATCGAGACGTCGAGACCGTCGAGGAACATCACGAGGCACAGCACGGCCAGGACGCCCCAGAGACGGGGAGTCCAGGCCTGGTCGGTCGACGGGGCGGTGGTGGCATCGGTGATAGTCACAGGGAGAATGTAAATGCACGTGCAATCAATGCGCAAGCACTAATTTCGTTTGCATTTAATTCGCTTGCACGTTTTTGGTGTGGGCGCTAGGGTGCGGATCATGAGCTCAGAAGCGGACCTGCGCGGCACGTGGCGGCTGCTCGCGAGCAGGTACAACTCGATCGCCTGCGAATTGGATCGTGAGATGCAACACGCGCACGGGTTGAGTATGAGCGATTTCGAGACACTCGACCGGTTGATGGACGCCACCTGCGACCGGCCTCGGATGCAGGACCTCGCGGCCGAGATGTACCTCAGCCCCAGTGCGCTGTCCCGGAGCGTTGCCCGGCTGGAGAAGGCGGGCCTGGTCGCCAGGGCGCTGTGCGAGGCGGACCGGCGGGGCGTCTTCGTCGACGTCACCGACGCCGGCCGCGCGGTGCACGCCGACGCCAGCAAGATTCAGCTGGGCGTACTCACCGAAAGGCTCACGGAAGCAACCTGACTCGTCACGTCAGCGAGGTGGGTGTCGAATAGTCGTCGGACGGGAACTCGCCATCGACGACGGCGGTCACCACGGTGTTCTCGAGTGTGATCGCCCCGCCGTGATTGTCCAGGAACGCGGTGTCCGCGGCGTCGCGACCCGTCGCGATCCGCAGCAGTGCGGAACGCGGGGCCAGACGGGTGGCGTCGACCACTCGCCACTCGTCATCGACGAACGCCTCGACGACGGCATGGAAGTCCATCGGATCGCACCCCGGCGCGTACACCGCTGCCAGCCGCGCCGGAATGGTGACCGCCCGCAAGAGTGCCACCGTGAGGTGGGCGAAGTCACGGCACACCCCGGCCCCCGACAGCATCGTGTCGACGGCACTGTCGGTGGATCTGCTCGACCCCGCCTGGTACAGCAGCCGCGACCCCACCCAGGTGGTGATGTCCTGCAGCAGCTCCGGGTGCGGCTTGGACAGGTTGAACTCCCCGCCGGTGAAACCGAAGAACTTGTCCGCCTCGGCATATCGGCTCGGGCGCAGGTACTTCGAGAGGTCATAGTCGGTGACCGGCGGCGAATCAGCCTTGCCCAGAACCGAAGCCGAGTACTCGACGTGCAGCGAGCCGCGTGGGCTGTCCAGCAGGTGCACGCGAGTACCGTGTTCCGCCACCATCTCTCGGGCCTCGACCGGATTGCCGTCGAGGGTGAACATCAGCGACTCCGAGAGCTCCGAACCGGGGGTCCGGGCCACCGCGATCTTGAATTCGAGACTGGTGGCGTCGGTGACCTCGATGTCCAGAGTGGCGGTGACGTGACGTTTCATCAGCCCATCCTGGCATCCCGCGTCCGGGGGTGCAGAACACCCCGGCCGGGTCAGGCCTGAACGCGCGGCCGCAACCACTCGACGAGATCGTCGAGTACCTCCTCGTTCTCCGGTTCGTTGAACACCTCGTGGAACAGGTTTTCGTAGATCTCCACCGTGAGGTCCTCCGAACCGGCGTACTCCGCGATGAGTTCCGTGCCGTGCACGCTCGCGAGGCCGTCGTCCCGGCCGTGCTGCAGCAGCAGGGGAACTTTCAACGACGGCAGGCGCTCCGGCAGATGTTCGGCCGCGAGAATCATTCCGCGCGCAATCCCCGCAGGCACCTTCCCGTGATGGACGAGGGGATCCTCCTCGTAGGCCGCCACGACCGCCGGATCGCGGGACACCAGCTTCGCGTCGAGCGACTCGACGGGCACTCCGGGGAGGAAGCGGCCCACCAGCTTGCCGATCTCGACCACCACGCGTGGTGTTCCGCTCGTCACGTCGACGGCGGGCCCGGACAGCATGAGTGCCGTCAGGTCCTGCTGGTGGTCGAGCGCGTACGTCAGTGCGATGGAACCGCCCATGCTGTGCCCGAGGAGGAACCGGTCGGTGCCCGGCCAATCCGTCGACGCGATGCCGAACAACTGGTGCAGGTCGTCGGTGAACTCGCGCCAGTCCTTCAGATGGACCCGTTTGCCGCCCGATCGCCCGTGTCCGCGGTGGTCCGGCGCGTAGATCGCGAGGTCGAGTTCGCCGAGCCGCTCGATCACGTGGTCGTAGCGCCGGGCGTGCTCGCCGAAGCCGTGGCACAGCACCAGCACGCCGCGCGGGCGCCGCTCGGGAAGCCACACGTCGTAGACGATGGGGATTCCGCCGACGCCGGCGAAGGACGATTCTCGATGCTGCATGATGCCCCTTCGTGGTCCGAACTCGACGACTCAGATCATTGCACGGTGAGGTACCCCGGCAAGAGGCAAATTAGGGGATCGGTCCGGGTGTGAATGCCACCGGCAAGTGCTTCAGCCCGTTGATGAAGTTGGAGCGCAGCCGCTGGGCCGGCGCCGTCTGCTCCATGTCGGGCATCCGACGCAGAATCTCGCTCAGCATCACCTTCATCTCGGCGCGAGCGAGGTTGGCGCCGAGACAGAAATGGTGACCGCCGCCACCGAACGCGATGTGCTGCGAGTAGTGGCCGGTGGGCCGGTCGATGTCGAACGTGTACGGATCGTCGAACACCGCCTCGTCACGGTTTCCCGACATGTGCCAGATGACCACCCGGTCGCCCTCGGAGATGTCGACGTCGCGCAGCACCGTGTCCCTGGTCGCGGTCCGGCGGAACTGCATCACCGGTGTGGCCCAGCGCAACCCCTCCTCGATCAGGGCGTCGAGCTTCGACGGATCCTCGAGCACCTTGCGGCGCTCCTCGGGATGCTCCATCAGCGCCAGCTGGGTGTGCGAGATGGCGTTGCGAGTGGTCTCGTTGCCGGCGACCGCGAGCAGCATGAAGAACATGTTGAAATCGAGTTCGCCCAGCTTCTCGCCGTGCACATCGGCCTCGATGAGGGCTGTCGCGATGTCGTCCCGTGGGTGCCGCCTGCGGTCCTCGAACATCTCCAGGCTGTAGGCGAACATCTGGCCGGCCGCCGCGCGTTCCTGACCTTCCTCGAGATGGAATTCGGGATCGGACGAGCCGATCATCTGATTCGTCAGATCGAAGATGAGCTTGCGGTCCTCCTGGGGCACGCCCAGGAAGTCGGCGATCGCCTGAAGCGGCAGTTCGGACGCGACATCGACGACGAAGTCGCACTCACCGCGCTCGATCACCGCATCGACGATGCTCGTGGCCCGCCGCGCGAGAATCTCGTGCAACTGGCCGATGCGGCGGGGTGTGAAGCCCTTGCTGACGATCTTGCGCAGCGCCGTGTGGTCCGGCGGATCCATGTTCAGCATCATCAACTGTTGGCCCGCCAGGTCGTCCGGGGCCAGATCGTCGATGTAGGTGGCGCCCCGCCACGACGAATACGTCTCGGCGTCCCGGTTCACCGTCACGATGTCGGCATGCCGGGTGACGCACCAGAAGGGGTCGCCGCGCTCGTCGAGGTGCCGGTAGACGGGAGCCTCGCGCCGCAACGTGGCGAACATCTCGTGGGGTACGCCCTGCACGAAGGTGTCCGGGTTGTAAAGATCGACGTCGGCGAGCTGCACGGTCCCTCCTGAGGCCTCACGTACGAGAATACGTTCTAGTCCTGGAGGATGTGGGACAACGAAAACGGCCCCGGAGAATGAATCTCCGGAGCCGTTTCCACTTGGTAGCGGGGACAGGATTTGAACCTGCGACCTCTGGGTTATGAGCCCAGCGAGCTACCGAGCTGCTCCACCCCGCGTTGCATTGACAACACTACACCCTTCCCGGAGTGCTCTTGACCAACCCCGGGGAGGGCTAGGTCACATCAGCCGGAACTGGACCATTTCGATGGCGTTCTCGATCGCCTCGGAGACCTCCCGCAAGCGCTCGTCCGCGCCGGCCGCGGCGAGGATCTGCAGGCGGTCGGCGTCGCCCATCGGAATGTAGGTGGCGACCTCGTACAGCCTCGTGCCGAGCGAACCGCGGAACCCGCCGATGACCGGAACGTCGGGTGGGACGTTCCCGGTCTCCGTTGCGAGACGGCGGAGGAGGCCGTACAAGAATTCGAGTCTCTCGATCAGCGACGGGAATTCGTAGTCCGCCGTCTGGGTGCCGGTGTTCTCGTCCGGCCACACATCCACCTCGGCGATCGGATACGGATTGTCCGGCAACCACTTCGACACCTTGATGCGTTCCTCGGTGCGGCAGAACAACTCGTATCGTCCGTCGCCGATCGACGCGTGGGACTCGATCCGCGCGATCGTGCCCACATCGTGGCGAACGTCGCCGCCGCCCACCTCGTTGCCGCGAGCAATGAGCACCACCCCGAATCGGGGACCGTCCGGTGCGGCCAGGCAGTCACGGACCAGTTCCTGGTAGCGGGGTTCGAAGACGTGGAGGGGGAGCTGCTGACCGGGCAGCATGGTCGAGCCCAGCGGGAACATGGGGAGCAGAGTCATCAGGGGATTCTCAATCGGGGTACGGGCGTCGCCGGTAACGGGTCGACGCGATCGATCTCGTCCGTCAGGTGTTCCGACCACGTCAGGAGGCCGGCGATGTCGAGGCCGTGTGGCGCCTCCACCTCGTAGTGTCGGATCCGGTCGTGGCCCTGGCGCAGCAGCGACCGCGCACCGGTCTTGTTGCCCCGCATCAGGTGGGTCAGACCCACCGCGAGCTGCGCGAGCCCCTGCCACAGTTCCCGCTCGTCCTCGGGGGCGATCTTCCAGGTACCTTCGAGGATTTCGTGGGCGTGGAACGGCATGCCGTGGTCGAGTAGCCGCTGGGCCTCGGTGATCGCCTCGTCGGGCGGCAACCGCAGGTCGTCGGGGATGCGCGGCACACCTTCGGCGTAGTGGGGCAGGGGCCGGCCGAGCTCGTCGCGGGGGCGTGCGTTGAGGGGTTTCCCCGTCCCGTCCCTGTCCCGATCGGTCATGGGACAAGGGTAACGCTCAGCCTCGGGTCGGCGAAGGGTTGGCAAGGGCTGCGGACACGCGTTTCGACAGCTCGTCGCGAACCACCCGGACCGTCGCCGACCGCAGGTGAACACGATCGTCCTGGTGATAGAGGTACCGGCCGTCCGCTTCCACGTCGATCCACGTCAGTTCGCCCAGAACAGGCTCGTCGAGTCCGCTGCGCGCACCGCGGATGCAGATGTATCCGATGCCGGTTCGCGGTCGGCCGACGATCCGTCGCAGAAGAGTGCCGTCGGATGCTCGGGCGTTCTGCAGGACGGAAGTGCCGGTGCCTCGGTTCTGGACGTCGTCAGGGTGCGCCGTCAGCGACGGGGTTCGTCCGGGAGCGCAATCGGGCAGGTCGTCCAGAAGTCGGGCGGCGAACCCGTCGACGTTCTCGGCGCCGGTGTCGATCCGGATGTTGCCGCGGCCCGGTTCGCCGCGTAGCTGTTCGGCGACGACGGCGGTTCGGCCGCGGATGCTGCCCCTCCGCCGAATCCCGGAGTCGAGTCCGGGGGAGGGGGCGAGCACCGTGACGGACAACTGCGGGTTCCGGAGCGCTTGGATCGCCGCGACCAGTTTCGGCTCGTCGAGCGTGGCCCGCCACTGCTCCAGTTCACGCTGCTGGATCGCGTACCGGTCTTCCGTCGCGGCCGCGGACCGGTACTGCAGCGGGTACGGCATCCGATCGAGATCGGTTGCCTCCCAAAGGAACATGAACTGGGCTGACGTCAGCAGCCAGTTCATGCGCCGATTACCGGGGGCGCGACGGGGTCGAGTTTGCCGATCAGTTCGTTGCCGTTGTCGACGGTGATGAGGTAGCTCGGTGTCTGATGCTCAGTGTCACCCTCGCCGTTTCCGCCTGCCCGGCCGGGCGCACCCATCATGCCGGGTGCCATACCCATGCCGGGGCGACTCATACTCGCCTTCACCGGCGTCGCCGCCGCGGCAGCGGCGGCCGCACCAGCCCCCGCTGCGGCACCACCCGACGGGATCGGGCCACCCGGAACCACACCGCCCGAGTTGGACTCGGAGTCGCGTTTGTCGTTCTTCCGGCGCGTGCTCGATGCGGAGCCCCCGCTTGCCGATCCGCCGGCACCCGACCCCGAACTACCGCCGACACCGCCATAACCCGCGCCGCCCGCGCCACCGCCCGGCTGCGAACCTGCACCAGAAGCGTTCTGCGCATTCGCAGCCGCAGTCTGTGCGGCCGAACCGGATCCGGCACCTGCAACGGCGGCCTGACTGGCAGCGGCCTCCGCATTCGCTGCAGACGTAGTCGCCGCATCATCTCCCGCGGATGCCCCGTCCCCAGGGGTCTCGCCGTTCACCGACTTATCGCCATCGCCCGAGGCGGAGGAGGTGCTGCTGTCGGTTGCGCTCCAGGAGCCGGGGCCGCCCGAGACCGGCGCAGCGAGATTCGGATCGGCGGAACCGGGCCCGCCGCTGAGTGAATGTGGTGCTGGGAGGACCGGAACGTTCGTACCCACGTCCTGGTAGTTCGGGACATAGATGTTCTGCAGCTTCCGAATGGCCTCCTCCCTCGCGGCATCCCGGGCTGTCTCCTGAGCTTCGGCGGCAGTGGGCGACAGGGGGAGGAGGCTGAGTGGTTGCTCCGAAACCGGCGCGGGGATGCTGTTCTTCACGTCTTGCGCGGCGCTACTCAAGATATCGAGCTTCACGCCGATTGCCTGCACTCCCGAGGTCAACTGGTCACTCGCGCCCGCAAGGGTTTCTGTCGCCGCGAGTGCCGCGTCGGCGGCCGCGCCCTCCCACTTCTCGGCGATCGTGTTCTTCAGAAGTGCGAACCCGAAGCCAATGGGCAGAGACCCGACAATCGCGTGGCAGGCCTGAGCGAGCCCGCCGATGTCGTCAGGGTTCATCTCCCGCGTCTTCTCATAGATCTCCGAGTGCTGCCACCCTTCGAAACTCTCCATCGCCGTGATGTACGGAGGGTCGATATCCTCCGATCCGAGTTGCTCCGCGGACCTCTGTAGCTTGGTGCGGTGCTGATCGCCGGCGCCATTGGGCAGTACCGCATCGAATAAGGGAGCGAGCGGGTTCTTCGGTGCCATCGTCAGTCCCCTTTCGGGATGAGTGGCTCATAGGTTCGAGCTGTGTCTTCGAGGCCTGTGCACCACTCGGACACAGGCGCGGGGCCTGCGTGATCCGAGAAGATGCTCCGCGTGAATCCGAGAACGCCGTAAGAAGTCTCGACGCTGAGTTCGCAGTAATCCGTCACCGTGCTGTCGAATATTAGAAGACCTCTTCGCCCGTTGATGTCGATGGGAGTGGAGTGGTCTTTCTTTTTCTCTTGTTCCTCGGCGAAGCTGATGTTTCCCGACAAAACATTCATGCCGTAGTAGAAGCCTTCGGGCCTGTGGAAGCTGTCGTAGCTACAACCGAGGAAAGTGTAGCTCCCGCCTTTGAAGTCGGCGTTCTTTTCGCTCGTGGGGTCGTACCCGGCCGCGGTCAACGTCGAATCAGGGATATCGAGACAGGGATCGAAGATGACCTGCGGACGATCCGATTGATCGACATGCCTGGGCATGCGCACAGTGGACGTCGGTAATTCGGTGAGAGTGGATTCGCCGTTAGCGGTCTGTGTGCTGCATCCCGCCAGTAGAAGGGAAGCAACCGCGACTCCACACAGCGCATTGCGCGTCACTGTTCGACTCCTGTTCGTATGCCAGCGAGTGCCTGACTGATTGCGCTGTCGGTGTCGGAAAACGCTTCGCCTCCCGCGGCAAACGTGTCACGCATCGTGAGGATGACATCGCGGAATTCTCTCAATCGTTCGCGCACTGAGCCGGACCCGCTGCCACCGTTGAACTTCTCGTTGTACCGCGTCTGCAGTTGTTTCGCCGAATCGAATCCGCCGAATCCTGAGACATACCTCAGGTGGTCGGCGTTCTTGATCGCCTGATCCATCTGGTCGATCATCGTGTTGCAGATGCCGACGCACCGTTGGATTGCGTCGTCTTCCAGACGCAGTGTTTTGCTCATTCCCATCCCCCCACTTTCGACAGGACCCCCTCGGCCGCGTGCGGAGATGCTACCGCACGGGTGTGTCACTCGGTCTAGTGCGCAGCGCTCGGTGTTCAGGCTGCCTGGAGGAATTCGAGGAGGATGCGCTCGACGGGTGAGTCGGTCTGAACCTCGTGGAATGGCAATGGTTTCGGCAGTGGTGGGGCCGTCGATCGGTATCGGTGTCCGGTGGGGGTGTAGATCTCGATATGGTGCAGTCCTCCGGACCGCTGACGAGGGGTGGCGTTCCATCCTGCGCCTTGTTTGGCGTAATTGCAGGCAGCGCACAGGCCGGCGCCGTTGTGTGCGGTGGTCGGCCCCCCGAATTCGCGGGACTGGATGTGGTCGTGGTGCCGGATCGGGGCATCGCACCACGGTGTCCGGCAGGTTCGATCGCGCAGGTCGATCAACCTCGCCAACCCGGCGGGGAAGCACCGGGCCTGGGACTCGGTGGCAGTCAGCGCCCCCGACGCCGGGTTCGCGTACAGACGGCGAAGGTTTACGCGCGTCGCGTTTCCGGTGTTCGGATCGATCGCGTCCTGCACCGCCTCGGCAATCCAGTGCCTCGCCAGATCTGCGGGGACAGGCCCGTATCCCTGCACGTGCGCCGGTTCGGACCCACCGTCGAGGAGGGCGCGGTCGGAGATCACCAGGTTCACGGTGATCGGTGGTGTCGTCGCCGTGTGGTGCGTGCCGGTGACTCGGGACACGAGGAGGTCGGCCATGATCTGAGACCGGGTGCGGTCGTCGCCGGCGGCGAGGATCGAATCGGCGTCACGGGCGAGGGTGGCATGCACGGCCACGCCCTCCGCGACCGGCAGCAGGGCGCTGACGTAGGCCATGGTGTCCGGTGCGGGACGGGAGGTGACCCGCCGATCCGACACGGCCTTGCGGGCCCGCCGGACCACGGCTTCGGCATCGACTTCCGCGGCAGCAGCGCGAACTTTCGCGCACACCGCCTGGTCGCCGAGGCCGTCCAACGTCGCCGGGTCGCCGCACAGAAGGTAATCGAGCGCCGTGCGGTCTTCTCTGGTCAGGCAGGCAGTTTCGCGCACGAGGATTGTTGCTCGCCATTCGCTGAGCAATCCTCGCTCGAGCAGCGCCAAGGTGTGTGGCATCTCGTGGGCGAGAGCGGTCGCCATTCCGAGATGGCGACCACCGCGAAACGGTGAGTCCCGTCGTGCCAGCGCCACCTGGTTGGCGATGCCGCGACCTCGCTGGGAGACGGGCACGTCGCGATCTGCGCGTGAGGCGCGGATGGAGGCGTCGAGGTCGGCGGTCACCCGGGCTTGCACGCCGGCGCAGGCGGCCTTCACCTCTTCGAGTGCCCGGAGCACATCGATGCGCGTCGCATCGTCGATATCCCGATCGAGTTTCGGCAACTCGGCCAGAAACGCAGTCACCGCTCCTGTATCCACCCCGACCCCCCACGACTTCCGAATCCCCCGAATCGAACGTATGTTCTATTCTAGCTCGATCCAGCGACGCAGGCAATACCCAAGGTGATAGCTCGGGGCAAACTACGCGGCCCCGACCAGCCGCATGGCGAGGCCGGCGTAGAGGTCTGCGACGGCCTCCGGTTCGGTGTAGGCGCCCGCGGGAAACCAGCGGCAGATGTCGACGCACAGTGACATGAGGGCGAGAGTGACGCCTTCGCCGTCGGGCACGGTGAATTCGCCGGATGCTGCTCCTGCGTCGACGACGGAACGGACGATGCGGGTGATGTCGCGGCGCAGCTTGACCACGTCGCGGTAGTGCTCGGGTGTGAGGGCGTTGAGTTCGTACTGCACGACGCGGGCCTGCGCGTGGTGGGTCGCCTGCCAGCTCGCGAACGCGCCGATCAGCGCCTGCAGTCGCGTCGAGGGTTTCTCGTCGGGGAGGTCCGCGCCGGTCACCACGTCGAGCGCGGCGGTGTGGCCTTCGTAGCTGATCGCGAAGAGGAGTTCTTCCTTGGAGCGGTAGTGCGGGTACATCGCGGCCGGGCTCATGTCGAGGCGGGCGGCGATCTCGCGGGTGGTGGTGCTTCCGTATCCGCTGGTCGCGAACGCGTCGACCGCTGCGGCTCGGATCCGGGCGGCAGCCTTGGACGGGCTGATCACCTGGCTGGGTGATTCGCTCATGTCTTTCTCCATCCTCGGCTGCGCGGCTGTTGACAATACCGCGCCACGCGATCAGTATAAGCAAGCGCTTAGAAAATAAGCACACGCTTACATGATCGAAGCGTGAAACAGTCAAAGCTCGACATCCAGAAGGAGCGGTCATGCGACGCACCCTGTACGGCCCCGATCACGAGGCATTCCGCGAATCGGCCCGGGAGTTCGTGAACCGCAACCTGCTGCCGGTGGCGGACAAGCTCATCGCGCAGCGCTTCATCGACCGTGAGATCTGGCTCGAAGCGGGCCGCAACGGATTCCTGGGACTCGAGGTTCCCGAGGCGTACGGCGGCAGCGAGGCCGGCGACTACCGGTTCAACGCGGTTCTCGCCGAGGAGCTTTCGCGGGCGAGTGCGGCCGTGTCGTCGAGCTTCGGCATTCACGCCGACGTCGTCGCGCCGTACCTCGTGCAGCTCACGACCGAGGAGCAGAAGCAGCGCTGGCTGCCCAAGTTCTGCACCGGTGAACTGCTCACCGCGATCGGCATGACGGAGCCCTCCGGCGGTTCCGACCTCGCCTCGCTCAAGACGACGGCCGTCAAGGACGGCGACGACTGGATCATCAACGGATCGAAGACGTTCATCACCAACGGTTACAACGCCGATCTGGTGATCGTCGCCGCGCGCACCAGTCCCGAGAAGAAGTCGAAGGGCATCACCCTGTTCGCCGTCGAGACGGGAATGGAGGGCTTCGAGCGCGGACGGAAGCTCGACAAGGTCGGCCAGCACGAGTCCGACACCGCCGAGCTGTTCTTCGAGAACGTGCGCGTGCCGTCCGCGAACATCATCGGCGAGATCGACCGCGGATTCATCCACATGATGGAGATGCTGCCGCAGGAGCGTGTCGGCGCCGCCGTCTCGAACCTCGCGCACGCCGCGCCGATCCTCGAGGAGACGATCCAGTACGCGAAGGACCGCAAGGCATTCGGGCAGCCCATCGGGTCGCTGCAGTGGAACAAGTTCCTTCTCGCCGACCTCGTCACCCGTGTCGAGGTCACCCAGGCGTACGTCGACAACTGCGTCGCCGCACACGCCGACGGCGAGCTGACGGCAGTGGACGCCGCGAAGGCCAAGTGGTGGACTGCTCAGGTGCAGAACGAGGTCCTCGACCACTGCGTGCAGTTGCACGGTGGTTATGGATTCATGACCGAGTACCGTGCCGCCCGTGCGTGGATGGATGCCCGTGTCACCAAGATCTGGGCCGGTTCGAACGAGATCATGAAGGAACTGATCGGCCGCGACCTCGGCCTCTGAGTCCGTACCCCCCCAGCCCGACGACAAAGGAGTCGCTTCGTATGTCCGTTCTCGACAAGTTCAGCTTGACCGATCGGGTGGTCGTCGTGACCGGTGCGTCGTCGGGCCTCGGGGTGGCATTCGCACAGGCGGCGGCGGAGGCCGGCGCCGACGTGGTGCTGGCCGCCCGCCGCACCGACCGTCTCGAGAAGACCGCCGAACTGGTGCGGGCCGCGGGGCGTGAGGCGCTGTGCGTCGCGACGGACATCGTCGACCCGGTGCAGGCGCAGAACATGATCGACGCGGCGATGGAGAAGTTCGGCCGGGTGGATGTTCTCGTCAACAACGCCGGCGTCGGTACTGCCGTGCCCGCGACGAGGGAGACGCCGGAGCAGTTCCGGCAGGTCGTCGACATCAATCTGAACGGGTCCTATTGGGCGGCGCAGGCGGCGGGCAAGGTCATGAAGCCGGGCGGCGCGATCGTGAACATCGCGAGCGTGCTCGGCCTCACCACCGCGGGACTTCCGCAGGCCGCGTACGCCGCGAGCAAGGCCGGAGTGATCGGTCTGACCCGCGACCTGGCCCAGCAGTGGGGTACCCGCAAGGGCATCCGGGTGAATGCGATCGCTCCCGGATTCTTCGAGACGGAGATGACGGACCAGTATCAGGACGGGTACCTCGAGTCGATGAAGTCGCGTCTGGTTCTCGGTCGCCTCGGTGACCCGGAGGAGTTGGCCGCGACCGTGGTCTGGCTCGCGTCGGACGCCGCGGCGTACGTCACCGGTCAGACGATCGCGGTGGACGGCGGCATCACGATCACCTGAGCGCCGGGTTGGGCGGGGCTGCCGTGCTGGCGTATAAGTAGGAAATGACCACGCGCACCGTCCATGAAGAGTGGGATGACCAGCCCGCCCCGTCGATGGCCGCCACCGATCTGCTGCGGGAGCCTCCGGCGACCCCTCGCGGTGCACGCACGCGCGCGGCGTTGGTGGCGGCCGCGCGGACGGTGTTCGAGCGATCCGGGTATCTCGATGCCAGGCTCACCGACATCACGAAGGAAGCGAACTGCTCGACAGGGTCGTTCTACACCTACTTCGACAACAAGGAGCAGGTCTTCGCTGCCGTGCTCGAGGTTGCGCAGGAAGACATGATGCACCCGGGCATGAAGCGGGTGCAGGACACCGACGATCCCTATGCGGTGCTGGAGGCGAGCAACCGCGCCTACCTGGAGGCCTACCGGCGCAACGCCAAGCTGATGGGGCTGCTCGAGCAGGTGGCGCACATCGACCCGGCGTTCGCGGACCTGAGGCGTCAGCGGGCCGACGCGTTCATCGCGCGCAACGCGCGGGGTATCGCGGAGCTGCAGGCGCGGGGCATCGCAGACAAGGAATTGGACCCGATGCTGGCGTCGCGGGCGTTGTCGGGGATGGTCAGCCGGCTGGCGTACAACGTGTTCGTGGCCAACACGAACGGAGACGACGGCACTCCCGTCGACTTCGACGACGTCGTGTTCACGACGACGCGGATCTGGGCGAACGGGCTGCGGTTTCCCGAGCGGGGCTGAACGCCACCCGGTCGGGTGAGTGCGGGGAACGTCCAGGTCGACAAAACTGAACCCGACACCGGATTCAGGTCATTTCTGTGGAAGACTGGGCCACGTCCGTGTCCCCGCCAGGGAGGAATCTCGTGCAGGTTGCGCAGAAGATCGCCGTCGTCACCGGTGGCGGAGGTGGAATCGGCAGTGCACTCGCGGAGCGGCTCGCCGCCGAAGGCGCCAAGGTCGTCGTCACCGATCTGGACGCCGAATCGGCCCAAGCGGTGTCGGATCGGATCAACGCGACGTGTCCGGGGTCCTCGATCGCCCGCGGTGGCGACGCGTCCGACGACGCTCACATCGCGACGGTCATCGACACAGCGGAGCAGGCCTTCGGGCCCGTCGACCTCTACTTCGCCAATGCCGGTGTCGCGGCAGGCGACCAACTCGAACCCGATGACGCCGTGTGGGATCTTGCCCTCGACGTGAACGTCCGCGCGCACATCCGGGCGGCCCGCCGCCTCGTTCCCGGCTGGATCGAGCGCGGGGAGGGGTACTTCGTCAGCACGGCATCGGCCGCCGGGCTGCTCACTCAGATCGGTTCCGCCCCCTACTCGGTGACCAAGCACGCCGCCGTCGGATTCGCCGAATGGCTGTCGGTCACCTACGGCGACCGAGGCGTCCGGGTCAGCTGCCTGTGCCCGATGGGCGTCAACACCAAGCTCCTCACCGACGACGCCGCCCTGTCGGCCACCGCCGCACGCGCCGTCACCACCGCGGGTTCGGTGCTCGAGCCCGCCGAGGTGGCCGAATGCGTGCTCGCCGCATTGGAAGCCGAGCAATTCCTGATCCTTCCGCACCCCGAGGTGCTGGAGATGTACCGGCACAAGGGCGCCGACTACGACCGATGGATCCGGGGGATGCGCCGCTACCAGGCGACGCTCCTGGCCCAGCCGTCCTGACGCGGCCGAGAAGCGAACTGCGCAAATACCGTACGAAGACCGAGAACAACCAGCATGGAGGAAACAAGTGAGCCAGGAACGTAGAACCGCCATCGTCACCGGGTCGGCCAGGGGAATCGGCGCCGCCGTCGCGAAGCGGCTGGCCGAGGACGGATACGCCGTCGCCGTACTCGACCTCGACGAGGCCGCATGTGCCGGCACCGTCGACGCGATCAAGTCCGCGGGCGGCGAAGCCCTGGCCGTGGGTGCGAACGTCGCCGACGAGGCGTCCGTCGCCGCTGCGGTGGAACGGGTGGCGACCGAACTCGGCGCCCCGACGATCCTGATCAACAACGCCGGAATCACCCGCGACAACCTGCTGTTCAAGATGACCGTCGACGACTGGGACGCCGTGATGAACGTGCACCTGCGCGGCGCGTTCCTGATGTCGCGGGCTGTGCAGAAGCACATGGTGGACGCAGGATTCGGCCGTATCGTGAACCTGTCCAGCACGTCCGCGCTCGGCAACCGCGGTCAGGTCAACTACTCCGCCGCGAAGGCCGGCATGCAGGGCTTCACCAAGACCCTGGCGTTCGAACTCGGCAAGTTCGGTGTCACCGCGAACGCGATCGCGCCCGGATTCATCGAGACCGAGATGACCGCCGCGACCGCGGAGCGAGTGGGCGTCGGATTCGAGGACTTCAAGAAGGCGGCTGCGTCGCAGATCCCCGTCAACCGCGTCGGGCAGCCCGAGGACATCGCGCACACCGCGTCCTTCTTCGTCAGCGAGGGTGCCGGATTCGTGTCGGGTCAGGTCGTCTACGTCGCCGGTGGACCGAAGGACTGATCGATGAAGGCGTGGCGCGTACACGAATTGGGTCAGCCGCGGGACGTCCTGACGTTCGAGGACGTCCCCGACCTCGAGCCGAAACCCGGGGAGTTGCTGGTCAAGGTGCTCTCCGCGGCCGCCAACTTTCCGGATGTGCTGCTCTGCCGCGGTGAGTACCAGATCAAGCCTCCGCTTCCGTTCACTCCCGGCGTGGAGCTGTGCGGCGAGGTGGTCGAGCTGGGGGAGGGTGTCGCCGGGTTCTCGATCGGCGACCGCGTGATCGGCATGCCGAGTCTGCCGAACGGCGGGTTCGCGGAGCTGGCCGTCATGTCGGCGGCTACCGCATTCCCCGCCCCGGAGGCCCTCGACGACGCCGAAGCATCGGCACTGTCGATCGGGTACCAGACGGGATGGTTTGCGCTGCACCGCAGAACACAGATCCAGCCCGGTGAAACCCTGCTCGTGCAGGCCGCGGCCGGTGGAGTGGGCAGCGCGGCAGTGCAACTGGGCAAGGCGGCAGGCGCCAAGGTGATCGGTGTCGTCGGCGGGCCCGAGAAGGCGGCCTACACGCGGGAACTCGGTGCCGACCTCGTGATCGACCGGCACAGCGAGGACTTCGTCCAGGCCGTGAAGGACTTCACCGGCGGTCGCGGTGCGGACGTCGTGTTCGATCCGGTGGGCGGCGACTCGTACACGAAGTCGACCAAGTGCATCGCGTTCGAGGGGCGGATCATCGTGATCGGGTTCGCGAGCGGCACCATCCCGTCACCCGGGTTGAACCATGCGCTGATCAAGAACTACTCGATCATCGGGCTGCACTGGGGGCTGTACAACGCGTACGACCCCGCCGCCATCCGGGAGTGTCACGACGAGCTGACGAGGATGGCCGCGGCCGGCGAGATCAAACCGATGATCAGCGAGCGGCTCGGACTCACCGACGTGGCGGACGGCATCGGACGCCTCGGCGAGGGGACGACGGTCGGACGGCTGGCGTTCCTGCCCGGACGCTAGCGGGCGCGCTTCGCGTACAACTCCTCGAGGTTCTGCCGCAGGGTGGCCTCGGTGTTCTTCACGGCCGTTTCGACGAACGGTTCGACGATGAGCCCGAGTGCCTTGCCCGCGAGACCGCCGGGGAGTTTGTACGCGAAGTCCACGCTGATCTCGGTCTTGTCCTCACCGTGCGCGGTGAACTCCCAGGTGGAGGAGTTGGCGGCACCGTCGAGCGACGCCAGGGTGATGACCCGGTCCTGCACCCACTCGGTGACCTCGAGGCGGGACCGCAGGGTGCTCGGTCCGATGTGTATCGCGGCGTCGAATGTCGACTCCAGCCCCTGGTCGAATTCGCCGATCGGACGGAATTCCGAGACTCCGAACATCCAGTCGGGAACCGTCCGGTAGTCGTCGATGTACGAGAAGGCCACGTGGAGCGGCACGGCTGCGATCGCGGAGTGACGGACGTGGATCATCGGGTGGTCCCTGGCTCTCTGTCGGAGAAGGCTGTCGATCTGGGCGACCTCGTTCGACTCTAGTCAACTCCCGCGACCACGGCAGGGGAGCGGCGGGTACCTGTTCTACCGTAGGACCCATGACGGTAGAGGGCACCCAGCGCGGCAGTTCGTGGCGTGAGTACACCGACCAGGGATTGTCGAAGGTTCTGGCCGCGGCGCTGGCAGCCTTCGTCGAGAAGGGCTACGACGGCGCGTCGATCCGTGAGATCGCGTCACGTTCGGGGCTCTCGGTCCCCGGTCTCTATCACCATTACCCGTCGAAGCAGGCGTTGCTGGTGGGTCTGACGAATGTCGTGATGCGGGAACTCCTCGATCGCAGCCGCGCCGCGGTGGCCGAGGCGGGACCGACGCCGGGCGAGCGGTTCGACGCGGTCATCGAGTGTCTGCTGCGGTTCCATATGTACCGCCGCGAGCAGGCCTTCGTCGCGTCCCGCGAGACACGGAGCATGGAGCCGGAAAGCCGGCAGGCGTACATCGCGCTGCGCGATGAACAGCAGGAGATGCTGGACGACATCGTCCGCGACGGGGTGTCGGCCGGTCTGTTCCGGACGCCGTTTCCGGAGGACGCGAGCCGCGCCGTGGTCACGATGTGCGTCGCGGTGTCCACCTGGTACCGGGAGGACGGGCCGCTTTCGCCCGACGCGCTGGTCGAGCGGTACCTGGCGATCGCGAGGAGCGCCGTCGGCGCATCCGGCTGAGGCTTGACCCCGTCCCGAACGTGTGGAATTCTCGGGAACGACTTCGACCGAGCGAGTGATCGGTCGGTACCGGAGTCGACGTACTGACTGGAGGTAGTTGTGGCGATCGAACTGTCCTATGCACCCGAGGTGACCGCCCTCGTCGAGAAGACCGAGGCGTTCATCCGCGATGTCGTGTTGCCCGTCGAGGACGAGCACGGCGGCGACATCACGGCGGCCGGTGGCGACACCCTGCGTGTGGAGTTGCAGAAGGCGGCGAAGGACGCGGGAGTCTTCGCCCCGCACGCGCCCGTCGAGTACGGCGGACACGGCCTGAACATGACCGACCGCGCGCCCGTCTTCGAGGCGGCGGGCTACTCGCTGTTCGGCCCGACGGCTCTGAACATCGGCGCACCCGACGAGGGCAACGTCCACATGCTCGCGCACATCGCGAGCCCCGAGCAGAAGGAGCGGTACCTCGCCCCGCTCGCGCACGGCGACGTGCGGTCGGCGTTCGCCATGACCGAGCCGTCGCCCGGGGCCGGCTCCGACCCGTCGGCGCTGACCACGCGCGCCGAGAAGGTGCCGGGCGGGTGGAAGATCAACGGCCACAAGTACTTCATCACCGGAGCCGACGGCGCCGGATTCTTCATCATCTTCGCCCGCACGTCCGGCGTGCCCGGCGACCGCGGCGGCGCCACCATGTTCCTCACACCGGCCGACGCCGAGGGGCTGACGGTGGGGCGTCACATCGACACCCTCGACCGGGCGATGATCGGTGGGCACTGCGAGGTGTTCTTCGAGGACCTGTTCGTTCCCGACAGCGGGGTCCTCGGCGAGGTGGACCAGGGATTCGCCTACGCCCAGGTCCGGCTCGGACCAGCCCGGATGACGCACGTCATGCGCTGGCTCGGCGCCGCGCGCCGCGGCCACGACGTCGCCGTCGCGCACGTCGCGCAGCGTGATGGTTTCGGCGGCAAGCTGGGTGATCTCGGCATGGTCCAGAAGATGATCGCGGACAACGAGATCGACATCGCCGCCACCCGGGCGCTGTTGACACGGGCGTGCTGGGAACTCGACCAGGGAGGCCACGCGAGCAACTCGACCTCCATCGCGAAGACCTACGCCGCGGAGGCGATCTTCCGGATCGTCGACAACTCCGTTCAGATGTGCGGCGGTCTCGGCGTGTCCGGCGACCTGCCCCTCGCCCGGCTGTCCCGTGAGGTGCGGCCGTTCCGGGTGTACGACGGTCCGTCCGAGGTGCACCGCTGGGCCATCGCCAAGCGTGTGGTGGGTGCCGCGAAGAAGGCCGCGCGGGAGGCGGGCGCATGACCGAACACCGCGGGCTCGATCTCGTTGCTCTGCAGAAGTTCCTGTCCGACTCGAATGTCCCTCTGAATGGCGAGTTGCGGGCCGACCTGATCTCGGGCGGCAAGTCCAACCTCACCTACGCCATTCTCGACGACTCCTCGCGGTGGGTGCTGCGAAGGCCGCCCACCGCGGGGCTCACACCCTCGGCGCACGACGTGGCCCGCGAGTTCCGCATCACCTCGGCGCTGCAGGGCACCGACGTGCCGGTCGCGGCGACCGTCGCGCTGTGCGAGGACGACAGCGTGATGGGCGCGCCGTTCACCGTGGTGGAACACGTGACGGGGCAGGTGATCCGGACCAAGTCGGAACTCGATGCGCTGTCCGACGCCGACATCGACGCGTGCACCGACGAACTGGTCCGCGTGCTCGGCGCGCTGCACAACGTCGACTACGACGCCGTCGGCCTGGGCGAACTGGGCCGGCCGGACGGGTACGTGGCCCGGCAGGTGAAGCTGTGGGCGAGTCAGTGGGGGCGGGTGAAGACGACGGACTCCGCCGACGTCGATCGCCTCCATTCCGCGCTGACCGAGTCGATTCCGCAGCAGTCGGCGTCGTCGATCGTGCACGGCGACTACCGCATCGACAACACGATCCTGGCGCCCGGTGACGTGAGCACCGTGGCGGCGGTCGTCGACTGGGAACTCTCGACCCTCGGCGACCCGCTCACCGACGTCGCTCTGATGTGCGTCTACCGGCATCCGGCGCTCGACCTGGTGCTCGGCGAACCGGCGGCGTGGACGAGCCCGCGACTGCCGTCGGCGGACGATCTCGCGCAGCGCTACACCGTGGCGTCGGGGCGTGAACTCGAGCACTGGAACTTCTATCTGGCGCTCGCGAACTTCAAGCTCGCCGTCATCGCCGAGGGCATCAACCACCGCTACCGGGCCGGCGCCACCGTCGGAGACGGTTTCGACAAGGCAGGCGACGCGGTGCCCGAATTCATCACAGCCGGCCTCCGCGCCCTGAAAGGACAGACGGTATGAGCCGCAGCGCACTGATCACCGGCGCCTCGCGTGGCATCGGACTCGGTATCGCCACCCGCCTCGCGGAGCAGGGATACGGGCTGACGATCACGGCCCGCGACCGTGAGCGGCTCGACACGGTGGCCTCCGACCTGCGGACCGCGGGCGCGAAGGACGTCGTCGTGGTCGCGGGAGACCTCGCAGACGAGGACTCGGCGGGACGCGTCGTCGAGGCGCACGCCGACGCCTTCGGCTCGCTGAACGCGCTGGTACTCAATGCCGGGGTGGGCACCGCGGGCGCCATCGGGGAATTCCCCATGCGCCGATTCGACAAGAGCCTCGGCGTCAACCTGCGGGCGCCGTTCAGCCTGTTGCAGCAATCGCTGCCGCTGCTCCGGACCGGTGCCGCGGAGAACCCGGGACGCGGATCGAAGGTCGTCGCCCTGGCCTCGATCACCGGCGTGTACGCCGAGGCGGGGCTCGCCGTCTACGGGGCGACCAAGGCCGCGCTGATCTCCCTCACCGAGACGCTGAACGTGGAGGAGTCGGGCAACGGGATCTCCGCGACCGCGCTCGCCCCGGCCTACGTCGACACCGACATGGCGGCGTGGACTCACGACACGATCCCGCCCGAGACGATGATCGAGGTGAACGACATCGTCGAACTCGTCGACGCCCTGCTGCGGCTGTCCTCGCGCGCGGTGGTCCCGAAGCTCGTCGTCGGACGGGCCGGAACGGACGGCTACCGCGCCTAGTCCTCGTCCTCCTGGGCCTCGCCGCGCTTGCGGAAGAACTTGAAGCCGGGAACGCCCTGGATCGCCTGACGCACCCCCTGGACCTCCTCGAGGAGCTGGTGGATCTCCGGCGACACCGTGTCGAGGGTCGCGAGGATCGGCATGAGCCCCTCCATGCGCATCGTCAGCTCGGGCAGGTGGTCCACCAACCCGATCGCGGCGTGAATCTCCTCCTCGGTGAGGTCGTCGACGAACCGCTGCGCGAGTGGGGCGGCCTTCGTCGCGAGCGGCTCGTACAGGTCGATCAGGGTCTGCGCGGACGCGGACGTGGTTCCCGCCGTGGCGACGACGGTGGCCGCCGCTTCCGCAACCGCGTTCGCCCTCGCCACCGCGATCTCGGCGCCGTCGCTGATCGCCTCGATGCGGGAGATCAGCACCTCGACCTGGTCCAGGAGGGCGCCGATCCGGCCGGGAAGGGAGACGACGAGTTCAGCGGTGTCCGCCGACCACCGGGCGATACCGGTGACGGTGCGCACCAGGTCGCGGGTGCCGAGTTGTACGAGAGCCATCGGCCCATCCTGCCTGATGCATTTCCGCACCTCACGTTTCGGTCGTGGCAGACGTCTACCTTTCAGAGGCCCGTACACCTGGAAGGATTGGCACCGTGAATGCCGACCGAGCAGCACACACTGTCATCGATTCGCCGATCGGTCCCCTGACGCTGGTGAGCGTCGACGGGGTGCTGAGCGGCATCTACATGGCCGAACACCGGCACCAGCCGAATCCCGCGACGTTCGGAGACCGCGACACCGCGGGGTTCGACGAGGCCACCGCCCAGCTCGCCGAATACTTCGACGGCAGGCGCACCGAGTTCACCGTCCCGCTCGCCACGCGGGGCACCCCGTTCCAGAAGCGGGTGTGGGACGCGCTGCGCACCATCCCGTACGGCGACACCTGGACGTACGGTCGGCTGGCCGATTCCCTCGGCAGCCCGACCGCGGTTCGCGCGGCGGCGGCGGCGAACGGCAGAAATCCGATCAGCATCATCATTCCGTGCCACCGGGTGATCGGGAGCAACGGCAGCCTGACGGGGTATGCGGGCGGACTCGACCGCAAACGGTTCCTGCTCGAACGCGAAGCCGAACGGGCGGGACTCCGGCTGAGCTCATGACCCTGAAGCCGTTCGAAGACGTCGTGGCCGAGCACGGTGGGACGGTCCTGCGGGTCTGCCAGGCCGTGGTCGGCCCGGTGGATGCCGAGGACGCCTGGTCGGAGACGTTCATCGCCGCGATGCGGGCGTACCCCGACCTGAGTCCGGAGAGCAACGTGGAGGCGTGGCTGGTGACGATCGCGCACCGGAAAGCGCTCGACCACATCCGTGCGCGCGACCGGCGGCCCGTCCCCACCGACGAACTCCCGGAGCAGACCACCGACCCCGGACTTCCCGGCGGTTACGACCCGGAGTTGTGGAAAGCGGTCGGTGCCCTGCCGATGAAGCAGCGGGCAGCGGTGGCGTACCACTACCTGGCTGGGCTGCCGTACACCGAGATCGCGGTGCTCCTGGGCAACTCCCCGGCCGCGTCGCGGCGGGCGGCCTCGGACGGCGTTGCGGCGCTGCGCAAGACCCTCTCGATCTCTGTGAGTGGAGACATCACATGAACATCCCCGACATCGTCTACTCCCTGTTCCCGTTGGACTCCGCGGTCGAGCAGAAACTGCGTGAGCGTCTCGCCGTCGCCGCCGCCGACGCCGGGCTCCTCGACGTCGCGTACCGGACACTCGACACCCCGGTCGGTTCACTACTGCTCGCCGCGACCGATCGCGGGCTGGTGCGGGTCGCGTTCCCCAGCCAGGATCACGACGCCGTGCTGCAGACCCTCGCCGAGCAGATCAGTCCCCGGATTCTGCGGGCACCGGCCCGGCTCGACCGGGTCGCCTACGAGATCGACGAATACTTCCTCGGCAGGCGCACGAGCTTCGACGTCCCGCTGGACTTCCGGCTGTCGAAGGGATTTCGGCTCGAAGTGCTGCACCATCTTCCCGACATCGACTACGGGCACACCGCCAGCTACGCGGCGGTCGCGGCCGCCGCGGGCAGTCCGAGAGCGGTGCGCGCGGTCGGCACCGCGTGCGCGCTCAATCCGCTGCCCGTCGTGGTGCCCTGCCACCGGGTGGTCCGCAGCGACGGCAGCATGGGCCAGTACGCCGGTGGACCGGAGGCCAAGTCGATCCTGCTGACATTGGAGGCCGCGGCATGACCACCGTGACGCAACGCGTGAACGCTCTGGATTGGCCGAACCTGCACGCCGAGACCGACGCCGCGGGATGCGCGCAATCGGAGCAGATCCTGACCGCCCAGGAATGCGGGCAGATCGCGGACATGTACGAGGAGGTCGAGCGTTTCCGGTCCACTGTGGACATGGCCCGGCATCGCTTCGGCTCGGGGCAGTACCGGTACTTCGACTATCCGCTGCCGGAGGTCGTGGCCGAACTCCGCAGCGCCTTCTACCCGAAACTGCTTCCCGTGGCCCGGGACTGGGCGGCCAAGCTGAGGCAGCCGTCGCCGTGGCCGGACACTCTGGACGAATGGCTGGACATGTGCCACGACGCCGGTCAGAAGCGGGCGACACCGATCCTGCTCAGTTACCGGGCGAACGACTGGAACGCCCTGCACCGCGACCTCTACGGCGACCTGGTGTTCCCGTTGCAGGTGGTGATCGGACTCGACCGTCCCGGGGTGGATCACGAGGGCGGCGAGTTCATGCTGGTGGAGCAGCGGCCCCGCGCCCAGTCGCGAGGCACGGTGACGACGCTGCAGCAGGGTCACGCTCTGATCTTCACCACCCGGGACCGGCCCGTGCGGTCGACCCGCGGTTGGTCGACGGCCCCGGTGCGGCACGGTGTCAGCACCATCCGGCGCGGCACCCGCCGGACCCTCGGCCTGGTCCTGCACGACGCGGAGTGACCGTGAGAGTGCTGTTGCCCTACCGGGGTCCGTTCACCCATGCACCGCTGTGGGGTGCGCTCCGCGCGCACACCCTGTCCGGGCTCGAGCGGCACGACCCCGACGGAACCCACACCCGGGTGGTGAACGGACCGCACGGGCCCGCGCTGGTGTCCGTGGTCGTGCGCCCCGCCGACGGGGATGTCGAGGCGGATGTGACACCGGCGGATCCGGACGATGTCGAGGCGTTGACCGCCACGATCCGGCGGTGGCTCGACCTGGATGCGGATCCGCTGCCGATCGACGCCGCGTTGAGCCGCCACCCGCAGCTTGCTGCGCTGGTGGCGCAACGGCCGGGACTGCGGCGCCTGGGTAGCGTGGACGGGTTCGAGACAGCGGTCCTGACCGTTCTCGGACAACAGGTTTCGCTGGCCGCTGCCCGGACGTTCGGGAGCCGGCTCGTGGCCGCGTACGGCCGGCCCGTCCACGACGGCTTCTTCGCGTTCCCCGAACCGCAGACGCTGGCGGCGCTCGCACCCGAACAGTTGCGCTCGACTCTCGGTCTCACCGGGTCCCGGGCCAGGACGGTGCTCGCGCTCGCCGAGGCAGCGTCGAACGGACTGCGTCTCGGCGCGGACACCGATCCGGCCGAATTCCGGGCCGGTCTGCTCGCGCTGCCCGGTATCGGCCCGTGGACGGCGGACTATCTGACGGTGCGGGTACTGGGCGACCCGGACGCGTTCACCCCCGACGACCTCGTCCTCAAACGCGCGCTGGGGGTCAGGACCGGAAGGCAGGCAGCGGAACTCGCCGAGGCGTGGCGGCCCTGGCGGGCATACGCCCTGTTTCACCTGTGGACGGACGCAGCGTATTAGTCCTTTGCCTTCGCCAGCGCCGACGGCCACCAGATCTTCTTGCCGATGTCGTGGGAGAGCGCCGGGACGAGGATGCTGCGCACGATGATCGTGTCGAGGAGCACGCCGAACGCGACCGCGAACCCGACCTCGGCGAGGAACACCAGCGGCAGCACACCCAGCACCGCGAACGTCGCGGCGAGCACCACACCGGCCGACGTGATGACCCCACCGGTCACCGCCAGTCCGCGCAGCACACCGGATTTGGTGCCGTGTTCCTCGGTTTCCTCGCGGACCCGCGTCATCAGGAAGATGTTGTAGTCGATGCCGAGGGCAACCAGGAACACGAACGCGAACAGCGGGAACGCGGGATCCGCGTTCGCGAAGTGGAAGACGTGGGTGAAGAAGAGCCCGCACACGCCGAGCGTCGCCGCGAACGACAGGACCACGGTGGCGATGAGGATGATCGGCGTGAGCAACGCGCGGAGCAGGATGGACAGCACGACGAAGATGACGACGAGAACGATCGGAATGATCAGGTTCCGGTCGTGCACCGACGCCGTCTGCACATCGAGAGTGGTTGCGGTGCTGCCACCGACCAGCGCATCGGCGCCGGGCACGGCGTGCGCCGCGTCCCGCAGTCGATGCACCGTCTCGAGGGCTTCCGGGGAATCGTACGAGTCGGCGAGGGTCACGTTGACGACCATTCGTCCGTCGATCGGTGCGGCCGTGAGGAAGTCGGGTGCGCATCCCTGCCCGGCCGCCGAAGCCACCGCCGCTGGATTCGACTTGACGAGGGCGGACAGCTTCTCGACATCGACCTGCGGGCACACCGCGCCGGGATCCGACGACACTCCCTCGACACCGCTCACGGCCGCGATGACCGCGTCCGTCTGATCGGCGTTGGTGACGATGACGGCGGGCGCGCCGGCGCCCGGGTCGAATTTGGAGTCGTACAACTCCTGACCGACGACAGCGTCAGGCCGGTTGGTGAAGTTCTCCGACGAGGAGAGCCCGTCCGTCTTCAGGCTGCCGATGCCGACCAGGAACAGCACGGCCAGCAGCACCGTCGTCCCGATCCAGAGGGAGCGGTCCTTGCTTCCCACCTGGGCGGCGATCTTGCCCCACAGGCCGTGCGTGGTGAGGTCGGCGGCCTGATCCACCTTGGGTTTCCGCGGCCAGAACACCCACCGTCCCGCCGCGGACAGTGCCACCGGCAGGAACGTCATCATCACGAGGTACGTGCACGCGATGCCGATCGCGGCGACCGGCCCGAGGCTCTTGTTGGAGTTCAGTTCGGAGAACGTCAGGCACAGCAGACCGAGGATGACGGTGACCGCCGACGCCGTGATGGCAGGGGCGGATTCCTTCCAGGCCTTGGTCATGGCGTCGAACCGGCTGGGGTAGAAGTGCAGTTCTTCCCGATAGCGGGAGATCAGCAGCAGGGCATAGTCGGTGCCGGCCCCGATCACGAGGACGAACAGGATGCCCTGACTCTGCCCGGTGAGAGTGAGCACCTCGGCCTTGGCGAGGAAGTAGATGACCATCGACGCCAGACCGAGCGCGAGCAGCGCCGAGAAGAGCGGGAAGAACCACAGCACCGGCGAGCGATACACCACCAGCAGGATCAGGACCACCACGAGCAGCGCGGCGCCCAGCAGCGCGCCGTCCAGGCCGGCGAACGCGTCGATGAACGCCACCAGCAGACCGCCGGGGCCGGCGGGGAGCACCTCGAGCCCGGTGGCCGCGTCCTTCGCGGCGGTGAGAACATTCTCCTCGGTGGCGGCGAGCACGTCGCCGGCGACCGCTGTGCCGTCCTCCTTCGCGACGAGGGGAACGAAGATCGACGCCGTGGTGCCGTCCTCCGAGAACTGCGGCTGGGACATGCCTTCGGCGTCGACGCCGTCGACGGCCGCGATGGCGTCGCGCGCCCGGGCGACGGCGGCCTTGTCCTGGTCGGTGAGCGGTGCGTCGCTGTGGAACAGCACGAAACCGGGGATGGTCTCGACGGTGAGGAACTTGGACGATTCGTTGGTGACGATCGTCGATTCGGCGGAACTCGACAGGTAGGCGGCGTTGTCGTTCTTCTGGACCTCGGTGAGCTTCCCCTGGAACGACCCCCCGAATCCGCCCGCGAAGAACGCGACGATCGCGATGGCCACGATCGTGAACGCAGGCCAGCGAAAGCGGCGCGACTTCTCGCCGCTCGTGCTCGAGTCCGTCGAATCCAACTTCGTCATGGGTTCTCCTTCGCCGCCCCCGCCAGCAGTGCGTCCCAGTACACCATGCGGAGCGCACCCGCGACACCGGAAACCTGCGCGGTTCAGGCCTCGTCGGAGGTTTCCGCGTAGCAGTCCCGCACCGCCACATCCATCGGAAACCGCACCCGCGTCTCACCGAACAGCAACCGGGTGGCTACGTCGACAGCGCCGAGAACGTGCCGTGTCGCGGACTCCGGGTTCCGGGTGTGCACCATCACCTCGTCGTGCTGGAAGAAGACCAGTTCGCTGTCCGGTTCGTCGGCCAGGCGGCGCCGCAGATCGGCGAGCACGCACAGCGCCCACTCGGACGCCGTGGCCTGCACCACGAAGTTTCGGGTGAACCGGCCGCGGGAACGCGCGTCGCCGTGGGACCAGAAGTCGGGTGACGGCGGTGGGCAGGCGCGACCGAGCCACGAGTGCACGACCTCGCCGCGTTCACCGGCGCGGGCCGCCCTCTCCACGTATTCGACGGCGACGGGAAAGCGGGTGCGCAGCAGGGTCAGCAGCGAACGGGCCTCACCTGCGGTGGCGCCGTACAGCACACCGAGGATCGCGACCTTGGCCTTGCCGCGGTCGCCGTCGAACGTCTCCGCCGCGACCGGTGCGTACAGGTCGTCGGCGCCCGCAGCGGCGACCATGCGGGTGTCACCCGACATGGCAGCCAGGATGCGGGGTTCGAGCTGGCCGGCGTCGGCGATGACGAACGTGTGACCCGGGTCGGCGATCACACTCGACCGCAGCGGTTTCGGAATCTGCAGTGCGCCGCCGCCGCGGCTCGCCCACCGCCCCGACACCACGCCGCCGGGGACGTAGACGGGCCGGAACCGGTTGTCGCGGACCCAGCTGTCCAGCCACTGCCAGCCGTTCGTGCTGAACAGCTTGGACAGGTCCCGGTGGTGCAGGAGCAGCGGGACCGCGGGGTGATCGACCTCGCGCAGCAGATGTTTGCGGGTCGACGCGAGTTCGATGCCCTCGCGGCGGAAGGCGTCGACGACCTCGACGTGGGACGCCGGGTTGATGCGACGGCCGAACGCCGCCCCGATCTCGACGGAGACGTCCTGGATGCGCTGCGGGAGGTCGTACCCGGCGGGCCGGGGCCCGAGCGTCGCTTCGAGGAAGGCGCGGTGGGAGTCGGTGGAGAACGGCAACCCGTCGAAACCCATCTCCGCCGCGGCCAGCGCTCCCGCGGACTCGGCGGCGACCAGGAGGTCCAGTTTCGCATCGGCTCCGATCGTCTTCCGCTGTTCCGCGAAGTCGGTGACCACCTGCGCCGGGTCCGCGGTGGGGGCGGTGTCGAACAGGCCGGGACGTTCGTCGACGGGTTCGTCGGCCGGCGGCGCGGGAACACCGTCGCGCATGCTGAGGACGGCATGGGTGAGCGCGAGGTCGTGGCAGCGTCGCACCCGCACCCCGGCCCGCAGCAGCGCCGGATAGACGGCGGCGGTACTCGTCCAGACCCAGCGGGGGTGCTCGGCTGCCTCGAGGTCGCGGACCGCGGTCACGGCGTCGGAGTGCCGACGCGGCGACTCGACCGGAACTCCCGCGGGATCGGTGCGAACGGTCGTCGCGCCACCCTCGGCGCCGGGAACCAGGACCATTCTCACGGGGCCCAGTCTGCTCCGCGCCACCGACAGTCGATAAACCGCCGTCCGAGGAGGGGAAAACCGCAGGTCCGGCACTACACTGAACGCAGACGCTTCTCGCCGGAAGGAGGGGCATCCGATGGCAACCATCGAAGAGTTCGAGCAGACGGTGACCGACAAGGTGATCGCCGGACTGCACGACAAATTCGCCGACTACGAGCGCCGCGGAGTCGGACTCGCCGAACTCGGCGACCCCGATCGGTTCGTCGAACGGATCCTGGCGGCCGTGCCCGCCCCGCATCCCTGGTACGAACAGTTCGGCACGGCCTGGTCGACGCCCGCGTGACTCACGCCCCGGCGGCGTCCACCGGTTCGGGTTCGGTCTGTGCCTTGTGGCGGCGGTGCAGGCCCTTGCGGTCGTAGAACCGGGTGATGACGGCACCGAAGACGAGGCCGATGAGCAGGCCTGCGAGGGTCATCCATACGGCGTGGATGAGCCCTGCGTCGCCCGAGGCGCCGAAGAACATGATGGCCCGCACCCCGATGTAGATCTGGTGCATCGGTTCGAACTCGCCGAGCCAGGTGTACAGCCGCGGCGCCGCTTCGAGCGGGATCGTGCCCCCGGACGAGGGAAGCGCCAGCACGACGAAGACCAGCAGGTTGATGAGCAGGCCCAGATTGCCGAACGCGGCCATCACGGACATCGCCGTGATCCCGACCGCGGCGATCGCGAACGCGCCGTACTCCCACAGCGCGAGCGGATCGGTGATCGGCAGACCCAGGGCGGAGCTGATCCACAGATACAGGCCCGACACGATCATCGCCAGCGCCACCATCACCGCCCACTTGATCAGCAGGGTGTTGAAGCGGGAGATCGGGACCGCCTCGTTGTGGAGGTACAACGGCCCGACCTCGGTCGGGGTGAATCCGAGCATGCCGTCGATCAGGGTGCTCGCGATGGTCGCACCGGTGAATCCCGCCAGCACGATCAGAAGCGCGTAGTAGAACGCCGCCAGCCCGAAACCGGTGCCGTCCGGCAGCGGATTGTGGGCCACGACCCGCACGTCGATGGGGTCGTCGAGCACCAGCCGGCTGGCCCCCGACAGCTGGAGGTCGGGCGCCGTCGCCTGGAGTTGCTGCGTCACCTGGGTGGTGAGTTGTTCGCCCATCGTCTGGTTGGCCTTGTCCATCGCCGTCTCACCGATGTTCTGGACGAGGTTCGCGCTGATCGTGCCGGCGCGGGGGTTCGTGTAGATGGTGATGACGGGCCGCTCGACGTCCCCGGGGATCACACTCGCCTGGGCGAGGATGAGTGTGCGTTTCGTGAAGTCGCTCGGTATGACGATGGCGCCGTAGATCTCCCCGTTGTCCAGTGCGGACTGGGCCTGCGCGATCCCGATCTGCCGCAGTTCGATCTTGTCCGGATCGACGCCCTCGACGAGACCCGCGGCGATCTGGTTGCCGAAGTTCTGCTGCTGCGGTGGATCGGAGTTGGGCAGGGTGTCGCCCTCGTCCTGATCGACGAGGGCGATGGGGAAGTGGTTGAGGTGCTCGGGGGGATTGAGCATGCCGCCCATGTACAGCGCGGCGAGCAGGGACATGACGACGGACACGAGGACCACGGGAGCTATCCAGAACCGTGGTGTCCGCAGCACGCTCATCTTGCCGGTATCGCTGGTTTCGTGTGCCATGGCCCCTCGCGTCCTCCCGTGTCCGGGCCGACCCGGGGATCGACCAGCCGGATCAAGCGTAGGCGGTGGGACCGCTCATCGCGCCGCGGTGACCTCGAACCAGGCGTCGAGTGTCGGCTCGCCGACGAGGTCGACGAGATCCACCTGCACACCGTCGGCCCGCCACCGTTCGACCAGCGCCATGACCCGCACGGAGTCCATTCCCTCGTCGAGGAGGTTCGCGGTGTCGTCGATGTCGGCGACCGGGACGTCGAGGACGTCGGCGACGTCGGCGCGGATTCGGTCGCGGGTCGGAACGGTGCTGGGAGCGGAACTCACTGTCATCCTCCGGTGCGTCGGCCGGACCACGGCGCGTTGAGCCGGTTCGGCCGTATGGGGTAGGTTGCTGGGTTAGTGAAGCCTAAGCATAGTTGCTCTCCGCGCGAACGGCGAAACGGAGAGCTGTTGCAACCGAATGTGAATGGATGACAATGGCTGGATTATCGCGATACGCAATCGACTTGACGCCACTCCGGACGAGTCGCGAGTTCCGATACATCTTCATTGCCCGCACGATCTCCATCTTCGGTCTGGGTCTGCTCCTGGTGGCGGTGCCACTGCAGGTGTACGACATGACGAATTCCACACTGGCAGTGGGCGCGGCGAGCATCGTCGTGGGCTCCTCGGTGTTCATCGGCACCCTGTTCGGCGGCGTGATCGCCGACCGGTACGACCGCAGGCCGGTCATCTCGCTCGCCCGTGCCGCCGCGGGCGTGGCGTTCGCGATCCTCGCGGTCAACGCGTTCCTCCCCACACCCCAGTTGTGGATCATCTACCTGTGCGGCGTGATCGAGGGCCTCGCAGGCGGCATCTCCGCGACCGCACTGATGGCCGTGATCCCGTCGCTGCTGCCCAAGGACAAGATGGCCGCCGCCGGTGCCCTGATGACCGTGATGGCCGATCTCGGGACGGTCGCGTCACCTGCCATCGGCGGTGTGATCATCGCGGCGACGTCGGTGGGCACCAACTACGTTCTTGCCGCGGTGTCCTCGGGCATCACCGCGTACTGCATCGCCAGGCTGCCGTCGCTGCCGCCGCCGGTCAAGAACACCGAGAGCCCGCTGCGGTCGATCGCCAGTGGTTTCACGTACGCCGCCAAAGACTCCGTGGTCGGCGGGACGCTGCTGGTCGGCTTCTGCGCGATGATGCTGACCGGCTGGAACGTGCTGTTGCCCGCCTACGCGAGTGAGGTGCTCCACGCCGGGCCGGCCGCCACCGGACTGCTCTACAGTGCCCCCGCAGTCGGCGCCCTCACCGGGTCGCTCACGAGCGGCTGGACGGGAACCGCGCGTCGCGGCGGCCTGATCGTGTTCCTCGCGGCCATGATCGCGTCGGCCGGGCTGATCGGCGTCGGCGCGGTCCCGATGATCGCGGTCACGTTCCTCGGGCTCGCCGCACACGGGTTCGGACGTGTGCTCGGCGACATCCTCCGGTACGCGGTCATCCAGACCGAGACTCCCGAGGAATACCGCGGACGCGTCGCCGGTGTGTGGGGCGCCCAGATCTCCACCGGCTCGGCCGCCGGAGCGCTCGTCGCGGGCGCCGTCGGCGCGGCGGTGGGACCGCGGGAGGCGTTCCTCCTCTACGGGGCGGGCGGCATCGTGGTGCTGGCGGTTCTCGCGGTGGCCCTGAAGGGCTTGCGCACCTACAGCAGTGCCGCTGCCGAGGAGGACGACCTCTCGGCAGCGGCACAGTGACGCTGTCAGGTGGGAACTAGCTGGCCTGAGCGTTGTTCGCGGCCTGCGACAGCTGCGGGAGCAGCTTGTCGAGCAGCCACGGCACGCTGAGCACGTTCGGCGAGCTCGACGCGAACACCAGCGGCGGATCGGTCAGACCCACGTAGGCGTTGTCGCGCACGGCCTTCACCCCGGCGAACAGCGGGTTCGACTGGACCTCGTTCTGCAGTTCGGGCGAGAGGTACCAGGCGAGCAGCACATCCGGGTTGTACGTGGGCAGCAGTTCCATGCTGACCGGAGCGGCGAACTTGGTCTGGTCACTGCTCTCCCGCAACTTCTGAGCGAGCGGGTCGACCGTGAATCCCAGGCTTGCCAGCATCTTCAGGCGAGGATCGGTGTCGAAGTAGAAGTTGTACGACCCCGGCTCGGTGCCGCTGCCGAAGGCCACCGTCTTGCCGGCGAATTCGGGGTGCTGCGACTTCGCCTGCGCCAGGGTGTCCTGCGTCTGCGTCACCAGCGCCTCGGCCTGCGCCGACCGGCCGAGGGCCTTGCCGACCGTGGTGATCTGGTCTTCCCAGCTCGTCGCCCAGCGACGCTCCGGGTACGCCACGGTCGGAGCGATCGCCGACAGCTTGTCGAACTGCTCCTGGTTCACACCGGAGTGCACGGCGAGGATCACGTCGGGGTCGAGGGCAGCGATCTGCTCGTACGGCATCTCCTTGCTCGACGCCGTCAGCAACGTGGGTTCCGCGTTCGGGTCGAGCTCCTCGAGCTTCGCGCGCGACCACGGCAGCAGGCCGTCGTCGGTTCCGGTGTCCGACTTCATGTTCTGCACGGCCACGGGCACGACGCCGAGCGACAGTGCCGCGTCCTCGCTGCCCCAGCCGATCGTGACGACGCGTTCCGGTGCCTCCGGGATCTCGGCGGTGCCGAGAGCCGACGGAATCGACACGGGGAAGGCCGACGCGTCGGCCTGTCCGGTGGCGGATCCCGCCGCGTCGGTGGAGTCGGACGTCGACTCACTGCAGGCACCCGCGAACAGCGCGGTTGCCGCCATCATCACGATTCCGGCTTTACGCCAGTATCTTCCGGACGTTTTCATCGATCTCCCTGTTCTGTGTTGGTGGGGTTGGTGCGAGAGCCGAACGAGGCGAGCGCCTCGTTCATGACGGAGCCGACTTCGCCGATCCAACGTGGCTGGGTCATGTCCTTGTGCTCGCAGTCGAGGTCGTGGTTGACGATGGTGCCGGTCAGGTAGGGCCGCCACAAGTCGTACGTCGCCGCGGTCGCAGGATTCCTGGCCGCAGTGAAGAAGAGCATGTCGGAGTCCACCACGATCTGTGAGGGTTCGGATTCGAGGCGCACGGCGTTCGCGAAGTTGTCGATCATCGCGGCCGGTGTGTGCTCGTTGATCCCGGCGAGGGCACTGCCCTCGCCGCGCAGGATGTCGATCACCTGCTGCCGGGTCAGGCCGTCCGCAATGAGCGGTTCCGGGTCGTAGCCGACCATGTACAGCAGCGCGGCGAGCGCGTCCTGTTCCGTCGGCATCGACGCCCACGCGTCCGACGGGAAGGAGTCGAGCATGACGAGCATGCCGAGTTCCTCGCCCTGGTTCTGCAGCGCGCCGGCGATGGCGTGCGCGACGACGCCGCCGAGCGACCATCCGAGGAGGTGGTACGGGCCCGTCGGCTGCACGGTCCGCATGTGCTCGATGTACTCGGCGGCCATGTCCTCGAGCGTTTCCGGCGGCCGCTTGGACGTCGACAGGTTCGACGCCTGTACGCCGTACAGCGGGTAGTCGGGGTCGATGTGCCGCAGCAGACCCGAGTAACCCCAGCTGATTCCGCCGGCAGGGTGGAAGCAGAACACCGGCGGCTTCGACCCCTCGGTGCGGAACGGCAGCAGGACGGCCAGCGCGTCGGCGTCGGAATCGTCGTCGAGGCGGTCGGCGAGTTGGGCCACCGTGGGGGCGGCGAACAGCGACGCCACCGTCGCGGTGACGGACAGGCGGGAGGAGATCGCGCTCATCAGCCCGGCCGCCATCAGCGAGTGGCCACCGAGGTCGAAGAAGCTGTCGTCGATGCCGACCCGCTCGATGCCGAGGGCCTCCGCGAACAGCTGGCACAGCACCTCTTCGCGGGCCGTGCGCGGCCCCCGCTCGGACACCTGCAGCGACAGGTGCGGAACGGGGAGCGACGACTGGTCCAGCTTGCCGTTCGGGAGGGTGGGGAACTCGTCGACGGCGATGAACGCGGCCGGAATCATATAGTCCGGCAACCGGCTGGCGGCGCGGCGGTGCAGTTGGTCGGGGTCGATCCGGCCGCCCGGCACCGACGTGGCGTACGCGACGAGCCGCTGATCGCCCGGTCGGTCCTCGCGGACCACGACGACGATGTGCTCGACGTCCGGATCTCCGGACAGCACGGCCTCGATCTCGTTGAGTTCGATGCGGAACCCGCGCACCTTGACTTGCGAATCGGCGCGGCCGGTGAAGTAGATCTGGCCGTCGCGGCCCCACCACACCACATCCGACGTCCGGTACATGCGACTGCCCGGGTCGGCGAACGGGTCGGCGATGAACCGTTCGGCGGTCTTGGGGCTCTGATTCCGGTATCCCCGGGTGACGCTGTCGCCCGCGAGGTACAGCTCGCCGGACACTCCCGGGGGCACCGGTCGCAGCGCGTGGTCGAGGACGTACGCGTGCTTGCCCGGGTCGACGACGCCGATGGGGACCGGGCCTTCGTGTCCCGGTTCGACGAGGGCAAGGGTGGCGTTGACCGTGCACTCGGTGGGTCCGTACGCGTTGAACAGCCTGCGGCCGGGTGCGTACCTCTCGATCAGCTGCGGTGTGAGCTTCTCGGCGCCGAGCATCAGGTCGACGCCGTCCGGGATGGGATGCTCCGGCGGGAAGGCGGCGGCGAAAGACGGTGGCACACCGACGAAGTTCACGTCGTGTTCGTTGATGACCCGGGCGAGAGGCTCGCCGGGGATGCGGTCGGCGTCCGTTGCGACCACGAGCGTTCCGCCCGACAGCACTCCCCACATGATCTGCCAGAACGCGAGGTCGAAGCTGATGGACGAGAAGTGCAGCGCCCGCGTGCTGTGGTCCATGCCGATCACGTCGGACTGCAGCGACAGCAGGTCTGCGATGCCGAGGTGGGGGACGACGACGCCCTTGGGCACGCCCGTCGAACCGGATGTGTAGATGAGATACGCGGCGTCGTCGAGTTGCAGTGGCCTGCTGCGGTCGGCGTCCGTGGGAGCCGTGACCGGCTGGGTGTCGAGCAGGGCCTGCAGGTCCGGATCGTCCAGGTCGAGGATGGGCACCTCGGTGCCCAGCGGGGTGCGGTCGGGCACCCCGACGGACGAGGTGAGGATCGCGACCGGGGTGCCGTCGGCGAGCATGTGCGCGATCCGGTCGGCCGGGTACGTGGGGTCGACGGGAAGATACGCGGCACCGCTCTTCAGCACGGCGAGAACACTGATGATCAGCTCGGCGGAGCGGTCGAGGGCGAGCGCGACCACGTCGCCGGGGCCGGCGCCCCGCGAGATCAGGAGGTGGGCGATCCGGTTCGCGCGTTCGTCCAGTTCCTGGTAGGTGAGCGAGACGGCGGGCCGCACGCTCGATCCGACGGCGAGGGCCTCGGCGTCGGGTGTGCGGGCCACCTGCTCCGAGAAGTACTCGTCGAACGTGCGCGCGGGGATGGAGTGTTCCGCGTGTGACCACTCGCCGAGCACCCGGTCCCGCTCCTGCGGGGTCAGGATGTCGAGCCTGCCGATCCGCTGCCCGTGGTTCGCGACGAGCCGCTCGATCACCACGGCGAGGCGGTCGGCGAGAGATTCGACCGTTGCGGCGTCGAAGAGTTCGGTCGAATACTCCACCGTGACGTCGACGCCGCCGCTGTCCGGACGTTCCTGGAAGCGCAGCGCCAGATCGAATTTCGCGGACGTCGCATCGAGCATCCGCACGGACGCGGTCGTTCCGTCGAATTGTTCCGCCGTGCCGTCCTGCTTCCAGTGCGAGAGCATCACCTGGAACAGGGGGTGGCGGGCCGACGACCGTGGGGGATTGACCAACTCCACGATGCGGTTGAACGGCACGTCGGCGTGGTCGACGGCGTCGAGGTCGACGGCCCGGACCCGGTCCAGCAGCTCGTCGAACGTCGGGTCGCCCGAGACGTCGGTCCGCAGGACCACCGTGTTGATGAAGCAGCCCACCATGGCGTCGAGGTCGGGGTCACTGCGCCCGGCGACGGGCACACCGAGGGCGATGTCCTCTCCGGCACCGAGCCTTTCGAGCAGCACGGCCACCGCGGCATGGACGATCATGAAGAAGCTGGCGCGGCGCTCGGCGGCCAACCGGTCGACGGCAGCGTGCAATTCGGGCGAGAGGCTGCGGCGCACGGTCGCGCCGCGATTGGTGGGCAGGGCCGGTCGCGGCCGGTCGGTGCGCCAGCCCAGTTCGAGCGGCAGGCCGGCGAGTTGCTTCCGCCAGTAGTCGAGTTGGCCGCGCAGGAGGGCGGTGTCCTCGCCGGTGCCCGCCCCGATCCGGTCGCGCTGCCACACCGCGACATCGGGATACTGCAGCGGCAGCGGCGTGAAGGACGGGGCCCGGCCCGCACGGCGGGCGTTGTACGCGAAGGCGAGATCGTCGAGCAGCTTCGACTGCGACCATTCGTCGCCGATGATGTGGTGCATCAACAGGACCAGGGTGTGCTGGGGTTCGTACAGCACGGCCCGCAGCGGCGGCTGCTCGGTGAGTCCGAGTCCCACCGTCGTCATCGCCGCGATGTGCCCCTCGATGTTGCCGACGTTGTCGACACGCTCGAGCCGGACCTTCGCATCCCCGGCGGGAAGCACCACCTGGTGAGGCACCGCGTCGACGAGGGGGAACACCGTCCGCAGCGACTGGTGCCGGGTCACGACGTCGCCCAGGGCCTCGGACAGGGCGCCCGGTTCGAGGCCGTCTCCGAAATCGACGGCCAGCGCCAGCAGGTATGTCCCGCCGCCGGCCGCGCTGTCGAGGAACCACAGGCGCTCCTGCGCGGGGGACAACGGCACCGGCGTGCCCTCGGGGAGGCCCCTCGGGGACGGCCTGCTCGCGGACACCCGCTCGCCGGCATCCTCGACGAGTGCGGCCACCGCGGCCACGGTGGGGTTCTCGAACACCGTCGCAACCCGCAGCGGCACATCCAGTTCCGCGGTGATCGCGGACACGAGGGCGGCGGCGAGGAGGGAGTTGCCGCCCAGCGCGAAGAAGTCGTCGTGGACGCCGACCTGTTCGGCGCCGAGGATCGAGGTGAACAGCGGGAGGATCCGGGCCTCGGTGTCGGTCCGCGCGACGTCGCCGGCCTGTCCGAGCCACCGGGGAGCGGGCAGCGCGTCCTTGTCGACCTTGCCGTTGTGGGTCAACGGCAACCGGTCGAGCGTCACCAGCGCCGACGGTGTCATGTATCCGGGAAGCGAGCGGACGAGGTGCGCCCGCACCTGGTCTTCGACCGCCTCGTGCGCCGCGCCCGGCCGGGGCACGACGTACCCGACGATCCGCTGGTCGCCGGCCTGCTCGTGCACCGTGGCGACCGCCGCCTGCACGTCGGGGACCGCGGTCATCGCGGCGGTGATCTCGCCGAGTTCGACGCGGTAACCGCGCAATTGGATTTGGTCGTCGATCCGGCCGTGGTAGTGGAGGGCGCCGCTCGCGTCGTAGCGGGCGAGGTCGCCGGTGCGGTACATGCGCGTCCCGCCCGGTGTGAACGGGTCGGCGACGAACCGCCCCGACGTCAGGTCGGGTCGCCCGAGGTAACCGGGGGACAGTCCGGGGCCGGACACGTAGATCTCGCCGGTGACACCGGGCGGCACCGGACGCAGCCCCGGCCCGAGAACGTAGGTGCGCAGGTCGCCGAGCGGAGCCCCGATGTCCACGACGTCGGCCGCGGTGACCTTCGTCGCGGTGACGTGGACGGTGGTCTCGGTGATGCCGTACATGTTGACCAGAGCGGTTTTCGTGCCCGTTTCGGCGGCGGTGAACCAGGCGCGCAGCACGGCGGGATCGAGGGCTTCACCGCCGAACACGACGTACCGCAGTCGCAGCCGGTCGAACGAGCCCGCGCGGACGAGTGCGTCGACGAGGTGCCCGAATGCGGACGGAGTCTGGTTCAGGACGGTGACACCCTCGTCGACGAGCAGGGCGGCGAGGTCGGCCGGTGACGTGAGGGTGGCCTCGTCGACCGTGACGAGGCGGCCGCCGTGCAGCAGCGCACCCCAGATCTCCCACACGGAGAAATCGAACGCATACGAGTGCAGCAGCGGCCAGCAGTCGTCCTCGGTGAACGTGAACCATTCCCTGGAGACCTCGAACAGGCGGATCACGTTGCGGTGTGGAATCGGAACACCCTTGGGCGCACCTGTGGATCCGGACGTGTAGATGATGTAGGCGATGTCGTCGGCGCGCACCGGGTCGTCGAAGTCGCCGGCGTCAGTCTGCCCGGCGTCTTCTTGGATCCGGGGGAGGTCGCCGAGCAGGTCGGCGGATCCGATTCCCAGCGTCGGCTGCGCGTCGCTCAGGATGAACCGGGCCCGCTCGGCCGGGGAGGACGGATCGATCGGCAGGTAGGTCGCGCCGCTGCGGAGAATCGCGAGGACGGCGACGATCAGATCGGTGCCGCGGGGGAGGCTGACGGCCACGACGGTGCCGCGTCGGGCACCGGCCGACCTCAGCTGCCGGGCCAGGGCGGCGCTGCGATCCGAGAGCTCCCGGTACGTCACGTCGTTCACCGCGACACGGTCCGGATGGGTGCGCGCCTGGGCGAGGAAGGCGGAGACGATGCTGTGGGGCTGTGGCGCTGGGGCCGCGCCGGTCCGGTCGAGGCCCGCCGCCGACCGCCACAGCTGCAGCTCGTCCGGGGCGCAGAGGTCCACCACTGAGACGGGTTCCGTTGCCACGGAAACGCTTCGGAGGTAGTGCGCGAAGCGGTGCGTGTGGTCGCGGATCTCGGCAGCGCAGTACACCTCGGGATTTCCGGCCCATTCGAGCGTCAGTTCGTCGCCGGCGCCGGAGACGGAGATCACCACGTCCTCCACCGGACCGGTGGCCAGTTGGTGCACCGACGCGGACGTGGGGCCGAAAGCGATTCTGGCGGCGAACGGTTTGACGTTCACCACCGCTCCGCCGGTGACGCGGCTCCCGGCGTCCCGGACGCGCTGGAACGGGCGTGTTTCGGACAGTGCTGCGGCCACGCGACCGATCACGTCGGCGAACGTCGGCCGGGAGTCGAGCGGAATGCGGAGCGGCACGATGTTCGTGGCCGTGACAGGTGACGCCAACTCGATTCCGTTGCGGGCCAGCACCGGAACCCGCAGCGTCACTTCCTCGCCTCCGGTGTGGGCGCCGAGGTACGCGGCGGCGGCCGCGTACACCGCCTCCGCCCACGTGGTCGCCTGCCCGGCGGCCGCGGCGCGCAGGCCCTGCGCGACGTCGGGGTCGATCGGAATCGTGCATCGGTGGGGATCGGCGGCCGGCCGGCGCACCGTGTCGCTGAATCCGACCGGACGCGAGAGGGCAGGCGGCGCGCTGCCGGGGGCCGCGGCGTCGAACTCGTGTGCGGCCCGAACGTGTTCGCTCAGCGGCGGGAACTTGGCCGGTCGGGGTTCGGTGCCCGCGAGCCGGGCCGCGTAGAGCGCCGCCACACGGCGGGTGAGCAGCGAATACCCGTAGGCGTCCAGCAATGCGTGTGGGGCGCGGAGGTACCAGATCGCACCGGATTCGGCCGTGATCAGTGCCGTGCGCACGAGGGGAGCGGAGTCGAAGTCGAGCGGTCGGCGCACGTCCTCGCGCATCCATTCGAGGGCCGCTGCCCTGTCGAGATCGAGGCGCTCGAGATCGGGTGCGAGGAGCGGATCGTGTACCTGGATCACGTCGGCCGAATCGGCACCGGGTGCGGCCTCGAAGCGGACCGCGAGCACCTCGGCCTCGCCGATCACCGTGCGTATCGCCGCGGCGAGAGCATCGAGGTCGACGGGGGCCGCGACCTCCACGTATTCGGCTGTCGTGAACGCCGACCGGGTGGGGTCCAGATGGTGCCCGGCCCACAGTTCGCGCTGGGCGGCGGTCAAGCTGACGTCGGTGTCCGCCCCGGTCTGCAGGGTGGACGGCGATATCGAAAGGGACATCTAACAGGCGCTCCTGATGCTTTCGGCTTTCGGGCTTTGGGCTTTCGGGCTTTCAGCTACTCAGCGTGTCAGGTTAGCCTAACCACATGGGCCGTGGTGATCCGACCGCCGACGCACACCGGCGCAGGCTTCGGAGGGAAGCACTGCGCCGGAGTGGGGTCTTGGGGGTCGGCTCAGCCGACTTCGAGCGGGGACAGCGCCGAGACCAGCGCATCCGTGGTGGTCACCGAACCGCAGCGCTTGGCCGCGTAGGTGAGCGCCATGAGGTGCTCGTCACGGCTGAAATCCGCAGTCGCGTCGGAGACCAGGAACGGCTGGACGTCCGACATGAACGCCTCGGCGGCACTGAGCATGCAGCCCATGTGCGTGTACACGCCCGTCACGATCAGCTGGTCGCGGCCGTGGTGGCCGAGCAGTTGCCGGAGGTCGGTGCGCTGGAAGGCCGAATAGCGCCATTTGGTCACCTGGATGTCGCCCTCGCGGGGGGCGAGCGGCTCGACCACCTCGGTGTCGCGGCCCGACGTCAGTCCAGGGCCCCAGAAGTCGGCGAGGATGCCGCGACGGGACGGGTGCTGGTCGCCCGGCTGCATCGTGTAGATCACGGGAATCCCGGCTTCCGAGCAGAGTTCGCGAATCCGGACCATGTTGGCCATCGCCGTCGACATCGGCTCCGCGCGCACGTCGTACGCGTCGATGAAGTAGTTCTGCATGTCGTGGACCAGCAGTGCGGAGCGCCGGGGGTCGAGGCGCCAGGACACCTTCGATTCGGGGACCTCGTGGATCTCCGGGATCGTGTAGGTCGAAATGGGCGGGATGGCCATAGGGTTCGGTTCCTCACTGTCGGTTCTGTCGACTTCTGGGCGTATGCCGCGCGAATCGCGGGAAACGACAGCGCTCCGCCCCACCGCTCGCGCGTTCGGTTAGGCTAGCCTTTGCTACCTGGCTTCTGCAATCGCTACGTGTGCGGGAGTGCGGCGCACAGTAAGGTGACTGACCGGTGGGGGCCGGGCACAGGCCTCCCGCGCCGGAGCCGCTGACCAGGAGAGACCGTTGACCAAGCTGCTGTTACTGCTGCTGATCGTTGTCGTGATCGTGGGCATCGTGCTGATCCTGCGAAATCGGTCCGGGCGGAACAAGGGTCCCGCTGCCCGGGTCGATCCGCTCGCCGACTACCCGGAGGTGTACGACCCGTACAAGATCGGAGTCGGCGACATCATCACGTACGCCGGAATCGATCACGTCGTGCGCGGCACCATCACCCTCGACGAAGAGGGCTACATCTGGCACGAGCACCTCCTCGACGGGTCGACCGGCCAGCGGTGGCTCACCGTCGAGAACGACGAGGGCAACCTCGACATGACGCTGTGGATGCGCCGGGAGGGCACGGGACTCGAACCCGGCGGTGACGTGATCCTCGACGACAGGGTGCACCGGCAGATCGAGCGCGGCACCGCCTCGTTCACGGCGGAAGGCACCACCGGCACCGCACCCCAGGGCATCGTCGACTACGCCGATTACGCGACGGCAGACAAGACCGGCCTGCTGTCCTTCGAGCGCTGGGCGCGGACGCAGTCGTGGGAGGTCTCTACCGGGCGCGCCGTCACCCGGGGTGAACTGACCGTGATCCATTCCGGTCCGCCGCAGTGACCCTGCACGTCCTCGACATCGAATCGCGGGATGTGACGGCCGAGGCGCTCGGTCTCGTCGTGAACGCCGAAACCCCGCTTCCGCTGGCCGAACTCACCATCACCTACGGCGACGACCGGGTGACTCTCGGAGTGCTCGGGGCGTCACACGCGGTAACGGCGACCGTGGCGGGCAGCCGGATCACCGAGCAGGTGTCGTGCGACGCGATCCGGGCCGGCGGCAGACCGCTGCCGGTGTCCGACAGCGCGAACGGGTACCGCTTCGACTCGACCACCGACGTCGTCGACCGCGCCCACCTCGAGCGGACCGCCGATTGGCTGCGACGGCAGGCCACCGAGGTGGAGGGGTGGATCTGTGGGGCGTTCCCCGGAGACCACACCGCTCTGACCGCGCTGACGGCGTCGCGTGAGCATGCCGGCGGATGGGTCTGGCAGACCTGGCATCTGTATCCGGGAGACCATCTGTACGCAGGAGACAAGGGCGGGGTGATCGTGAAGACGCGAAGCAGGTGGCTGCCGTGAGCAGGTTCGGGACACACGTGCGGCTCGCGCCGATGCTGCTCCTGGTGTTGGCCGCGACCGCGTGCGGCGGCGGTGTCCGCGATTACATCGCCGACACGTACGCCCTGCAGAACACCGCGGGCGACGCGAAGACGTACACGTCGAAGGACCCGGTGGGCACCACCGTCTCGACGATCGTCGCCGAGGAGCCGCCTGCGGCCCGGAAGGCCGACGGCGGCAACGAATATTTGCGCTACGACGACGACATCGTCACGGTCAGCGGCGCGCCGGGCGGCGGCAGCCTCGTCCGCGTCGAAGACATCGACGGACGCTACCGAAGCGGCGGGTACGCCTATCTGGGGCCCGGTTTCAATCCGGGCTCACCGGCGGGCGGCGCCGGCGGCAGCGGCGGATCCGGCAGCGCGAAATGACACAGACCACTCGACTCGGGAGAAGCGCGTGAACACCACCTACACGGCGGCAGCAACGGAAATCGGCAGCGTCGACGTCGGACTGCTCGCCGTCGGCATGCTCGGCACCCTGGCCTACTTCGTCGTCGGCATCGCCGTCCTCGGAGTCGGCTTCGCCGTCCTCGACCTCGCCACCCCCGGCAACCTCCGCCACCAGGTGTACGTCGACAAGAACCCCAACGCGGCGATCCTTTTGGCGTCCAACCACCTCGCCCTCGCCATCGTCGTGGTCACCGCGATCCTCACCAGTTCCGACGGATTCGCGCAGGGACTCGCCGACTCCGCGGTCTACGGCCTCTTCGGGGTACTGCTGCAGGTCATCGCGCTGCGCCTGATGAACGTGCTGCTGCCGGGGCAACTCGTCGGACTGGTCGGGAACCCGCAGATGTGCGGTGCGGCCTGGGCGGTCGGTGCGAGCCTCTTCGCCATCGGCCTCGTGAACGCCGCCGCACTCACGTGATCCCGTGAATGCTCCTGCCGTAGAGTCGGATTCCCGTGCCGCACGCCCCCTGGGGCCGCGGGCCCGGGCGTTCCTGCTGGCCGCGGTGGCCGCCTGCGCGGCGTGCGGACTGATCTACGAACTGGCCCTGCTGACACTGTCGGTCAGTCTGACCGGTGGGGGGATCACCCAGACGTCGCTGATCGTGGCGGGTTTCGTGGCCGCGCTCGGGGTCGGTGCCCTCGCCGCCAAACCGCTGCTCTCCACCGCGGCCGCGTCGTTCGTGGTCGTCGAGATCGTCCTCGGACTCGTCGGCGGATTCAGCGCGGTGACGCTGTACGTGACGTTCACGTTCTTCGGTTCCAGCGCACTCGTTCTGGTGCTCGCCACCGCGCTGATCGGTGTGCTCGTCGGTGCCGAGGTGCCGTTGCTGATGACGCTGCTGCAGTCGGACCGCGGCGACACCGACGCCGAGAGCACCGGAAAGGTGCTGGCGAACCTCAACGCGGCCGACTACGCAGGCGCCCTCGTCGGCGGCCTGCTCTGGCCGTTCGTCCTGCTGCCGGTCGCCGGAATGATCCGCGGCGCCGCGATCACCGGCATCATCAACCTCGTCGCCGCCGCCGTCGTGGCGCTGATCCTGCTGCGCTGGCAGCTGAGCCTGCGCACGCGACTCCTCGCCGTCGTGGCGCTGCTCGTCGCCGCCGCCTGCATCGCGGTGCTGCTGGTCCGCGCCGACGGCATCGAGACCACGTCCCGGCAACGCCTCTACACCGATCCCGTCGTCGCCGCGGAAAGGTCGCAGTACCAGGAGATCGTGGTCACCGAGCGAGGCGGAGACGTGCGGCTCTTCCTCGACGGCGACCTCCAGTTCTCCAGCGTCGACGAACACCGGTACACCGAATCGCTGGTGTACCCCGCGATGGCGGACGACCCGAAGCGGGTACTGATCCTCGGCGGCGGCGACGGCCTCGCCGCCCGCGAGGTCCTGCGACTGCCCGGCGTCGAGGACATCGTGCAGGTGGAACTCGACCCGGCCGTCATCGAACTCGCGAACACGCGACTGTCCGGGCTGAACCAGGGAGCGCTGCAGAACCCGCGCGTGCACGTGGTCCTCGACGATGCGTTCCGGTGGCTGCGCGACGCACCGGACTCGGGATTCGACGCCGTCATCGTGGACCTCCCCGACCCCGACACCCCGGCGCTCGGGCGGCTGTACTCCACCGAGTTCTACGGTCTCGCCGCCGCCGCACTGAACCCCGGCGGACTGATGGTGGTGCAGTCGGGAAGCCCCTATTCGACGCCGGACGCATACTGGCGCACCACGTCGACCGTCGCGTCGGCGGGTCTGGCCGTCACGCCGTACCACGTGCTGGTGCCGAGCTTCGGGGACTGGGGTTACGTCCTTGCCCGGCGCGGACCCGAACCGCCGGCCCTGCGCCTGCCCCACGACGCCCCCGAACTGCGCTTCCTCGACGAGCAGACCCTCGCCGCCTCCGCGATCTTCCCGCGCGACCGCCCCCGTCGCGAGCTCGAGCCCTCGACCCTCGACCGCCCGCGCATCGTCGACGACATGCGGAAGGGCTACGAGCGCTGAGCACCCGTGAGTACTTGTCAACCGCCGGGCGTTAATAAGTACTCACAGGTCAGCGCAGCAGGTTGCCGAGCGTGCGGGCGGCGTCCACGACCGCTGAACCCAGCGACTCCTCGTCGGGCATCTCGAAGATCGACACTCCCACGCTCGCGAGTGCATCGCCGCGCCGCCCGGGAATGGCCGCGGAGACACCGAGTACGGACGGGATCACCTCGCCGTCTGTGACGGCGTAGCCCCTAGCTCGGGCCACGGTCACCTCTTCGCGTTCACCCTCGACCGCGGGGAGCGCGGCGAGGATCGCCAGTCCCGCCGAACCTCGGTCGACGGGATCGACCTGGCCGGGACGGAACGCGACGTGAACCTTCGCGCTGCGCGGTTCCACTACCATCAGGGCCCGGACTTCCGTCGCGTTCTCGCGGACGACGAGATGCACGGTGGCCTGGACTGCGTCGGCCAGCTCTTCGAGTACGGGTCGTGCCACTGTGCGCAGATCCTGCTCGACGGGTTCGGCGAGGGTCACCAGTCCCGCACCGAGCGTGACGCGTTTGAATCCGTCCTTCCGGCAGAGTCGATGTGCCTCGAGGGTGCGGATCAGCCGATGCGCGACGGTCCGGTGGACGTCGATCCCGTCGGCTATCTCCGTGACGGACAGTCCGTGCGGATGGGCCGTCAGCAACTCGAGAATCTCGAGTCCGTGGTGGAGGGTTTTCGACATTCCCGAATCGAGCTGAACTGCGCTTTTGCGTGAATGTTCCGGCGGCCGTTCGTCGGTCGTGCCCACTGTCTTGCCCACCCTCCTTGACGTCTGTGAGGTGCGACACCTACTCTTTCATCATATCGCACAGTGCGTGCGATTATCGCACAACACTTCGAGTAGGGCAAGTGCCGCGACTGACGCGGAACGGGTCCAGGGAGCACTCCATGAGCAGTAGTACCGGGTCCGTCGATGCGGTGACCGTCGCTCAGCTGCACCAGCTGTACGGGCGGCAGAGTCACCTCATCGACGGTGGCGACGCCGCCGGGTGGGCGCAGACGTTCACGGACGACGGCGAATTCCATTCCCCCAGTTACCCGGAGCCTGTGGCGGGCACGGACGCGTTGATCGCATTCGCGGAACGGTTCCACACCCGGGCACGGGCCGCGAACGAGGTCCACCGCCACGTGATCACCAACGTCGTGATCGACGAGGTTCGCGACGGCGCCGCCACCGTGCGGGCCTACCTGCAGATCGTTGCCACCTCGATCGGTGGCGACTCGCGACTCGTGCGGATGACCACCCTCACCGATCGCGTGGTGCCGGTCGGTGACCGGTGGCGGATCGCCCGCCGCGACATACGGCGCGACGACGCTGCGTAGTGCCCGTTGGGCCGAGAACACATTTTCGAGATGACAGAGAAAGAGAACACCATGACCGCAAGTGCAGACCAGACCAACCCCGGCCGGACCGTGACCGCGCAGATGACCGCGCGGTACCCGGAGATGGAAGGCAAGGTCGCGGTGGTCACCGGCGCAGCCCAGGGGATGGGTGCGGCGTTCGCATCCGGCCTCGCCACCCGCGGCGTCCACGTGGTCGGCGCCGACATCAACGAAGACCAGATGAAGCTCACCGCCGAGGAGATCACGACTGCTCTCGCGTCGAAGTCCCTGGCCGATCATGCCGGGACCGTCGTCGGCGCGCGGATCGACGTCACCAAAGCGGAGGAGCACGAGGCTCTCGCGCAGGTGGCGCTGAAGGAGTTCGGCCGCATCGACTTCTGGATCAACAACGCGGGAATCTTCCCCTTCGCCCTGGCGGAGGAGATCTCCCCGGAACAGATCGGTGCCACGCTGTCCGTCAATGTCGAGGGTGTCCTCTTCGGCGCTCAGGCCGCGGCCCGCCACATGCAACACGGCGGTGCGATCGTCAACATGTCGTCCGTGTCGGCGCTCCGGGTCCGGAAGGGACGCGGCGCGTACTGCACGTCGAAGGCGGCGGTCGCGCACCTCACCGAATCGCTCGCAGTCGAATTCGGGGACAAGGGTATTCGCGTGAACTCCATCGCACCGGGATACATCGACACGGCGATGACACAGTGGGTGCAGGACGACCCCGCCGCACTGAAGCACGCCCTCGATGTGGTCCCGCTGCACCGTCTCGGCTCGCCGGAAGAGGTATTCGGCCCGCTGCTGTTCCTGTTGTCGGACAGCGCGCGTTACGTGACGGGGCACAGCATCGCCGTCGACGGTGGTTCGCGTCATGTCTGAGTCGGTGAACTACCCCGGCGTCGTCCTGATCACCGGAGCCGCCGGCGGCATGGGTGCGAATCACGCCCGCGCCCTCGCGGCCAGGGGAACACACGTATGTATTGCCGACGTGGCGGATTGCTCGACCGTCGTCGAGGAGATCACGCTGGCAGGGGGATCGGCGTCCGCACACGAACTCGACGTCACCGACACCGTCGCCTGGGCCCGGGTCGTCGACGAGATCCGCAACGCCCGAGGCGAATTGGGTGGACTGGTCAACAACGCCGGTATCTCGCGCCGGCTGGAATTCATGGACACTCCCGACGACGTCTGGGAACTGACCATGAGGATCAACCTCTTCGGGCCCTTCTACGGCATGAAGGCAGTCGCCCCGCTCCTGCGCGACAGCGGCGGCGGCTCCATCGTCAACATCTCGTCGATCTCCGGGCAGATCGGCTACTTCTCGCCCGCGTACTCGTCGAGCAAATGGGGACTGACCGGGCTGTCGAAGTCGGCGGCCGGGAATTTTGCCCAGTGGGGCATCCGGGTCAACTCCGTGCATCCGGGTCTCGTGAGCACGGCATTGCTCGGTGGCGCGGACGACTTCGTCCGGGCCGCGGTCGACAGCATTCCCTTCGGTCGCATGGGCACCCCGGACGAGATCACGGACGCCGTCCTGTTCCTGCTGTCCGACCGCTCCACCTACATGAGCGGAAGCGAGGTCACCATCGACGGCGGCCTCGTGTCGAACGGCCTGTACCACCGCATCATTGCGGAGACGGGAGCAAACCTTTCATGAGCGACGACTTCGACGTCATCGTCGTCGGTGGGGGCGGAGCCGGACTTGCCGCGGCCGTCTCCGCCGCCGAACAGGGTGCCACGGTGCTGCTGTTCGAGTCGGAGACCGCACTCGGCGGTTCGACGCAACTGTCGGCGGGACTGTTCACCGCGGCCGGCACCAGCGTGCAGCGCGGTCTGGGTGTCGAGGACTCCGCCGAGAAGTTCTTCCAGCACTACATGGACCTCAACCAGTGGATGCTGGCGCCCGGATTGATCCGCACATTCTGCGAGAACGCCGGCCCCACCCTCGAATGGCTGATCGAACTCGGCGTCGAGGTTCCGGCGGTGGTCTCCGCCAACGCTCACCAGCCCGGCCTGTGCCAGGCCGGAGTCGAGGACGTCTGGCGGGGCCACGTCCCGAAAGACCAGGGTTACGGTCTCGTGCAGGTGCTCGACAGGGCGCGACGCGAGCACGGCATCGAGGCGATCCTGAACACGCGCGTACAGAAGCTGATCGAGGAGGACGGCCGAGTCGTGGGAGTCGTCGCCGACGACATCGAGGTCCGGGCAGGCGCCGTCGTCGTCGCGTCCGGCGGGTTCGCGCAGGACCCCGAACTCATCGATCGCCACTACCCGGCCGCGAACAACGCCGGCGACTCGCTGTTCGTGGTCGCGGCACCCGGCAGTCGGGGCGACCACCTCCGTTTCGGGCGGGCCGTCGACGCCGCCGTCACGGGCGACGGCTGGGGGCTCATGCTCCCGACCGTCTACTTCCAGCGGTTCCATCACTGGCAGTCCGGGTTCCCGCCCAAGTCGCGGGTGTATGTCAACCGGGACGGCCGGCGGTTCATGGACGAGGACGCGTCCTACGCGGTGTCCACGGGCATCATCGAAGCCCAGGGCGGATACGCCTGGATGATCTTCGACGAGAAGGCGCGCGTGAACCTCGCGCCCGGGTACGCCGACTGGACACCCGAACGGATCGCCGACGAGGTGGCGGCTGGACGCACGTTCAGCGCCAGCAGCCTGACGGACCTCGCGGAGCAGATCGGGGTTCCCGCCGACGTCCTCGACGCCACCGTCGCCCGGTGGAACGACCAGCTACCCGCCGGCGTCGACGCGGACTTCCTGCGGCATCGGACGCTCCGGAACAAGGGTTCGGCCGAGAACCCCGACCCGATCGGCGAGGCCCCGTTCTACGCCGCGCAGATCCTTCCCGCCGAACTCGTGTGCACCCACGCGGGCATGGAAATCGATGGAAACGCCGCCGTCGTCGACGTGCGAGGATGCCCGATTCCGGGCCTCTACGCAGCGGGCGAAGCCGGAGCAGGCATCCTGGGACTCAGGTATGTCGGTGGCGGCAACGCGGTGGCCAACGCTCTGACCATGGGCCGCATCGCGGGCCGAAACGCGGCGAAGGCCGCACAAGGTCCCCATCCCTCATAGGAGAATGTCATGGGAGTTTCCCGCTCCACTGTCCCCGACAGCGAAATCGGTGCGAGAACGTTGAAGAAGGTGTCGTACCGGATCCTTCCGTTCGTCATGTTGCTGTACATCTTCAACTACATGGACCGCACCAACATCAGCTACGCGCAGCTGGGGATGCAGCACGAACTCGGCATCACGGTCGGAACGTTCGGCGCGGTGGCGTCGATCTTCTTCCTGGCCTACGTCGTGTTCGAGATCCCTTCCAACATGGCGCTGAAGAAGTTCGGCGCGCGCATCTGGCTGGCCCGCATCGCGATCACGTGGGGCATCGTCACCGTGATCATGGGATTCGTCAACAGTGTCACCCAGCTCTACGTGGCCCGCGTTGCCCTCGGCATCGCCGAGGCGGGTCTCTTCCCCGGTCTGCTGCTGTATTTGACGTTCTGGTTCCGCTCCGGGGAGCGTGCCCGGGCCATCGCAATGATGGCCATGGCGCAGCCGATCGCCATGATCATCGGGTCCTTCACCGGCGGTCTGATCCTCGACCACATCTCCTGGTTCGACATGAGCGGCTGGCGCTGGGTGTTCATCCTGCAGGGTGCGCCGACGATCGTGCTGGGCCTGATCGTCCTCGTGTACCTGCCCAACCGGCCGCGTGAGGCGAAGTTCTTGACCACTCAGGAATCCGAGTGGCTCGAGGACGAGATCACCGCGGAGTACCAGGAGCCCGAAACCCACGCGGGTGTGAAGGAGCAGCTCGGCGCGATCAAGAACCGGAAGATCCTGCACCTCGCCGTCGCGAACCTGTTCGCCGCCTGCGGGCTGTACGGCTTCACGTTCTTCCTTCCCCAGATCGTCAAGCAGATGGATCCGAGCTACTCGGCCACCAACATCGGATTCCTCGGCGCGGTCCCGTTCGTGGTCGGTGCTGTCGGAATGCTGCTGATCAGCCGTTACTCGGATCGCACGGGGGAACGGAAGCTCTTCGTCATCGGGCTGATGGTTCTTGCCGCTGTCGGGTTGTTCGGCACCATTGTCTTCCGGCACTCGCCGGTGCTGGCGTTGACGTCGCTGTCGATGGTGGCTGTCGGTGTTCTCGGGTACATGGCGCCGTACTGGGCGATGGCGGCGCAGGTGCTCACCCGCGCCGAGACAGCCGTCGGTCTCGCGGCCATCAACACCATTGCCGCGATGGGCGGATTCTTCGGTCCCTACGTCATCGGAAAGAACGCCACCGCCGACAACGTCACCATCGGCCTGTACTTCCCGATCGCGTGCCTGCTGATCTGTGCCGTCATGCTCGCGTTCCTGAAGATCCCGAAGAAGGCCCCGGTCGAACTGGAAGAGGCAACAGCATCAACTAGTTCATAGATATACTAAAAGCGGAGGTGGCGGGCACCGGGCCCGCCACCCGCTCGCGATAGGGTTCCCCCATGACCGATGACGCAGCGCCGGTGCCCGTCGAGGTGCCCGGCAGTCTCGACTTCTGGTCGTTCATCGAACTGGCGAACAGGCGTTTGAGCACCGAATACGGCTCGACGCACGAACTCGCCACCCAGGTCCTCCTGACGTTGAACCGCGCGTCGAACGTGGTGACATACGACCTGGAGTCGTCGATTCACCGGCCGCGCGGGCTGTCGTGGTCGGGGTTCCGGTTGATGTTCGTGACGTGGCTGGCCGGGCCCGTCGAGTCGAAGACGGCGGCCAAGCTCACCGGCATGAGCAGGGCGGCCGTATCGAATCTGACGAAGACGCTGGTCAGTGGCGGTTTGATGGAACGGACCCCGGACGAGCGGGACGGCCGGTCCGTGCAGTTGTCGCTCACCGAGAAGGGCCGGAGCGAGATCGGCGAGATCTACCGCGAGCAGAACGAGCGCGAACACGCCTGGGCGAGTGTCCTCACCGAGCCGGAGCAGCGCATTCTCGTCATGCTGCTCGACAAGCTGATCACCAACCGCAGTCAGTTCGACGTCCGCGGCCGCAACTGACCCTGCCGTGCCTTCCGGAAACCTGTGCTTGCCATCACGCCCGTAAATTAGTTAATGTGTTTACTACTACGGACACGCACTTCTAGGGAGGCCGGTCATGGCGTTCTATCGGCACGTGGGCAACATTCCGCCCAAGCGGCACACGCAGCACCGTGACGACAACGGTCAGCTCTACTTCGAGGAGTTGATGGGAGAAGAAGGGTTCTCCTCGGACTCCTCGCTCCTGTACCACCGCAACATCCCGTCGGCGATCGTCGACGCCACGGTGTGGGAGCTGCCCGACCAGAGCACGACCCCCAACCATCCCCTCAAGCCGCGCCACCTGAAGTTGCACGACCTCTTCCCGGAGACGGTCTGGGCCGACACCGACGTGGTCACCGGACGCCGGCTGATCCTCGGCAACGCGGACGTCCGGATCTCCTACGTGGTCGCCGCCAAGGAGTCGCCGCTGTACCGCAATGCGATCGGCGACGAGATGGTGTACGTCGAATCCGGCGCCGCCACCGTCGAAACCGTGTTCGGTGCGCTGGAAGCGAAGCAGGGCGACTACGTTCTGATTCCGATGTCGACCACCCACCGGTGGATCCCGCAGGGCCCGGAACCGTTGCGCGCCTATGCGATGGAGGCAAACAGTCACATCGTCCCGCCGAAGCGCTACCTGTCGCGGTTCGGTCAGTTGCTGGAGAACGCGCCCTATTGCGAGCGCGACCTGCACGGGCCGTCCGGCACGCTGCAGGCCGAGGGCACGGACGTCGAGGTGCTCGTCAAGCACCGGACGTCGCACGGGATCGTCGGTACGCGAATGGTGTACCCGGAGCATCCCTTCGACGTCGTGGGCTGGGACGGCTGCCTGTACCCGTACACGTTCAACATCTCCGACTACGAGCCCATCACCGGCCGCGTGCATCAGCCGCCGCCGGCGCATCAGGCGTTCGAGGGCAACAACTTCGTGATCTGCAACTTCGTGCCCCGCAAGGTGGATTACCACCCGCTGTCGATTCCGGTGCCGTACTACCACTCCAACGTCGACTCCGACGAGATCATGTTCTATGTCGGCGGAGACTACGAGGCGCGCAAGGGTTCCGGTATCGGGCCGGGGTCGATCTCGATTCACCCCGGCGGTCATGCGCACGGCCCGCAGCCTGGCGCGTACGAAAAAAGCATCGGCGCCGAGTTCTTCGACGAACTGGCCGTCATGGTCGACACGTTCCGCCCGCTCGAACTCGGTGAGGGCGCGCTCGCGTGCGAGGACTCGGGCTATGCCTGGACCTGGGCAGGACGGGGGCCGAAGCAGTGATCTCCCCGCTGTTCACCGGCCTCTGCGACGACGCCGCCCTCTTTCCGCCCGGCAATGCGCCGCTGCCCGACGCCGTGCCCGCGCACGCCCGGCACCGGTCGGCGCGGTACGCAGACCTGGTCGGCCCCTTCGTCTTTCCGGTCGCCCGGCTGAACGAATTGGCATCCGGCGCGCTCGACCTGAGTCTGACACTCCCCGGCGGCCCGGCCACGCTCGAACCCGCACTCGAACGCCTCGCGCAGATCGACGGTGCCGCCGCGGTGGCACTCGAGATCGCGGTGCCGGCCTACCGGTCCGCGGCGGAATTCTTCGCCGCGATGGATGCTGTCGCGGCGCTCACCGCCGGCCTCGACGTGTTCGTGGAGGTTCCGCGCGGCGAACGCCGGGCCGATTTCCTCGCCGGACTCGTCGGCCGACCCTTCGCGGCCAAGTTCCGGACGGGAGGCGTCGCCGCCGAGGCCTACCCGGACGAGACCGAACTCGGGTCCGCGCTCCGCACCGCGGTCACGACGGGTATTCCGTTCAAGGCCACGGCCGGACTGCACCACGCCGTGCGCAACACCGATCCGCACACCGGGTTCGAGCAGCACGGTTTCCTCAACGTGCTGCTCGCCACCCGGTACGCCCTCGACGGCGCCGACGTCGACCGGGTCGCCGCCACCCTCGCCGAGCGCGACGGCGCACGGATCGCCCGCGAACTGAGCGACCTTCCCGCCGACGTCGTCGGCGCCGTCCGCACCGCCTTCCGATCCTTCGGCACGTGCAGCATCCTCGAACCCCTCGACGATCTCGTCGCGCTGCACCTCGTGCCGTCTTCCGTTCTCGCCTCCGCCGATCAAGGAGCCCACGCATGACCGTCCTCGACATCCCCGCCGATTCCCTCTTCGGGTTGGAGAATCTGCCGTACGGCGTGTTCTCGACCCCCGGCTCGGCCCCGCGGGTCGGGGTGCGGGTGGGAGACTCCGTCGTGGATCTCGCCGCCACCCTCGGCGACGACGTCTTCGCCCAGCCCACCCTCAACGCCTTCATGGCGCAGGGCCGGTCGCGGTGGACCGAGGTCCGCGGGCAGATCACCGAACTGGTCCAGGGCGACATCGCCGACACCGCGGTGTTCGCGGTGGCCGACGTGACCATGCACCTGCCCGTGGCCGTCGCCGACTACGTCGACTTCTACGCCTCCGAATTTCACGCCAGCAACCTCGGGCGACTGTTCCGCCCCGACTCCGAACCGCTGATGCCCAATTGGAAGCACCTGCCGGTCGGATACCACGGGCGGTCGAGCACCGTGATCGTGTCGGGCACCGACGTGATCCGGCCGTGCGGGCAGCGCAAGTCCCCGAGTCAGGACGCCCCCGACTTCGGGCCGTCCCGCCGCCTCGACATCGAGGCCGAGATGGGCTTCCTCGTCGGCGTCCCGACCGAATTGGGGGAGACCATCACCCCGGACCAGTTCGCGGAGTATGTGTTCGGCGCGGTCGTCGTGAACGACTGGTCCGCCCGCGACATCCAGGCCTGGGAGTACGTGCCGCTCGGTCCGTTCCTCGGCAAGAGTTTCGCGACGTCCATCTCCCCGTGGGTCGTGCCGCTCGACGCCCTCGAGGCGGCCCGTATCGACACCCCGACCCAGGACCCGCAGCCGCTGCCGTACCTGCGGGGCGAGGAGAAGTGGGGTCTGGACATCGACCTGGCCGTCGAATGGAACGGGCACGTCGTGTCCCGGCCGCCGTACGCGCAGATGTACTGGTCGCCGGCGCAGATGCTCGCCCACACCACGGTCAACGGCGCCGCCGCCAGCACGGGCGATATGTTCGCGTCGGGCACCATCTCCGGACCGGAGAAGGACCAGCGGGGCGCGTTCATCGAACTGACCTGGGGTGGGCAGGAACCCGTCGTCGTGGGGGACGAGAAGCGCACGTTCCTCGAGGACGGCGACGAGATCGCCATCTCCGCCACCGCACCGGGCCCGAACGGCACCCGCATCGGCTTCGGTGAGGTGCGGGCCCGCATTGCTCCACCTGTGAGTACTTCTTAACCGCCCGCGGTTGACAAGTACTCACAGGTGGTAGGCAGTAGTCATGACCGAGAACTTCGTCGAGACCACTGTCGAGCCGGACACCGGCGTCGCGTTCCTCACCCTGAACCGCCCGGAACAGCGCAATCCGCTGTCGTCCGAGGCCATGCGGGACGTCACCGCAGCACTTCGGAAGCTGGGCGACGACGACACCACCCGCGTCGTCGTCATCAGGGCTGCAGGACCGGTGTTCTCCGCGGGCCACGACCTGAAGGAGATGATCGGCCGCACGCTGGAGGACGAGCAGGCCATCTTCGACACCTGCGTCGAGATGATGCAGGCGGTGCAGGACATTCCCCAGCCGGTCATCGCCTCCGTGCAGGGCGCGGCCGTCGCGGCGGGCTGTCAGCTGGCGGCCTCGTGCGACCTGGTGGTTGCGTCGTCGAACGCCGTGTTCGGGACACCGGGGGTGAAGATCGGCCTGTTCTGCTCCACCCCGATGGTGGCGCTCAGCCGCGCGATCGGGCGTAAGCGCGCACTGCAGATGCTGCTCACCGGCGAGACGATCGATGCCGAGACCGCGGCGGACTGGGGCCTGGTGAATCTGGTGGTGGCGCCGGCGGACCTGGACGCGCAGACCCGGGACCTCGCCGCGAAGATCACGAAGGCCAGCCCGCTCACCGTGAAGATCGGCAAGCAGGCGTTCTACCGCCAGATAGACCTGCCCCAGGACGAGGCGTACGAGGCGATGGCCGAGACGATGGCGACCAACGCCGTCACCTGCGACGCCCAGGAGGGTATGCAGGCGTTCGTCGGCAAGCGCACACCGCAGTGGCAGGGAAAGTAGCTCCGGCTGCATTGCGTGGTCCAGCGAACCGGCGAAAAATCAAGGGTGCAGTGGCTGCGGCCGCGGGCCGTCGGTGCCCGCTGACGGTGGACCGCGACGGGTCGGTCACCGAGTTCGTTCTCACTGCGGGGCGATCGTCCCGCGGGAGGTGACATCGATGTTCATCCAGATCATTCAAGGAAAGGTGTCGGACGAGGCCGGTCTCGTCCGGTGCATGGACCGCTGGACCGAGGAGTTGCGTCCGGGCGCGACGGGCTTCCTCGGCTGCACTCAGGGGTTGTGCGACGACGGAACGTTCATCGCACTGGCGCGATTCGAATCCGCCGATGCGGCCCGCCGTAACAGTGAACGCCCCGAGCAGGGTGCGTGGTGGGCCGAGACCGAGCGGTGCTTCGAGGGTCCGGTCTCGTTCATGGACTGCCCAGAAGTGATGGAGTGGATGGGTGGCGGCTCAGACGAGGCCACATTCGTTCAGGTCATGGAGGGGCACACCACCGACTCGCACCGTATGCGGGAGTTGCTGGAACAGGCCGAACCCCGGCTACATCAGCTGCGCCCGGAGATCCTCGGTGGAACACTGTGCACCTACGGCGACGGCGGATACGTCGAGGCGGTGTACTTCACATCCGAGGCGGAGGCCCGTTCCCACGAGAAGCTGGAGATACCGGACGACCTGCGGTCGTTGTTCGAGGAGGAAGGCCGGCTGACCGACGAGGTGACGTACTACGACATGCACTCGCCGATGCTGGTGTCGGCGGGGCGGTAGCCCGAACCTCTGGCGGGGTAGTTGGACGTCCTATAACCTTCGTGCATGAGTCTGGATGCGCGCACCGATACCGTCGACGGAGTGCTGCGGCGCTCGGCCGCCAAGTTCCCCGACCGCAGGGCGCTGACGTTCGAGGACCGCACGTGGACGTACCGGGAACTCGACGACGCGGTCAGCCGCGCCGCCGCCTACCTGCAGTCGCTGGGACTGTCGGCCGGTGAGCGCGTCGCCGCGTACGGCACCAACTCGGACGCGTACGCGATCGGGTTCCTGGCCTGCGCGCGTGCGGGTCTCGTGCACGTCCCCGTCAACTACGCTCTCAAGGGCGAAGAGCTGACCTACCTGGTGTCGCAGTCCGGGAGCGTCGCCGTGCTGGTCGATCCGGCGCTGGGAGACACCCTCGATTCGGTCCGGGACGCGCTCGACCTGCGTCATGTGGTGCCCCTGCGCGACGTCGAAGACTCGCTGCTCGCCCACGCCGGCTCCGGCGACGTTCCCGCGCTCGCCGTGCCGGTCGCGTCCACCGACCTGGCCCAGTTGCTGTACACGTCGGGGACGACGTCGAAGCCGAAGGGCGCCATGATGACTCACGGCGGCCTCGTGCACGAGTACGTGTCCTCCGTGATCGCGCTCGCCCTGAACGAGCGCGACAATCCGCTGATCTGCATGCCGCTGTACCACTCGGCGGGCATGCACGTGTTCATGCTGCCGTACCTGTCCGTGGGCGCCTCGGTGCATCTGATGCAGACCCCGGACATCCCGGAGATCCTGCGGCGCATCGAAGCCGATCGCATCGGCTCGCTGTTCCTGGCACCGACGGTGTGGGTGCCGCTCGCCGGACATCCGGATCTCGAGACCCGCGACCTGTCGTCGTTGACGAAGGCGCAGTACGGCGCGTCGATCATGCCGGTGACGGTGCTGAATCGGCTCCGCGAACGCTACCCCGACCTGGGCTTCTACAACTGCTTCGGGCAGTCCGAGATCGGTCCGCTCGCCACGGTGCTGCAACCGGAGGAACACGAGGAGCGGCCGTCGTCGTGCGGGAAGGCCGTGTTCTTCGTCGAGACGCGGGTGGTGGATCCGGACGGTAACGACGTTCCGGACGGCACGCCGGGCGAGGTGCTCTACCGGTCGCCCCAACTGTGCCTGGGGTACTGGGACAACCCCGACGCCACCGCGGAGGCGTTCCGCGACGGCTGGTTCCACTCGGGCGATCTGGTGACGCGGGACCCCGAGGGGTACATCACCGTCGTCGACCGCATCAAGGACGTCATCAACACCGGCGGCATCCTCGTGGCGTCGCGGGAGGTCGAGGACGCCGTCTACACGCACCCGGACGTGGCCGAGGTGGCCGTCATCGGGACCCCGGACGAGAAGTGGATCGAGGCGATCACCGCGGTGGTGGTGCTGCGGGAGAGCGCGTCCGGTGTGACCCCGGACGGGTTGATCGCCCACGTCAAGGAACGCATCGCGCCGTTCAAGGTGCCCAAGCAGGTGGTGTTCGTGGACGAACTGCCCCGCAACCAGAGCGGTAAGCTGCTCAAACGCGAACTGCGGGAAAAGCTCTGACTACCTCCCGGTCGACGCCCGCTCCACCAGTTCGACCGGGAGCTTCACCGATTCGACGTCGTTGCCCGCGATGAGCGACAGGAGATGACGCACACCCGTCGCGCCGATCAGGCGGGCGGGTGACCGGACCGTGGTCAGCGGCACCGGCAGCTGGGCGACCACGGGAATGTCGTTGTACCCGACCAGTGCGAGGTCTTCGGGGATCCGAAGCCGGAGGTCCCGGGCGACGCCGAGGACGCCGATCGCGATGGTGTCGCTGACGGTGAAGATCGCCTCGGGGCGCGAATCCGATTCCAGGAGCACGGTGGCCGCGGCGACGCCGCCGGACACGTCGAAGTCGGAGCGGACGACGCGATCGGGCCGCAGATCGATGCCGTTCTCGGCCAGCGCGTCCCGGAATCCGGCGAGCCGGTCCCGGGAGGTGCTCGCATGGTCGGGGCCGGCGATGACGGCGATCTCGGTGAACCCGCGGTCGAGGAGATGGCGTCCGGCGAGGTAGCCGCCCCGGTGGTCGTCGCCGGAGACGAACGGCAGACCGACGTCGGCGTGCCGGTTGAGTTGCAGCATCGGCAGCGCGCCCACCGACAGCGAGTCGACGAATTCGCGGCCGGGGCTGTGCAGGCTGCTGAGCAGGAGGCCGTCCACTTGCCTGCTGACGAGGAACTCGATGGCGCGGCGCTGGGCGTCGAGGTCGTCGGGTGGGCTCGACAGCAGCACCGAGTAGCCGGCCTGCGTGGCCGTCTCCTCGATGCCCTGGAACATGGTCGCGACCACTCCGTCGGTGAGTCGCGGCATGACGACGCCGAGGGTGGTGGTCTTGCGGGTCCGCAGGCTCGCGGCCCACAGGTTGGGCTGGTAGCCGAGTTCCACCGCCACCTCGCGCACCCGCAGTGCGGCCTCGGACCAGCCGTCGGCGGGTTCGGGTTGCCGGAGCACCCGGGACGCCGTCGACACGTGGACACCGGCGCGTTCGGCGATCTCGCGGAGGGTCGGCGGACGCCCGGAGGTGCGGGTCGGGCGGTCCGGCAGGTTCACGGGCAATCCTCGTGCTCGGGGATGGGGGCTCGGCGGGCCTCGTGGTTGACGCCCGCCGGAACGCGCCCTAGTCTACGTGACGAAATCGTTCGTGCAATCGTTCTCGCGAACGTTTGCACACCAGCCCCACCGGCCCCGCGGAGGAACAATGTCCGACTCGCAGACCCTGTCCCAGCTGTTCGCCCTCGACTCGTTGCTCGACACCGAGGAGATCGCGATCCGCGACACCGTGCGCCGCTTCGCGGACGAGAAGATCCGGCCCCACATCGGCGAATGGTTCGAGGCGGCGGCGCTGCCCGTGCGCGAGCTGGCGGAAGGTCTGGGCGAACTCGGCGTGCTCGGCATGCACCTCGAGGGATACGGCTGCGCCGGCATGAGCGCCACCGCGTACGGCCTGGCCTGCCTGGAACTCGAGGCCGTCGACTCCGGAATCCGCAGCCTCGTGTCCGTGCAGGGTTCCCTCGCCATGTACGCGATCCACCACTACGGCAGCGAGGACCAGAAGCAGGAATGGCTGCCCCGCATGGCCGCGGGCAAGGCGATCGGCTGCTTCGGTCTCACCGAGCCCGACTTCGGCTCCAACCCCGCCGGCATGCGCACCAACGCCAAGCGGGACGGTGACGACTGGATCCTCAACGGCACCAAGATGTGGATCACCAACGGTTCCGTCGCCGACGTCGCGGTCGTGTGGGCACGCACCGACGACGGCATCCGCGGATTCGTCGTCCCCACCGACACCCCCGGTTTCTCGGCACCCGAGATCAAGCACAAGATGTCGCTGCGGGCGTCCGTCACCTCCGAACTCGTGCTCGAGGACGTCCGACTGCCCGAATCCGCGATGCTGCCGGAGGCCAAGGGGCTGTCCGGACCGCTGGGCTGCCTCAACGAGGCCCGGTTCGGCATCATCTTCGGCGCGATGGGCGCCGCCCGCGACTGCCTCGAGTCCGCCATCTCCTACGCGCAGGACCGTCAGGTGTTCGACAAGTCGCTCGCCGCGTACCAGATCACCCAGGTCAAGATCGCCGACATGGCGCTCGAGGTCGGCAAGGGTCACCTGCTCGCGTACCACCTCGGACGGCTCAAGGACCGCGGCGAGGCACGCTCCGAGCAGGTCAGCACGGGCAAGCTGAACAACGTCCGGGAGGCCATCGCGATCGCCCGCGAATGCCGCACCATTCTCGGCGCCAACGGAATCACGCTGGAATACCCCGTGATCCGGCACGCCAACAACCTCGAGTCGGTGCTCACCTACGAGGGCACGTCCGAGGTGCACCAGCTGGTGATCGGCAAGGCACTGACGGGCGAGGCAGCGTTCCGGTGAGCAGTGCATCCCTGGACGGCCTGCTGATCGCCGATTTCGGACGGGTGCTCGCCGGGCCGTATGCCACGATGCTGCTCGCCGATCTCGGCGCGGAGGTCGTGAAGATCGAACGCGCCGGCGTCGGCGACGACACGAGGCAGTGGGGGCCGCCGTGGGTGGGCGACGAGTCCACCTACTTCCAGTCCGTCAACCGCAACAAGCGGTCCTTCGCCTGGGACCTGCGCGACCCCGCCGACCTGGAACAGGCGCGGGAACTCGCCGCCCGGGCGGACGTGGTGGTGGAGAACTTCCTGCCCGGCACGATGGACCGGCTCGGGCTCGGCTACGACGCCGTGCGGGAGATCAATCCCGACGTCGTCTACTGCTCCGTGACGGGGTTCGGCGGCCAGAACGACCTGCCCGGTTACGACCTCCTGATCCAGGCTGTCGGCGGGTTGATGAGCATCACCGGACCCGCACCCGGTGTTCCGACGAAGGTCGGGGTGGCCGTCGTCGACGTCATCACCGGACTGCACGCCGCGGTCGGGATCCTGGCGGCCCTCCGCCACCGGGACCGGAGCGGGGAGGGGCAGCGGGTCGAGGTGAACCTGCTGTCGTCGCTGCTGTCCGCTCTCGCGAACCAGACGTCGGGGTATGTGGGCGCCGGTGTCGTCCCGCAGGCGATGGGCAACCGGCACCCCAGCATCGCTCCGTACGAAGTGTTCGAGACGGGCGATCGTCCGCTGGTGCTGGCGGTCGGCAACAACCGTCAGTTCGCTTCTCTCGTCCAGGTTCTCGGTGTTCCGGACCTCGCCGACGACGAGCGGTACGCGACCAACACGCAACGGGTGGCGCACCGCGAGCAACTGGTCCGGGACATCACCGACGCGCTGTCCGCGGACTCCGCGGACGCGTGGTTCGACAAGCTGACCGCGCAAGGTGTCCCGTGCGGGCCACTCAACGACATCGCCGACGCGGTGGCGCTGGCGGAGCGGCTCGGGCTGACTCCGGTGGTCGAGATCGACGACCCGCGCCGGGACCGGCCGGTGCGTCAGGTGGCGAACCCGATCCGGCTCAGCGCCACCCCGGCGAGCTATCGCAGCGCCCCGCCGCGGCTCGGCGAGGACACCCCAGCCGTGAGTGCTTGTTAACGTCCCGCGGTTGATAAGTACTCACGGGGGCTCTTTCCTAAGGGAGTGTTAGGAAGCCGCCGGACCCCTTCCGTAGCGATGTGACGTGACCCACTGTGGTGTGAACGCAGAGATCCAGGGCATCGAGAGGAGTCCCGCGTGAGCACCACATCGACGGGTGAACGCCGAGTCATCGGCAATGTGTTGAAGGGTTCGGTCGGTAACCTGATCGAATGGTACGACTGGTACGTCTACGCGGCGTTCAGCGTGTATTTCGCGAAGGAGTTCTTCCCCGAGGGCGACACGACCGCGCAGTTGCTGTCCACGGCAGCTGTTTTCGCGGTCGGCTTCCTCATGCGGCCGATCGGCGGCTGGATCATGGGCCGGTACGCCGACCGCCGCGGCCGTCGCTCGGCGCTCACCCTGTCGGTGACCGTGATGGCGGCGGGTTCGCTCGTCATCGCCGTCACGCCGTCCTACGCGAGCATCGGGCTCGCGGCTCCGGTGCTCCTGGTGATCGCCCGGATGCTGCAGGGACTGTCGGTCGGCGGCGAGTACGCCACCAGCGCCACCTACCTGGCCGAGGTCGCGTCGCCGGGGCGGCGCGGGTTCTACTCGAGCTTCCAGTACGTCACGCTCGTCGCCGGTCAGCTGATCGCGCTGGGTGTGCAGATCGTCCTGCAGCTGACATTGCCTGCGGAGGCCATGCAGTCGTGGGGCTGGCGGATCCCGTTCGTCATCGGCGCCGCCGGTGCCGTCGCGGTGATGTGGCTCCGTCGCACGATGGACGAGTCGGAGGCGTTCACCGACGAGGTGGAGGCGAAGCGTGACGCAGGCACGTCGGGGCCGAAGGAGGGTTCGCTGCGGATGCTGCTGCAGTACCCGCGCGAGTGCCTGCTGGTGTGCGCGCTGACGCTGGGTGGGTGCGTGGCGTTCTACACGTACACCACGTACATGCAGAAGTACATGATCAACACCTCCGGCATCTCCAAGGACACGGTGGCGTGGATCAACTTCGCGGCCCTGCTGGTGTTCATCGTGCTGCAGCCGATCGGCGGCGCACTGTCCGACCGCATCGGGCGCCGGAAGCTGCTCATCTTCTTCGGTGTGGGCGGAACCATCCTGACCGTGCCGCTGATGACGGTGCTCGGGAAGACGACGAACCCCCTGGTCGCGTTCGCGCTGATGATGCTGGGACTGATCGTCGTCACCGGGTACACGTCGGTGAATGCGATCGTGAAGACCGAGTTGTTCCCGACGAAGGTCCGCGCGCTCGGCGTCGGGTTGCCGTACGCCCTCACGCTGGCGATCTTCGGCGGAACCGTCGAGACCGTCGCCCTCGCCCTGAAGCGGGCCGGCCACGAATCGCTATTCTTCTACTACGTGACCGGGTGTATCGCCATCTCGCTCGTCGTCTACTTCTTCATGCGTGAGACTTCGGACGGTTCGCCCCTCGACCGGACGACCAGCCGGGAGGACACCCCGGACGACGACGCCGAGCTGGTCGACTCGCGGAGCTGATCGAAGGGAAGTGACGTGCAGATCGCGGTGGTCGAGGACGACGACGGAGTCGGCGACGCACTCGTGGAGGCGCTGGGAACCCACGGCCACGAGGCGGTGCGCATGCGCCGCGGCTCCGATCTCCTTCTCGGCCATCGCGGTATGGACGCGGTGATCCTCGACCTCGGTCTCCCCGACGCGGACGGCCTGCAGGTGCTCCGGCAGCTGCGGGCCGTCAGCGACGTTCCGGTGGTGATCCTCACCGCCCGCGACGACGAACGGTCGGTGGTGCGGGGACTGCGCGGTGGCGCGGACGACTACCTCGTCAAACCGGCGCGGCTCGCGGAACTGCTGGCCCGGCTCGACGTCGTGACCCAGCGCAGGCGCGCGACCGGACCCTCGGCTGAGCAGACGGTCACCGAGGGTGACGTGGTGGTCGATCTGGCGGCGCGCGAGGTGGAGGTCGGTGGGGCGCCGGTTACGTTGACGGCCAAGGAGTTCGAGCTTCTCGAGGTGCTCGTCACCCGTCCCGGCGCCGCCGTGAGCCGTCAGCAGTTGATGGACGCCGTGTGGGGCGACGCGTACGTGGCCATCTCCCGCACCCTCGACGTGCACATGACGGGGCTGCGCGCGAAACTGGGCCGCCCCGGGCTCATCTCGACCATCCGCGGGTATGGCTACCGCTGGGGTACGTGACGTGCGCCGCCGGGTGCTCGCCGTTCTGCTGGTGTTCGCGGCCGTCGCGGTGGTGGCGTTCGCGGTCCCGCTGGCGCTGGCCACCAGCGCCGGGCGAACCCAGGCACTGCGACTGAGCAGGGAGGCGGACGCGACGCATTTCGCCGGACTCGCCGGGCAGACCCAGGCACCCGGAAGCGCCACGTTGCTGCGTGAGGAGGTGGCCCGCTACCACGAGTTGTACGGCGAGGGCGTCCTCATCGTCGACGCCAGGGGCAACGTCCGCGCGGCGGCGGGACTGACGCCGGACGACTCCGACGTCGCCGCGGCCGTCACGGCGGGACTGCGCAACCAGAAGCAGGGGATCAGCGGTTCGCTGAGTCCGTGGTCGGCGGACCGGGTGCTGTCGGCCGTGCCCGTCGGCACCGGCGCGCAGGTGGACGGCGCCGTCGTCCTGGACGTGTCCACCCGCGCCGCGCGCGAGTCGATCCGGACGTCGTGGCTGGTGATCGCCGCGGGGGCACTCGGCGCGCTGGCGGCGGTCACGGCCGTCGCGATCGCGCTGTCCCGGTGGACCGTTCGTCCGCTCGGCGCGCTCACCGCCAGGGTCGGCGCCCTCACCGAGGCGGTCCCGTCCCCGCGCCCGCGGACGGGACGCAACTCCGGGCGGCCCTCCGGCCGGTACAGCGGACCGCCGGAGGTGCAGGAACTCGCGAAGGCGTTCGACACCATGTCGGGCGCCGTCCAGGCGTCGGGCCAGGCACAGCGTCAGTTGATCGCTGACACCGCCCATCAATTACGGAACCCTCTCGCGGCCCTGCATATCCGGCTCGATTCCCTCGGACCGCACGTCGCCGAGGCCGGCGCCGAAACCTACCGCCGGACAGGCATGGAGGTCGATCGGCTCGGTGGAATCCTCGACGGCCTGCTGGCGCTCGCCGTCGCCGAATCGCCCGACACCGACTCCGGCGACGGGACCGCGCACGTCGGGTGCGACGTCGGCGCCGTCCTGGCTGACCGGGCCGATGCCTGGACGGAAGCTTTCGGGGAGTCGGCAATGGGGATCGTGCTCGGACCCCCGGCGGAGCCGCTGGTCGCCGACTTCCGGGACAGTCACCTCTCCCAGGTCCTGGACGTCCTGCTGAGCAACGCGCACGCGTACGCCGGCCGAGGGGCGACGGTCCGGATCGACACCGGAAAGTCGGCGGCGGGAATCGAGATCCGGGTGAGCGACGACGGGGTCGGGGTGAACGAGGACGAGATCGGCAAACTGTCTTCGCGGTTCTTCCGCGGGTCCGGGGCGGCGCAGCAAGGCACCGGGCTGGGGCTGTCCATCGCGACCGCACTGGTCGAGGGCGGCGGTGGGTCGCTCGCGGTCGCCGCGGAGCGGCCACACGGGCTCCGGGTGACGCTGACACTTCCGGCGGTGGCGCCGTGATCACCCGGCGTGCATTTCTCCGTGGCCTCGTCGCCGCGGGCGCGACCGCGGCGGCCGGTTCGGTGCTCGCCGCGTGCTCGGACAGCGGTGCCGATCCGCTGCGACTCGCCGCGGGTGAGGAGGGCGGATTCTTCTGGGAGTTCGCTCAGCTGACGGCCGCGGCCGCGGACCGTGCCGGAGTGCCGGTGGGCATCGTCCCGGTCCGGACCGCCGGGTCGATGGAGAATCTGGCGGCGCTGGCGTCCGGGGACGCGGAACTGGCCCTGAGCCTCGCCGATGCCGCCGTGTCGGCCATGGAGGCCGGCGCCGCGTTCACCGCCCTCGGCAAGGTGTACGAGAACTACATGCAGCTCGCGGTGCGCGCCGACTCCGGAATCATGGACACCGCGCAGCTGCGGGGCGCGCGAATCAGTCTGGGCGCCACAGGCTCCGGCGCGGAACTGACGGGCGAGCGCATCCTGGACGTGCTGGGCCTGGCGGGTCCGGGCGACGTGACGCGGCTACACCTGTCGATGACCGACGCGGGGGAGGCCCTGCGGGACGGCACCGTCGACGCGGTTCTGTGGGCGGGCGGTGTGCCGACGCCGTCGTTCGCCGATCTCGGAATCCCGCTGCGGCTACTCGACCTGTCCGCCGAACTGGAACTGCTGCGGGAGCGGTTCGGCCCGCGCTACGAGCCGGTGCTGATTCCGCCCGGCACCTACGGACAGCAGACGCCGGTCGCGACGATCGGTCTCGCGAACCTGCTTCTCGCCGATCCGGCCGTGTCCGACAGCGCCGCGGGCGCGATCGTCGAGGTGCTGATCGACCACGCGGCGGAGCTGGTGCCGGATCAGGCGACCGGCAGCCAGTTCCTGGACCGGCAGTCGTTGATCGTCACGGCCGGCGTTCCGCTGCACCCCGGAGCGGCCGCGGCGTACCGCAGGCATCACGGCTGACCGGGGTCTACGGCACCCGGGAGACGACGAAGATGCGCCGGAACGGGAAGAACGTGCTCCCGTCCGGTCGCCGGGGATACGCCTCGTCGAGGAGCGGGACGAGTTCCTGCCGGAAGCGTTCCCAGTCCTGCTCCGGCAGGGCGTCCTTGACCGGGCGGAGCGCCGTCCCGGTGATCCACTCCAGCACCGGGTTCTCGCCGGTCAGCTGCTGGACGTACGTGGTCTCCCAGGCGTCGACGGCGCATCCGGCGTCCGCGAGCAGGCCCGCGTACCCGGCGGGATCGTCGACGACGTCGTCCGCCCGGAACGGTATGTCCGAGAGCGACCCGGACCAGCGCTCACTCCCGGCGAGGTCCCGGACGATCGCGTGCGAGGGCGCGTCGAAGTTGCCGGGGACCTGCACCGCGATCCACGCCCCCGACGGCAGTTGCGCCGGCCAGCGGCGCAGTAATTCCCGGTGCTCGGGCACCCACTGCAGTGCGGCGTTGGAGACGACGACGTCGGTGTCGGGCTGCGGCGTCCAGTCGCGGATGTCCAGCCGGGCGGCGTCGAGGCCGCGGTCACGTGCGGCCCGGACCATCTCGGGGGAGCTGTCGGAGGCCTCCAGGACGGCGTCCGGCCACCGCTGGGCGAGGCTGACGGTCAGGTTTCCCGGACCGCAGCCGAGGTCGACCACGCGGCGGGGTGACCGCGCGTCGACGCGCGAGAGCAACTCGTAGAACGGGCGCCCCCGATGGTCCGCGAAGGCGAGGTACTTGTCCGGATCCCAGATGTCGTCCACGCCTTCAAACGGTACGCCCATACTGTTGGTGTGTGGGGTCAGAGGCCGAGATCCTTGGCGATGATCGTCTTCATGACCTCGCTGGTCCCGCCGTAGATGCGGGACACGCGGGTGTCCGCGTACAGGCGCGCGATGGGGTATTCGAGGATGTAGCCGTAACCGCCGTGCAGTTGCAAGCACTTGTCGATGACCCGGCCCGCCGCCTCGGTGCAGAACAGCTTCGCCTTCGCGGCATCGGCGACCGTCAGCTCGCCGGCATCGTGCAGTTCGAGTGCGCGGTCGGCCATCAGCTGGATCGCCTCCACCTCGGTGGCGCATTCGGCGAGCACGAACTTGGTGTTCTGGAACGCCGCGACGGGCTTGCCGAACACCGTGCGCTCCTTGACGTATGCGATCGCGTGCTGCAGCGCCGCGGCCGCGGTCGCCGACCCGCCGAGTGCGATGGACAGACGTTCCTGCGCGAGGTTGTGGGTGAGGTAGCGGAAGCCGGCCCCCTCCTCGCCGAGGCGGTCCGCCACCGGCACCTTGACATCGGTGAAGGACAGTTCGGCGGTGTCCGAGGCCTTCAATCCGATCTTCTCGATCTTGCGGCCCACCGCGAAACCCTCGGCGGTCGTGTCGACGACGAGGATGGTCAGACCGGCCCGGCGGTCCTCGGGGGTGCTGGGCGCGGTGCGGCACACCACGAGGATCCGGTCGGCGAGCGCGCCGCCGGTGATGAACGTCTTCGCGCCGCTCAGGACGTAATGCGACCCGTCCGCCGACAGCTTCGCCGACGTCGCGATGTTCGCGAGGTCCGAACCGGTGCCCGGCTCGGTCATCGCGATCGCGAACATGATGTCGCCGGACGCGAACCCCGGGAGCCACCGCTGCTTCTGCTCGTCGCTGGCGTACTCGAGCAGGTACGGCAGAATCAGGTTGGTGTGCACCGAGTAGCTGCCGAACGTGACGCCGGCGGCCGCCGTCTCCTCGCCGACCACCGCGGCGAACTTGAAACTCTTCTCACCGCCGCCGCCGAACTCCTCCGGCACCTGGATCCCGAGCACGCCGAGCTCACCGAGACGGCGGTAGAAGTCCCGCGGCGGATGCCCTTCGTCCTCCCACTCGTGGTGGACGGGAGCGACTTCCTTGGCGATGAAGTCGCGGATCGTCTTCCGGAATGCGTCGTGATCCTCGTTGAACACCGTACGCTGCACGATCTTTCTCCTTCGAATTGCAGTGCGTCACTGCGCAGTACGCCCCTGCCGATGGCAGAACTCGGTTCGGCCGACGGCTCGGGCGACGCGGCTCCTGGGTCGAGAATGCCCGATCCGCGGGGGCCCGGCTAGGGGCGTTCGGGCTATCGGTCGAATAGCGGAGTCCAATGCAATCACGACCCATAGGCAGGCGTAGCCGGTGCCTTCGCCGAGTGCGTATTGATCGCGGGCACCCCCGTCCGTTGAATGAACCCAGATACTGTGACCCACGCCACCACGTCTTCCGAAGGGATCACCACGTGACCCGCTCCTCTGCCACCCTCGACCGGGCCGTCGCCATCGGTTCCGAGTCCCGCAGCCGCGCTTGGGGCCTGACCGCGCTCCTCGTGCTGCTCTACGTCGTCAACTACGCCGACAAGGCCGTCCTCGGCATCATCGCCCAGCCCCTCGCCCACGAACTGGGACTGAGTGCCTCGCAGATCGGGCTGGTGGGAAGCCTCTTCTTCCTGACGTTCACCGTCGGCGGCTTCTTCGCCGGTGCGCTGAACCGCTGGATGTCGCTGCGATGGGCGCTGCTGCTGCTCGCGATCGCCTGGTCCGTCGCGATACTTCCGCTCGTGGTCGTCGCGAGTTTCGCGGTGCTGCTGATCAGTCGCCTGCTGCTCGGGCTCGCGGAAGGTCCGAGTTCCGCTCTGCTGCACACGGCGGCGTACTCGTGGCACGCACCCGCCAAGCGCGGACTGCCGAGCGCCCTGCTCGCCGGTGCCGCATCGATCGCGAAGATCGCCGTCGCGCCGGCTCTCGCGTTCGTGACCGTCACGTTCGGGTGGCGCTACGCGCTGGTCGCGCTGGCCGCCATCGGAGTTCTGTGGTGCGTCGTGTGGCTGACCGTCTGGAGCGAAGGCCCGTACATTCGCAGCGGCAAGGGTGCCGATTCCGCGGCCGCCGGTGACGCGGGCGAACCGGCGGTGCCGTGGGGTCGCATCTTCCGGACCCGCACGTTCATCAGCGGCGCGCTTCTCGTCATGAGCGTGTACGCGCTGGTCGCCGTGGTTCTGACGTGGCTGCCGTCGTACTTCGAGGTGGGCCTCGGGTACAGCCGCCTGCAGGCCGGTTCGATGTTCGCGTTCCCGAGCATCGCCGGGCTGATCCTGATGCTGCTGTCGTCCGTGATCGGCGACCGTCTGCTCGCACGCGGCTCGACGTCCCGTGTGGTCCGCGTCGTCGTCCCCGCCGTCGGGGTGCTGATCTGCGGTGCGATCCTGCTCGCCCTCCCGTCCATCACCGCTCCCGCGGTGGCCGTCCTCGTCGTCTCCGTCGGCTACGGCTTCGCCGCGTCGGTGTTTCCGTTGCTCAACGCGGCGATCTCGGAGATCTGCCCGCCCCGCCAGACCGCGGGCACCCTGGGCGTGTTCCTCGCCGTCATGGCGATCGGCGGCCTCGTCGCCCCCTACGCGACGGGTCTGATCGTCGACGCGGCCGCCTCGCCGGCCGCGGGGTACGCCACCGCATTCCAGGCTCTCGGGCTCGTCGCCGCGGTGTGCGCCGTCGGGGCGTTGCTCCTCGCGAACCCCGAGCGCGACAAGAAGCTGGTCCGGGGCGACGCTGCGGCCATAGGCACGAACTAACGCTGCGATCGGCCGAAAGTCGTTGTGCTGACGACAACGCCCGTGATTGATTCGAGTCACCCCCTCAGATCGAAGGAACACACCATGCGCGATGCAGTGATCGTCGACGCCGTCCGCACGCCCATCGGGCGGCGTGGCGGTTCCCTGTCCGGAATCCACCCCGCAAATCTGTCGGCGCACGTTCTCGAGGCCCTCGCGGCGCGCACCGGACTCTCCCCGGATCAGGTCGGCGACGTCGTCTGGGGCTGTGTCAGCCAGGTGGGGGAGCAGGCGGGCAACGTCGCCCGCACCGCCGTGCTCGCCGCGGGCTGGCCCGAATCGGTGCCGGGCACCACCCTCACCCGGGCGTGCGGGTCGAGTCAGCAGGCAGTGAGCTTCGCGGCCGCCACCGTCATCGCAGGCCACGAGGACGTCGTCGTCGCCGGTGGCGTGGAGTCGATGAGCCGGGTTCCCATGGGCAGCGCGAGCACGAACGGCGAGCACTTTCCGGCGGCCGTCCTCGACCGCTACGGCGTCGGTGGGTTCAGCCAGGGCACCGGTGCCGAGATGATGGCCGACAAGTGGGGGCTGTCCCGTCAGACGCTCGACGAGTACGCGCTGCGATCGCACGAACTCGCGGCCGCCGCCGCGGATCGGGGCGCATTCGACGGACAACTCGCACCGCTCTCAGACGTCCTCGCCGGTGACGAGGGTATCCGCCGCGGCGGCACACTCGAGTCGCTCGGCAAGCTGAAGACCGTCTTCAAGGAGGACGGCGTGATCCACGCCGGCAATTCCTCGCAGATCTCCGACGGCGCGGGCGCTCTGCTCGTCACGACGAGCGAGAAGGCCGCCCAACTGGGCCTGACCCCGATGGCCCGCATCCACACGTGCGCCGTCGCGGGCGACGACCCGGTGATCATGCTGACCGGACCCATCGCCGCGACGGAGAAGGCACTGTCGCGCTCGGGGCTGAAGATCGACGACATCGGCGCATTCGAGGTGAACGAGGCGTTCGCCCCTGTTCCGCTGGCGTGGCAGGCGGAGACCGGCGCCGCGACCGATCGGCTCAATCCGCTCGGCGGCGCCATCGCGGTCGGGCACCCGCTCGGCGGTTCCGGGGCGATCCTCATGACCCGCCTCGTCCACCACATGCGAGACAACGGCATTCGGTACGGACTGCAGACCATGTGTGAGGCGGGCGGTCTCGCCAACGCCACCATTCTCGAACTTCTCTGATCCGACAACATCTTTCGAAGGGAACACGCGCACGATGGAACTCAAGGGAATTTCGACAGCCGTCACCGGCGGCGCGTCCGGTCTCGGGCTCGCGACCGCACGCCGCCTCGTCGACGCGGGCGCCCAGGTGACGCTCATCGACCTGCCGAACTCCGACGGCGAGGCGGCGGCGAAGGAACTGGGCGGCGCCGCACAGTTCGCGCCCGCCGACGTGACCGATTCCGAGCAGTTCGCGGCCGCACTCGACGTCGCCGACGAGCGCGGCGGACTGCGCGGCCTCGTGCATTGCGCCGGCGCCGGACGCCGCATGCGCATCCTCGACTCCGACGGCAAGGCGGGTTCGGTCGAGGACTTCGAATTCGTGATCCGGCTCAACCTCGTCGGCTCGTTCAACGCCCTGCGCCTCGGCGCGGAGCGGATGGCGCGCCTCGACGAGGTCGACGGCGAGCGCGGCGCTGTGGTGCTCACGGCGTCCGTCGCCGCATTCGAGGGCCAGATCGGCCAGATCAACTACACCGCATCGAAGGCCGGTATCGTCGGCATGACCGTGACCGCCGCCCGGGACCTCGCCAGCCGCAACATCCGGGTGTGCACCATCGCCCCCGGGATCATGGACACCCCGCTCCTCGCCCGGCTCCGCGAGGACGTGCGCGCGTCGCTGGAGAAGTCGGTGCCGAACCCGTCGCGTCTGGGCAAGCCCAGCGAGTTCGGGCAGCTCGCCTGCCAGATCCTCGAGAACGGTTACCTCAACGGCGAGACCATCCGCCTCGACGGCGCCATCCGCATGGCACCTCGCTGACGAACAGAGGACCGAACGTGAACAACCCTGCACCGGCACTGCACTATCCGGAACTGACGTTGGCGGCGTTCCCGCCCGGCATGGCACGCCTGTACGGCGACCGGCCCGCGGTGGTCGACGGCGACACCGTATGCACCTACCGTGAGCTCGACCAGCGGTCGGGGGCCTTCGCCGGGGCGCTGCGGGACGCGGGGGTGACCGAGCGCGACGTGGTGCTCCTGCACCTCGGCAACTGCATCGAGTTCGTCGTGGCCTACTACGGCGCGCTGCGGGCCGGCGCGACCGTCACCCTGGTGAACCCGCTGCAGCCCGGCCCCGGCCTGCGCTCGCAGATCATCGACACCGGCGCGGTCGCCGCCGTCACCCAGCCCGGGCAACTGGGCACGCTCACCGAGGCCGCGGAGGGCACCACCGTCCGCACGACCGTGGTGGCCGGAATCGTCGCAGGCAGGGGCCGCGGCCAGTTCGGATTCGACGAGTTCGTGTCCGGTTACGCCCCTGGGCCCTTCACCCCGAAGGTGTCCGGCGACGACGTCGCCCACCTCGCCTACACGGGCGGGACCACCGGGATGTCGAAGGGTGTGCGGGTGCTGCACCGCAACGTCGTCGCCAACGTGACGCAGATGATCGCCTGGCGGGCAGGCCACGAGGTGCGCGCCGGCGGCGATGGCGGAATCGAGTTGCGGCCCATCGCCGGTCTCGAGGACCGCGGTGTCGTGCCCGGCGCCGGAGCGACCGTCGTCGTGTCGCCGCTGTTCCACGCCCACGCCCTGATCAACCTGTCGTTCCTGTTGCTGTGCGGGGCGACGCAGGTGCTCGCCGGACGTTTCGAGCCCGGCCGCATGCTGGACCTGATCGAGACGCACCGCGCCACGTACATCACCGGGAGCCCGGCGATGTGGCACGCCGTCGCCACCCATCCCGACGCCGCGACCCGGAACACCGATTCGGTGCGGGTGGTCTCCTCGGGTGCGGCGCCGATCGATCACGTGACCCTCGAGGCACTGGGCCGGGCCTTCCCGTCGGCGAGCGTGGTCGAGGGGTACGGGCTCACGGAGGGAACGTGCCTGGTGGCGTCCGCACCGCTGACCGGGGCCGTCGCCTACAAGCTCGGCAGCGTGGGGTTGCCGGTCTTCGACACCGAGGTGCAGATCCGCGCCCAGGACGACTCCGGTGCCGTGCTGGAGGCCGGCGCGCGCGGCAAGCTGTGGGTCCGCGGACCGCAGGTCACGGACGGCTACCTGAACCATCCGGAGATCACGGCGCAGCAGTTCGTCGACGGCTGGCTCGACACCGGCGACATCGCCTACGCCGACGAGGACGGGTACCTGTTCATCTGCGACCGCACCAAGGACATGCTGATCTACAAGGGCTACAACGTGTATCCGCGTGAGCTGGAGGAGATCCTCGTCTCGCACCCGGATGTGTCTTCCGCCGCCGTCGTCGGCCGGGAGGCCGGCAGCGTCGGCCAGGAGCCGGTGGCGTTCGTGGTGCCGACGCCGGGCGCGACGATCGACGGGGATGCGGTATCCGCGTTCGTCGCCGAGCGCGTACTGCCGTACAAGAAGGTCCGCGACGTCGTGGTGGTCGAGCAGTTGCCGACCTCGGCGGCCGGGAAGATCCTCAAGACGAAGCTGCGCGAGCAACTCGCGACCGCGGCGCACTAGCGTCTCCTCCCGCTGGGCGGACGCCGCTCTGTGACGCGCTCCCTTCTTCGCCCTACCGTCCTGGTAGCGGGAAGAAGGGAGCGCTGATGGTTGCGGCCGAGCCGATCGTGTACGTCGTCGACGAGATGGTGGTGACGCCCGGTCGGGCGCGCGCGTTTCTCGCCGCCTACCTGGAACGCTATGTGCCGGGCGCGATTGCGCGTGGTCTGACACTCGACCGCGTGCTCGTCTCCCCGCCGCTCTGGCTGGATGACCAGTCCAACACCCTGACGGTCAGCTGGACCGTGCGCGGCGCTCACGCCTGGTGGCGCCAGAGCCTCCTCGCGCGCCACGACGCGGAGGTGCTCCGCTGGTGGGAGGACGCCGACGAGCTCCTCGCCACCCGGCGGCGCACCGTCTCCTGCCCGCCCGCGGATATCGAGGCCGCGACCGATGTTTAAGGTGACCACGCTCGTTCACCTCGTCGCCGACGAGGACGGCTCCGCCGCTGCGTCGCTGGCAGGCAGGCTGCACGACGTCGCGGCCCCTCGGGTCCGGCGCGTTCTCGTGACACCGACCCTGCCCGGCGGCATCAACGGCGGCGACGTCATTGCGCACTTTCGCTTCGACGACGAATCCGACTGGCGTGCTGTCGAACCCGAGATCGCCGCACAGCTGTCCGTCCCCGCGGTCGGGCACGTCGACAGCGTCGGCTACGCGGGTGTGCCCACACCCGCCGCGCGGGACTTCGAACCGGCCGTGTACCGGACGCTTCTCGTCTCGGTCGACGACTCGGCCGACCCGGCGTTGGTGGAGCAGTTCGAATCCGAGACGCGGGCGATGCCGGACTACATCCGCACCATCGGGGCCTCACAGCTGAGCCGGGTGCAGGACTCTGCCGGTTCCGCGCGGTGGACCCACGTCTGGGAGCAGGAGTACGCCGACCTCGACGGACTGTCCGGGCCGTACACGACGCATCCCTACCACTGGGCGCAAATCGATCGGTGGTTCGATCCCGAACGCGGGCCGCGAATCGTCGCCCGGCTCTGCCACAGCTTCTGCGCGATCGACGGCGCGATCATCTAGCTACGACGGTTGCGGCACCTGCCATTCCCCGCTGAAGGCGGGGGGACGCTTCTCCACGAAGGCGCGCAACGCCGCGGGTGCGTCGGTCGCGAAGTTGACCGCCTGCGAACGGGCCTCGTTCTCGAGTGCGTCCCGCAGCGACGACGTCGTACCGTCCTCGACCAGTCGAGCCGATTGCATGACGGCCACGGTCGGCGATTCCGCGAGGCTGGTAGCGAACCGGGCGACCGTCGCGTCCAGTTCTTCCGGCTCGGCGAGTTCGCTGATCAGTCCCAGTGCGTCGGCCTGCTCGGCGCCGATCATCTCGGCGAGCATGACCAGCCGTTTCGCGCGGTGCAGCCCCACCATGCGCGGCAGGAGCCAGGAGCCGCCGAAATCCACCGACAGGCCGCGTCTGGCGAAGATCTGGCTGAATTGCGCGTCGCGTGAGGCGATGAGCAGATCGCACAGCAGCGCCAGGTTCCAGCCGGCTCCGACGGCGTAGCCGCGCACCTTCGCGATCAGCGGCTTGGGGAACTCCGCGACCGCGAGCGCCGTCGCGTTGATCTGCCGCATCCGGGTCAGCGGGTGCATGGGGGCGCGCTTGTCGAGGTCAGCGCCGGTGCAGAAGTCGTTCCCCGCGCCGGTGAGGACCACGACGCGGGTGGCGTCGTCGAGTGCGAGTTCGGCGAGCGCCTCGCGCAACGCGATCCACGAGTCGAGGGTCATCGCATTGCGCCGCGTGGGCCGGTTCAGCGTGACCGTCGCGACCGCGCCGTCCCGGCTGATCAGGACGTCGGATTCTGCGGATGCGGCCCCTGCGGTCGAGGGGAGGGATTCGATGCTCATGCGCGGCTCCAGACGTGGGCGCGGTTCTCGGCGCCACCCGGGTGGCCGGCGCCGTGCCGCTCCCAGCCAGTCGATCACCGGAGACGCTCTGCCGCAAAGTCGTTCTGGGACACGCAGGATGAGGCGAAACCTATGAGCTCGGTTCAGATGTTCGACGTGTGCGCCCGCACCAGTTCGACGAATGCGTGCCCGACGGGGGAGAGCATGTCGGGGTCGAACGCGATCCCGAAGGTGCGGGCGATCGTCGGCTCCGCCCGGCGGACCACCGCGCGGTCCCGGGCAGCCTCCGCGATCGACCGTTCCAGGAGGGTTCCGCCGATCCCCGCGAGTACCAGGGGAAGTCGCGCCTCGCGGTGATCGGACAGCGCCGCCAGGTGAGGGCGCGCCCCGGCGTGACGAATCGACTCCTCGATCTCGTTCGCGACGGAGTGGCCGCGGGGAACGAACACCATCGGGACGTCGGGGAGGTCGGCGAGCGGAACGGGGCCCTCCGGCAGGTCGGTGCCCGGCGGGTACACGAGCCAGTACTCCTGTTCGCCGAGTTCGAGGACGTCCAGTCGGGCGTCGTCGAGCGGGAGGTGGGCCACCACGAATTCGCAGTGCCCGTCCTCGATCAGCGACCCGGCCTGGGCCTCGTCTTTCAATTCCCCCAAGCGCACCAGCACATTCGGGTGGGTTCGCCGGAATTCGGTGACGAGGTCGACGAGCGGCCCTATCGCCAGCGCCGGAAACGCCATGACGTCCAGCCGGCCGGCCAGTGCCCCGTCGGTGGTGGCGAGTAGATCTTCGACGGCGGTGACGTCGCGCAGGATCTGCCTGCTCGGCCCGACCAAACTGCGGCCGGCGGCGCTGAGCACCATGCCGCGGCCGATGCGGTGGAACAGTTGCACTCCCAGTTCCCGCTCGAGCCCGCGCAGTGCCTGCGAGATGGTGGGTTGTGCGACGCCGAGCGACGCGGCAGCCCCGTTGATGCCTTCGTGTTCCACGACGGCGAGAAAGTACTCGACCTGACGCAACTCCATGTGCTCAGTTCCCCTCTCGCGTGCCCGCGGCCCGGGTGGCCTGCGCGATCGACACGAACGCCGAGGCCGCCGGCGATCCCGGGCCGGACCGCTGGACGAGACCGACGGGGCGGGTCAGTTTCGGCGTCATCGATCGGATCGCGACCCCGCGCAACTGTTCTTCGGCGACCAGGCGGGGCAGGACGGTGGCCCCCGCGCCGCGCATCACCAGTTCCCACGTGGCGCCCGGGTGGGTGCAGTCGACGACCACGTTCGCGGGATCGCCCACCAGATCCGCGATCAGGGCCGCGTCGCTCTTGTTCCCGAGATCCTGGATCAGCGGAATGTCCCGGACCGCCGAGCGGGGCACCGGATCGGGGAGGGTGTCGGCGAGGGCGCCCGGCAGGGCCAGTACCAGTTCCTGATCGCCGATGGGGACCGAGTGCAGCGCACTGTGGTCGACGGACAGATCGATCACGCCGAGTTCGGCCTCGCCGCGGCGCAGGGCACCGAGAACGCCGGTGGGGCCGTCGGCGTCGATGACGCGGACCGTCACGCGGGGGTACTGCTCGCGGAACCGGCGCACCAGGTCGACGATCGGATCGATCGAGAACGCGGCGTACGTGACGACGTCGACGCGGCCGGACACGAGTTCGCGCACCGCAGCGACCTTGGCTTTGGCCCGCTCGACGTCGGCGAGGATGCGCCGGGCGGCGACGTCGAGCGTGCGTCCGTCCTCGGTCAGTTCGAGACGGCGCCCGGTGCGGTCGAACAGGGTGACACCGAGGCGGCGTTCGAGTGTGCGGATCGCTTGAGAAAGGGACGGTTGCGAGATGTAGAGGGACTGCGCGGCCCTGGTGATCCCGCCGTGATCGACTACCGCGACGAAGTAGGTGACGAGATGCAGGTCCACGCCGTCATCGTACGGAAGCTGTGACGCGGGCTGCGCCGATCATGCGGCTATCGGCCACGCCACACCGGCGGGCGCTTCTCCGCGAACGCGCGCGCACCCTCCTGGGCGTCGTCGGAGGCGAACACCGGATCGAGGAAGCGGCGTTGCCCGGCGAACAGTTCGGGATCGGTGTAGGCGGCCGACATCGCGACGACCTGCTTGGTGGCCCGGACGGCGAGGGGACCGTTGGCGGCGACCCGCGCCGCCAGTTCGCGGGCGGTGTCGAGTGCCTGCCCGGGCTCGGTGAGCCGGTTGACGAGTCCGTGCGCGTGCGCGACCTCGGCGGTGAGGGGATCGCCGGTGATCGCCATCTCCATCGCGATCGGGTACGGCAGCACCTTCGGCAGCCGCAGCAGCCCGCCCGCGGCGGCGGCGAGCCCGCGCTTGACCTCGGGGATCCCGAACTTCGCGTCGCGAGCCGCGACGATCAGGTCGGCCGACAGCGCCAACTCGCAGCCGCCGGCGAGCGCCCATCCCTCGACGGCGGCGATCAGCGGCTTCGTCGGCGGGGCCTCGGTGAGTCCGCCGAATCCGCGGCCGGGCAGCGACGGCCGTTCGCCGCGGCTGAACGCCTTCAGATCCATGCCCGCGCAGAACGTTCCCCCGGCGCCGGTGAGGATCGCGACCGTCAGGTCGGGCCGCGCCTCGAATTCGTCGATCGCGGCGGCGAGCGCCTTGGCGACCTCGAGGTCGACGGCGTTCTTCGCCTCCGGTCGGTTCAGGGTGATGACGGCGACGCCGTCGGCGAATTCGATGAGAACCACACTCATGGGGTGTCTTCCTTACGGGAGGTCGGGATCCAGCGTTCGGGGTGGCCGCCGAGCGAGCGGATGCTTCCGCGGTCGGCCAGGACGAGCAGGTGGGCGTGGGTTTCGCGGACCGCGAGGCGGAGCAGACGGTCCGACATGGAGTCGAACGGCCGCGACCACGAAATGTGTTGCGAGATCTCCCACGCCGTCGATTCGGGGCGCGCGACCAGAGCGGTGACGATCTCGGTGAACCGTTCCTCGTGATGACCCATCAGCTGCCGGGCGCGGTCGGCGATCCCCCGGAACCGGTATTCGTGCGCGGGCAGCACCTCACCGTCGGGCATCGTGGTGGTGGCGTGCAGCGACAGCAGGTACCGGTGCAGCGGATTCTCCAGTTCGCCGGGGACCGTGGAGATGTTGGGACTGATGCGGGGGAGCATGTGGTCGCCGCTGAACATGAGACCGTGGGTGTCGTCGACGAACGTCAGATGGCCGGGTGTGTGCCCCGGTGTCCAGACCGCCCGCAGATCCCAGCCGGGCAGGTCCAGGAGAGTGCCGTCCCCGAGTACGACGTCGATGGACTCGCCCGGGCCGAGCCGGACCAGGTCGACGCGGGCGGCGGCGAGGATGCCGGTGGGTGCCCCCAGTTGGGCGAGTTGGGTGTTCCACGTGTGTTCGTCGGCTGCGGTGTCCGCCGGCGAATGGTGGCCGAGCAGTGCGGCATCGGCGCCGTGCATCGCGAGCGCGGCCCCGCTGACCTCCCGCAGCCGGGGTGCGAGACCGAAATGGTCGGGGTGCAGGTGGGTGACGGCGGCATACCGGACGTCGGTGACGTGGTGCCCGGTCTGCGCGATCCCGTCGACGAGGGCCCGCCACGACTCCTCCGAATTCCAGCCGACGTCGATCAGCGCGAGACCGTCGGGGATCGCGAGCGCGTAGATCAGGACGTACCGCAAGGGGTTTCGCGGCATCGGCACCGGGATCGACCACAATCCGGGGCGCACCTGTTCGACAGGTGGGAGCACGCCGCGGGCCCAGGCCTCCCGCTGGACGGTGCCGACGTCTTCGGTGACGATCACGACGGCACCTCGGTGTCTCGGAGTACCTCGCGCAGAGCGCGTTTGAGGACCTTGCCGCTCGCACCCCGCGGAAGTTCGGCGACGTAGACGATCTCGCGTGGCTTCTTGTACGACGCGAGCCGGGCGCCGGCGAACGCGATCAGGTCCTGCTCGTCCGGTGCGTCACCCGGATCGACGAGCCGCACGACCGCCGTCACGGACTCGCCCCAGGTCCGGTGCGGCACACCGACCACCGCGACTTCGGCCACCGCCGGATGCTCGGCGAGCACCGTCTCGACCTCGACCGGATACACGTTCTCGCCTCCGGTGATGATCATGTCCTTCACCCGGTCGGTGACGAACAGGTAGCCCTCCGCGTCGAGGTGCCCGGCGTCGCCGGTGCGCAGGAAACCGTCGTGGGTGAGAAGGTGCGCCGTCTCCTCCGGTCGGTTCCAGTAGCCCTCGACGTTGTTGCGTGAGCGGCACACGATTTCCCCGGACTCGCCCACCGGGAGCCGGGCCCCGGTCAGCACGTCCCGGATCTCGACCTCCACACCGGGCATGGGCCTGCCCGCCGACCGCAGCAGATGTGCGCGGTCCCCGGACGGGTCGTGGTCCGGGGCGGTGAGCGCGGTGACCGAGCCCGTCGTCTCCGTCATGCCGTAGCGCTGCACGAATCCGCAGCCGAGACGATCGATCGCCCGCCGGAGCAGGGCGGTGGTGATCGGCGCCGAACCGTACGCGATGAGCTCGAGGCTCGACACGTCGAAGCGGTCGAGATCGGGCACGTCGAGGAGCATCTGAATGGTCGACGGAACGAGGAAGGCGTGGGTGATCCGGTGCCGTTCGACGAGTTCGGCGACCTGCCGGGCGTCGAACGCGCCGAGCAGGACGAGGTGGACGCCCGCGGACAGGCAGGTGCTCAGCCAGCCGGCGCCGGCGATGTGGAACAGCGGCATGGCGTCGAGTGCCACCGAGTCGGGTTTCCAGCGGTAGATCAGCAGGCCGTCGGGCTCGTTGTGCAGGTTGCGATGCGTCGCGACCACGCCCTTCGGGAGCCCGGTCGTGCCCGATGTGTAGAGCTGCAGCACCTCGGCGGCGGGGTCGTCCCCGAGCCCCGGGTCGGTGGCGGTGCCCGACGTGACCAGCCGGTCCCACGTCCAGGCGCCCGGCGGAAGGGTGTCGCCGTCGGCCCCATCGACGACCACCACGATCACCTCCGGGAGTGCGTCGCGGACGGCGGCGGCGGTGGCGGCGAATTCGGATTCGACGATCAGCACCTCGAGTCCGGCATCGACCGCGACCGCGGCGGCCTCGGCGGCGGGGAGCCGCCAGTTGAGCGGGACGAATACGAGCCCCGACTTGGCGGTGGCCACGAACGTCTCGGCGCCCTCGGTGCGCATCCGGAGCAGTGCCCCCACCCGGCCTCCCCGGGATGTCAACGCCGACAGCGCTGTTGCGAGCCGGTTGGTCCGCCAGTCGAGCTCCGCGTACGTCAGGGTGGTGTCACCGCACGTCACCGCCGGTGCTCCGGGCCGTTCCGCGGCATGGTGCCGCACGCGCTGGGGAAGATGCAGACCGCTCACATCACGCTCCTCGATGAGTCGTCGACGCCGCCGGGGGACCGGGTGACGCGTCCCGCCAGTCGACCACCGGTGCGAGTGCGGAAACAAAGTCACAGAGCCGAACGGACAGTGAGGAATCGCCTATGGATGCCGGGCCGGGCGGGCTCGTGGCGTTTGTAGACTGGCGTGATGGCCGCCACCCCCGCCCTGAACCCCGAGGATGTTCGGCGTGCGGCGGCGGCCCTGCACACCCCCGACATCGACGGCTGGGCGGGCCGCTTCGAACTGCTGTCGGACGGCAACCGCCTGCGACTGCTGCTGTGCCTGCACCACGCCCCCGACATCTGCGTCGGCGACCTGGCGGCTGCCCTCGACATGACCGGGACCGCCGTCTCGCACGCGCTGCGGCTGCTCCGCAACCAGGGGTGGGTGTCGGCCACGCGGGACGGCCGTTCGATGCGGTACCGGCTCACCGACGACACCGTGCACGAACTGCTGCACACCATCGGTGCCACGCATTATCACAATTCCACGGGAGCCGAAGAGGAAAGGTGAATCCCGACATGGAGAACGACCCCGGACTGCTGCCGCTCGACGGCATCACCGTCGTGGCACTCGAGCAGGCCGTGGCCGCTCCGCTCGCCACCCGTCATCTCGCGGACATGGGCGCGCGGGTCATCAAGATCGAACGCGTCGGCGAGGGTGACTTCGCCCGCAACTACGACGCCGCGGTGTTCGGGCAGGCCTCGCATTTCGTGTGGCTGAACCGGTCGAAGGAATCGATCGGCGTCGACCTGAAGTCCGAGGTCGGGCGGGACACCGTCGCGCGGTTGATCGCGAAGGCCGACGTCTTCGTCCAGAATCTCGCACCCGACGCCGCCGACCGCCTCGGGTTCGGGGCCGACGAACTGCGCGCCGAGCATCCGGAACTGATCGTCGTGAACATGTCGGGGTACGGGTCGGCCGGGCCGCGGCGCGAGCGCAAGGCGTACGACATGCTGGTCCAGGCGGAAGCGGGGATGATCTCGGTGACCGGCACCCCGGACACCGCGACCAAGACCGGTGTGCCGGTGTCCGACATCGCCGCGGGCATGTATGCGATGACGTCGGTCCTCGGTGCCCTGTTCCGGCGCCCGCGGACCGGCGTGGGAGCGCGGATCGACGTGTCGATGTTCGATGCGACCGCGGAGTGGCTGGGCCATCCGATGTACATGAAGATGTACGCCGACAAGCAGATCCCGCGCGTCGGGCTCGGACATGCGGCGATCGTCCCGTACGACTCGTATCCCACCCTGGACGGGCAGATCCTCATCGGCGTCCAGAACGACCGTGGCTGGCGGCAACTGGTGACGGACGTGTTCAAACGCCCCGAACTCGCCGACCATCCCCGGTTCGCGACCAACATGCTGCGGGTGCAGCACCGGGCGGAGGTGGACGCCCTGGTGGCCGAGGAGACGCAACGTTTCACGAGTGCGGCTCTCGACCAGGCGCTCGCGGACTCCGGGATCCCGGCCGCCGAACTCAACGACCTGGGCGGGCTGATCGAGCACCCGCAACTCGAGCAGCGCGACCGCTGGCGTGACGTCGGAACCGAGGCAGGCCCGATTCGGGCGATGCTGCCGCCGATGACGTTCTCCGACGTGGAGATGCGGATGGGGGACGTGCCGGCACTCGGCGCGCACACCGATCTGATTCTCGGTGAACTGGGCTGGTCGGCGGAGGACATCGCGAACCGGCGCGCGGAGGGCGTCGTCGGCTGAGGTCCGGTGTTCAGGGCCGGGCGTGGACCCTGTCGTACGCGGCCCGCTCTTCGTCGTGCCTGCGGCGGACCTTCGGGTTCTCGAGGTCCGGCGGCAGCCCGTGGCGTTCGAGCCGCCGGGACCGGTTCTGCGCCATGTAGGCGACGCTGTAGAACAGGGCGAGAAAGACACCGAGCAGCACCATCGCACCCCGCAGCCACACCGGACCCGGGAACAGGAAGAACGCCGCGAACACCGGCAGGAACGGCACCATGCTGCGGACGAGATGCCGCGGCACGGCCCAGTCGCCGATCAGATCGTTCTTCACCCACTCCCGCATCGAGTCGGGGAGCGTGCGTCCGAACGAGTAGCCCACCCACTGGATCGGGCCGGGCCGGGTACGGGGACGTCGGTCGATTCTGGTCATTGATCGGGCCTTCCCAGAGCCCCCGCCTGCACGGCGGCGGCGTTGATGTGCGTGAGCACCCTGTGCAGTTCCATGAGTTCGGACAGTTCGACGCCGAGCGCGGCGACCACGGCGGGCGGCACCTTCTCGGCCTGTGAGCGCAGGGCCTTGCCCGCGTCGGTCAGTTCGACCACCAGTTGCCGTTCGTCGTCGCGGCTGCGGGTGCGGGTGAGGAGCCCGGAGGTCTCGAGGCGTTTGAGGAGCGGCGAGAGCGTGGGCGAATCGAGTTGCAGTGCGGCCCCGATCTCCTTGACCGACATGGGGGAGGTGCCCCACAGGGCCAGCATCACAAGATACTGCGGATGGGTGAGGCCCATGGGTTCGAGGAGTGGCCGGTAGACGCTCAGAACCGCGCGGTTGGCGACGGCGAGGGCGAAGCACACCTGCCGATCGAGTGCGAGGGGATCGTCGATGTCCGTGGTCACGGCACCAGACTAGCAGATTAGTTAGTGCACTAACTAGTCATGCATGAATTAGTCGTGGGCGAACACGCCGCAGCCCCGGCCCGTGTGAGGCCGGGGCTGCAGCCCGCTCTTCGCTCAGGGTGTAGCGAAGAACCGCTCTACGGCAGGCTGGGCATTGGGGTTACCCACGCCGATACCGATGACGGCGCCGGCGATGGTGCCGACCACTGCGCCGACGATGCAACCTGCGATGAAGTTGGGGAAGATCGACACGCACCCGATGGCCATGCCCACGTTGGAACCGATCGCCATGCCCTGGAGGCCAGCGTTGTTCCAGCCGGTATTGATCTCGTTGGTCATCGTGTCGAAGGCGTCCTGCTTGGTTTCGTTCTCCGGGAAGAACTGCTCGGCCACCTGGCTGCTACCGCCGTCGGCGGCCGGGGTCATGAGCGGCTGCGACCAGTCGATTCCCTGCGGTGCCGGATCGGCGTACGCCGTTCCCGCCCCGACGGCCATCGCGGACACGACGAATATGGACAATGCCAGAGTTCTCAAGAGTTTCATGGAAATTCCCACCATGTCGTAGGACGAACACGGTCCCCACCTGAGTGCACCGAACATCGTTGTGCGTGGACCATATTCGCTGGAAAACCGGAACGGCTACATGCATATGTGGGTGCGCGGTGATGCTCCCCGTGTGCGAACTAACCCATAGTCCTCCCGAAATCGTCGCTCGAGGTCGGACGGAAGCCCCGCTACAGGGTTCCGAGGAATTCGTAAACCGCCGGTGTCGCAGCAGGGTTCGCGTTGCTGATACCGGTGACGGCGCCGATCGCTGCGCCTACCGCGGCACCGGGGAGGCACCCCCCGAGGATGAGGAAGATGCACCCCGCGACGAACCCGATGCCTGCGCCGATCGCGGTCGCGGTGCTGCCGCCGTTGTCCCAGCCGATCTGCAGCTGCGTCATCATGTTGGCGTAGGCCGAGTCCCTGTCGACCGGGGTGAGTGCGAGTGTTCCCGCGACGGGCGTCGTCGTGGGTGTCAGGCTCAGGAACCGGCCGCCGTCGGTGACGATCGGATCGATCGCGAACTGCACACCGGCGATCGAGTAGCGCAATGGGATCGTGCCTACCGGGGTTCCCGCATCGTTGACGATGTCGACGGCCGCAGTCGTCCTCGACAGGGTGAACAGGCCCGTGTCGATCGCCGTACCGACCGACCGGCCGTCGGCGCTCAGGCTGGTGTGCGAGACGACGGCCTGATCGACGGGAGCGGGGGCGGCATACGCGGTACCCACTCCGACACACAGGGTGGCGATCAGCAGCGCGGCAAGCGCTGTCACTCTATGCAGTTTCATGGTGTTTCCCATGCGTAGTAGCGGATGACAAACGACAAATCTGGTTCGACCTGGCGCTCCACAGTTGCCCCGACCGGCGAAAGCGTCCGTAACCTGCCTACTGCAGACATCTTCCCCCCTCGGACGCCCCAGTTTTCGGCCTTTCCGCAAAATACGTGCGTATCGGGCTGTCGGTGCGAGGATTACACCGTCAGCCGGTAGAACCGGAAGAACCCGAAGTCCTCGATCGGCAGCACGTCCATGGTGCCGAAACCGGCGGACTCGGCGTAGCCGCGCAATGTGCTCGGGCGCATGACCGTTCCGGTGCCCACACTCGGCGTGTGGTTCATGCCGTCGGGCAGGCACACGGTGAGACTGAAGCCGTACATCAGTCGCTCGACGTCGCTTCCCGGCGCGGAGAATTCGTCGTCGACCGCCTCGTCCATCACGATCACGGCACCGCCGGGGGCCAGCGCCCTGCGCACCGCCGACAGCACCTCGACCGGCGCGGGCATGTCGTGGATGCACTCGAACGCGAAGGCCGCGGTGCAACTGCCCTCGGGGATTCCCGCGGCATCCGATTCGGTGATCGTGATCCGATCGGCGACATCCGTCTGCCCGCGCACGTTGGACCTCGCGAGTTCGACGGTCGCGGTGTCGATGTCGTAGCCGTGGAGCGTGGCCTCCGGATAGGCGCGCGCGAGTGCGATCGTGGACCAGGCGCCGCCGCATCCGACATCGGCGATGGTGGCACCGGGTGCCCGGAGCAACGCGTCCACCTCGGGGACCGACGCCAGCGCGCCCGGGAGAACCTGCTCGTACCACGGCCGATTCATATCGGCCTGCGACTCACGGGCATCCGCGCCGTACTGGGACCACCCCACGCCGCCGCCGGTGCGATACGCCTCGAGCAGTGCGGGCATCTGCGCGGTCGCGGCGACGAAGATCCGCGCGAGAGGTGCCAGATAGTTGAGACTCTGCTCGTCCGTGAGTACTTCGGCGGCACCTGCCGGAAGCGTGAACTTCGGCGGGTCCGACGTGTCCACCGTGAGAAGTCCCGACACGGCCTGCTGTTCCAGCCACTCGCGCGCATACCGCGGATGAGTGGAGGTGCGTTCCGCCAGTTCGCCCGCGGTCGCCGGGCCCTCCGATGCGAGACTGCGGTACCAGCCGAGGCGGTCTCCCAGATGGACGGCCAGCAGGTCGATGGCCCCGAGCGACGCGTCGAAAATGCGCTGGGACACCGTCGCGGCGTCGGCTTCGGGTGTGGACATCGCTGACCTCCGGTCGGAGTGCGGGCGAAGCTTCGTCACCCCATCGTGAGCTACCCGGACGGCGGTGTCACGGATCGTTCGCCGGGCGAAAGAGGCCCGGTCGCGGGAAGCTGGAAACCCCACGGCAACTCGAGGCGATGCAGGGCGAGCAGGGCGGGGTCGCCGAGCAGGTCCAGGATCGGGCCGTCGGCCACCAGGCGCCCCTCGTCGAGGATCACGGCGCGCGTGCACAGTTGGGCGGCGTACGGGAGGTCGTGCGTGACGAGCAGGTGTGTGGTGTCGATACCCAGGAGAACCTCGGCCAGTTCGCGCCGGGCAACGGGGTCGAGATTGCTCGACGGCTCGTCCAGGACGAGGACGTCCGGCGCGCACGCGAGGACGGTCGCCAGCGCGACCCGGCGGCGCTGGCCCACCGAGAGGTGCGCGGGGTTGCGATCGGACTGCGCCGTCATGTCGACGGCCGCCAGCGCGTCGCGCACACGCTCGTCGAGCGTGGTCCCCGTGACCCCGAAATTGACCGGACCGAACGCGACGTCCTGCGCGACGGTGGGCATGAACAACTGGTCGTCGGGATCCTGGAAGACGATCCCGACCCGCCGTCGGACCTCGCGCAACGTGTCGCGGGACGCACCCCGCGGCAGCGCCAGCCCGCACACCGTGACGCTGCCCTCGGTGGCCGTCAGAATGCCGTTGAGGTGCAACATCAGTGTGGTCTTGCCGGCCCCGTTCGGACCGAGGACGGCCACCCGCTCGCCGGGTTCCACCGTCAGGTCGATCCGGTGCAGCGCGGCCCTGCCGTCCGGATACGTGAACGAGACGCCGTCGAGGTGCACGGCCGCGGTCATCGGAGCACCCACGCCGAGAAGCAGATTCCCACCGCGCACACCGCGGGAACCAGTCCTGCCCGCCACGTCGCAGCGGTCGCCGGGGGCGCCCCGATCGTGGGAACCGAACCCGTGAACCCCCGCGACAACATGGCCAGGTGGACGCGCTCGCCGCGCTCGTAGGAACGCACGAACAATCCGCCGACACCCCGGGCGGTGGCGCCGATCTGCCGCAACGTCCGGGGGTCGTCGCCGCGGGACAGCCGGGCGGTGCGCATCCGCTCGACCTCGGCGGTGAGCAGGTCGAGGTAGCGCAGCATCAGGACCACGATCGTCGTGAGCATCGCGGGCACGCGCAGGCGCGCCAGGCCCAGCGGCAGGTCCCGGGCCGGGGTCGTCGCGGCGAGCGTCAGCGAGGCGAGGACGCCGAGAGTGCCCTTCACGAGAATGCCCCACGCCCCGTAGAGGCCCGCGACCGACAGCGACAGTCCGGCGACGGTGACGCGGTCGCCGCCCTCGGCGAACGGCAGCAGCACCGCGAGCGTCACGAACGGCAACTCGATCAGCATCCTCGGAGCGATCCAGGTGAGCGCGATCCCGGCGATCCGCCAGATCACGACCAGGACGGCGATATACCCCGCGAACGCCCAGAACGCCTCCCGCGGTGTCGCGACCACCGCGAAGACGAAGACGACGGCGCAGACTATCTTGACCTCGGCGGGCAGGCGGTGCAGGGGTGAGGTGCCGTCGAGGTAGAGCGGATGGGTGTGCCCGGCTCCCACGGTCAGGGGCTCGTTCGGTTCCGCCGCGCGCGGGCGAGCACCCAGAACAGACCACCCGCGACGACGAACGTCGCGGTCGCGCCGATGACGCCGGCGACCCCGGTGAGATGCGCCCGGCCGCCCACCGTGTAGTCGGCGAGCGGCGAGTCCGACAGGTGATGCGCGGACGCGTTCTGGGCGATGCAGTCACCGACGAGCGCCTCCCCGGTGTCGGTCTCCACGGTCTCGCATCCGCGGGTCGTCGCGGCATCGAGACCGTCCGGACTGGAGCTCGCGAGGTAGGAGACCGCGCCGGCGACGAGCAGCGCCACCAGCGCGAAGCCGATCAGGAATCGGCGGAGCGAGATCATGCCCGCACCTCCACTCGCCGGGGTGCCGTCCGCAGGAGGTACACGAGGTCGGGGCGGGCCTTCGCGACGGCCGTGACCGTGACGGCGGTGATGAGGCCCTCGCCGATGCCGATGAGCACGTGCGCCCCGAGCATGTAGGCGGCCACCGCGCCCAGCGAGGTCGAATCCCCGGACACGGCGGTTCCGCCGATCGCGTACTCGAGAACGAAGCCCATCGACGCCGCCACCGTTCCGCACAGGGCCGCGGCGAACGACAGTCCGCCGAGAACGCGCAAGCGCAGCCGCTCCCGGCGCACGACGAGCGGACGCAGTGCAACCGCGACGCCGTACCCGACCACCACCCCGATGATCGCCATGTTGGTGATGTTCGCTCCCAGCGCCGTCAGCCCGCCGTCGGCGAACAGCAGCGCCTGCACGATCAGCACGATCGAGACGCAGAGCATGCCGGTGTACGGGCCGACGAGGATGGCGGCGAGTGCGCCACCGAGGAGGTGGCCGCTCACACCGGGAAGGATCGGGAAGTTGACCATCTGGACGGCGAAGATGAACGCCGCGACGAGACCGGCCATCGGCGCGGTGCGTTCGTCGAGTTCGGCGCGCGCCCGCCAGGCGGCGATCGACAGTCCTGCCGCGGCGACGACGACGAACAGCAGTGAGGTCGGCGCGTTGATCAGGCCGTCGCTCATGTGCATTGCCACGGATTCCACGGCGTCTCCTCCGGCAGGCAGCTGATCCTTCGGAGTCTAGTTACTCGTATGAATACTTGAACAGGTGTTCATGGATAGGCGGCTGGAACGATATCGAGGTGCAACCGACGGATCAGTGCCGGCTGTGGTCGACGACCGCCGTGCGAGGGCCGAACTTGGGTTTGACGGCCTGCCCGCTCACCTCCAGCAGTCGCACGGCGCGTTGGCGATGCGGCTGCAGCGGAGCCAGGTACTCCACCATCCCGGCGTCGTCGAGGGGCTTCCCGAGCAGCGACCACCCGACCATCGCAGCCAGGTGATAGTCGCCGACCGACAGGGCATCGGGATCGCCGAGCGCGCGCTGCGACACCTCGGCCGCCGTCCAGATCCCGACGCCGGGAACAGACATCAGCCGGCGATTCGCCTCGTCGCGGGGGAGGTCGACGATCTTCTCCAGCCGGTCGGCCACCTGCGCGCAGCGGACGATCGTGCGGGACCGGGCGGGGTCGACGTTGGCGCGATGGAACTCCCACGACGGCACCCGCCGCCACACGTCCGCGGTCGGCGGCAGCCGCATCCCGTCCGGGGCCGGGCCGGGAGCAGGCGCGCCGAACTTCCACACGAGACGGCGCCACGACGCGAACGCGGCGATGCCGTGCACCCGCTGCTCGAGGATCGCGGGCACGAGGGCCTCCAGCACCCGGTCCGTGCGGCCGAGCCGCAGGTGCGGGAAACGGCGGTGGGCCTCGGCGAGGATCGGATGGTCGGGGGCGAAGTCGGCGCACTCGTCGTGGTCGCCGACGAGGCGGCCCAGCCCCGCGGCCAGCTCGGGAGCACCCGCACCCCACGCCTGGCAGCGCACCGAGTGGCGGTCGATCTGGGTCAGGCGATAGGTGACCGGGCCCGATTTCTGCACCGACGTCCGCCAGATCGCGCCGTCGGCCGTCCGCCGGTGGCAGGGGTCGCCCTTGCCGCGCTGCAGCGGCTGCAACGACATGGCGACGTCCAGGGGACGCCGCGCGGTCAGGGTGGTCTCGACCACCTCCAGCGAAGCCGTCATCGAAAGCAGCGTATCCACTGTGAAGCCGACCGCTACCGGCGGCTGTCGGGGCGCGCACGTAAAGTCCCCAGTCATGATCATCGTGAGTACCGACGGATCCTGCCTCCGCAACCCCGGTGGGGCGATCGGCTGGGCATGGGTCAATCACGAGGGTCCCAGCCAATCGGGTGGCGAACCCTCCGGGACCAACCAGATCGCCGAGCTGCGGGCGCTGCTCGAAGCGATCACCGCGCATCCCGGCGCCGATCCGCTGCTGATCGAATCCGACTCCCAGTACGCCATCAAGTGCGCTTCGGAATGGCTGCCCGGGTGGAAACGCAAGGGCTGGAAGACGGCGGGCGGCGCCCCCGTCAAGAATCTCGCGCTGGTGCAGTCCATCGACCGGGCCATCGCCGAACGCCCCGGGCCGGTCCGCTTCCGCTGGGTTCGCGGCCACGTCGGCAACCACTACAACGAGATGGCCGACGTCCTCGCCGGCGAGGCGGCCCGCGCCGTCGCATCCGGTGCGGTCGCGCCGACGCCGGTCTCCGCCCCCGCACCGGCGCCCGCCGCCGCGCCGGCGCCTGTCGCGCCGACCCCCGAGGCCGAGGACGCGTTCACGCTGTTCTGAGGCGGCCCCTGTTCCGATCCGCCGGGTTCCGTGGTCCGGCACTGCGTCGAGGAGAAGAGTGTTGTCCGAGGATCTGCGGGTGCAGGAGTTCTGGCGTGCGCTGGGGCTGCCCGGCATCATCGACGTCCACACCCACTTCATGCCCGCGAATGTGATGGAGAAGGTGTGGGGTTACTTCGACGCGGTCGGTCCCCTCACCGGACGTGAGTGGCCCATTCACTACCGGCACGAAGAGGATGTCCGCGTCGAGCATCTCCGCGGGTTCGGGGTCCGCCGGTTCACGTCGATGATCTACCCGCACAAGCCGGACATGGCCGCGTGGCTGAACCAGTGGTCGGCCGAATTCGCCGCGCAGACCCCCGACTGCCTGCGGACGTCCACGTTCTACCCTGAGGAGTCCGCGGCCGCGTATGTCGCGGAGGCAGTCGAAACGGGCACGCGCGTGTTCAAGTCCCACATCCAGGTGGGCGACTACTCGCCGAACGATCCGCTTCTCGACCCCGTGTGGGGTGTGCTGCAGGACGCGGGTGTCCCCGTGGTCATCCATTGCGGGTCGGGGCCGGCGCCCGGCACGCACACGGGCCCGGGCCCGATCGCCGAGTTGCTGTCGCGGTACCCGCGGCTGCACCCGATCATCGCCCACATGGGGCTGCCGGAGTACCGGGAATTCCTGGACCTGGCCGATCAGTACGCCAACGTGTACCTCGACACCACGATGACGTTCACGGACTACACCGAAGCGGCCACACCGTTTCCGCGCGACCAGGTGCACCGGCTGTCGGAACTGCAGGAACGAATCCTGTTCGGCAGCGACTTCCCCAACATCCCGTATCCCTACCTCGACGCGCTCGAGGGTCTCACCCGATTCGACCTCGGCGAGCCGTGGCTGCGGGCAGTTGTCCACGACAACGCGGCGCGGCTCTTCGCCATCGACTGACAGTCGGCGTCACCGTCATTCGCCGCTGATCTCGCCCGGGCGTAGGGTGCCGAATGTCCACTCGAAACCCTCGAGATCGAGGATCCGGCAGCGGTAGTTGCCCCATTCGGTGTTCGCGGGTGCCCAGACCGAGGTGGCGCCGGCATCGAGGGCGGTGGCATACACCTCGTCGACTTCGCCGGCGGTGCCGACGCTGAGATAGGTACCGTGCCCGACAGTCTCGCCCCTGAGCGCAGGCCGGTCGTAGTCGCCGTCGTCGCTGAAGACCATGATGGCGGCATCACCTCTGCGCAATTCGGAATGCATGATCCCGCCGTTGTCGTCCGAGAATTCGAGAGTGGTCTCGAAACCGAAGGCTCGTTCCAGCCACCGCAGAGCGGCCGGGGCGTCGCGGTATGCGAAGTACGAGTGCAGGGCGGCGGGGCGGTTCGCTGTGTTGGTCATGCGGCGACGATACGAACTATCCAGGTCAGCCACGGTCCGCAATGTCCGACGCTCCGAGATGTCGGTGGGCGCCTCTACGCTTCGATTCCCACGCGACGAAGGCGGCCCCGATGGATGACTTCCTCAACGACGGCGAAACGTTCGACGACTACATCATCCGGACCGAGCGGGAGATCGAGATCCACAAGCTGAACATGGACTACCACCTCTCCGGGATGGAACACGCCGCCCGGCAGGGCCGGAAGTTCCTGTGGCTCCAGTTGGCGTTGGGTGCTCTCGCCCTGATCTGTCTGGCGCTCGGCCACACGTACGGCGGGCAATGGTGGCTGGCTTCGATTCCCTTCTCGTTCGGCTCCCTCGGCCCTGCTTTCGTGTACCGCACGTACACGAAGGAATTCACAGAGGAATGCCGCGCATTCCGCGCACTCGAGGCGCCGGCAGTTCTGCGGCAGATGCGGTACGACATGGAGGAGACAGAGAAGGCGAAGCGGAAGGGCCGGTGGTGGCGGCGCCGTCGCGGACTCCGCTGACCGGGCTGCCGTGCGCTAGAAGGGGTTCCACCAGTTGATAAATGCAATGTACAGATTGGTCGGGAAGAAGAACTCCCAGTCCAACCCCATGTACGGCAGGTCGGGCAGTATGCCGATCATGGGTGTCTCCTGGTCCTCCCGACCTGCCCGACATATCGCTGAGAGCCTCGGGCGGCATGGTGCCCTCGGCAGGATTCGAACCTGCGACCTACCCTTTAGGAGAGGGTTGCTCTATCCCCTGAGCTACGAAGGCGCGGTGCACGCGCGGGGCGCACACCGAGGTGAGTGTAGCGGGAACGGTGGTGCGCCCGCGATGGGGAGGGCATGGTTGTCGCAGATGTTCTGGAAGTGACGACGGAACGGGAGACGCACATGTCCGAGATCGACCTGACCGACCTCGCTGCGCGGCACGACGGTTCGCTGAACTTGCACGGTTATCTGGCGAGGCCGTCGGGGGAGGGCCCGTGGCCGGGTGTGGTGATGGTGCACGAGGCGTTCGGCTTGGACGACGTGATGCGGCGTCAGGCGGACAGGCTGGCGTCGGCCGGGTTTCTGACCCTGACGCCGGATCTGTTCAGTGCGGGCGGTGCGCGGCGCTGTCTGGTGTCGACGATGCGGGCGATGCTCTCGGGGAAGGGCCGGGCCTATGGGGACATCGAGGCGGCGCGTCAGTGGTTGTCCGGTTCGTCGGACTGTACGGGGAAGATCGGGGTCATCGGGTTCTGCATGGGCGGCGGGTTCGCTCTGATGACCCTGCGCACCGGGTTCGACGCGGCGGCCCCGAACTATGGGGTCCTGCCGCGTGACCTGGAGGCGGCGGTGGCGGGGGCGTGCCCGGTGGTCGCCAGTTACGGCGGGAAGGATTTCGCCCTTCCGAACGCGGCAGCCAAATTGGAGTCGGCACTGACCCGGGCCGGTGTGGTCCACGATGTGAAGGAGTATCCGACTGCCGGCCACACGTTCCTGAACGACGAACTGGCCGGACCGAAGGTGATGCGTCCCCTGATGAAGGTCACGGGGATGGTGCCCGACCCGGAAGCCGCCGCCGATGCGTGGACGAGGATCGACGGTTTCTTCGGTGAGCACCTGGGTTGATCAGTGGATGTACTGGCGGGCGCTGGAGGTGGCGTGCCGGTAGTCGAGTCCGCACGCCCGGACGACCTGGCCGAGGCTGAGGTATCCCTCGACGCTCGTGGCCTTCCCGAATTTGCCGTCGGCCCGCACCGTGACGGTGACGCTGGACGCGACCGAATCGACCCGGGCGAGTTCGTACTCGTCGACGCCGCCGGCAGCCTGAGCCACACAGGTGACAGCGCCCTGGGCGTACGCGATCTCGATCAGGTCCTCGATCATGTGCAGGCTCCTCGCCTCGAAGTAACGGACTGAGGTTAGCCTTAGCTACGCGGTTTCTGTCAAGTACTTCCGCTCGGGATCACCTCCTCGACGGTGGTCGCGAGCCGTCCCGGCGTAACGTGACCCACGCTTTCGGACGGTGACAGCAAGGACTGAGAAGGGTTGCAGGTGTTCCATGGCTGACCGCACTTCCTCGACGGGTTCGATCGGATCGGGCGGCGACCCGGGGACGAGAGCGGAGGGCGAGCCGCATCTCTCGAGGCAGCTCGCCAACCGGCACATCCAGCTGATCGCGATCGGCGGAGCAATCGGCACGGGCCTGTTCATGGGGTCCGGGAAGACGATCTCGCTGGCCGGACCGTCGGTGATCTTCGTCTACATGATCATCGGCTTCATGCTGTTCTTCGTGATGCGGGCGATGGGTGAGCTGCTGCTCTCCAACCTGCACTACAAGTCGTTCTCCGACTTCACGGCCGACCTGCTGGGCCCTTGGGCCGGGTTCTTCACGGGGTGGACGTACTGGTTCTGCTGGATCGTCACCGGTATCGCCGACATCATCGCGATCTCCGGTTACGTGCGGTACTGGTGGCCCGACCTCCAGCTGTGGATCCCGGCGCTGATCGCCATCGCGACGCTCCTGCTGCTGAATCTGCCGACCGTGCGGGCGTTCGGCGAGACCGAGTTCTGGTTCGCGCTGATCAAGATCATCGCCATTCTCAGCCTCATCGTCGTCGGACTCGTGATGGTGTTCACGCACTTCACGTCGCCGGGCGGCTCGGAGGCCGGATTCGACAACCTGTGGAACGACGGCGGCATGTTCCCGACCGGCGCGATGGGCTTCGTGGCCGGATTTCAGATCGCGGTCTTCGCGTTCGTCGGTATCGAGCTCGTCGGAACCACGGCGGCCGAGGCGAAGGATCCGGAGAAGAACCTGCCGAAGGCCATCAACTCCATCCCGATCCGCATCCTGCTGTTCTATGTGGTGTCGCTGATCGTGATCATCTCGGTCACGCCGTGGCGTGAGGTCGTCCCCGGGGAGAGCCCCTTCACGGCGATGTTCACGCTCGCCGGTCTGGGGATCGCGGCGGGTGTCATCCAGTTCGTGGTGCTGACGTCCGCGGCATCCTCCGCCAATTCGGGGATCTATTCGACGTCCCGGATGGTGTACGGCCTCGCGCAGGAGGGTGACGCACCGGCCAGGCTCGGCAGGCTCAGTTCCCGCAAGGTTCCGGCCAACGCGCTGATGTTCTCTTGCGCGTTCCTGCTGTCGGCGATCGCGCTGCTGTTCTCCGGCGACTCGGTCATCGAGGCGTTCACGACTGTGACGACAATCTCATCGGTGCTGTTCATCTTCGTGTGGACGATGATCCTGGCCAGCTATCTCGTGTACCGGAGGCGCCGCCCCGAACTGCACGAGGCCTCGAGGTTCAAGATGCCCGGTGGGGTGGTGATGTGCTGGGTCGTCCTGGCCTTCTTCGTCTTTCTCATCTGGGCGTTGACACAGGAGGACGACACCCTCGAGGCGCTCCTCGTCACCCCGGCATGGTTCGTCGTGCTCGGAATCGCGTGGGCGGTGATTCGCCGGCGTGCCCCGCACCGCGCTCGTTACGCCGCCTTCAAGGCGGAACTCGAGGAACGCCGAACATAAACGTTCGGTAACGGTGGCGCGGACCTATATCGTTTTGTTACATTCTTCGCCAGACAGAGGAGCCCACCCCGGACGGGGAGAGCTGCAATCCGACGACTGACGAGGTATTTACTGTGGGTTCCCACCACCGGGCGAACGGGTCTTCCGTTCGCTTCGAGATCGATCCGGACGCGGCGCGCGGGCGCCATCGCAACCAGCAGGCCGGAGCGGGTGTGGGCATCAAGGCCGCGACTGTCGCGGCCGCTACCGGAGCCATCGTCGTCGGTGCAGCCCAGCTGGGCGCCGGAAACGCCGCCGCCGCCCCCGTCGACTCCCACGAGACGAGCGGCGCGCAGACGCTGCCGGGCCTGCCGTTCGAGATCCCGGCCGGTGTCCTCCCCGCCGGCTTCGAATTGCCCGCAGACCTCGGCACCGCCGCCCAGAACCTCGGCGGCCCCGACCTCGGCGCCCAGGCTCAGCAGTGGCTGTCCTCCGTCAACCCGGTCAAGCCCCACACGGTTCAGCCGGTCTCGGGCAAGCTGACCTCCGACTTCGGTTCCCGCTGGGGAGCCCACCACGGCGGCATCGACATCGCGGCGCCCATCGGCACGTCGGTGCTCGCAGCCGCGGACGGCCAGGTCATCGACGCCGGTGCGGCGTCCGGCTTCGGACTGTGGGTGCGTCTGCTGCACGACGACGGCACCGTCACCGTCTACGGACACGTCAACGACTACACCGTGAGCGTCGGGCAGCGCGTCACCGCAGGGCAGGAAATCGCCCACGTCGGCAACCGCGGCCAGTCCACCGGACCGCACCTGCACTTCGAGGTGCACGACGCGAACGGAAACAAGATCGATCCCGGTCGCTGGCTGCAGGAGCGCGGCGTGGCCGTCACCTGGGGCAACGCGGGCGCCAACGCGTAAGGGCCTACTCGGGCTCGAGATCGTCGTCGTTGCGGAACACGAGTGGTCCGCTGTCGAGGGCGATCGCCCAGCGGCGTGACACGGCCCAGTCCCGGCCGTACGAATCGTTGCTGATGTCCTGGACGCCGGCGAAATCGTCGACGATGACGCCGGCCTCCAGGGGCCACTTCTTCTCGGCCAGTTCGTGATCGGCCGAGTGCCGCGTTTTCACGCGCGCGCCCACGGAGAACTCTGGTTTCTTCTTGGAGTCGGTATCAGGCGTCATCTCCGGTCCTTCCGCTCACCAGCGTCTGGTTCGAGGTTAGCCCGCCATCCCGCATTCGCGCGGGCTGAACGGATATGCTCCCCCGTGAGCGCAGTTCGACGCGCAGTTGGGGAGTGGCATGGGTCGCGAAGTGACGTCTCGGACATTCACCCGAGAAGACCGGCGCCTGTTCCGGCAGAAGGTGCTCATGTGCGTGGACGCGCTCGAGAGGATGCTTCGCGAGGGAGCGTTCGCCGACGACGTCGATCCGCCGAGACCGATGCTGGGCATGGAGATCGAATTCAATCTCGTCCACTCCGACATGACGCCCGCGATGTCGAATCTCGCGGTCCTCGAGTCGATCGACGACGACGCCGTGTTCCAGACCGAGCTCGGTCAGTTCAACGTCGAGATGAACGTCCGCCCGGGTCCGCTGAACGGTGAGGGGACGTTCGAGCTCGAGCGAACCCTGCGGGCGTCGCTGCACGTCGCCGACGCCCGGATCCACGGGCACGACGCCCAGCTGGTGATGGTCGGCATGCTGCCGACGCTGGAACTCGAACACCTCGGCCGCGAGTGGATCACGGCGAATCCCCGCTACGAGCAGCTCAACGACCAGATCTTCGCCGCGCGCGGGGAAGACATCGAACTCGACCTCGAGGGTGTGCCACTCGAGGGGCGGGCGGCCGAAAAGCTGAAGGTGGACGCCAATTCGGTGCTCCCGGAGGCCGCGTGCACATCGCTGCAGCTGCACCTGCGCGTCGCGCCGGACGAGTTCGCCGCCCACTGGAACGCCGCGCAGTGCCTGGCCGGCGCCCAGGTGGCGCTCGCTGCGAACGCACCGTTCATGGCGGGCAAGGCGTTGTGGCACGAATCCCGCATCCCGATCTTCGCGCAGGCCACCGATACGCGTCCGCTGGAGTTGAAGAACCAGGGCGTGCGGCCGCGCGTGTGGTTCGGCGAGCGGTGGATCACGTCGGTCTTCGACCTGTTCGAGGAGAACTCCCGGTACTTCCCGGCGCTGTTGCCGGAGGTGTCCGACGTCGACCCGTCGGCCGAACTCGACGCGGGACGGGTGCCGGACCTCAACGAACTCCAGATGCACAACGGCACCATCTACCGGTGGAACCGCCCGGTGTACGACAGCGATGACGGCAAACCGCACCTGCGGATCGAGAACCGGGTGCTGCCCGCGGGTCCGACGGTGCTCGACACGATGGCGAACGCCGCGTTCTACTACGGTGCGCTCCGCGGGCTCGTCGAATCCGATCGCCCGATCTGGTCGCGGATGTCGTTCAACGCCGCCGAGGAGAACCTGCACGCCGGCGCGAAATACGGCATGGACGCCGAATTGTACTGGCCCGGTGTCGGGTTCGCGGGCGCCGACGAACTCGTCCTGAGGCGGCTGCTGCCGATCGCCGACGAGGGGCTCGCCGCGTTCGGGTTGTCGGCGAAGGCCCGCGACCGCTACCTCAGCGTCATCGAGGGCCGGTGCGTGACCCGGCAGACGGGGGCGTCGTGGCAGCGTGCGCAGGTGGTGCGGCACGAGAACGCCGGGCTGAGCCGCCGGGAAGCCCTCGCCGCCATGTTGCGTCAGTACGTGGAGAACATGCGTGAGGGCAGCCCCGTCCACACCTGGTCGGTGTGACCGGGGCGGCGCCGGCTCTCACACGGTGGCCGACCAGCTGTCGGGTCCGAACACCTCGTAGTGGATGTTCTCGGCGGGCACGTCCTTCGCGAGGAGGGCTTCGCGTATTCCGAGCATGAACGGCAGCGGGCCGCACAGGTAGGCGCGGGTGCCGGGGGCGATCGTGACCTCGCCGAGGTCGGCGCGTCCCTCCCGCAGGCCGCCCTCGGGACGTCGGGCGCCCAGGTCTTCGTACCAGCGGTGCATCACCGCGAACGGCAGACGTTCCACCAGTTCGGTGAGCTCCGCGCGGTGCGCGTGACTGCTGGCCGACCGGTCGGCGTGGAGCACCGAGATCGGGCGGCTGTCGTCGGTGTCGGCGAGGTGGCTGAGCATCCCGATCATCGGCGTGCACCCGATGCCCGCGGACACGAGGAGCAGCGGTGCGTCGTCGTCCTGCAGGACGAGATCGCCGAACGGCGTCGACACCGTCAGGAGGTCGTCTTCGAAGACGTTGTGGTACAGGAAGTTCGACACCTCACCGGCGCGCTTCACCGAGATCCTCCAGTCGCCGCGCGACGGGGCCGAGGACAGGCTGTACTGGCGGATCTGGCGTGCGCCGTCCGGCAGGTGAACCGCGACGGAGAGGTACTGCCCCGGAGCGAACGACGGAAGCGGTGAGCCGTCGACGGAGGTGAACACGAACGACACCGTGTCCGCGGACTCGTGCCGACGCTCGCGGACCCGCACCTCGCGCCACACGTCGCCGACCGCGACGCCCGCCGAGGCGTACAGTCCGGCCTCCATCGCGATCAGGGTCTCCGCCATCAGCCAGTACACCTCGTCCCAGGCGGCAGCGACCTCGGGAGTGACGGCGTCGCCGAGGACCTCGACGATGGCCGCGAACAGGTGGGTGTGCACGATCGCGTACTGCGAGGGTTCGATCCCCAGCGAGGCGTGCTTGTTGGCGATCCGCGACAGGATGAGATCGACGCGCGCCTGATCGGGCTCGAGTTGGAGGGCGGCGAACGCGGCGATGGCCCCGGCCAGTGCCTTCTGCTGTTCGCCCTGCTTCTGGTTCCCGCGGTTGAACAGGTCTCGTTCGAGTTCGGGATGCGCGTCGAACAACTTGCGGTAGAACAGCGTCGTGATGTCCGAGATGGCGGCGCCGACCACGGGCAGGGTGGCGCGGATGACGTCGGTCGAGGTGGGCGAGAGCATGTCAGTCTCCGATCGTTCGAGAAATCTGGGAAGTTGTGGCGGCCACCCGCGGGAGGGCGAGCAGGACGGTTCCGGTGGGGGTACGGGTGAGGTCTTCGACGGTGAGAGCGTCCAGCGACGTGAAGAACGCGTCCTGCGCGCGCCGGAGCGCCGACCGCAGCAGGCAGTTGGACCGCAGCGGGCAGGGCTGGGCGCCGTCGCAGTCGACGACCTCCGCGTCGCCTTCGAGTCGGCGGGCGAGCCAGCCGACGGACGCGGTGCGCCCGAGTTCGGTGATGGCCAGGCCGCCGGCGCGTCCGCGGCGCGCGTCGACGATGCCGAGTTCGCCGAGCCGGGTGATCACCTTGGCGGCGTGGGTGTACGACACCGACAGTTCCTCGGCGATCGCCCGGCTACCCGGTCGTTCGCCGTCTCCGGCCACGGCCAGTCGCATGACCACCCGCAGTCCGAGGTCGGTGAACTGTGTGAGTTGCATGACCCGAACGTACTTTAATTCTCATCTGAAATACCAAATTTGTGACCGACATCGCTCGGGGTCGGCTGCTTCGAAAAGAGCAGCGGCGCAGTCGGATTCGCTTAGGGCGCACTACTCCACTTCTCATCATCGCCGAATTCGGCCGCTGCGGCTACGGTCGGAGAGCCCGAGTTGATGGGGACTTTGGTCCCGAGCCGAAAGGCGAAGGGCGGCAGACGCGAAAACGCGGCCGGGGATAGTGTGAAGCCATGAGCACACGGGACCGCAACAGCGTCGTCGTCGGCGCGGACGGATCGGACAGCTCGAAGTCCGCTGTCCGGATGGCTGCCGAACTCGCCACCGAACGTGGACTTAACCTGAAGATCATCCACGCACTCGACTTCGCTCCGTACGGGTTCGGCGGCCCGTACATGGATTCGGGCGGCGTGTACGAGTGGGTCGAGGCGAGCGGCAAGGCGATTCTCGCCGAGGCGCAGGAGCAGGCATTCGCCGTCAATCCCATCATCGAGGTCTGCACCGAACTGTCGATCGGCAGCAGTGCTCAGTGGCTCGTCGACCTGTCCGAGAACGCCCGGATCGTGGTGGTCGGCGCGTCCGGGGCCGGGGCGGCGGCCACCGCGCTGCTCGGGAACACGGCGATCAACGTCACCAGCCACGCGCACTGCCCGGTCGTCGTCGTTCGCGGCGACACCCACGCCGACGGGCCCGTCGTGGTCGGCGTCGACGGCAGCGCCACCAGTGAGCGGGCGATCTCGGTGGCCTTCCAGGAGGCGTCGATGCGGAACGCTCCGCTGGTGGCCGTCCACGTGTGGAGCGACCTCGGGTCGAAGGCGTTCGAGGACCCGAGGGCCGCCGCCCTCGTGCCGCAGGGACTCGAGGAGGACGAACGCGCCGTCCTCGCCGAGAGCCTCGCAGGCTGGCAGGAGAAATACCCCGACGTGCAGGTCACCCGTGAGGTGTACATCGACAATCCGCGGGCGCGGTTGCTCGACTGGTCGAAGAAGGCGCAACTGCTGGTCGTCGGCAGCCGGGGTCGCGGAGGGTTCAAGGGGATGCTGCTCGGTTCGACCAGCAACAGCCTGGTCGGTGGTGCACAGTGCCCGGTCGTCGTCGTGAGGCCTGCACGCCCTTGAGGCGCTTGCGCGCAGTAGTGTTCTGGATCGAAGCAGGAACAGGTTGCAGCTACCGCCAGGATTGGGGAACGACGTGCGCATAGGTATGGGCTTGAACTACAGCGGCGGTTTCGCCGAGACGGTCGACGAGGTCGCCGACCTGGAGAAAGCCGGGCTCGACATCGCGTTCGTGCCCGAGGCCTACTCGTTCGACGCCGTGAGCCAGATCGGCTACCTCGCCGCCAAGACCACCACCCTGGAACTCGCTTCGGGCATCTTCCAGATCTACACCCGCACGCCGAGCCTGACGGCGATGACGGCCGCCGGCCTCGACTTCGTGTCGGACGGACGCTTCGTGATGGGGCTCGGCGCCTCCGGCCCGCAGGTGATCGAGGGTTTCCACGGCGTCAAGTACGACGCCCCGCTCGGACGCACCCGCGAGGTCGTCGAAATCTGCCGCAAGGTGTGGCGCCGCGAGAAGGTCGAGTTCCAGGGCAAGTACTACCAGATTCCGCTGCCCGCCGAGAAGGGCACCGGGCTGGGCAAACCGCTGAAGATCATCAACCACCCTGTGCGTGATCGCATCCCGATCGTCATCGCGTCGCTCGGACCGAAGAACGTGGAGTTGACCGCCGAGATCGCCGAAGGCTGGGAACCCATCTTCTACCACCCGGAGAAGGCCGCGAGCGTGTGGGGCGAGCCGCTGGCCAAGGGCAAGGCGAAGCGCGACCCGAGCCTCGGCGACCTGCAGGTCTTCGCGTCGCCCGCCCTCGCCATCGGCGACGACGTCGACCACATGCTGGACTGGGTCCGCCCCGGTCTGGCCCTGTACATCGGCGGCATGGGCGCGAAGGGCAAGAACTTCTACAACGACCTCGCAGTCCGCTACGGCTACGAGAAGGAAGCCGAGACCATCCAGGACCTCTACCTGTCGGGCAAGAAGGACGAGGCCGCCGCCGCCGTGCCTGACGACCTGGTGCGGGCCGTGTCGCTGATCGGTCCGGAGAGCTACGTCGCGGAGCGCGTGGCTGCGTTCGCCGAGTCCGGGGTCACCACGCTCACCGTCACACCGCTCGCCGCGGATCGTGCGGGCCGGGTCGCGTTGGTCGAGAAGCTCCGCAAGATCTGCGGGTAGCACCGCACACCTCAGCAGTGCCCAGCCGGAAAGAATCAGGAAAGGTGACCATGACCGGAATCAAGCCGATCGTCGTGGGTGTGGACGGATCCGAGTCGGCGTCGGCCGCCGTGGCGTGGGCCGCCCGGGCCGCCGCCGCACTGTCGCTCCCGCTGCACATCGTGACAGTGGTACACATTCCTGCTTTCTATTACACCGAGCCGTACCTGGCCGAGAGCTTCAAGGAAGAACTCGAGGACACGGCGAAGGCCCGGCTGGGCAGTGCGCGGGTCCACGCGAAACAGACGGTGGACGAGCCGCTCGACATCACCACCGAGCAGTTCGAGGCCAAGGTGAGTCAGACCCTCATCGAACTGTCCGCGAACGCGCACATGGTGGTGCTCGGCTCGCGCGGGCACGGCGAGTTCACCGGCCTGCTGATCGGTTCCACGACGTCCGCGGTCGCCGCGCACGGCCACTGCCCGCTGGTGGTCGTGCGGGGGCGCACCCTGGACGGGCAGCCGCCGACCGAGGGGCCGATCGTGGTCGGCGTCGACGGTTCGGAGAGCAGCAGGGCGGCGTTGGAAGTGGCCTTCGAGCAGGCCGCCGCCCGTGGCGCGAGCCTGGTCGCGGTCAACGTGTGGAGCGATGTGAGTGTGCAGCCGTCGCTCGGCGCCAGCCCGGACGATCCGTTGTGGAGCAGCATCCAGACGGGTGAGGAAGTGGTTCTGTCGGAGCGTCTCGCCGGGTACCAGGAGCGGTATCCGGACGTGACCGTCGAACGCGTCGTCGCGCGCGACCGCCCCGTGCGGGTGCTCAGCGAATTCGCCGAGAAGGCACAGCTGATCGTCGTCGGCAGCCGCGGCCGGGGTGGTTTCAAGGGAATGCTGCTCGGCTCCACCAGCAACGCACTGCTCCACACCGCGGACTGCCCGGTGATGATCGTCCGGCCGGAGAACTAGCCTGCGCGGTACGGTTCGAGGAGTAGACGGTGGAGGTGCACACATGACCACGCGGGTGTTCCTCGTCGACGACCACGAGATCGTGCGACGAGGCCTGGTCGATCTACTCGGCAGCGTGCCCGACCTCGACGTGGTCGGGGAGGCCGCATCGGTCGGTGAGGCGATGGCGCGGATCCCGGGCAGCGGCGCCGATGTCGCCGTGCTCGACGTCCGGTTGCCGGACGGCAACGGTGTCGAGCTGTGCCGGGACCTGCGCGCCGCGCTGCCCGAACTGCGGTGCCTGATGCTGACGTCGTATTCCGACGACGAGGCGCTGTTCGACGCCATCATGGCCGGGGCGTCCGGATTCGTCCTCAAGCAGATCCTCGGCACCGACCTGGTGGCGGCCGTGCGGACGGTGGGGGAGGGCGGTTCGCTGCTCGACAGCAGGGCGACGTCGGCGCTGATGAACCGGATCAGGTCCGCCCGCCGCGACGACCCGCTGGCGCAACTGTCCGAGCAGGAACGCGCCGTTTTCGACTTGATCGGCGAGGGGCTCACCAACCGGGAGATCGCCGAGCGGCTGTTCCTGGCCGAGAAGACGATCAAGAACTACGTGTCGCGGCTGTTGTCGAAACTGGGGATGCAGCGGCGCACGCAGGCAGCGGTGCTGGCCACCGAGTTACGCCGGCAGCACTGAAATTCTCTTCACACCAACGGAACCCGCCAGGTGACGACGGTTCCCCCGTCCGCCGAATCGACGGTGCAGGTGCCGCCGCAGTGTTCGGCCCGCCGGTCGAGGTTGTCCAGTCCACTGCGCCGGGCGCCGTCCGCGATCCCGATTCCGTCGTCAGCGACCGTGACGGTGAGGTCGTCCCCCGCGGCCACCGAGATGTCGATGGTGGTGGCCCGCGCGTGCCGCAGGGCATTACTCAGCGCTTCGCGCAACACCGCCTCCGCATGCGGGTGGATGCGGCTCGGCACGAGAGTATCGATGGCGCCGGTGAACTGGACGTTGGGCGCGACCGGCGAATGGGAGGTGAGGTCGCCGATCACGTCGAGAAGGCGGCGGCGCAGACTGGTCGCCGAGGCGACGCCGGTGGCCTGCAGATCGAAGATGGTGGTGCGGATCTCGCGCACCGTTCGATCGAGTTGCTCGACCGCGGTGGCCACGATGGAGCGCACGCCGTCCGGAACGTCCCCGACCGCGTGAGTGCTCTGCAGGCTCATGCCTGTGGCAAACAATCGCTGAATCACGTTGTCGTGCAGGTCGCGCGCGATCCGGTCGCGGTCGGCCAGCACGGACAGCAGACGTTGCTTGCTCTGTTGATCGGAGAACTCCACCGCGACGGCGGCGAGGTCGGCTACCGATTCGAGTCGGGCGACCTCGTCGGGATCCCACGCAGTGGTGCCGCGCGCCGTGACCACCAGGACCCCGCCGACCCCCGACGCGGTCGACAGCGGCAGCACCGCGGCCCGGCCCGCCGCGGCGGAGAACGGTGCGAGACCGTCGATCCCCGTCAGCAGGGCGGGGGTGCGGGAGCGCAGCACTTCGGCGAACGGCTCGGCCTGGGTGGCGCTTCGGACGGTGCTGCGCAGCGGCCGCATCGCGCTGTCGGCCCCGACCACCGCGCCCTCGCCGAGCGTGACGACGATGAAGACCTCGTCGCCGCTGGACAGTTCACGCACCTCGGCGGCGAGCATGTGCAGCGTTTCGTCGAGTGAACCTCCGACCATCAGCCGGGAGGTGATTGTCGCGACGGCCGTCAACCACCGCTCCCGCGTTCGCGATTCCTCGAACAGCCGGGCATTCTCCACCGCCACGCCGGCAGAGGTGGCGAGCGCGCGCAGAATCACCTCGTCCTCGTCGGTGAACTCGGGTCCGCTGAGTTTCTCGGTGAGATAGATGCTTCCGAAAATTTTGCCCCGCATCATGATCGGCATTCCCAGGAAGCTCTTCATCGGCGGATGATTGGGCGGGAAGCCGATCGACCCCGGATGATCGGCCAGGTTGGCGAGGCGCACCGGGCGGGGGTCGTGGACCAGTAGTCCCAGCAGTCCGCGGCCCTCGGGCAGGTGGCCCATGCGGGCGCGCTCGTCCGGCGTGATGCCCTCGTACACGAACTCCGAGAGCCCGCCGTCGGGGGCGTGGACACCGAGCGCGCCGTAGCGGGCGCCGAGCAGGGACGTGGCCGAATTGACGATGCGCTGCAGGGTGGAATCCAGCTCGAGCCCCGACCCGACGACGAGGACCGCCTCGAACAGGCGCTGCAGGCTCCGGCGGGTGGGGACCACGGCGTCGAGCCCCTCCCGAAACTCACTGATCCTCGACTCGTGCCCACCATCCGGTCCCATGCCAGCAGCATAGGTCTGGGGGCGGCGTAACACCGCGAAGCACGGCGTCGATAAGAGCTCGAGTGTTTACTCATCCGAACTAATGCTTACCCATTGACGTGACGAGGGAGAAGAAGAATGAATCGACGGCACTTCGCACGACGGGTCGCGGCAGGTCTGACCGCCGCAGTGGCGGCGACGATGATGTTCACCGGTGTCGTGTCGGCGCAGCCCGCAGATTCCGCTCCCGTCGTCGACCCGGCGACCGCGATCGCGAAGCTGCGCACCGTGGCCGCCGGAAACCCCGAGGCCGAGGCCGCCATCGAGCGACTCGCCGCGTCGCCGACCGACACGGCCGCGACGAACATCGCCCTGCCGGGCCAGATCTTCCAGGTCCCCGCGTACTCCGACACCGGGCAGGGCGGTCCCGTTCTCGGACAGCTGTACGGCGCGGGTGTGGCGACCAACATGAGCAACCAGTTCCGCTTCGGCTTCTTCGGCGGCCCGGGCGTCATCGCGAACGACCAGGCCGGCGCCGAGCTCGACGTCGTCTACTACAGCTTCGCCACCGGCGCCAGCGGCATCGTGAAGCTGGACCAGAACAACGTCGCGGTTCCCACGGTCGTGTCCACGGCCCCGGTCGCCGGACTCGGCAGCGGCCTCGTCGTCGCGGCCGTGTACGGCTCGCTGAACCACCAGGTGGGGCCGAACGTCGTCAAGAGCACGATCTGGTGGCCCACCCTGGGCACCGTGCTCGCCTGACCAGTCGAGAACTCAGGTGGCAGGTTCGGCCCCCGGCCGGGCCTGCCACCACTCCGTCCAGCGCTGTTCGAGTTCGGCCCACTCCTCGTCGTCCAGGCCGTAGACCGCGAGCAGGATCTGCGCGCCGCCGTTCGGGCGCGCCGCGTTGACGGGCTGCTCGCCGAACTGCAACAGTCCGGGGCCGAGATCGTCGACGCTCACCGCGGTCTGATGCTCGCCGACGAAGCACACCACCCCGTGCAGCAGATCACCCGTGTCGGCGACCGCGGTGAAGTGATCGCCCACCTTCAGGTCCGCGACCTTGTCGAGGCCGAGCAGGTGCCGCGCCGAATCTCCGTCCGCGACCGGTCCTTCGAGGAAGAGGGTGCGACGCTCGTCGAGTCCGTGCCGTTCGATGCCGAACTTGAGGAACTGCAGGAACGTGGTCCAGCCCTCGGTGACGTCGTCGTACCAGGCGTCGGCGGCGGGATCCCCGCCCCGCGGCGGCCGGGTGATCCGCACCAGCGTCGTGCCGTCGCGCTCGTGGAGGCTGAACCGGTCGGCGCCGCCGAGCGTGAGGGTGAAGGTCCCGGCGTCCTCCGTCACGTCGTCGCCGAAGTAGATTTCCCTGATCTCGTCGTCCAGGCCGGCGCAGTCCCAGCCGTGCCAGCGCCGAAGCAACTGCGGGTCGCGCAGGGCAGGCCATACGACCGACGGCGCCGCAGCCACCGATACCTCGATCACGGGCGGGGTTTCCGTCATGCGCTCTCCTGCGTCTCCACTGTTGCCGGTCCGGCGTGCACCACCGACCGCCAGAGATGCACCACCATGACGACGAACGCCACGCACCACACGGTGAATGCACACCACAGTTCGGCACTACCGACCATACCGACGAGCGGGATGTGGTCCGCCCGGCCCAGGTAGATGCCGGCGACCGCGTACATGCCGAGGGGGAAGACGATGCTCCACACCGTGGCGTCGTAGCGCAGCGGCACCTTGTTGGCGATGTGACGCCACCATCCGGCAGCCACCAGGACGGGGATGAGCCAGGTCGCGAACGACCAGAACACCACCGCGAACCCGCCGATGAGCCCGCGCGTGGCGTTCACCATCGGCGCGTCCTCCATCTCGACGATGCGGGCGCCGGCGAGGACGGTGATCGCACACGCACCCATCGCCACCCAGTACGGCGCCGTGAGGTCGCGCGGCCGCAGCGGATACAGCAACATCCGCGCGGCGACGAAGATCCCCGCCGCGCCGTACAGGCACACCCCGACCGACCAGGAGAAGACGGCGACCACGGCCAGGAACCGGCGGGCGTCGTCGTAGACCGGTTCGAGGGTCGCAGCCGCCACGGCCACCGATTGCGCGGCGACCACCCAGATGAACCAGGTTCCGTTGGCGCGCGCCACCACCGGACGTTCGGACGTGCCCAGGACGGCGGTCCACGGGACGACGTAGCCGAGCACGATCCAGGTCAGCCCGGCCACGGCGAGCAGCACCGCGGTGGCGGCGTGATGGCCGTCCATCGCCAGGCGCACGCCGAACACGTCGGTCCCGGCGATGAACGTGAAGAAACCGAATCCGCGGCGCGCGTCGGTCAGGTCCTCGACGACCTCGCGGCGGTACGCCGCGATCCGCCAGATCGTGAGGACCACCAGCGTCACGTAGGCCGTGCCGCACACGATCAGCAGCAGAACCGAGAGCACGTCGAATCCGCCCAGTTTCATGCCCACCGAGATGATTCCGCTGGCCATGACGATCGCGAAGTAGCCCGGGTTCAGGCTCCGTACGGAATCTTCGAGACGATCGCGCACGACCGTCACATGGCGACGGTGAGCAGGAAGGCGACGTCCTCGATGGCCTCGACGCTGTGCCGATCGGTCGGGAGGACCAGCAGGTCGCCGGTGGAACCCTTCCACGAGTCCTCACCGGCCACGAGGTTCAGTTTGCCGCTGAGAATGAACAGGGTGGCCTCGCCCGGGCTCTCGTGTTCGGCCATCTTCTGACCCGCGGCCAGGGCGACGACGGTTTGCCGGAGGCTGCGCCGATGCCCGCCGTACACTGTCTGCGAACTGCGGCCGCTGGACGTCCCGCCTGCCAACTTCAGTTGCTGACGGGCAAGGGCGGTCAGTGACTTCTTGTCCATGAGGTGAGTATGAACCACTGCGCGCACCGTCACCCGTCGAATGGGGTAACGGTGCGGCGGCAAAGGGGCGAACGGTGGGGTCACCCGACCACGAACGCCCTCGATCTCACGCCCGCGTGTAGGTGATCCATCGGTAGCGGGTGCCGTTCTTCTCCGACGTGAGCCACTCGCCGGTGTCCTGCGCGTGCCAGGAGTCGTCGATCGGCGGTGCCCAGGCGTCGCCGTCGATCGACACGTCGATCTCGGAAACCAGCAGCTGCGTGGCGAACGGCATTGCCGCCGTGTAGATCTGGCCGCCGCCGATGACGCAGACGTCCTCGTCGGTGAGCGCGAGCGCCGAGGCGATGCCGTCGGCGGACTCCGCCCCCTCCGCGGCCCAGTCGGGCTGACGGCTGATCACGATGTTGCGTCGTCCCGGCAGGGGCCGGAATCGCGGGGGCAGCGAGTCCCACGTCCTGCGGCCCATGATCACGGGGTGGCCCTGCGTCACCTTCTTGAAGTACGCCATGTCCTCGGGGACGTGCCAGGGGATCGTGTTGTCGCGGCCGATGACGCCGCCGGAGCCCTGCGCCCAGACCAGCTTGACCTCCCGGGCCACTAGACGGCCACCGGCGCCTTGATGGCGGGATGATGCCGGTAGTCGACGATCTCCACGTCCTCGAACGTGTAGTCGAAGATCGAATCCCGCCTGTTCAGTTTCAGCGTCGGATACGGCAGCGGCTCCCGGCTCAACTGCTCGGCGACCTGGTCGACGTGGTTGTCGTAGATGTGGCAGTCACCACCTGTCCAGATGAAGTCGCCCGGTTCGAGCCCCGCCTGCTGCGCCACCATGTGGGTGAGGAGGGCGTAGCTCGCGATGTTGAACGGCACACCCAGGAACATGTCGGCGCTGCGCTGGTACAGCTGGCAGGACAGCTTGCCGTCCGCTACGTAGAACTGGAAGAACGCGTGGCACGGTGCCAGCGCCATCTGCGGGATGTCGCCGACGTTCCACGCCGACACGATGATGCGACGCGAATCCGGGTTCGACTTCAGCGTCTCGATGGTCTGGCTGATCTGGTCGATGTGCTCGCCGGACGGGGTCGGCCAGCTCCGCCACTGCACGCCGTAGACCGGGCCCAGTTCGCCGTCCGCGTCCGCCCATTCGTCCCAGATCGTGACGCCGTTGTCCTGGAGCCACTTCACGTTGGAGTCGCCGCGCAGGAACCACAACAGTTCGTAGACGATCGACTTGAGATGCACCTTCTTCGTGGTGACCAGCGGAAACCCGTCCGCGAGATTCCAGCGCATCTGATGACCGAAGACGCTCCTCGTGCCGGTCCCGGTGCGGTCGGCCTTCGGGGTGCCCGTGTCCATGACGAGTCGGAGCAGGTCTTCGTACGGGGTCGGCACAGATGTCACGGTACGAGCATAGGCGCTCCGCGCCCGTGCGCCTTTTTGGTAGCTGGAACAACCAGAAAGGCGCACGGGCGATAGCCTCCCCACATGCGTGAACTCTTCGTGATCGGCATCGGCGCCGGCGACCCCGACCAGGTGACGGTCCAGGCGATCAAGGCGATGAACAAGGCCGACGTGTTCTTCGTCATCGGCAAGGGCGACGAGAAGCAGGACCTCGTCGATCTCCGCACCACGATCCTCGAAGAGCACGTCACCGGCCCGTACCGCGTCGTGGACATCGTCGATCCGCCCCGCGACCGCGCGCCGTCCGACTACGAAGGTGTCGTCGACGACTGGCACGAGCGGCGGGCGGCACTGTTCGAGGCCGAGTTCGCGTCCGAGCCGGGGGTCGGGGCGATCCTCGTCTGGGGTGACCCGTCTCTCTACGACAGCACACTGCGGATCGTCGAGCGGGTGCTCGCCCGCGGCAACGTGTCGTTCGACTACTCGGTGATCCCGGGCGTCACCAGCGTGCAGTCGCTGGCCGCGCAGCACCGGATCGTGCTCAACCGGATCGGCGAACCCGTGCACGTCACGACCGGCAGGCGACTGGCCGAGGGGCTGCCCGACGGCGTCGACAATGCCGTGGTCATGCTCGACGCCCACTGCACGTTCACGCAGGTCCCCGGCGACGACGTCCAGATCTGGTGGGGCGCGTACCTGGGCACCCCGGACGAGGTGCTGATCTCCGGCCGCCTCCGGGACGTCGAGGACGAGATCCAGCGGGTGCGCGCCGAACTGCGCGAACGCAAGGGCTGGATCATGGACACCTACCTCCTCCGCAGGTGAGTGGGAAAGTGTGGAGGAGCACACTTTCCCACTCACATGCCGTTAGCCTGGGAACATGCCCGAGCTGCCCGAGGTGGAGGCGTTAGCCGAGTTCCTGCGGAAACACGCCGTGGGAGCGGTCGTCGGCCGGGTGGACGTGGCGGCCCTGAGTGTGCTGAAGACGTTCGACCCCCCGATCACCGCCCTGCAGGGCCGCGACGTCACGGGTGCCGCCCGGTTCGGCAAGCACCTCGCACTCGACTGCTCCGGGTTGTGGCTCGTCACCCACCTCTCGCGTGGGGGCTGGCTGCGCTGGACCGACAATCCGTCTGTTGCGCCCCCGAAACCGGGCAAGGGCCCGCTCGCGCTGCGGGTGCACTTCTTCACCCCGGAGGGGGCGACGCCCGCGTTCGACCTGACCGAGGCGGGCACGAAGAAGCGGCTCGCGGTGTGGCTGGTGCACGACCCTCGGGAGGTGGAAGGGATAGCGCGGCTCGGGCCCGACGCCCTGGCCGTCACCGAACCCGAATTCGCGGCGCTGCTGTCCACCACGTCGGCGCGGATCAAGAACGCACTCGTCGACCAGTCGCTGCTCGCCGGCGTGGGCAACGCCTACTCCGACGAAATCCTGCACACCGCAAAGATTTCCCCGTTCGCGACTTCGCGGACCCTGCCGGAAGACCAAGTGCACGTGCTGTACGACGCGATGCGTTCCGTGCTCACCGACGCCGTCGAAAGGTCGCTCGGCCAGGACGCGGCGCGGCTGAAGGGCGAGAAGCGATCCGGGATGCGCGTCCACGCCCGGACCGGCCTGCCCTGCCCCGTCTGCGGTGACACCGTCCGGGAAGTGTCGTTCGCGGAGAAGTCTTTTCAGTACTGCGCGACGTGTCAGACCGGAGGCAAGGTGCTCGCCGACCGCCGGATGTCGCGGCTGCTGAAGTAGGCCCGCATATAGTTGTGACCATGCGTGAACAGGCACCCGGACGGTTCGGCACCCCTCTGACGGCAGGCGCGACCCGCGTCATGCTGCTCGGGTCGGGTGAGCTGGGCAAGGAAGTCATCATCGCCCTCCAGCGGCTGGGGGTCGAGGTGATCGCCGTCGACCGCTACGACAACGCGCCGGGTCACCAGGTGGCGCACCGCGCGCACACGATCGACATGAGCGACCCGGAGGCGCTGTTGCGGCTCGTCGACGCCGAGCAGCCGCATTTCGTGGTCCCCGAGATCGAGGCCATCGCCACCGATGCGCTGGCCACGGTCGAGGAGCGGGGCGCCGCCGTCGTGGTTCCCACCGCGCGGGCCACGCAGCTGACCATGAACCGCGAGGGGATCCGGCGCCTCGCCGCGGAGGAGCTGGGACTGCCCACCTCGCCGTACGAGTTCGCCGAATCGCTCGCGGAGGTGCGGGCGGCCACCGACCGCATCGGCTTTCCCTGCGTGATCAAGCCGGTGATGTCTTCGTCCGGCAAGGGGCAGTCCACCGTGCGCGGCGCCGACGACGTCGAGAAGGCCTGGGAGTACGCGCTCGCGGGTGGCCGCGTCAACCACGGTCGCGTCATCGTGGAGGGGTTCGTCGACTTCGACTACGAGATCACTCAACTCACCGTCCGCGCGATCGGCGGCGACGGCGAGGTGGGCACGTTCTTCTGCGAACCGATCGGCCACCTCCAGGATTCGGGTGACTACGTGGAGTCGTGGCAGCCGCAGCCGATGAGCGACACCGCGCTCGCCCGGTCGCGCGAGGTGGCCGAGAAGGTGACGTCCGCGCTGGGCGGCCGCGGGATCTTCGGGGTGGAATTGTTCGTGAAGGGCGACGACGTGTACTTCTCGGAGGTCAGCCCCCGCCCGCACGACACGGGTCTGGTCACCCTTCGGACGCAACGACTCTCGGAGTTCGATCTGCATGCCCGCGCGATCCTCGGCCTGCCCGTCGACACCACCCTCACGACACCCGGTGCGTCCGCGGTGATCTACGGAAAACTCGATGCCGCCGGGATCGGCTTCGAGGGCGTCGCGGACGCGATGGCCGTCCCCGAGACGGACCTGCGGCTGTTCGGCAAGCCGGAGAGCTTCGCGCGGAGGCGGATGGGCGTCGCCGTGTCGACGGGGCCGGACGTCGAGACCGCGCGCAGCCGTGCGCGGGAGGCGGCGTCCCGCGTCGAGCCCGTCGCGTGAGTCCGGCCGCAGAGGTTCTCGTCGGCCTGGCCATCGCGGTCGGGCTCGTCGGGATCGTCATCCCGATCCTGCCCGGCACCATCCTCATCTTCGCGGCAATCCTGGTGTGGGCCATCATGACCGGCGGTGCGACGGCGTGGACGGTGTTCGCGGTCGCCGCGCTGTTCCTCGTGATCAGCGGAGTCGTCAAATACACCTGGCCGGGTAAGCGGATGCGCAGCGCCGGTGTGCCCAACGTGTCGCTGATCGTCGGTGGTCTGCTCGGGATCGTAGGGTTCTTCGTCGTTCCCGTGGTGGGGTTGTTTCTCGGGTTCATCGCCGGAACGTATGTGGCCGAGCTGTACCGGCTGCGTGCGCACAACCGGGCGTGGGCGTCGACGTGGCACGCCTGCAAGGCCGTCGGACTGTCGATGCTGATCGAACTGCTCGGCGCCCTGATCGCCTCGGGAGTGTGGCTGGCCGCCGTGGTCGCGACGTAGGTCGCCGAAATCGTCGCCGGGGGTATCCAGGAGTGACCTCCACCTGCGATGATGAAACGCGGATGTTGATCTTCCCGGCTAGCGGAGGAATGCGCCGTGAACAAGAAGACGACCTGGATCCTGGCCCCGCTCGCTGCCGCGACCCTCGCACTGAGTGGCTGCGGTAACGACTCGTCCGACTCGTCCGCGCCGAGCGCCACCAGCGCCGCGGAGGCCACGAGCAGCGGCGAAGCGGCGCCCGCGTCGAACATGATGGAGAAGATTCCGTCACCCTTCGTGATGACCCCGCAGATGGACCCGACCTACGTCGGGGCGGTCGACGGGACCGACGCGTACATCGCGCTGGCCAGGTCGGGCGAGGACATGGTCGCCTTCCTGTGCGACGGCGACGAGATGTGGACGTGGATGACCGGCACCATGGACGGCGACAAGGCGACGCTGTCTTCGCCGGACGGAGCGACGCTCACCGCATCGATGAGCGACGGAACCGTGACGGGGCAGGTCAGCGCGCCGGGCATGCCCGACAAGGCGTTCACGGCCCAACCGGTCGCCGCGGAGGACGGGCTGTTCCGGGCAACCACCAACCACGACGGCACCGACTACACCCTCGGCTGGATCATGACCCCCGACGGCGTCCGAGGGCTCGAACGGCAGGCCAACGGATCGACCACCGGTGGCATCGCCGTCGACCGGAACGGCGACGACATGGACGACCGGCAGCGGGAGCGGCGGCAGGAACGCCGGGAGCAGCTCGACTGCGACGCCATGACCAACTACAACACGTGGCTGGTGGCGCAGCCGCAGACGCCGCCGGTGGCCGAGATGGTGTCGATGAACAGCGTGCAGATGGAAGGCTGTTGACGAGGGTCCTGCCTGCTAGCAGGTTCCCGAGGGAGTGTCGCAGCGGTACCACGCACGCGCGTTGCCGCCCATGACCTTGTCGAAGTCGTCGCCCACGGCGTCCGCGACGATGTCGATGTCGTTGTCCTGGAACACTCTTCGGGATCGACTGCCCGGTAGGTCGGTGCCGAACATCAACGCCTCGGGGTTGACGGCGTGGATCTTGCGCAGCACGTCGCCGACGTTCTCGATGGTGGTCCGCCCGAACCCGGTGGCCTTCACCCGGACACCCCGGTCGACGAGATCGAGCAGGTACGGCAGGCCCCGCGTCGACATCCCCAGGTGGTCGATGCACACGGCGGGCAGCTTGGCGAACACCGGCTCCAGCGACAGCAGCAGGGTGGCGTCCACGTAGAACTCCGCGTGCCAGCCGGCCAGCTCGTACGCCCGCAGGGCCTGCTTGGTGAGGAGCTTCACGTCGGTGGCGCTGCGCCGGAGGTTGAATCGGACGGCCCGGACCCCGGCGCGGTCGAGTTCGAGGATGCTCTCGTCGGTGGTGTCGAGCTCCATCTGAGTGACCCCCACCCAGCTGGGGCCGAGCTCCGCGAGCGCGGCCTTCAGGTAATTCTGATCGGTGCCCTGGTACGAGGCCGTGACGACGGCGCCGCCGTCCACACCGAAGCCTTCCGTGCGCGCCCGGTAGTCGGCGACGGTGAACGGCTCCGGAAGGTAGCCGTGGTTCTCGACCACCGGGAACCGGGGATCGATGATGTGAACGTGGGCGTCAAACACGACTCATATCCTGCCTTGTGCGGCGGTCGGGGCGGGACGTCGTGTCGGCATCCCGGGTGAGCCGTCCGCCGAGACGACGGAAGGGAACCTCCCGCGGGAGGTTCCCTTCGCACCGAGTCGGAAGATCAGGCCTTGTCGGGCTCGCTGGCCTTGAGCATGTCCTCACGCTCGACGACCTTGATCCGCTCACGGCCCTCGGGCTCGCCCAGGCTGCGCTCGTGTGCGTCGAGGCGGTACCAGCCCTGCCAGGTGGTGTACGGGACCTGCTTGCCCTCGAGGAACTCGATGATCGCGTCCTCGCCCGGGTTCGCGGGCTCGGGGAAGCCGGTCCGGTCCTCGAGCAGGTTCGCGACGGTCTCGTTCGCGTCACCCTTGGTGTGGCCGATCAGGCCGACCGGACCGCGCTTGATCCAGCCGGTGACGTAGGTGGCGGGCATGAACCGGGCACTGCCCTCGGCGGTGTCGTCGGCGATGACGCGTCCGGCCTCGTTCGGGACCGTGCCCGCCTGCTCGTCGAACGGGAGCTTCGCGATGTTCTGCGACAGGTAACCCACCGCGCGGTACACGGACTGGACTTCCCAGTCGTTGAACTTGCCGGTGCCCTTGACGTTGCCGGTGCCGTCGAGCTGGGTGCGCTCGGTGCGCAGACCGACGACCTTGCCGTCCTCGCCGAGCACCTCGGTGGGCGATTCGAAGAAGTGCAGGAACAGCTTGTGCGGGCGGTTGCCCACGTCGCGGATGGCCCAGTCCTGCAGGGTGTTGGCGACCATGTCGACCTGCTTGGAGTTGCGCCGGGCCTGCTCGGAGCCCTCGTCGTAGTCGATGTCCTCGGGATCGACGATGACCTCGATGGTCGGCGAGTGATCGAGTTCACGCAGCTCGAGGGGGGTGAACTTGGCCTGCGCGGGCCCACGACGGCCGAACACGTGGACCTCGACGGCCTTGTTGGCCTTGAGTCCCTCGTAGACGTTGGCGGGGATCTCCGTCGGCAGCAGTTCGTCGCCGGTCTTGGCGAGAACGCGCGCGATGTCGAGGGCGACGTTGCCGACACCGAGGACGGCGACCTTCTCGGCCTCGAGAGGCCAGGTGCGCGGGACGTCGGGGTGGCCGTCGTACCAGGAGACGAAGTCGGCGGCGCCGTAGCTGCCGTCGAGTTCGATGCCCGGGATGTTCAGGGCTCGGTCGGCGTTGGCGCCGGTGGAGAAGATCACCGCGTCGTAGAAGGAGTGCAGATCCTCGAGGGTGATGTCGCTGCCGTAGTCGATGTTGCCCAGCAGGCGGACCGACGGCTTGTCGAGCACCTTGTGCAGGGCGGTGATGATGCCCTTGATGCGCGGGTGGTCGGGGGCGACGCCGTACCGGATCAGACCGAAGGGGGCAGGCATCCGCTCGAAGAGGTCGATGCTGATCCCGCCGTCAGACGCGGCATCGGATTTCATGAGTGCGTCGGCTGCGTAGATACCGGCGGGGCCGGCACCCACGATCGCAACGCGCAACGGACGTGTCTGATCAGTCATCTGGAGCGAACTACCTTCTGAAGGGCGGACAACGAAACCTCAGCTTAAATTAAGCCCAGCCTAATCGGGTGGCCGAGGTGCAGCAGACAGGGCAGGGCCCATTCTCGGGACTTCCGCCTGTAGAGGGTAGTCGCCTCCGCGTTGGGGGGTCACAAACACGATTTGTAGGGGCAGCTCTATACACTCGTGACCACGCCGAGATCGAAGGGAAGTCATGTCCGGTTCGAGCGAATCGCCTCAGCGCGACGCGGGAGGCGCGGAAGATCCGGTGGATCCCCGGCGCACCACGGCGGTGCCGTTCATCGCCGCCGTCACCGTCATCGTCGTCATCCTCGTCGCCATCGTGGTGTCCAGCATGCTCTCGCCCGCCGACGAGAACGTCACGGAAGCGGACCGCATCAACCGTTCGGTCGCCGACTTCATCCAGGCCCACAACCACGACGACGCCGATCTGCAGAAGACGCTGGTCTGCCCGTCGTGGTCCGACGACCGCGACGTGCTCCGGGGCAGGGAAGGCGACGTCACGCTGCAGGGCGTCGAGTCGTCCGAGGTCAACGGCGACCGGGCCCGGGCGGAGGTCCGGGTCAGCGCCGACGACGGCAAAGGCGAGACGACGGACACCTGGCAATTGACTCGGGACGGCGACACATGGGTCGTCTGCAACTGACCGTTGCCCGGAAGGGCGCACCGAACAGGGTTGTGAAAAGCTGACATGGTGAGTTACGCAGGCGACATAACGCCGGAGCATGCCTGGGAGCTGCTCCGCGACCATCCCGACGCCGTCCTGGTGGACGTGCGGACGGACGCCGAGTGGAAATACGTCGGAGTTCCCGACACGACCTCCCTCGGGCGGAAGACCGTGCTGATCGAATGGGTGAGCTACCCGACGGGCAGTCGTAACGACAACTTCGTGGACCAGCTGAAGGAGGCCGGGATCGCGGGTGGCGAGGACGCCCCGGTGATCTTCCTGTGTCGCTCCGGCCAGCGGTCCATCGGTGCGGCGGAAGCCGCGACAGCGGCGGGCATCGGCCCGTCGTACAACGTGCTCGACGGTTTCGAAGGCGGCCTGGACGCCGACGGTCATCGTGGGGCGGTCGGCTGGCGGGCTCTGGGCCTGCCGTGGAGGCAGTGGTGAGTGCAATTCCTCAGGGTGGCGCGTTTCAGAAGGCGCTGCCGGACGACATCGGCCAGGGCACGATCAGCGTGCGCGGAGGAACCCTCCGTTCCGGCTTCGAGGAGACGTCCGAAGCGATCTTCCTGAACTCCGGTTTCGTGTTCGAGAGCGCGGGAGCGGCCGAGGCGTCGTTCACCGGCGACATCGACCACTTCGTCTATTCCCGGTACGGCAACCCCACCGTCAAGATGTTCGAGGAGCGGCTGCGCCTGATCGAGGGCGCGGAGGCGTGCTTCGGTACCGCCAGCGGAATGTCGGCCGTGTTCACCGCACTCGGCGCACTGCTGAAGGCGGGCGACCGCCTCGTCGCGGCGCGCAGCCTGTTCGGCTCCTGCTTCGTGGTGTGCAACGAGATCCTGCCCCGCTGGGGCGTGGAGACGGTGTTCGTGGACGGTGAAGACCTCGACCAGTGGGAACAGGCGCTGTCCGAGCCGACCACCGCGGTGTTCTTCGAGACGCCGTCGAACCCGATGCAGACGCTCGTCGACGTGCCCCGGGTCGCGGAACTCGCGCACGCCGCCGGCGCCAAGGTCGTGCTCGACAACGTGTTCGCGACCCCGCTGCTGCAGCGCAGCCTGGAACTGGGCGCCGACATCGTCGTCTACTCCGGCACCAAGCACATCGACGGCCAGGGCCGCGTGCTCGGCGGGGCGATCCTCGGGCCGAAGGACTACATCGAGGGTCCCGTCCAGAACCTCATGCGCCACACCGGGCCGGCGCTGAGCCCGTTCAACGCGTGGACGCTCCTCAAGGGGCTCGAGACGATGCCGATCCGGGTGCGGCACTCGGTCGGCTCGGCACTGGAGATCGCCCAGTTCCTCGAAGGGCACTCCGCCGTCGACTGGGTCAAGTACCCGTACCTCGAATCGCACCCCCAGCACGACCTCGCCAAGCGGCAGATGAGCGGCGGCGGCACCGTCGTCACCTTCGCGCTCAACGCGTCCGAGAGCGAAGCGAAGAAGCGGGCATTCGAACTCCTCGACGCCCTGCGGCTGGTCAACATCTCCAACAACCTCGGCGACTCCAAGTCGCTCATCACCCACCCGGCCACCACCACCCACCGGGCGATGGGACCGGAAGGTCGTGCGGCAGTGGGCATCACCGACGGCGTCGTCCGGCTCTCCGTGGGCCTCGAAGACACCGCCGACCTGCTGACCGACCTGGAGCAGGCACTGGGATAGGCGCTTCGCGCCCGTGCGCCTTTCTGGTTGTTCCCGCAACCAGAAAGGCGCACGAGCCCGGAGGGCCTAGAGGTCGAGGCTCGTGGCCGGTGCGACCGCGTGGAGGCGCTCGGCGGTCGCCGCGTCCTGGGTGTCGTACCGGCGTGCGCACTCGACGAGTGACGCCGACATCTCGGCCAGGGTGCGCTGCAACGACTCCCGCCTTCCGTCGAGGTAGGACGTGAACAGGGCGAACCCGGCGCCGGCAGCCTCCGGCCAGGCCGCCGCCGAATCGGAGACGGCCGTGTCGGTGGTGTCGAGCCGTGAGGACGCCTCGTCGAACAGGGCGTCGAGCTGACCGGCCGCCGCGTGCAGGGCACCGGTGTCGACGTGGGTGGAACCGCTCATTTTCGATCCTTCGTGTCGGTCGAGACGAGATCGGACTCCCGCGGACGCGATTGATCCGCTAGGGTACGGGCATTATGCATCCTGGGGGGGATCGTGAATCTGAGGGACATAGCCCAGTGGGACACCCGCGCGCTGTCGGCCGTGCAACGGTCGCTGTCCGAGCGGGCGGCGACTCTCGCGTTCGTGCGGGACGGTCTCGCCGACATCGGCCACTTGCCGGGGTGGGAGGACGAGGCTGCGGACGCCGCACGCCGGCGGTTCCGGACCGTCGCGGAAGACCTGAGTGACGAGGCGGCTGCCGTCGCCGTCGTCGAGTCGTTGGCCCGCGAGCTGTTCGACGCGGTCGCGCACCTGCAGACCGAACTCGACGGCGTCCGAGACGCGGCGGCCGCCCACGGGATTGTCCTGTCCGACAACGGAGATATCGCCGGACCGCCCGTCGACGGCTCCGCGGCCGCGCTGCGTGAAGAGGTACGCGCCGCAGCCCGGGCGCTGATACTCCAGGCGGAAGACCTCGTCGCCGACGCGGCTGCCGTGCTGACGCGGGCAGCGCACGGCGTGGCCGAACCCGGTGAGGTGGGTCGCGGACTGTCCGCCCCGGCGCCTCCGCCGGACGGCTCCCTGCTCGCCAACCGCGAGTATTGGGACGCCCTGCCCGCAGCCCAGCGGCGAGAGGTCGTCGAGCAGCATCCCGAATGGGTGGGAAATCGCGACGGCATCCCGTCCGCGGTGCGGCACGAGGCGAACGTGACCCGGTTCGACGACGAGCGGTCGCGGTGGGAGACGGAACGAGACCGACTCCGGGACAGGCTGGACCACAACATGTTCGGTGGAACATTCACCGACGACGACGCCGAACTGTGGTACGCCGAGCAGAAGTTGCGGGACCTCGACAACCTCGAGGAACTCGTGCGCGCTCACCCGGACGGCAGGCTGATGCTGCTCGACCTGCAGTCGGGTGAACGGACGATGGCCGCGTTCGCGCTCGGCAACCCCGATACCGCCGACCACATCTCGGTCACCACGCCGGGCATCGACACCACCGTGGGCTCCCTCGCCGGAATGGCCGACGAGGCGACGGCGCTGAAGGCGGAAATCGAACGGCAGCTCGACCTTTCCGGCCGCACCGACGACACGGTGTCGACGATCGCGTGGCTGGGGTATCAACCGCCGACGACCACCGGTCCGGGCAATTTCGATGTGCCGTTCATCGACCAGAATCTCGGGCGTGGATGGCTCGTCGATTCCTGGCAGTCCGACCGCGCGACCGCGGGTGCACCGAAGCTCGCCGCGTTCTACGAGGGCCTCGACGTCGCCTCGCAGACGCCCGATCCGCACATCACCGCGCTCGGCCATTCGTATGGTTCGTGCACCCAGGGCCTGGCCCTGCAGGACGCGGGACCGCGGCAACCGGTCGACGACGCCGTGTTCTACGGGTCGCCCGGGTTCCACGCGAACGACGAATCGGACCTCGGGCTGGCTCGAGGTCACGGATTCGTGATGCGCGCGCACGACGACCCCATCAGCGTGGTCGACGGGTTCGGCAGGCTCGGCCCCGATCCGGTGCAGACGGACCTCGAACAACTGTCGGTGCGCGAGGCGTCGACCCCCGACGGCGTGCAGCGGGAAGATGCCGACGGGCACAGCGAGTATCCACGGCCGAGCGGCAACGGAGAGTTACGGACGTCCGGCTACAACATGGCGGTGATCGTCGCGGGCATGCCGGAACTGGCGATCCGGTGACGGTCCGCGGCGAATGGGCAATGAAGGCGGTCGCCGTGATCGGCGCGGCGATCCTGACGAGCGGATGTGGTGACGTGACGGACAACCCGTACAACTTCGGCGACGAGGAGATTGCGGCGGCGGCCGAGACCCTGACCGGCAGGCCGACGCTCGCCGTCACCGAGCGGCACGTCACCGATGCGCTGGTGCGGATCAGCGAGGCCGTCGGCGCGATCGCTCCGGATGTCCGGTGGCGGTGGCACCGTGAACGCAGCCAGGGCGGCGGATGTCCCGGACCGTATGCGTACACGGAGGGACAGTCCGTCACCACACGAGCGCTGCTGTCCGACACCCCGATCCGCGACGCCGACTGGCCGGCCGTGCTGGCAGCGGCCCGTGCGGTCGCCACCGGCGCAGGGATGGACCGGCTCGACGTCCACGCCGACGAGCCCGGACGCCACGACGTGACGTTCGCCGGCGAAGACGGGAACCGGATCACATTCGGGACGTACCGGGCAGCGACCATTCGGGGCGTCACCGGCTGCCGCCGGTCGTGAGTACTTGTTAACGTCGGGCGGTTAACAAGTACTCACGGGCGGCGAAGCCGCATCGCCGCCGAAGGGATCCGACGTGCGGCCGACCAGGTCGGCGACCGATTTGAGCACTGCGGTGGGACGGTAGGGGAACAACTCCACCGAGTCCCGCGTCGAGATTCCGGTGAGGACGAGGATGGTCTGCAGCCCGGCCTCGAGCCCGCAGACGATGTCGGTGTCCATGCGGTCGCCGATCATCAGCGTGTTCGCGGAGTGCGCGCCGATGGCCCGCAGCGCGGAGCGCATCATCAGCGCGTTCGGCTTGCCCACGTAATACGGGTCGCGGCCGGTGGCCCGGCTGATCAGTGCCGCAACGGATCCGGTCGCCGGAAGGGAACCCTCGCGCGACGGTCCGGTGGGGTCGGGGTTGGTGGCGATGAAGCGTGCGCCTCTCTCCACCAGTCGAATTGCGGTGGTGATGGCCTCGAAGGAGTAGGTGCGGGTCTCACCGAGGACCACGTAGTCGGGATCGTTCTCGGTGAGGACGTATCCGATGTCGTGCAGTGCGGTGGTGAGCCCCGATTCGCCGACCACGTAGGCGCTGCCGCCGGGGCGCTGGTTCGCGAGGAACGTCGCGGTCGCCAGGGCGGACGTCCAGATCGATTCCTCCGGAATGTCCAGGCCGGTGCGGAGCAGCCGGGCGCGGAGATCGCGCGGAGTCCTGATGGAATTGTTGGTCAGGACGATGAACGGGGTACCGGACTCCCGGAGTTCGGCCAGGAACAGGTCGGCGCCGGGGACCAGGTGCTCTTCGTGGACGAGAACGCCGTCCATGTCCATGAGATAGGTCCAGCCCGGGTGCTCTACTTCGTTGCTCACCGACTCAGTATGGGGGAGCGGGAGGGTGCATGCGCGACTATGCGAGCAGCCGGAACAGGCCGATGAGACCGACGACGACGATGGTTCCCCGCAGCGCGGTGGGGGACAGGCGGCGGCCGTATCGGGCGCCCAGGACGCCTCCGATCAATGATCCCACCGCGATGAGGCCGGCGGCCGCCCAGCTGATCCGGTCGAAGGCCACGAGTGTGTACGCGGTCGCCGCGACGACGTTGACGATGAGCGACAGCAGATTCTTCGCGCCGTTCATCCGCTGCAGGCTCTCCGGCAGGATCGCGCCCATCACGCCCATCAGCAGAATGCCCTGCGCCGCGGTGAAGTATCCGCCGTACACGCCGACGGCGAACGTGCCGACGGTCAGCAGGCCGAGGCGCGTCGGGCTCAGGCCCGCCTCGTGGCTGCCGCGCTGCTTGGCCCACGCCTGGATCTTCGGCTGCAGCACCACCAGGATGAGGGCGAGGATCAGCAGCACCGGGACGACGAGTTCGAACACCGTTTCGGGGAGGTGCAGCAGGAGCCACGAGCCGAGAATCGCGCCGCACAGCGATGCCGGGATCTGCCACCGCAGCCGCGGTCCCTGCCCGGCCAGTTCCCGCCGGTACCCCCACGTGCCGGACACGCCACCGGCGACCAGGCCGATCGCGTTCGACATCGTGGCGGTCACCGGAGGGAACCCGAATGCCACCAGGGTGGGAAAGGTGATGAGCGTGCCGCTGCCGACGATGGCGTTGATCGCGCCCGCGCCGACGCCGGCTACCAGGATCGCGATGACTTCGAGTGGTGTCACCGAGGCGACGTTACAAGGGCCTCGGACGGCCCGGCGGCCGGGTCGCGCCGCGCTGGCGATACGCGACTGCGCGTCCCACCCAACCGCATCCTCGGCCACGTGTCAGTACTTCTGCGCACCGTGATTCTTGCGCCTATATGACGCCATTTCCCCTGTGGTGCAGGGGAATACCCCGTGTTGACGGCGTCCGGGAATGCGGCTAGTGTTCGCTTCAACCATCCAGAGCGACCGAGAGACCTGGCTCGTTGACGTCGCAGCAACCCTTCCGAATCTTTCGGGTGCGGGTGCTACCGCCGGGATCGATGGAAGGCAGCACATGAACTACCTCGCGCGCCCTGCGTGGCGCAGACGGCACATCGACCTGTGCCGGACCACCTCCTGCCACTGTTGACGAGGTCCCACAGCACGCTCACCGGGTAAAACGCCAGGTGAGCGCGTGACGCGCGCCCGCCTCCCGCGGAAGACGCGCCCCCTACCCGTCCCGTTTCCAGGTGAAAGGCCGCATCGGTGATGTCTGTTCCCAGTGGTGAGCGAGCGTGAGCGCCCCCGTCCGGGCGCGTTCGGCCGCGCCCCTCGATTCCGCACCCTCCGGCGACCGCGACCGGCCCGGCGACGCCGCGCTGGAGGTCGCGCGACGGTGGCACCCGTGGCGGTGGGTGGTCAGCGCCGCCGTACTGGTGCTGCTCGCCCAGTTCGTCCACGGCCTCGCCACCAACCCGGGGTGGGACTGGGCGACGTTCGCCAAGTACTTCACCGCCGGCTCGGTGCTGCAGGCCCTGTGGATGACGGTGAAGCTTACCCTGTGGGGGACCGTCCTCGGATTCGCGCTCGGGGTGGTGCTGGCGGTCAGCCGTCTGTCGCACAACCCGGTGCTGCAGGTGATCGCCTGGGTGTACATCTGGGCGTTCCGGTCGATCCCGCTGATCGTGCAACTCCTGTTCTGGTTCAACATCACGTACCTGTATCAGACTCTCTCGCTGGGTATTCCGTTCGGACCCGCCTTCTTCACGTTCGAGGTCAACGGCGTCATCAGCGGCTTCACCGCCGCCGTCATCGGTCTGGCCCTGCACCAGGCCGCGTACTCCGCGGAGATCATCCGCTCCGGCATCATCTCGGTCGACCACGGGCAGATCGAGGCCGCGCAGTCGCTGGGCATTCCGCGCCGTCGCCAGTTCTTCAAGATCGTTCTGCCCCAGGCGATGCGCGGGATCCTGCCGAACGCCGCGAACGAGGTGATCAGCCTGTTCAAGGGCACGTCGATCGTGTCGACGATGGCGATCGCGGAACTGTTTTACCAGGTTCAGGTGATCTTCGGCCGCAACGGTCGCGTCGTGCCCCTGCTGATGGTCGCGACGATCTGGTACATCATCCTGACCACGCTGTTGTCGATCGGCCAGTACTACGTCGAGCGGCACTACGCGCGTGGATCGGCTCGGGCACTGCCGCCGACTCCGTGGCAGAAGCTCACCCGGAAGTTCGCCGAGATCCGTGACGCCGGTGTCTCCGTACCGAGAGGTGCCACGAAATGACGACCGAAGCCCATCCGGCGGAGTACGCGGTGGAAGTTCGCGGAGTCCACAAGTCCTTCGGCGCACTCGACGTCCTGCAGGGTGTGGACCTGCTGGTCCGCAAGGGTGAGGTGACGGTGATCCTGGGGCGTCGGGTTCCGGCAAGTCCACACTGCTGCGCACGCTCAACCACCTGGAGAAGGTCGACCGGGGCACCATTCGCATCGACGGCGACCTCATCGGTTACCGGCGCAAAGGCAACAAACTGCACGAACTGCGTGAACGCGAGATCCTGAAGCAGCGGTCCCGGATCGGATTCGTGTTCCAGAATTTCAATCTGTTCCCCCACCTCACGGTGCTGGAGAACGTGATCGAGGCGCCGGTGTCGGCGCAGGGCCGCGACCGGGCCGAGGTCGAGGCCGAGGCGATTGCGCTGCTGGAACGGGTCGGCGTGGGTGAGAAGGCCCACGAGTACCCGCGGCAGCTGTCCGGCGGCCAGCAGCAGCGGGTCGCGATCGCCCGGGCCCTCGCACTGCGCCCGGCGGTGATCCTGTTCGACGAGCCCACGTCGGCCCTCGACCCGGAACTGGTCGGCGAGGTCCTCGCCGTGATCAAGCAACTGGCACGAGACGGCGCGACCCTCGTGATCGTCACCCACGAGGTGGGCTTCGCGCGGGAGGTCGCCGACACCGCCGTCTTCATGGACGCCGGCGTCGTCGTGGAGCAGGGGCCGCCCGCGCAGGTCATCGACGACCCGCAGCACGACCGCACCAAAGCATTCCTCTCCCGAGTTCTCTGACCTCCACACCCTGTTTTCCACACGATCGGTGTGGATCCCCGAAAGGCACACATGTCCACCGCACGGTTCCGTACGAAGATTCTGGCCTCGGCCCTCACCACCGTCGCGCTGCTCGCCGCCGCGTGCGGGGGCGGCGACGTCGAGGACGAGGGATCGGGGCCGACCTCGGCCGCCGGTTACAACCTCACCGCAGACCAGAACCGCATCACCACCGACGAGGTCGAGTCGATCGCCGCGAAGGTTCCCCAGCAGATCCGCGACCGCGGCACGCTCATCGTGACGGGCAGCGCCGGTTCCGCCCCGCCCCTGCGCTTCTACGCCGACGACGACAAGACGCTCATCGGCTCGGAGACCGACTTCGCGTACCTGATCGGCGACGTTCTCGGGTTGAAGGTCGATCTCCAGGCCGCGGACTGGGCGCAGAACTTCGTCCGCATCGATTCGGGGGAGGCCGACGCGTTCATTTCCAACGTCACCGTCACCGAGGAGCGGAAGGAGAAGTACGACTTCTCGACGTACCGCCTCGACACTGTCGCGTTCGAGACGAAGAAGGACAGCGGCATCCAGATCGAGGGCCCGAAGGATGTCGCGGGGCTGAAGATCGCGGTCTCCTCCGGCACCAACCAGGAAGCGCTGCTGGTGAAGTGGAGTGAGCAGAACGTCGCGGCCGGCCTCGAACCCACCGACATCACCTACTACCAGAACGCCACCGACTACTACCTGCCTCTCGCGTCGGGGCGGATCGACGCCTACTTCGGCCCCAACCCGTCGTCGTCGTTCCACGTGGCGCAGGCCGGGGAGACCGAGATCGCCGGAACGTTCTCCGGAGCGGGCGACGCACTCCAGGGTGAGATCGCCGTGCTCACGAAGAAGGACAACGGGCTGGTGACCGCCGTCAACGAGGCCATCAACCACGTCATCGAGAACGGTACGTACGCACAGGTTCTCGACCGCTGGAACATTGCGAACGAGGCCGTGAACACGTCGGTCGTCAACCCGCCCGGGCTCCCGAAGACCAGCTGACAGGAGGAACAGTGAGCGAGAGGACCGATCCCGTGCAGACCGTGTTCGTCGAACAGAGCGATCCACTGGCCGCGCCGCTGCTCGAAGAACTGGCGACCGAATACAGCACTCGGTACGGGCGCTCGCGTGACCAGATGTACGAGGACCTCAGCACGTATCCGGCGGAGGAGTTCGCCGCGCCGGGTGGCGCGTTGCTCGTCGTCGTCGAGGGCGGGACATCGGTGGCGGGCGGAGCCTTCCGCCGCTACGACGACACGACGGCCGAACTCAAACGGATCTGGACCTCGTCGGCGCACCGCCGCCGCGGCCTCGGACGAATCGTCCTGCGGGAGCTCGAGGCCGAGATCGTCCGGGCCGGCTATTCCCGTGTCTTCCTCACCACGGGCCCGCGGCAGCCCGAGGCGGTGGCCCTGTACCTGGCCGCGGGATACACGGCGCTGTTCGACCGCTCCCTCCCTCCGCAGGACGTTGGGGTCCACGGATTCGAGAAGTGTCTGCACACCGCCGCTCTGCCTTCCGACTGTGCCGCAAAGGAGTACGAGTCCGTATGAAGTTTCTGCTGATGAGCCTGATCACGCACCAACCGGATCCGGTGACCGGGGAGAAGATCGGCACCGCGGCCAGGCTGCGGGAGGTCGTGGAGTCCGCCGTGCTCGCCGAGCAACTGGGGTACGACGGTTTCGCGGTGGGCGAGCGCCACGAACATCCGTTCCTGTCCTCGTCGCCGCCCGTGGTGCTCAGTGCCATCGCGGCGCGGACCACGACTCTGCAGTTGTGGACCGCGGTGACCACGCTGAGTCTGCTCGACCCGGTCCGTGCGTTCGAGGACTACTCGACGCTCGACAACCTGTCGGGCGGCCGGCTGCAGCTCATCATCGGCAAGGGAAACGGCACCGCGCAGGCGCAGCTGTTCCACGTCACGCCGGACGACCAGTGGGACCGCAACCGTGAAGGGTACGAGCTGTTCCGGAAGCTGTGGGAGAGCGAGGACGTCACCTGGGAAGGCACGTTCCGCCCGTCGCTCGAGCACGCCGTCGCCCTGCCCCGCCCGCTGCAGCGGCGAATCCGGATCTGGCACGGCAGCGCGACGAGCAAGGAGTCGGTGGATCTCGCGGCCCGCTACGGTGATCCGATCTTCTCCGCGAACGTGACATATCCCATCGACTCCTACGCCGAACTCGTCCGGCACTACCGCGAACGGTGGACGCACTACGGTCACGATCCCGCCGACGCCCTCGTCGGCGCCGGAACCGCCGGGTTCTACGTGACTCCGAACTCGCAGGACGGGCTCGACGTGTGGCGTCCCATTCACGCCGCTCGCCTCGACTTCGCCCGCAGGGCAGGACTTCCGGTGGTGTTCGAGACCGTCGAGGACTTCGTCGAACGCAGTTCCGCACTGATCGGCAGCCCGCAGCAGGTGATCGACAAGGTGCAGCGCTACCACGAGCAGTTCGGCCACGAGGTGATCCACCTGAGCGCCGACCGCGTCGGCACCGACAAGCAGCACCGCGAGAGCCTGGAACTGTTCCAGGCCGAGGTGGCACCCGCGCTGCGCGAGACCATTCCGAGCCGCCCCCTCGCTGCCGGCACCGAGGAGGAAGACGCATGAGCCTGGTTCTGGGCATCGAACTCGACGGCGAGGGTGCGCATCCCGAAGCCTGGCGCCGAGCCGCGCACACACCCGACCGGTTGCTGACCGGGCGAACGGTGGCGGACCGGGTCGCGGCGGCCGAGAACGCGGGTTTCACGTTCGCCTCCTTCGATGATTCGCTCCTGCCTCCCGGCGCCGGCGGGGGACCCGTCGGCAGGATCGACGCGGTGAACCGCGCGGCGTTCGTCGCCGCGACCACCAGCACGATCGGACTCGTACCGGTCGTCGGCACCACGTATGCCGAGCCGTTTCACACGTCCTCCCAGCTCGCGACGCTCGACTACGCGTCGCGCGGTCGCGGTGGCTGGATCGCAGCACGCGACACCGACCCGCGGGTCGCGAGCGCACTGGGCCGGGCGGAGGTCACCGCACCCGCCGATCTCGCGCAGGAGGAACGGGACGCGATCACCGTGGTCCGGGATCTGTGGGATTCGTGGGAGGACGACGCGGTGATCCGCGACTACGCGACCGGACGTTTCCTCGACCGCGACCGAGTGCACTACCTCGACTTCCAGGGCGAGACCTACTCGGTGAAGGGTCCGGCGATCGTGCCGCGACCACCGCAGGGGCAACTGGTGGTGTTCGGCCGCGCGGGGGACACCGATCCGTCGCTGGTCGACGTGGTGCTGGTGTCCGGACCGACCGTCGAGGACACCGTCGAGGCCGCCGTGCGCGCAAAGGCCGGCGGGGCGGTGCTGGTGTTCGCGGAACTGGACGTCGCGCTGGGCGCGTCGACGCCTGCCCAGCCGAGCGGACGGGTGTCGTTCGCCGGCGGTGCCACCGGGCTGGTGGACCTGTTGCGGACCCTGGATGCGCACGTCGACGGCGTGCGCCTGCATCCCGCCGTCGTCGACGAGGATCTTCCGGTGCTGGCCCGGTTCGTGGTTCCGGCGCTTCTCCGTGCCGGCATCGCCCACCGTCCCGTTCCCGGTTCGACCCTGCGCGGCACGCTGGGCCTCGACCGTCCCGTCACCCGATTCCAGGCCGAGCGCCTCGAACACTCTTCTCGCTGAAAGGTTGTGGAGAACATGACCGACAACTCGTACGCCCGACCCGGCGCCCAGGTGCACCTCGGTGTCTTCTTCCAGGGCGTCAACCACACGACGATCTGGTCGGATCCGTCGAGCGGATCGCAGATCGACTTCGAGACGTTCCGGCGGGTGGCACTGACCGCCGAGCGCGGCCTGTTCGACGCCTTCTTCCTCGGTGAGGGCCTGCGCCTGCGGGAACAGGAGGGCAAGATTCTCGATCTCGACATCGTGGGCCGCCCGGACGCGATCACCCAGCTCGCGGCGCTCGCCGGCATCACCCGGCACATCGGGTTGGTGGCCACCCAGAACACCACCTACAACGAGCCCGCCGACCTCGCCAGGCGGCTGTCCGGGCTGGACCTGCTGTCCGGTGGCCGTGCCGGCTGGAACGCGGTCACCACGGACAATGCCTGGACCGGTGAGAACTTCCGGCGCGGCGGCTTCCTCGATCACGCGGACAGGTACGAGCGGGCCGGGCAGTTCCTCGACACCGCCCGGGCGATCTGGGATGCGTGGGCCGACGGCGCGGTCGCGACGAGGACCGACGCGCCGTCGTGGGCAACCCCGGACGGGGTGCGGGAGGTGTCCCGGCGCACGTCGCAGTTCGACGTCACGATCACCCCCACGCTGCCGCGCAGCGGCCAGGGACACCCCGTCATCTTCCAGGCCGGTGACTCACCGGCGGGCCGGGACTTCGCGGCCGCGCACACCGACGTGATCTTCTCCCGGCACGGAACGCATTTCGACGCGGCGCTCGCCTTCGCCGAGGACATCAGGGCGAGAGTGCGTCGTGCGGGGCGCCCCGAGGACGACGTCAAGATTCTGCCGGGCACGCAGATCGTGCTCGCGGAGAACGCGTCCGAGGTGGAGGAGAAGGTGCGCTGGGTTCTCGAGGGCCAGTACACCGGGCAGACGGCGTTGTCTCTGGTCGGTCAGGTGTGGGGCCGCGATCTGTCCGATCGCGACCCGGACGGTCCACTGCCCGAATTCGATCCGGTGCCCGCGCCGATCTCCGTCACCCGCGGGGCGGCGCGTGACGGAAAGGATCCGCTCGCCATCGCCAGGGAATGGCGGGCACTGGCGGAGGCGCAGAACCTGTCGCTGCGTCAGGTGGCGATCGCGACCACCCAGCGCTCCGGTTTCGCGGGCACCCCCGGGCAGGTCGCCGACGAACTCACCCGGTGGGTTCGCAGTGGGGCGACGGACGGATTCAACATCTCGCCGTATCTGGTGCCCACCGGACTCGACGAGATCGTCGACCTGCTGGTGCCCGAATTGCAGGAGCGAGGTTCGTACCGAACGGAATACGAAGGCTCCACACTGCGTGAGCACCTCGGGCTCCGGCCCGCCCTGTCGCGGCGGGAGGTCGAGTCCCGGCAGGCGGTCGGGTAGCGGGGTCCGTGTGGCGCCGCGACCGGCGATCTCTTACACTCGGTAACGACCATCCAGAGCGACCGAGAGACCTGGCTCGTTGACGTCGCAGCAACCCCCCGCCCTGCGGGTGCGGGTGCTACCGCCGGGATCGATGGAGGAACGATGTTGACCGAAGGTTTCGTGAGCGCCTGGGGGCGCCTGCACGTCGATCTCTGCCGGCTGTCCACCTCGATCTGTCACAGCTGACCTGACACCCCGATCTCTCGGGGTTCCGGCTCTTCACACCGCATCCGCGTCGGATCCGGTGTCCTTCACCTTCCTGTGCGCGTGAGCGCTGCCGATACGACGGGCAGCGCGCACGGCACTTCTTCGAGATCACGGAGTTCTCGGTGCCATCAGTGCTTTTGTCCTCGCCCCACCGCGGTGCCCGCATCGCAGCAGGTATCGGCGCCGCCGCCGTGCTGGCCACGGCGCTCACCGCCTGCGGTGGCGGTTCCAGCAGTTCCTCCGCGGATGCGGGCCCCGCACAGCCGGGCGGCACACTCCGCTACGGCCTCTCCCAGGCACCCACGTGCGCCGACCCCGCGCAGTCGGGCACGAATCAGACGATCTACGTGGCTCGTCAGGTGGTGGACTCGCTCACCGACCAAGACCCGGAGACGGGCGAACTGAAGCCGTGGCTCGCCGAGAGCTGGGACACCGACGCCGACGCATCCTCCTTCACGTTCCACCTGAAGGAAGGGGTGACGTTCAGTGACGGAACACCTTTCACTGCGGAATCGGTGAAGAAGAACCTCGACGCCATCGTGAACACCCTCACCGGAGCCAAGGCCGCACTGGGTGCCAGCTACCTCACCGGATACAAGGGCACCACCGTGATCGACCCGCAGACCGCGCAGGTCGACTTCGCCGCACCCAACGCGCAGTTCCTCCAGGCGTCGTCCACCCCGCAGCTCGGCATCCTGTCCGACAGTTCCGTCGCGAAGTCCGCCGAAGAGCGGTGCGCCGGCAACATCTCGGGCACCGGGCCGTTCACGTACGCCGACTACCAGCAGGACAAGTCGGTGACCCTCGCCAAGCGCGCCGGATACGACTGGGGTTCGGACGTGTTCGGCCACGACGGCGAGGCCTACCTCGACACCATCGAGTTCAGTGTCGTGCCCGAATCCGGTGTCCGCACGGGCAGCCTGTCCTCGGGACAGCTGGATGCGATCAGTGACGCGTTGCCGCAGGATGCCCCGCAGATCGAAGGCGCGGGCGGGCAGGTGCTCACCACGTCGAACCCCGGGACGCCGTTCGGTTTCCAGCCCAACGTGACCCGCGGACCGCTCGTCGATCCGGTCGTGCGCAGTGCGCTGGTCCCGGCGATCAACCGGCAGGAACTGGTCGACACCGTGCTCGGGCCCAACTTCAAGCCCGCCACCAGCACGCTGGCCAGCCGCACCCCCGGCTACGTGGCGCTGCCGGACGTGACATTCGACCCGGAGAAGGCGAAGTCGATCCTGGACCAGGCGGGCTGGGTTCCCGGTGCCGACGGCATCCGGGAGAAGGGCGGTCAGAAGCTGAGCTTCCCCGTTCTGTTCAGCTCCGTGTTCGCCGGCAACCAGGCCATCCTCGAACTGGTGCAGCAGCAGCTCAAAGAGGTGGGAGTGGATCTGCAGCTGAATCTCGTGTCCACCCCGGAGGCCACCGCTCGCCAGAATGCCAAGGACTTCGACGCCACCTACTACAACAGCACCCGCGCCGACGGTGACATCCTCCGCACCCAGTTCGGACTCGAGGGCCGCAACCTGAACAGCCGCGGTCCGATTCCCGCGCTCGACGACGTGCTGGCGAAGCAGCTCGCCACCACCGATCCCGCCGCGCGGAGCGCGCTCGTCGCCGACGCCCAGAAGCAGGTGCTCGACAACGGCCTGTGGATTCCCACGGTGGAGTTGTCGCAGGCGATCGGCGCCGGCCCGAACGTGCAGGACCTGAAGTTCGAGGCCTCGGCCCGGCTCCAGTTCTTCGATGCCTGGATCAGCGGACGCTGAGCCATGATTCGCTACCTCGGACTCCGCGTGCTGCAGGCGATCGCCGTCCTGTGTGCGACGTTCACCGTGTCGTTCGCCGTGCTGTTCCTCCTGCCGTCCGATCCGGTGAGCATCGCCGTCGACTCGGCGTCCACCGGGACGACGGTCGACGCGGCCGCCGTCGCGGAACTGCAGGCGCGGTACGGACTCGACCAGCCGGTGTGGGTGCAGTACTGGAATTCGCTGAGCCACGCCGTCCGCGGTGACTTCGGGTACTCGATCGCCACCGGGCAGTCGGTGACCGAGGCGATCGGGAACGCGGTCCCCAGCACGCTCGCGCTGGCGTCCGCGGCGCTGCTTCTCGCGGTGGTGTTCGGGGCAGCGGTCGCGTTCCTCGCCACCTACACCAGGGTCCACTGGGTGCGGAATCTGCTGTTCTCGCTGCCTCCGCTCGGTGTCGCGGTGCCGACGTTCTGGGTGGGTCTGATTCTGCTGCAGCTGTTCTCGTTCCGGCTGAAGGCCTTTCCGGCGTTCGGCGACCAGGGGATCGCGACGCTCGTGCTCCCCGCGGTGACGCTCGCGCTGCCGACCGGCGCGGTGATCGCCCAGGTGCTGGCGGCGAGTCTGCAGACCACGTGGCGGCAGCCGTTCATCGAAGCCGCGCGGGCGAAGGGCGCGTCCCGCTGGCAGATCCAGACGCGGCACGCGCTGCGCCTGTCGAGCATTCCCGCCTTCACCATCGCCGGTGTGCTCGTGGGCAATCTGCTGGCGGGATCGGTCGTCGTCGAGACGGTGTTCTCCCGCGCCGGGGTGGGGCGGCTCACCCAGACGTCCGTGATGGCGCAGGACATTCCGGTGGTCCAGGGAATCGTGGTGCTGAGCTCCGTCGTCTACGTACTCGTCAATCTCGCCGTCGATCTGCTCTACCCGCTGATCGATCCCCGGATCGTCGAGGGCAGGCGCAGTTCGGACCGCAGCGGCGGCGCGGATGTGGAGGAGAAGGTTCATGTCTGACATCCTCACCAGGGAACTGATCGACGAGGCCGAGGGTTTCGGCACTCCGCCGGTCGAACCGCCGCCCGTGATCGCGTCCGAGTCGGACAGCCGCGGACGCCGCGTGGTGACGTGGTTGCGTCGCAATCTCGTGCTCGTGGCCTCGGCCGCGGTGCTCCTCGTCGCGGTCGGATTCGCGGTGGCGCCGTCGGTGTTCGCGAGCGGCGACCCGCTGGTCGGGGTGCCCGCCCAGAAACTGCAGGCGCCGAGCGCCGCGCACTGGTTCGGCACCGACAACATCGGCCGCGACGTGTATACCCGCGTGGTCCACGGCGCCGGATTGTCGCTGACCGCAACGTTGTTGGCCGTGGGCATCGCACTGGTCGTCGGCTCGCTGATCGGCCTGCTGTCCGGTGCCGTCGGAGGTGCGCTGGACGCCTTCCTGATGCGCGTCGTCGACGTCCTCCTGTCGATCCCGGCGCTGCTGCTCTCGCTCGCACTGGTGACCGCACTGGGATTCGGCACGGTCAACGTCGCGATCGCGGTGGGAGTGTCGCTGATCGCGAACTTCGCCCGCGTGATGCGGTCGGAGGTGCTGCGGGTGCGGCGGTCGCTGTACGTCGAGGCCGCGTTCGCGTCGGGCGTCCGGCGGCACACGGTGCTGCGCCGCCACGTGCTGCGGAACTCGTACGCGCCGGTCGTCGCCCTGGCTGCCGTCGAGTTCGGCATGGCGGTCCTCGCGGTGTCTTCGCTGAGCTTCCTCGGATTCGGCGCGGTGCCGCCCACCCCGGAATGGGGGTCGCTGATCTCCGAGGGACGGAACTACCTCGCCACCGCGTGGTGGATGACAACCCTGCCCGGACTGGTGATCGTCGCCGTCGTGCTGTCGGCGCACCGGCTCGGGCATGCCTTGGAACAGAGGGAAGTGCGATGAGCGCGAACGACACTCCGCTGCTGCAGGTCTCCGGACTGCGGGTCGCGTACGGGAGCGCCGGCGATCCCGTCGAGGCCGTGCAGGGCGTCGACCTCACGGTCTCGCGCGGCGAAGTGGTGGCCGTGGTCGGCGAGTCCGGCTCCGGAAAATCCACCACCGCGCACGCCATCCTCGGACTGCTCAGCGGATCCGGGCGGGCCGTCGCCGGCACCGTCACATTCGACGGTGGGCGTCTCGACACCAAGTCGGAGCGCGCACTCGGACGGGTCCGCGGCGCCCGGATCGGCCTGGTTCCCCAGGACCCGACGACGTCGCTCAACCCCGTCCTGCGGGTCGGCGCCCAGGTGGCCGAGGTGCTCCGGATCCACGGTCTCGCCGACCGGCGGACGGCCGCCGTCGAGGCGGTGCGCATTCTCTCCGAAGCCGGGATCGACAAGCCCGAGGTGCGGGCGAGACAGTACCCGCAGGACCTCTCGGGCGGGCAACGGCAGCGCGTCCTGATCGGGATCGCGCTGGCGTGCAGCCCCGAACTCGTGATCGCGGACGAGCCGACCAGCGCACTCGACGTCACGGTGCAGCGCCGGATTCTCGATCACCTCGACGCGCGGATCGCCGAATCCGGCACCGCGGTCCTGCTGATCACGCACGATCTGGGTGTCGCAGCCGACCGCGCCGACCGGATCGTGGTGATGAGCCAGGGTGAGGTGGTGGAAACGGGCCCCACCCGCGAGATCCTCGAGAACCCCCAGCACGAGTACACCCGCACCCTGCTGGGCGCGGCGCCGAGTCTCTCGGTGGGACGGGGGCCCAGCCGCGCCGCGGAGGCGGCCGGAGCCGAACCCGATGTCGTGCTGCGGGTGTCCGGGGTGTCCAAGACGTTCCGGATCGATCGGCGCACGGCCATCGACGCCGTCCAGGACGTGTCGTTCGAGGTCCCGCGCGGGCGCACCCTGTCGCTGGTGGGGGAGTCGGGGTCCGGCAAGTCCACGGTGGCCCGGATCGCGATCCGGTTGGAGTCTCCCACCGGAGGCCGCGTCGAGTTCGACGGCCGGGACATCACCACCCTGCGCGGCGGCGCGCTGCGCGCCCTGCGCCGCCGAGTGCAGATCGTGTACCAGAACCCCTATGCGTCCCTCGATCCGAAGCTGGCCGTTGCGGATATCGTGGCGGAACCGCTCGGTGCGTTCGGTGTCGGCACCCGGGTGGAACAGGAGGCGCGAGTCGCCGAACTGCTCGAGCAGGTCGCGTTGCCGCGCACCTATCTCGAACGCCGACCGGCCGAGTTGTCCGGCGGCCAACGGCAGCGGGTCGCCATCGCCCGCGCGCTCGCGCTGCACCCCGAACTCGTCGTGCTCGACGAACCGGTGTCGGCGCTGGACGTCTCGGTGCAGTCGCAGATCCTCGGGCTGCTCGAGCGCCTGCAGCGGGACCTCGGGCTCAGCTACCTGTTCATCTCACACGACCTCGCCGTGGTCCGGCAGATCAGCGACACGGTCGCGGTGATGCGGTCCGGTCGCATCCTCGAATCGGGCGCCGCGGCCGACATATTCGACAACCCACGCCACGACTACACCCGGCAGCTGCTCGACGCCATCCCGGGACGGTCCGTCGGGCGCCCACGTTCCGCACAGCTGGAGGAATCGATTCATGCCTGAGCCATCCCGTCCCCTCGTCGCCGTCGATCTGTACGGCACGGGGATTCATCCGCAGTCCTGGCGTCGCCAGGACTCGCGCGCCGAGGACCTCTTCACCGCCGGCTACTGGACCGGCCTGATCGGGCAGGCCGACTCGGCCGGAGCGGATCTCGCCTTCGTCGGCGATTCCTTCGCGATCGCCACGACCGGGCACGCCGATCAGCGTGGACAACTGGATGCCGTGGCGATCGCCGCACGGGCCGTCGCGTCCACCGAGCGGATCGGTCTGGTTCCGACGGTGACCGTCACCCACACCGAACCGTTCCACGTGTCCAAGGCCATCGCGAGCCTCGACCACGCGTCGCTCGGCCGCGCCGGATGGCAGGTGGACGTGTCGGCCGGGCAGGCGCAGGCGAATCTGTTCGGGCGCAAGGACGCACAGGATGCCGAGAGTTTGTGGGCGGAGGCGGCCGACGCGATCGAGGTCGTCAGCCTGCTGTGGGACAGCTGGGAGGACGACGCCGAGATCCGCGAAGTGCGCACCGGCCGCTTCATCGACCGGGACAAGCTGCACTACATCGATTTCGAGGGGGACCACTTCTCGGTGAAGGGGCCGTCGATCACCCCGCGATCGCCGCAGGGGCAGTCGCTGATCGTGATCGGTGCGCGGGACGAGCACTCCACCCGGGTCGCCGCGGCGCGCGCCGACGTGATCCGCATCGGCGCGACCACCGTGGACGCGGCACGTGACGCCGCAGACCGGGTGCGACGTGCCGCCGCCGAGGCGGGCCGGGACTCCGCCTTGCTGCGGATCCTGCTGGACGTCGAGGTGGTGATCGCCGAGACCGCCGACGCGGCGGAACGCGACCTCGCCCAGCTCGAGAACTGGTCCGGCAGCGGGTACGAGCCGGAGTCGGTGCTCTACCGCGGTGACGCGGCGGGACTGGCCCGGCTGATCGCCGACGTGACCGCCGAGGACGTCGACGGCGTCACGCTCCGCCCGCTCGCACTGCCGTCCGGCCTGGACGCGATCGCCGAGAAAGTCCTGCCCCTGCTGCGGTCGGACAACCCGGGGCCGGGTGCCGGGGTGCTCCGGGAGCGGCTCGGCTTCACCCGTCCCGCCAACCGATTCGCCGGACAGGACTGACCGCATGAGCAACCAGCGCAAGCAGATTCACCTCGCCGCCCATTTTCCCGGCGTCAACAACACCACCGTGTGGAGCGACCCCGCCTCGAAGAGCCAGATCGACTTCGACTCATTCGTGCACCTCGCGGAGACCGCCGAACGCGGCCTGTTCGACTTCTTCTTCCTCGCCGAGGGCCTGCGCCTGCGTGAGCACCGGGGCCGGATCCACGATCTCGACGTGGTGGGCCGGCCCGATACGTTGACGGTGCTCGGCGCACTCGCCGGAGCCACCACCCACCTGGGCCTGGCCGGGACGATCAACACCACGTTCAACGAACCGTACGAGCTGGCACGGCAATTCGCCTCGCTCGACCACCTGTCCGGCGGCCGGGCCGCCTGGAACATGGTCACATCCTCGGACGCGTTCACGGGGGAGAACTTCCGGCGCGGCGGATATCTCGACAAGGCGGACCGCTACGTCCGCGCCGGTGAAGTGATCGAGGGTGCCCGGAAGTTCTGGGACAGCTGGGATCAGGACGCGCTGCAGATCGACCGCGCCCGGGGAGTGTTCGCCCCCGACCGGTCGATCCGCGAGGTGGTGCACTCCGGCGCGCAGTTCGACCTCCGGGGACGATTCACGATTCCGCGGAGCCCGCAGGGGCATCCGGTGCTGCTGCAGGCCGGCGATTCCGACGAGGGCCGCGAATTCGGGGCCGCGCAGGCGGACGCGATCTTCACCATCCACGGATCGCTCGAGGACGGCCGGAAGTTCTACTCGGACGTCAAGGGCCGGCTCGCGAAATACGGGCGTGGTCACGACGATCTCAAGGTGCTGCCCGCCGCGACGTTCGTCCTGGGCGACTCCGCGGCGGACGCGGCCGAACGCGCCGATCACATCCGCCGTCAGCAGGTGGGGCCGCACACCGCGATCGCATTCCTCGAACAGATCTGGGGTCGTGACCTTTCCGGGTACGACCCGGACGGCCCGCTGCCGGAAGTCGAACCGGCGGAAGACTCGACCATCACCCGCGGCCGGGTCCGGCACGCGAAGGACCCCCGCGAGATCGCGGCCCAGTGGCGGTCGAAGGCGGAAGCCGAGAAACTCAGCATCCGCGAACTGATCATCGCCGTCACCACCCGCCAGCAGTTCGTCGGTACCCCCACCCAGGTGGCCGAGGAGATCGACCGCTACGTGCAGGCCGACGCGTGCGACGGATTCATCCTGGTGCCGCACCTCACCCCGGCCGGGCTGGACGAATTCGTCGAGAAAGTGGTGCCGGAACTGCAGGACCGCGGCAGCTTCCGCACCGAGTACTCGGGAACGACCCTGCGCAGCCATCTCGGACTGCGCCATCCGCATCATCAGACAGAAGGAGTTCGGGCATCATGACCGCAGTCACCGACACCGCGACATTCGAGCAGAGCTGGCAGGACTGGCATTCGGCGCGCGAGGACTACTTCCGCGAACCGCTGGGCTGGCTGAGCCTCACGGCCCTGCACTGGCTCGTCGAGACCGACACCACGTTCCCCGATCTGCCCGGAAAATGGCGGGCGGACGCGGACGGCCTGATCGTCACGGCCCCGGCCGACGCCGGTCTCGAGATCGACGGCGAGACTGTCGACGGCACGGCGACCCTCGCACCGCAGGAGGGCGCCCCCGGTCTGATGGTGCGGCACGGGAACCGCACCGTCGAGGTGATCCGCCGGACCGGCGACGTCGCCCTGCGGATCCACGACCCCGAGGGCGCCACCCTCGCCGCGTTCACCGGAATCCCGACGTTCCTGCCTGCGCGGCAGTGGGCCGTGCCGGGAACGTTCACCCCGTTCCCGCAGTCCCGCGTCGTGACGACGGGTGCGGTCGTCGAGGGACTCGAGCACCACCACACGGCGCTGGGGACGCTGGCATTCGAGTACGACGGTGCCGCACACGAACTCGTCGCGTTCGCCGGCAAGGACGGTGGGCTGCAGGTGCTGTTCACCGATGCCACCAGCGGGGTCAGCACGTACCCCGCGGCACGGTCACTGGCCGTGGTCGCCCCCGCCGCCGACGGCCGGGTGATCCTCGACTTCAACCGTGCGTCCAACCTGCCGTGCGCGTTCACCGACTACGCCACCTGCCCGGTCGCGCCCGCCGAGAACCGGCTGACGCTCGCGGTCGAGGCCGGCGAGAAGAACCCGCGGTAGGCATGGCCGAGAAGCAGGTCGTGCTCGGGGCGGCGGCACCCGCGGGCCGGACGGACTTCGCCGTCCTCGCGCATGCCGCCCGCACCGCGGAGCGGGGGAGATTCGACTTTTTCCTCGCCGACGGTGTCACCGCGGCGAACGCGCTGGCCGGGTACACCGACGCAGTGGGGCTCGCGGCGACGCTGGACACGACCTCCGCCGAACCGTACGACGTGGCCCGCCGGCTGGCCTCACTCGATCACCTGTCCGGCGGCCGTGCGGCGTGGAACACGCCGGCTCCCGGCGACGAGCGGGCCGCGGAGTTCGTCGACACCGCCCGCACGCTGTGGGATTCCTGGGCCGAGGGGGTCGTGACGGTCGACCGCGGCGCGGGGCGATTCGTCTCGAACCCCACCGCCGGGGCGTTCTACCACCGGGGCAGGCACTTCGACATCGGTGGACGCTTCACCGTGCCGAGGAGTCCGCAGGCGCAACCCGTGGTGATCGTGTCCGGCGACGGGCCGGAATCCCGGGATCTCGCCGCCCGGCACGCTGACGTGATTCTCGCTCCGCCTGGCACGTTCGAGTCCGCTCGCGCCGTCTACGCCGACGTCGCGCGCCGGACGGTCGAAGCCGGCAGGCCCGCCGGTGCGGTGAAGGTCCTGTGCACCGCGACGTTCGCGGGCACCGCCACCGCCGTCGCGGACCGGATCGTCCGGTGGGTCGACGGGGAGGCGGCGGACGGATTCGTTCTCGACTCCCAGGCCACCCCCGCCGGGCTCGACGAGTTCGTCGACACGGTGGTGCCCTTGCTCCGGGACCGCGGCGTTCTGCGTACCGACTACACCACCGCCACGCTGCGGCAGCACCTCGGACTCGGTGCCCCGCGCAGCCACCGCGCTGTCCATCCCCGCTCTCTTCAGAAAGTGCCCTCATGACCACTCCGCTGTCCGTCCTCGATCTGTCGCCCGTCAGCGAGGGGGCCACCGCACGCACGGCGCTGCGGAACACCGTCGACCTCGCCCAGCACGCCGAAAGGTGGGGATACAAGCGGTACTGGGTGGCCGAGCACCACTTCGTCGGTGTCGCCAGTTCCTCGCCGGCCGTGCTCGTCGGGATCCTGGCCGCGGCGACCAGCACGCTCCGGGTCGGCGCCGCCGCGGTGCAACTGGGCCACACCACCGCGGCCGCCGTCGTCGAGGCGTTCGGCACCGTCGACGCGCTGTACCCGGGTCGCCTCGACCTCGGGCTCGGACGGTCGGGTCAGCGGCGGGCCGAGGCGTTGAAAGCGGTTGCCGAACGCACCAAGCAGCCGGCCCCGCCCCGCCGCGAGACCGAGATCCGCGACGGCGTCGTGATCCCGGCGCCGTTCGACCCGTCCGGTCTGCTGCTGTCCCCGCGGCTCACGGCGGCGCAGTCGGTCCTGCAGCAGCCGGGCGCGCTGTCGCCCGCATTCGACCAGCAGGTCGACGACATTCTGGCGCTGCTCGGCGGCACGTATCGCACTCCGGACGGGATCGAGCTGCACGCGAGTCCCGGCGAGCGCGCGGACGTCGACGTATGGGTGTTCGGCAGCAGCGCGGGGCCGAGCGCCGAACTGGCCGGCCGGCTGGGGCTGCCGTTCGGGGCGAACTACCACGTGAGCCCGTCGACGACGATCGAGGCGGTCGAGGCCTACCGGGCCGCGTTCCGGCCGTCGGCGTACCTGCAGAGGCCCTACGTCGTCGTCTCCGCCGACACGGTCGTGGCGGAGGACGATGCGACCGCGCAGGAACTGGCGTCGACGTTCGGGCACTGGACGCACAGCATCCGCAGTGGGCACGGCGCGATCCCGTATCCCGACCCGGCACACACCGCAGCGCTGGGCGACACGGAACGCGCGTTGGTCGAGGACCGGCTGATCACCCAGTTCGTGGGGGCACCGGCCACCGTCGCGGACAGACTCGACAGCCTGCGAAGGCTCACCGACGCCGACGAACTGGTGATCACCAGCGTCACCCACGATCACACCGACCGGTTGCGCTCCTACGAACTGCTCGCGGCGGAGTGGGGACTGCCGGGGCTGCTCGCCGCCTGAGAGCACGATGATTGAACGCTGGTCCAAATGGGAATCCCAGGCCCATGGACACAGCAAATGCACCTGTGCCCGAGTCCCATGACGAGCTGATCGAGCAGCTACGGCAGTACCTGAGCTCGATCACGTCGACGGAACTCGGTCCCGACGACGACTACTTCACCCTGGGACTGGTGAGTTCGTTGCGGGCACTGGAGATCGTCACGTACATCGAAGGCTCCCACGACGTCGTGGTCGAGGTGGAGGATCTCGACCTCGACAACTTCCGCACCGCGGCCCGGGTTGCGGGGTTCATACGGAGGAAGCGGGGCGAGCAGCTTCGTGCGACGGACGGGGCGTCGCCGTGATCGGTATCGACACGCTTGTCGCCTCCGCCGAGACCGACGCAGGCAGCTGGGACGAGACCGGGCTGCCGGTCGAGGTCGTCGAGGCCGCCGCGAAGGCGGGTGTCCTCGGGCTGGACCGGACGACGGACTGCCGGGGACTGGGCCTGAACGCCGCCGAACTCGGCTCGGTCGCAGAAAGACTGGGTGCGGTCTGCACGTCGTTGCGTTCGCTGCTGACCGTGCAGGGGATGGTGAACGCCGCCGTCGACCGGTGGGGCACCGCCGAACAGCGGGCACGGTGGGTGCCTGCCCTGGCGACCGGCGAGCTCCTCGCCGGATTCGCCGCCACCGAGAGCGGGGCCGGCAGCGACCTCTCCTCCGTGACTACCAGTTTCGAGGAGCACGGCCCGGACCACCGGATCACCGGTCGGAAACTGTGGGTCACGTTCGGTGAGGTGGCGGACGTCCTGCTCGTTCTCGGCCGGTCACCGGCCGGGCTGACCACCGCGCTCGTCGAAACGGACGCGCTGGGGGTGACCGTCGAACCGGTCTCCGGGCAGCTGGGCATGCGCGGCGCCCGGATCGCGCACATCGCGCTGGACGGCGTCGTCGTCCCCGCCGACCACCTGATCGCACCGCCGGGATTCGGGCTGTCCCACGTCGTCGGAACGGCCCTGGACCACGGCCGGTACACGGTGGCGTGGGGGTGCGCCGGGATGGCGCGCGGGTGCCTCGCCGACGCTGTCGCGCACGCGTCCACCCGGGTGCAGGGCAGCGCCGTGCTGTCCGAGCACGACTCGGTCCGCGCGATCCTCGGACGCAGCTGGGTCGACGCGGCCGGTGCCCGCGCCCTGTGCGAACGGGCCGCCGAGCAACGCGATGCGCACGAGCCGAGCGCGCTGTTCACGACGATCGCCGCGAAGTACGCCGCCGCCCGCGTCGCCGCATCGGTGAGCGGGCAGGCGGTCCAGGTGCTCGGTGCCGCGGGCTGTGTCCCCGGCAGCAGGGTGGGGCGCTTCTTCCGCGACGCGAAGGTCATGCAGATCATCGAGGGCTCGACCGAGGTCGCCGAACTCCAGATCGGTGACTACGTCCTCGGGGGAGGTGTGCGATGACGGCTGATCCGCCGGTCACGATCGAGTCGGTCGCGCTGTGGTTTCCCGACGACGAGGTGACCGTGGCGGGACTGCCGGAACTCGACGAACTGCCGATCGCGCAGCGCGAGCACGCGCTGGCACTCGGCATCGACACGGTGCGGATCGGAATCGGTCTCGCCGAAGTGGATCTGGCGCAGGCCGCGGCGGAGGAGGCGCTGCGCACGTCCGGCCTCGACGCCACCCAACTCGACGCGCTGCTGCTCGTCCAGGGCCGGGTTCCGCAGTATCTGCTCGCGTCCGAGGCGACCCGGCTGCAGCACCGCCTCGGCGCGACCCAGGCGTTCACGACCGGCGTGGGGGACCTCGGGTGCGTGTCCGTCTCGGCGGCGTTCACGCTCGCGTCGGCGATGCTCCGCGGCGACCCCCGCTGCCAGAACGTGCTCGTCGTCGCGGCGGCGAAGACACCAACCCGGTCGCGGTACCGATCGCCGATGACGCTCCTCGGCGACGGAGCGGCCGCGGTCCTGCTGACGACGTCGGGGACCGGGCGGTACGAACTCGTCGACCAGATGATCCGCAGCGACGGCAAATACGCCGACCTCTTCCACATCGACTACCGCGACGTCCGCGAAGCCGACTGGGTCGAGGAATGCGCCGACGAACCCACGTACTCGTTTCGCCTGGCGGTCGAGAGCCGGAAGCGGTTCACGGAGATCAACGCGGAGCTGCTGGCCCGGAACGGGCTGCAGCAGGACGGGATCGGCGTGTTCCTCATGCAGAACCTGTCCCTCGGCGCGTTCGCGTTCTGGCAGGAGGCGCTCGACGTCGCGATCGATCCCGTCTGCCGCGACAACCTCGCCCGGTACGGACACCTCGGCTCCGTCGACGTGGTGGCGAACCTCGAGCGCGCCGCGTCCGCGCAGGCGCCCGGCGATTACTGCGTGATCATGAACAGCAGCCCGGTCGCGGCGTGGAGCAGTGCACTGCTCCGGCGCCTGCCGGACCGACCCGGGCGCGGGATGTGATCGCGATGGCACAGACGGTCAAGTGCGTGGTCTGGGATCTCGACGACACCATCTGGGACGGGGTCGTCCTCGAACACGACGCTGCCGTGCCGACCGCGGACGCGCTCCGCGCCCTGGACGTGCTCGACCGTCGCGGAATCCTGCATGCCGTGGCGAGCCGCGGCGAATTCGAACCCGCGGCCGCGCACCTGCGGATGCACGGCATCGAGGAACTGTTCTGCGCCATCGACGTCGGGTGGGGCCCGAAGTCGGAGGCCGTGCGCCGCATCGCGGAAACACTGAACCTGGGCCTCGACACGATCGCCTTCGTCGACAACGATCCCGTCGAGCGCGCCGAGGTGTCCGAGGCGCTGCCCCCGGTGCGGTGCTATCCCGCCGAACAGATCGCGTCGTTCCCCGACCTTCCCGAGTTGACGCCGCCCGCCGTCACCGCGGAGGCGAGGCAGCGGAGGTCGCTGTACCGCGCCGAACGGATCCGGCAGGTGAGCGAACAGGAGTTCCACGGGTCGAACGCCGAGTTCCTGGCCTCGCTCGAACTGGTCATGACGGTCCGCCGGGCGAACGAGGACGACCTCGAGCGCGCCCACGAACTGACCGTGCGGTCTCACCAACTGAACACGACAGGAAGGACTTTCGGAATCGACGACCTGCGCGGGCTCTGCGCCTCCGACGATCACGAGGTGCTCGTCGCGTCGCTCGGCGACCGGTTCGGCGGGTACGGCACCATCGGTCTGGCGGTCTCGGAGATCCGCGGCGGCGATTCGGTCCTGCAACTGCTGCTGATGTCGTGCCGGGTGATGTCCCGTGGCGTCGGGACGGCGCTGATCCGGCACGTCGTGGAGCGGGCCCGCGCCCACGGCCGGCGAGCGCTCGCCGAGTTCGTGCCGACCGACGTCAACCGGGTCATGCTGGTGACGCTGCGATTCGCGGGCTTCGACGTCGTCGACGCGAATCCCGATCGGATGCTGCTGTTGTGCAACGACGTCCGCAGTGCGGCGGCACCGAACGCCGATCATGTCACGGTTCTCGAGGGAGACGTGACGCCATGACGGACGTGGTCGCGAGCGGCGGAGTGACGTCCGGGATCCTCCGCCAGTGCCGTCGGGTTCCCGGCCGGACCGCGATCGTGATCGGTGACCGGTCGCTGACGTACCGCGAACTCGACTCGGTGAGCGAGGCATTGGCGCGCCGACTCGCGGCCCTGGGCGTACGGCCCGGCCAGGTGGTGCTGATCCACCAGCGGCAGAGCGTCGAGACGGTCGTGGCGATGATCGCGGCGCTGCGGCTGGGCGCGGCGTGGTGCGTGATCGAGCCCGGACATCCGGCGCGGCAACTCCGCGCACTCCTCGGCGACATCGACTGCGGCGCCATCGTCTTCGGGTCCGCGGATCCGAAAACGGCACCGGAAGCGGTCGAGGCACTGGCCCGCAGTGCGGGCGGGCGGGTTCCGGCACTGTACGACCGGGACCGGGGCCCCGCGCCCGAAGACGAACCGGCGGCCGAACTTCCCGGAGACGTGCCCGCCGCCGCCCCTGCGTACGTGATCACCACGTCCGGATCGACCGGCACCCCCAAGGCCGTGGTCGCGAGCCGCGCCAACCTCGCGAGCATGGTCGACGGCCGGGACTACGACTACGAGGAGGGCGACCTGGTCACGTTCTCCGCGTTCCGCCTCACCTGGGACGGCTCCCTGCTGAAGACCCTCTGGGCGCTGTGCACCGGCGGCACCAGTGTGCTCCCGGCCGCGCACGAACTGATGGACGCCGAGGCGGTCGCCGCGCTCGCCCGGACGTGGCGGGCCACCCACCTGGTGGCGACCCCGTCCTTCTACCGGCTGCTGCTGCCGCACCTCACCCCGCTGCGTGAGCGCCTGCGGTTGGTGACGCTTGCGGGCGAGGCTCTTCCGGGTGTGCTCGTCGCCCAGCACCGGGCGGTGCTGCCCGGCGTTCCGCTGAGCAACGAGTACGGTCCGACGGAGACGACCGTCAGCTGCCTCGCCCATCCGGTGCGCGACGTCCCCGCCTCGATCGCGCCGATCGGCAGACCACTGGGCGCGAGCACGGCGTACGTCCTCGACGCGAAACTGGTCGAGGTGCCGTACGGGGCGGTCGGGGACCTGTACGTCGGCGGTCCCCAGATCTCCGAGGGCTACGCGTCCCGCCCCGCCGCCACCGCGGCCCGGTTCGTCGCCGACCCCTTCGCGGAGCGGCCGGGCGCCCGGATGTATCACACCGGCGACCTCGCGCGCGTCGACCCGCACGGCGACATCGAATTCTGCGGCCGGTTCGACGGGCAGGTGAAGGTGCGGGGCGCCCGCGTCGAGAGGCACGCGGTGGAGGCCGCACTGGAGAGTCACCCCGCGATCCACCAGGCGGTGGTCCTCGCGACCGCCGACGAACACGGGGAGACGGCACTGACCGCGTTCTGGGTGCCCGCAGCGGCGGCGACCCTGCTGCCCACACCCCGCGACCTGATCGCGCACTGTGCCGAACGACTCGTCGCGCAGGCCGTGCCCGACCGCTTCCTCGCACTCGGCGCGCTCCCACTCGCGCCGAGCAGCAAGGTGGACGAGGCGGCGTTGCGCCGGCTGCTGCCCAGCGGAGGTGGTGGCGTTGCGTGAGCACCATACCGAGGCCGTGGGCAGCGCCGGAACACCGTTCCCGTTGTCCTCGGCCCAATACGAGACCTGGCTGGCCCAGCAACTGGCCCCCGACGTGCCGCTGTGCATCGCCCAGTACGTCGAAATCCGCGGCGACCTGGACGTCGACGTCCTGCGGGCGGCCACCGTCGCGACCGCGGACGAATTCGGATCGCCGTTTCTCCGGTTGATCGACCGGGACGGCCAGCCGTTCCAGATGGTCGACCCCGCTGCGGACCGGTCGGTCGGGCTGGTGGACTTCCGCGGCGACGCCGAACCGGTGGACGCCGCCCGCCGGTGGATGCGCGCCGACTGCGAGACCCCGCTCGATCCGACCCGCGACCGGCTCGTCGAATCGTCGATCCTCCGGGTCGGTGACGAGCACTACCTGTGGTACAGCAAGATTCACCATGTGGCCCTGGACGGCTACGGTGCGATGACGATGCTCAACCGCATCGCGGCCCGGTACTCGGCGGAGGTGCTCGGCCGGGACCTGCCACCCGGTGAGGCCGCGGACCCCAGGCATCTGTACGACGCCGACCAGCAGTACCGCTCGTCGAGCCGCTTCGCCGCGGACCGGCAGTTCTGGGCCGATCGGATCAGCGGTCTCGGGCCCGGATCGACACTGGCCAGGCGGACCGGGCCCGCCGTTGCCACGAGCACCGACGCCGCCGGTCCTCTCCCGGACGCCGCGGAGCGGGCGCTGGGCGTCGCAGGCACCCACGGAACCGCCGCGATCATCGCCGCGTTCGCCTGCTACCTGTCGAGGATGACGGGACGCCGGGACGTGCTCGTGAAGATCCCGGTGTCGGCGCGCACCACCGCGACCCTGCGGCGGTCCGGCGGAATGGTCGCGGGTGTCGTGCCGCTTCCCGTGCGGATCCGGCCCGAGGACACCGTGGGGCAACTGATCGAGCGGGTGCAACTGGACCTGATGGGTGCGCTGCGGCATCAGCGTTTCGGGCTCGGCGACATCCGGCGCGACGCGGGGGCCGCTGCCGCGGAGTCGTTGTCGGGACCGATGGTCAACGTGATGCTCTTCCATCAGGAACTCGCCCTCGGGCCGCTCGTCGGCGAGTACCACATCGTCACGTCCGGCCCGGTCGACGACCTGCTCGTCAACGTGTACCAGAGCGGCGCCCCGGTCCGCACGTTCGTCCATTTCCTGGCCAACCCGCACCGGTACGACCCCGGCGAGGTGGGCGCCCATCACCGGCGATTCGTGGAACTGCTCGGCGACTTCCTCGCGGCCGGCGCGGACGCCCCCGTCGGCACCGTCCACGGGGAGACGGCCCGTCTCGACTTCTGGACGCGCACGCTGGCGGGTGCACCGCCGCTGCTGGATCTGCCCACCGACCGTCCGCGGCCCGCACGACCGTCCCACCGCAGCGCCGCCGTGGCCGTCGCACTCGACCCGCAACTGCGAAGCGGGCTCGCAGAGTTCGCCGAGGCGCATCGCACGGACGCGGCCACAGTCACGCACGCGGTGCTCGCGCTGGTGCTCGCACGTTCGGCTCGTACCGGCGACCTCGTCCTCGGACTGCGGACGGACACCGACGTGGTGGTGTCGCGGACCCGGGTCCGCGGCGCGGATCGGTTCGGCGACGTCGTCGACACGGTCCGGGACGCCGCCGAGCGGGCGAGCGCTCATCGCGGCGTACCGGTGGACGCCATCGCCCAGGCCCTCGACCGGCCGCGGTCCGCGTCCCACGCACCGCTCTTCCAGGTGCTGCTCGAATTCTCGGACTCCGGCGGGGAACTCGGCGACCTCGACCTGCGGGTGACGGTGTCGGACGGGACGGCCCGCTTCGCCTATGCGACGGACCTGTTCGACGCCGCCACCGTGGACGGGCTCGCCCAGCGGTTCGTGCGGACCGCCGCGGCGGGTGTCGCGGATCCGTCCGTCGCGGTCGGGGACATCGACCTGGTCGACCCGGCCGAACGCGCCCTGCTGCGGGACTGGTCGACCCGGCAGGCGGACGCCGCCGACCGGACGACGCTCGGCGCGTTGTTCGAAGACCGGGCCGCGCGGAGCCCCGGCGCCCCCGCCGTCGTGTCGGGCGGGGAGCGCCTCACGTACGGCGAGCTCGATGCCCGGTCGAACCGCCTTGCCCGGCACCTTCTCTCGCTGGGGGCAGGACCAGAGTCGACGGTCGCCGTCGCGATGCCGCGGACGGCGGCGCTCGTCGTCGCACTCCTCGCGGTCGTCAAGACCGGCGCCGCGTATGTGCCGGTGGACGTGGATCACCCCGGTGAGCGTTCGGCGCTCGTCGTCGCCGACGCCCGGCCGGTGTGTGTGCTCGCGACCCGCGACACCGCGGCCGCGCTGCCCGGGTCGAACGTTCCGGTGCTGTTTCTCGATTCGCAGGACCCCGAACTCGACGGCCGATCCGCGGACCCGCTGACCGAGACGGAACGGGCACCGGCCGATCCGGACTCGCTGGCCTACGTCGTCTACACGTCGGGATCGACGGGCCGGCCGAAAGGCGTCGCGGTGTCGCACCGCAACGTGGTCTCCCTCTTCACCGGCACCCGGGACCTGTTCCGGTTCGGTGACACCGACGTGTGGACGATGTTCCACTCCCCGGCGTTCGACTTCTCGGTCTGGGAGTTGTGGGGCGCACTGCTGCACGGCGGCACGCTCGTCGTCGTCGACCTCGACACCGCCCGCACACCCGCCGCGTTCCTCGCGCTGCTGCGCCGTGAGCGGGTGACGGTGCTGAGCCAGACGCCGACGGCGTTCTCCCAGCTGATCGAGGCCACCGAGGCGGCCGGCGACTCCGGCCCCACGCCGCTGCGCTACATCGTGCTCGGCGGCGAGGCGCTCGACTTCGGGCAGCTGGAACGCTGGTACTCCCGACGCGGCGAACACGCACCCGTGCTCGTGAACATGTACGGCATCACCGAGACGACGGTGCACGTCACCCACCTCCAGCTCGGCCGCGCGCTCGCCGACGCCGCGTGGACGAGCTCGATCGGTCGGGCGATTCCCGGGCTCCGGGTGTCGGTGCTGGACGCGCGGCTGCATCCGGTTCCGGTCGGTGTGGCCGGCGAACTGTACGTGGCGGGACCGCAGGTGGCGCGCGGCTACCTCGGCCGCGCCGGGCTCACCGCCACCCGCTTCGTCGCGGATGCGTCGGGGGACCGGATGTACCGGACCGGGGACGTGGTGCGGTGGCGGCGGGACGGTGGTCTCGACTACCTCGGACGCGACGACCTCCAGATCGAGATCCGCGGATTCCGGGTGGAACTCGGCGAAGTCGAGTGGGTGCTGGGCCGATGCGAGGGCGTCGCGCAGGCGGTGGTGACGCTGCACGAGGATCCGGTGACCGGTCCGGCGCCTGCTGCGTACGTGGTGCCCGAGGCGGGTGCGGCCGTCGATCCGGGGGCCGTGCTGGAGTTCGCGGCAACCGCGCTGCCGTCGTACATGGTCCCGGCGTCGGTGACGATCCTCGCGCGGCTGCCGCTCACCGTCAACGGGAAACTGGACCGGGCGGCACTTCCGGTGCCCGCCAACGATTCCGGTGCCGAGTTCGTGGCCCCGGGCACCCCCGCCGAGGAGGCGATCGCGGTCGTGTTCGCGGCGCTTCTCGGGGTGCCCGCGGTCGGGGTCGACGACGACTTCTTCGCCCTCGGTGGCAACTCGCTGGTCGCGGCGAAGGTCGTCGCGCGGATTCAGAGTGTGCTCGGTGCGGCCGTGGGAGTGCGCGACGTGTTCGAGGCGCGGACGGTGCGGTCGCTGGCCGCCCGGGTGTCCCAGGCGGACTCGGCGAGACGGCCGCCGCTGGTGGCCACCGGCCGGTCCGCCGCGGCACCGGTGTCCCTGGCACAGACGCGGATGTGGTTCCTCGACCAGTTCGACACGACGTCGCCCGCCTACAACATCGCGGCCGCGTTCCGGTTGCGCGGCCCCCTCGACGTCGACGCACTGCACGCCGCGCTGACCGACGTCGTGGACCGGCACGAGGCGTTGCGAACGATCTTCCCCATGCGGGGCGACACGCCCGTGCAGTCGGTGATTCCGGCGGCGGACGCGGTGCGCCGCCTCCGCGCGGTCCCGGTGTCGGGGGACGGCGAACTCCGGGACCGGCTCGCCGCGGCACTGTCCGCGGGCTTCGAGGTGACCGCGCAGGTTCCGTTGCGGGCGCACCTGTTCGAGCTCGGTCCGCAGGATCACGCCCTGGCCCTGGTGGTCCATCACATCGCGGCGGACGCGTTGTCGCTCGGACCGCTCGCCCGGGACGTGACGTCCGCGTACACCGCCCGGGTGCGGGGACACGCGCCGGATTGGGTGCCGCTCCCGGTGCAGTACTCCGACTACAGCGTGTGGCAGCGGGCGCTGCTCGGCGCGGAGGACGATCCGCGCTCGTTGATGTCCCGCCAGCTCGGGTACTGGCGTTCCGTGCTCGCCGACGCGCCGATCGTGACGGACCTGCCGATGGATCGGCCCCGTCCCGAACACCGGACGCTCACCGGCGCGCGGGAGTCGTTCGACATCGGGAACCGCTTGCACCGGAAGGTGGTCGCCCTGGCGCGGGAGCACGATGCGACGGTGTTCATGGTGACCCACGCGGCGTTCGCGGTCCTGGTGTCCCGCCTGGGGAGCACCGCCGACGTGATGATCGGATCCGCGGTGGCGGGACGCGGAGAGGCCGTCCTCGACGACGTGGTCGGGATGTTCGTCAACACCCTGGCACTGCGCACCCCGGTCCACGGCGCCGACTCGTTCGCCGCGGTGCTCGCGGCCGTCCGGGACCGCGACCTGGAGGCGTTCGCGCACGCCGAGGTGCCGTTCGAACGGGTCGTCGAGGCACTCGCGCTCCCGCGCACCACCGCCCACGCGCCGCTGTTCCAGGTGCTGTTCGAATTCCAGGACGTCGAGCGGCCCACCCCGATCCTGCCGGAACTGGACGTGCACGAGATCGACCTCGGTGTCTCCGTCTCCACGTTCGACCTGCAGCTGACCCTGGCCGAAAGGTTCGGGGAGAGCGGGGAACCCGCCGGGATCAGCGCCGGATTCACCTATGCCACCGACATCTTCGACGCCGCGACCGTGCGGAAGTTCGCCGAACGCTACGTGCGGCTCCTCGACGCGGTGGTCGCGGACCCGGACGTTCCGCTGGCCCGGTTCGATCTGCTGTCCCCCGGCGAACGCGAGGCTCTGGTGCCGGTGCGCGGTCGGCCCACCGGCACCACCCGGCTGCTGCCGGAGATCCTCTCCGCCGCGGCCGCGCGGGACCCGCACGCCGTCGCGCTGTCGTACGGCAACGCGGTGATGTCGTATCGCGAACTAGACGACTGGTCGAACCGCCTGGCGTGGGTGCTGATCCGCCGCGGAATCGGGCCCGAGGACCACGTGGCGATCGGGCTCGTCCGATCCGTGGAACTGGTGGTGGCGGTGTGGGCGGTGGCGAAATCGGGTGCGTCGTTCGTGCCGGTGGATCCGAGCCTGCCGTCCGCGAGAATCACCGACATCCTCGCCGACTGCGGGGCCGCGGTGGGACTCACCGTCGCCGAACAGCGCGACCGGATGCCGGACGGCGTGGAATGGCTGCTCCTCGACTACCCGGGTCCGACGCGGAGGTGGGAGTCCCGGCCGATCACCGACGAGGACCGGGTCGTGCCGCTGCGACCGGGACACCCGGCGTACCTGATGTACACGTCCGGGTCGACGGGCGCGCCGAAGGGCGTCGTGATCACCCATGCGGGGTTGCAGAACTTCACGATCGACCAGCGCACCCGGTATGGGACGACGAACGCGTCCCGGGTGCTGAATCTCGCGTCGCCCGGGTTCGACGCGACGATGCTCGAATACCTCATGGCGTTCGGCGCGGGCGCGCGACTGGTGATCGCGGCGCCGCACGTGTACGGCGGCGCCGCGCTGACGGAACTGCTTGCGGCAGAGCGGATCACGCACGCATTCACCACCCCGGCGGTCCTGGCAACGATCGACCCGCGAGGTCTGCGGCTGCTGCACGCCCTCGTCGTCGGCGGCGAGCGCTGCCCGCCGGAGTTGCTGGCACGCTGGGCGGCCGGGCGCACCCTGCTCGTCGGCTACGGCCCGACGGAGACGACGGTGATGTCGAACATCGGCGATCCGATGACCCCCGGCGATCCCGTCCGGATCGGCCACCCGATGCGCGGCGTCCGCGAACTCGTCCTCGACGAGTGGTTGCGTCCGGTGCCGGTCGGGGTGGTGGGTGAGTTGTACGTGCTGGGGGACGGGCTGGCGCGCGGCTACCACCGGCGGGCCGGCGCGACTGCCGGCGCATTCGTGGCGAACCCGTTCGACCACCCGGGCTCGCGGATGTACCGCACCGGGGATCTGATGCGATGGACGAAGGACGGACGTCTGGAATATCTGGGCCGCAACGACTTCCAGGTCAAGCTGCGTGGCCAGCGAGTCGAGCCCGGGGAGGTGGAGGCGGCGCTCACCCGCTGCCCCGGTGTCGCGCAGGCGGTGGTCGTGGTGCGCCGCACACCCGCCGCCGAGGCGGTCCTCGCCGGGTACGTCACGGCCGGGGACGGCGCGGATCTCGACACGACCGAGGTGCTGCAGTTCGCCGCATCGGTGCTCGCGCCGTTCATGGTGCCCGCCTCGGTGACCGTCCTCGACCGGCTTCCGCTGGGAGCCAACGGCAAGGTCGACCGGCACGCACTGCCCGAACCCGAATTCGCCCCCCGCGTCTTCCGTGCGCCCGCCACCCCGTTCGAGTCCGCGGTGGCCGACGTGTTCGCCGACGTCCTCGGGACCGGCGTCGTCGGAGCCGACGACGACTTCTTCGCGTCCGGTGGCAACTCGCTGACCGCGACGCAGGTGGTCGCGCGCATCAACTCCGCGCTCGGTGCGGACGTCGGTGTGCGGGACGTGTTCGAGGCCCCGACCGTGCGGGCGCTCGCGGCGCGGATCGCCCGCGAGACCGCGGGCGGGGAGGCCCGCCCCGCGGTGGCGGTGCCCCGGCGCCCCGACCCGGTACCGCTGTCGTGGGCACAGCACCGGATGTGGCTCCTCAACCAGTTCGACCCGTCCTCGCCCGCGTACAACGTCGCGATGATCGTCCGCCTGTCGGGGGACCTCGACGTCGACGCGCTGACCGCCGCCCTCGCCGACGTCGTGGAACGGCACGAATCGCTCCGCACCCGGTACCCGTACGGCGACACGGGACCCACCCAGGTGATCGTCGGTGCGGGGCACGTCGCACAGCTCACCGTGTCGGCATCCGAAGATTCGGTACCGGGACAGATCTCGGATCTCGTGTCCGCGGGATTCGACGTCGCCGCCGAGGTGCCGATGCGGGCTCGGCTGTTCGCGCTCGGCGACCGCCGGCACGTCCTCGTCGTCGTGGTGCACCACATCGCGGCCGACGGGTTCTCGATGGTTCCGCTCGCCCGCGACGTGCTGACGGCCTACACCGCGCGGTCCGAGGGCTGCGCGCCCGGATGGGAGCCGCTGCCGGTGCAGTACCCCGACTACACCGTGTGGCAGCGGGAACTCCTCGGCTCGCAGGACGACCCGCACTCCCTGCTGTCCCGGCAACTCGGCTACTGGCGGTCCGCCCTCGCCGGCGCGCCGGCCGTGACCGAGTTGCCCACGGACCGTGACCGCCCGCCCCGCCGGTCGGCCGCCGGCGACCGGGTCACGTTCACGATCGGCGCCGACCTGCACCGCGAGGCGGTGGCGCTGGCGCGGACCCGGCGGTGCACCGTGTTCATGATCGTGCACACCGCCCTCGCCGTGCTGCTGTCCCGCTCGGGCGGCTCCGGCGACGTGGTGATCGGGTCGCCGGTCGCCGGCCGCGGCGAGGCCGTCCTCGACGACGTGGTGGGCATGTTCGTGAACACACTCGTGCTGCGGACCCACGTGTCGGGGACGTTCGAGAATTTGCTCGAGCAGGTCCGCGAGACCGACCTCGCAGCCTACGCACACGCGGACGTCCCGTTCGAGCGGGTGGTGGAAGCACTGAACCCGCCTCGCTCCCAGTCCCATTCACCGCTGTTCCAGGTGTTGCTCGAGTTCCGCAACACCGAGCACCCCGATCTCGCGCTCCCGCACCTCGAAGCCGAAATTCTCGAACCCGACGTCGAGGTCTCCCTGTTCGACCTGCACCTGACGATGCGGGAACGGTACGACGACTGCGGAACCCCGGAAGGGATGGCGGCCGGATTCACATACGCGACCGACATTTTCGACGAGGCGACCGTGCGGGCCCTCGCCGAGCGGTTCACCACGATCCTCGCCGCGTTCGTCGCGGATCCGAGCGTCCCCGTCGGCGCCGTCGACCTGCTGGCCCCGGACGAGCGCACCCGGATCCGTGAATGGAGCGCGGCGGCGGGGACGTTCGTGCTCGACCCCCGGCTGCAGCTCGCCCCCGAGGGTGTGACCGGAGCGGTGTACGCCGCCGACACGCGGGAGCACCACACCTCGGCACGCGCGGCGGCCGCCACGTTCGTGGCGCACCCGTTCGGGCCCCCGGGCGCGCGGATGGTCCGGACGGGCGCGCTCGCCCGGTGGACCCGGTCGGGACGACTGCTGACCGTCGACGCCGCCGGATCGCGGGCACGGTCGGTCGCGGACGTCGTGGAGAGTCACCCGGCGGTCCGCGAGGCCGTGGTCCTCACGACCGCGACCGGTGTCACGGCATTCTGGGTGCCCGCGGCCGCGGCGGCCGTGCTGCCGATGGCGGAAGACCTGCGGGAGTTCAGCGCCGCACGGCTCGACGCCCGCTCGGTGCCCGCCCGGTTCGTCGCACTCGGAGCGGTCCCGCGAACGGCGGGCGGCGAGGTGGACGAGAACGCGCTGCGCGCACTCGTTTCCGAGGCGGAGCCGGCGGCGCGACCCCGCTGGACGGTGCTGCAACGGTCGGTGGCCGAACAGTGGGCGGCCGTGCTGGGGCACGACGACTTCGGTCCCGAGGACGGATTCTTCGACGTCGGCGGCAACTCCCACCGCGTCGTGGAACTGCAGCGGCGTCTCGACGAACAGTGGCCCGGAGCCCTGCGGGTGGGCCAGTTGTTCGACCTCGTCACCGTGGCGGCGCAGGCCGAGGCGCTCTCTAATCCCACCGACAGCGAGGCGTCCGCGCCCGCCACCTACGAGTTCTGACCCAGCCGGGAGGAGGCAACCGTGACCGCGCGACATCCCACACCGGGCGAGGACGACATCGCCGTGGTCGGTATCGCCGCGCGCTACCCCGAGGCCGCGAACCTGGCGGAATTCCGCGCCAACCTCGCGGCGGGCCGGGATTCGGTGCGTCCGCTGTCGCGGTCCCGGGCCGAGGCGACCGGGCTGGGGCCGCCGTCCCACTACCACCCGATGGGTTTCGTCGAGGACATCTCCACGTTCGACTACTCCTACTTCACGCTGTCGAAACGGGAAGCGTCTCTGATCGATCCGCAACAACGGCTCGCACTGGTACTCGCGTATCAGGCGGTCGAGGACGCCGGCTATTCGGTGAGCGATTTCCGGGACAGCGCGACGGCGGTGGTGTTCAGCGCCGCCGCGTCGACGTATCCGGCGATGTGGGCGGAACCGGGTGTGCTGAGCACCCTGGGCAACGTCCCGTTCGCCGTCCCCGCCCGGATCGCGTACCACCTCGGCCTCACCGGACCGTGCTACGCCGTCGATTCGGGATGCAACGGGTCGCTCATCGCGGTGCACCACGGCTGCCGGGAGTTGCGGTCGGGTGACGCAGACTTCGCCATCGCCGGCGGAGTGAGCCTGCGGGTGAACGGTATCCGGGCCGACATGGCGGAGGGCTCCGCGGAACTGATGTCACCGGGCGGGCGGTGCCGCGCGTTCGATGCCGGCGCGGACGGCACCGCGGTCGGGGAGGGGGGAGCGGCGCTACTCCTCACCACGATGGCGCGCGCCCGCGCCGACCGGCTCCCGGTCCACGCCGTGATCCGGGGCACCGCAACGGTCTCCAGCGGCCATTCGTCCGCGACGATCAGCTCCCCGAGCGCCCGGGCGCAGGCGGCCGTCATTGCCCGGGCCTGGCAGAATGCGGGTCTCACCCCGGATGATGCCGGGTACCTGGAGGCGCACGGTTCGGGAACTCCGCTGGGCGACGCCGTCGAACTCGAGGGCATCGCGGCCGCGTTCCGGGACGGGCCGGGCGTCCTGCCGATCGGTTCGGTGAAGACGAACATCGGGCACCTCGACCACGCGGCCGGGGTCTCCGGCCTCGTGAAGGCGGTCCTCGCCGTCGAGCACGGCGAGCTGTACCCGTCGCTGCACTTCGAACACCCCACCGGCGGAGTCGATCTGGCCGGCAGCGGCATCGAGGTGGTCACCGCTGCCCGGACGTGGAGCGATCCGACCGGGCCGCGGCGGGCGGGGGTGAGTTCGTTCAGCCTCGGCGGCATCAACGCGCACTGCGTGGTGGAACAGCCGCCGGAGCGCGCCGCCGGCGCCCGGCCCCACGACGGCACGACTCGACTGGTCGCGGTGTCGGCGAAGAGCACGGGCGCGCTGGCCACGCTGTGCGCCGAACTGGCGACGGCAGTACGCGCGCACGACCTCGACGACGTCGTCTTCACCCTCAACCGCGGCCGCCCGCACCACGACCACCGGGTGGCGGTGCAGGCACGCAGCATTGCCGAACTCTCGCGGTCGCTCGCCGTGCGCGCCGCCGAACTCGGCGCCCGCGACGACGACTCCGCGCCGGCCACCCGGCCGCGTCCCGCCGTGGCGTTGCTGCTCTCGCCCGACCGGATGCCTGCCGCGCTGCGCGGCCGCGACCTGCCGCCGGAGCTTCCCGCCACCGGCGGCGAGGCGGACCTCCTCGCCGGGCAGATCGCGGTCCACCGGGAACTCCGCGCGGCCGGCGTCACCGTCGACGCCGTCCTCAGCGGCGGAGTGTCCCGCTACGCCGCCCGGTACCTGCGGGATCCGCTGTCGGCGGTGGACGCCGCCGACATCGCGGCCGCGGCCGAGAACCCCACATTCGACACGGACCGACTCGTCGCCGTCGCGAAGGGGATGCTCGCGGACGGACCCGTCGTCTTCGTCGAGCCGAGCCCGGCGGGACGCCTCGGCGCACTGCTCGCCGACGCGCTCCGCGGCAGCCGGGACGCCGACATACTCCGTGCGCCGGACACGGCCGACGCGGTCACGGACCTCCTCGCCGGGCTGTACGAGCGTGGCGTCGACCTCGACTGGGCGGCCGTCGACGCGGGCGACGACTCCGCCTGGCGGGTACGCCTTCCCGGTCACCCGCTGCGCGGGTCACGGTGCTGGTTCGACCTTCCCGGCCGTCCCGACTGGAGCGGCACCCCCGACGGTGCTGCGGCGGAACCGGGCCCGCGGCCGGTTCCCGCGGCACCGGAGGACAGCCTCGACTGGCTGCAGGCGACCCTGCGCGAACTGCTCCACACCGAGAGGGACGTCGACGCCGAAGACGACTACTTCGACCTCGGCGGAAACTCGCTCATCGGCATGCAACTCGTCGACCGGGTGTCGGACCGGTACGGAGTCCGGCCCAAACTCATCGATCTCTACGAACGGCCGAAGGTGGCGGACTTCGCCGCGCTCCTCGCGGACGGCACGTCCGCGGCCGGTGGGCTGCCACCGATCACACCCCGGGGACGGCACGTGATGTCGTTCGGCCAGGTACGCATGTGGTTCCATCATCAACTCGACGCCCCCACCACCATCTACAACCTCCCGATGGTCAGCGACCTGCACGGTCCGATCGACGAATCCGCCGTCCGCGGAATGTGGGACGACCTCGCCGCGCGGCACCGGGTGCTGCTGTCCAACTACGTCGAGGTCGACGGGGAGCCGGAACTGCGGATCCGCGACTCTCTCGGCGACTTCTTCCGCACCGCCGACGTGTCGGGGGAACACGATCCGGTGGCCGCCGCCCGGGCGCTCGTATCCGAGGCCGCGTCGGCGCCGTTCGACCTGGCCACCGACCCGCTCGTGCGGGCACTGCTCATCAGGCTCGGCCCGGACGAGCACGTCCTGCAGGTCACCACCCACCACTCCGTCAACGACGGGGGTTCGCCGAGGATCTTCGAGCAGGAACTGCCCGCCCTGTACGCGGCTCGCCGCGCCGGTCGCCCCGCCGACCTCGCGCCGCTACCCGTCCAGTACTGGGACTACGCCCTGTGGCAGCGGGAACTGATCGCGAGCGCCGCGCTCGACTCCGAACTCGAATACTGGAAACGAGTGCTCGACGACGTCCCGCTGCTGCGGCTTCCCACCGATTTCCCGCGCCCGGAGCGGAAGAACTTCACCGGGGCGTTCCACACGTTCACCGTCTCCGACACGCTGACACGAAGCCTGCGGGACGTGGCGCGGCGGGAGTCCGTGTCGCTGTTCGTGGTGCTGCTCTCCGCGTTCTACCTCCTCATGGCGAGCCGCAGCCACCAGCGCGACCTCGTGGTCGGCACACCGACCACCGGACGCAACCGGCCGGAACTGTCCGGCATGATCGGGTACTTCAACAGCACGGTGGCCCTGCGCGCCGACCTGTCCGGCGAGCCGAGCATCTCGGAACTGTGCGCACGGGTGCGCGACGTCGTGCTCGGTGCGCTCGAACACCAGGAGATTCCGTTCGACCGCGTCGTCACCGCACTCACCGGCGACCGGGACCTGAGCCGGACACCGTTGTTCGACGTCTGCCACGTCCACCAGGAACTGCCGGCGCTGCAGTCGCAGCACGGACTCACCGAGACGCTGTTCGACCAGGACGACCCCGCCGCCATCGCGTTCGGCGGGGTGCCGTCCGGCACGGCCAAGTTCGATCTCACCCTCGTCACCACGGAGCGGGGCGGCGAGGACGGCATGGCGGCCGGGCTCGAGTTCAGCACCGAACTGTTCACCGAGCAGACCGCCGCCGCACTGTGCGCCGAGTACGTCCGCATCCTCGACGGTGTCGTGGAAGCGACTCGCACACAACCCATTTCCTTGTTCCTGACCGACGCGGCCCCAACGCCGGAGTCGCGGCTGTTGGCACCGCCCCTGGTCCCGGCCGACCGGCCCCGGCAGCCCTCGACCGGCGCGGAACCGCCGAGCTACTCGACCGCACGGGTGACGGCGCCGCTCGACGGGCAGCCGGGTCACCCGGAACTGCTCGCCGCCTGGCTCACGCTCCTCGCCTGGTACACGGCGCAGGACGAGGTGGCGGCGGGCACCGTCGCGGGGCCGGGGAGACCGCCGCGACTCGTCGCCGTGGACCTGTCCGGAGAACCCACCTACCCGGAGCTGGTGGAGACCGTACGCGGGGAGCTGTCCGCGGACCCTCGCGCGGCCGACTCGGCGGTGCAGCACTTCCCGGTGCGCTGCGACGGGGAGCGTGACGGCGGTGACAATCGGGCCGGCCCGTCGCCCGTCGAACTCGGACTGTCGTGGACCCGCGGTCCCACGGCACTCACCCTCGAACTCGACTACGCCACCGACCTCTTCGACCGGAGCACCGCTACCGCGATGCTCACCGACCTCCGGCGGCTGCTCGCCGGACTCGAGGCTCATCCCGACCTGCCCACCCAGGAGGTGGCGATGGAGTACGTGCAACAGGACGACACAGGCTTCTCGACGGAGGCGGCGCGATGAGTGAAGGCAAGGCGATGAGCGTCGGTGTGGTGGGGGCCGGCACCATGGGCGCCGGGGTGGCCGAATGTCTCGCGCAGGCCGGCCATGACGTGATCGTCGTCGACCCCGACCCACAGGCTGTCGAACGGGCCCGGTCCCGGATGCGCGACTCGCTGCGGCTGGCGATACTCCTCGGCCGGGCCGACGGTCCGAAACCCGCCGAGGTCACCGCGCGGGTGCGCTGGACCGGGCAGCTGACCGATCTGCGCGACGCCGCCATCGTCATCGAATGCGTCCCCGAGCGAATCGACCTCAAGGAGAAGATCTTCGCCGAACTCGATCGGGTGTGCGCACCCGGCACCCTCCTCGCGTCGTGCACGTCGGGCATCCCCGTCGACCGGCTCGCCGCGAGCACCACCAGGCCGGAACAGGTGGTTGGGCTGCATTTCATGAACCCCGCCCCGCTCAAGGACACCGTCGAGGTGGTGCGGGGCCCGCGGACGTCGCCGCAGACGCTGGACCGCGCGCTGGCACTCCTCACCTCGCTGGGAAAGACCGGGATCGTCGTCGGAGACGGACCAGGATTCCTGCTGAACCGGGTCCTCATGCTCTGCATCGCCGAGGCGGCCGCCGCCGTCGGCGACGGCATCGCCGACGCGGAGACCGCCGACGCGTTGTTCGAAGGCTGTCTCGGCCACCCGATGGGACCGCTGCGGACCGCCGACCTGATCGGCCTGGACAACGTCCGCGACACGATGACCGCGCTGCGCGAGTCGACCGGCGACGACCACTACCGCCCGCCCGCCACGCTCGTCGCCCTGGTCGAGGCCGGCCACCTGGGACGCAAGACCGGACGGGGATTCCATGAGTACCGGTGAGGTGCTGCCCCTCACCTACGACCAGCTCGCGGTACTCCGCGCCCACCTCCCCGACGACACGTTCGCCCAGTACCTCGAACTCGAGAGTCCGCTCGACGAAGACCGGTTCCGCCGCGCACTGCACCGGACGCTGACCGAATGCCGCGGCCTGCACAGCACTTTCGTGCTCGACGGACCCGAGCCCGGTCAGATCGCCGGAGCCGCGGTGACCGGTCCCGACGTCCTCGACGGCACCGGCCCCGGGCTGCTCGCCGCGACGTGGATCGACCGGGAACTGACCCGCGCGATGGACCCCGCGACCGGACCCCTGTACGTGCACGTCCTGTTCCGGCTGCCGCACGGCCGATACGGCTGGTTCCAGCGCTACCACCGCCTGGTCAACGACGAGCCGGGAATGGCGGCGATCGTCCGCCGCACCGCCGAGGCCTACGAGTCGGGGGAGGCGGCCCCGACCGCGCCGCCGGACACAAGGCCGTTCGCGCCGCCCACCGTGCCGCTCACCTCCGACGCCCGCTACCGCGAGAGCGACGCCTGGGCCGACGACCGGCGCCACTGGGAGCAGTTGCTGGCCGGAGCACCGCGACAACAGTTTCCACCCGGACCGGACCCCGAAGACGGCAACCGGCGCCGCGTCACCGTTCCCGCCGACGGCGCCCTCGTACGGCTCGCGCGCCGCAGCGGCGGCGGCCCGGCAGCGGTCCTGCTCGCCGCGCTGGCGGTATACGCCCACAGTCGCGCCGGTGTCGACGACGTGGTGGTCGGATACCGGGAGCGCGGGTCCACCGCACCCGTACGACTCACCCTCACACCGAATCTCACGTTCGACGCACTGACCCGGAACGTCGGCCTGCAACTGCGCAGATCCCGCAGGCACCGGTTTCTCGCCACCGAAGACGGTGCGGCGGACGCGTGGTCGGTGACAGGCGGAATACGCGAAACCCTCGGCGTCGAGCGCATCGGTGAGAGTTCCGTCGCCGTCGCGCAGAGGTGGCCCTGCGAGGGCGACGGCGTGGACGTGGACGTGGAGGACCGGGGCGGCACGTGGGTCGTCGACGTCCACGGGCCGGCGGACGCCGAGGGATTCGCCCGAATCCTCACCGCCGCAGCAGCGGATCCGGGTGTGCGGTTGGGTGGGGTGGGTGTGTGGGGGTCGGGTGTGGGGTTGGTGTCGGGTGGTGTGGGTGTGGGGGTGCGGTTGTTGCCGGAGATTTTGGCGGGGGGTGTGGGGTTGGGTGGGGGTGGGGTGGCGGTGTCGTGTGGGGGTGTGGAGTTGTCGTATGGGGAGTTGGATGGGTGGTCGAATCGGTTGGCGCGGGTGTTGATCGGGTGTGGGGTGGGTCCGGAGGTGGTGGTGGGGGTGGTGGTGCCGCGGTCGGTGGAGTTGGTGGTGGCGGTGTGGGCGGTGGTGAAGTCGGGGGGTGTGTTCGTGCCGGTGGATGTGGGGTTGCCGGAGGTGCGGGTGCGGGAGATTTTGGTGGATTCGGGTGCGGTGGTGGGGTTGTCGGTGTGGGGGGTGGTGGTGCCGTCGGTGGTGGAGTGGTTGCGGGTTGATGATGTGTCGGTGGTGGAGGGGGTGTCGGGTGGTGTGGTGTCGGATGGGGAGCGGGTGGGTCGGTTGGGGGTGGGGAATGCGGCGTATGTGATGTATACGTCGGGGTCGTCGGGGCGGCCGAAGGGGGTGGTGGTGTCGCATGGGGGGTTGGCGAATTTGGTTGAGGAGGTGCGGGTTCGGTTTGGGTTGTGGTCGGGGTGTCGGGTGTCGCATGTGGCGTCGCCGGGTTTTGATGCGGCGGTGTACGAGTGGTTGATGGCGTTTTCGGTGGGGGCGTGTTTGGTGGTGGCGCCGCCGGGGGTGTTCGGGGGTGCGGTGTTGGGGGAGTGGTTGGAGGTGGAGGGGGTGTCGCATTGTTTTGTGACGCCGTCGGTGTTGGGTTCGGTGGAGGGGTCGTTGGGTTCGGTGCGGGTGTTGGTGGTGGCGGGGGAGGTGTGTGGGCCGGAGTTGGTGGAGCGGTGGGCGCCGGGTCGGGAGTTGTTCGATGCGTATGGTCCGACTGAGGTGACGGTGCAGGCGACGGTGAGTGATGCGTTGGTGCCGGGTGGGGTGGTGTCGGTGGGTGGGCCGGGGGTGGGTGTTGGTGTGGTGGTGTTGGATTCGTGGTTGCGGCCGGTTCCGGTGGGGGTGGTGGGGGAGTTGTATGTGGGGGGTGTGGGGTTGGCGCGGGGGTATGTGGGGTTGGTGGGGTTGACGGCGGTGTCGTTTGTGGCGAGTCCTTTTGGGGTGGGGGAGCGGTTGTATCGGACGGGGGATTTGGTGCGGTGGGATGGGTTGGGGGGTTTGGTGTTTGTGGGGCGGGCGGATTTTCAGGTGAAGGTGCGGGGGCAGCGGGTGGAGTTGGGGGAGGTGGAGTCGGTGTTGGTGTCGTGTCCGGGGGTGGGTGCGGCTGTGGTGGTGGTGGGTTCGGGTGGTGGGTTGGTGGGGTATGTGGTGCCGGAGGTGGGGGTGGTGGTGGATCCGGGTGTGGTGGTGGAGTTTGCGGGGTCGGTGTTGCCGGGGTTCATGGTGCCGTCGGTGGTGGTGGTGTTGGGGGAGTTGCCGGTGACGGTGGCGGGGAAGGTGGATCGGGCGGCGCTACCCGCACCCGACACGGCCCCGCGCGGACCGGACCGCGCGCCACGGTCCGCGGCGGAGGCGACGCTGGCGTCCGTGTTCGCCGAAGTACTCGGTGTCGACAAGGTCGGCTACGACGAGTCGTTCTTCGCGCTGGGCGGCGACAGCATCCTGTCCATCCGGCTCGTGTCCCGTGCCAAGGCACGGGGATTGGTATTCACCCCGCAACAGGTGTTCGAGCACCGGACGGTGGCCGCTCTCGCAGCGGAATCGGAGATCGCGGACCGTGAGACCCCGGTCGCCCTCGCCGAACTCGCGGGCGGCGGAATCGGGACCTTCCCGCCCACCCCGGTGGTCCGGTACCTGATCGAGCGCGGTGGACACTACGAGCGATTCAGCCAGAGCGTGCTGCTGGACCTCCCGGACGGCGTCGACGCCGACCGGCTCCTCGCGACCGTCACGGCGGTGATCGCCCGCCACGACATGCTGCGGTCGCGGCTGTACCGGGACGCGAACGGGCAGTGGCAGATGGAGACTCGCGCCGCGGTCGACGTCGACGCCGCGTCACTGCTCCGGCATGTCACGGTCGACACGGCCACCGGTCCCGGCGGACCGGCAGAGCTGATCGCGGCCGAGCACCAGGCGGCCGTGGAGAGGCTGCGGCCGTCCGACGGGGTCGTCGTCCAGTTCGTGTGGCTCGACCCGGGTCGATTGATCGTGGTGGCACACCACGTCGCGGTGGACGGGGTGTCGTGGCGGATTCTGCTGCCCGACTTCGTGACCGCCTGGCTTCAGGTGGGCGCCGGGACCGTGCCGGTCCTCCCGGAACCGGCGACGTCGATGCGCCGGTGGGCGCACGCGCTCGCGGAGGAAGCCGTCCGCAATGAGCGGACCGCCGAACTGGGGTGGTGGCGGAACGTCGTCGAGGGACCCGACCCGCTGATCACCGGCCGTCCCCTCGACCCGAGCGTGGACGTTGCGACCGCCCTGCAGGACGTGAGCGTCGAGACCTCCCGCGACGACACGTCCGTGCTGCTCACCGGGTTGCCGGACCTGTATCACGGGGGCGCCCTCGACGTTCTGCTGACGGCGCTGGTGGTGGCGTCGTCGAGGTGGCGAGCCGAGCGGGGGATCCCGGGAACGTCGATGCTGATCCGATTGGAAGGGCACGGCCGGGAGCAGCAGGTGGTGCCGGGCGCCGACCTGTCCCGCACCGTCGGCTGGTTCACGACGGTCTTCCCGGTCCGCGTCGACGTCCGCGGCGTCGACCTCGACGACGCGCTCGCCGGTGGTCACGACCTGGGCAGCGCGCTGAAGCGGGTGAAGGAACATCTCCGGGCCGTGCCGGACATGGGCATCGGCTACGGACTGCTCCGGTACCTGAACCCGGACACCACGGGCCGCCTGCCGGTCACAGAACCGGGACAGATCAGTTTCAACTACCTCGGCCAGGTTCCGGATCCGGCCGACGGCGGCACCGCGGCCGGCTGGACCCCGGCCGACGGATTCGGCGACCTGCGGTACGTCCCGGACCCGGACATGCCGGCGTCGGCGGCCATCGAGGTCAACGCGATCGTCATCGGCGGACGGCTCCGGGTCGGGTTCGGGTTCCCGGACACGCTGCTCGCGCGCGCCGAGGTGGAGCGGCTGGCGGCGAGGTGGCGGGAGGCATTGTCCGCACTGGTGGTCCACGCGCGCAGCGGGAGCGCCGGCGGACTCACACCTTCGGACGTTCCCCTCGTCGACATCACCCAGGACGACCTCGACACGTGGGAGGAACGCTTCGGCGCGCTGACCGACGTGTGGCCGCCCACCCCGCTGCAGGCCGGGTTGCTGTTCCACGCCCTCCTCGCGAAACCGTCGATCGACGCCTACACGGTGCAGGTGGAACTGCACCTGAAGGGCGCCGTGGACCCGGACCGGATGCGCCGGGCCGCGGCGGCGCTCCTGGAGCGGCACGCGAATCTGCGGGTGGCGTTCGTTCCCGCGCGGGACGGAACGTTCGTGCAGGTGGTGCCCGCGACCGTCGACGTACCGTTCCGCGAACTCGACCTCAGCGGCCTCCCGGCGGCGGCGCGGGCCACCGAACTGGACCGGGTCCGCACCGCCGACCGGGCGGCGCCGTTCGACCCTTCCGGGGCCCCGCTGGTGCGGTTCCTGCTCGTGTCGACCGGCAGCCGGGAATCGCGGCTCGTGTGGACCAACCACCACACCCTCCTCGACGGATGGTCGATGCCGCTCGCGATCCGCGAACTGCTCGCGCTCTACGTGGCCGGGGACGCCGATACGTCGGCATTGCCGCGGCCCCGGCCCTACCGGGACTTCCTGTGGTGGCTGCACCGCCGGGACCCGGCCGAATCGCGGGCGGCCTGGGCGACCGCGCTCGCCGGCATCGACGGTCCGACACTGCTGTTTCCCGACGCGCGGGGGCGGCAGCTGTCGGCTCCCCCCGACAGCGCCCGGTACACCGTGTCCGAGGAACTGACCGCCGGCCTCACGACCCTCGCGCGGAACCGCGACACGACACTGAACACGATGACGCAGGTGGCGTGGGGCATCGTGCTCGGCGCCGCGACGTCCCGCGAAGACGTGACGTTCGGGAGCACCGTGTCCGGGCGGTCGGCGCACCTGCCCGGTGTGGAGTCGATGATCGGCCTGTTCGTCAACACGGTGCCCACCCGCATCGCCCTCGACCCCCGGGAGACCCTGGGTGGGCTGCTCGACCGGACGCAAGCGGAACAGGCGGCCCTCCTCGACCACCACCACCTCGGCCTCGCCGACATCCAGCGCGCGGTCGGCACCGACATCGGGTTCGACACCGCGACCGTCTTCGAGTCGTACCCGATCGACCGGGGAGGCCTGACCGAGGACACCGACCTCGCCGGCATCCGGGTAGTCGACGTGCGCGGCGTCGACGCCACGCACTACCCGCTGAGCGTCGCCTTCTCGGTGGACACGCAGTTGCGCATGACGTTCCACTACCGGCCCGACCTGATCGACCGGGCTGACGTCGACTCGGTCGCGGGACGGGTCACCCGGGTGCTCGAGGCGATGGTGTCGGATCCGGGTGTGCGGTTGGGTGGGGTGGGTGTGTGGGGGTCGGGTGTGGGGTTGGTGTCGGGTGGTGTGGGTGTGGGGGTGCGGTTGTTGCCGGAGATTTTGGCGGGGGGTGTGGGGTTGGGTGGGGGTGGGGTGGCGGTGTCGTGTGGGGGTGTGGAGTTGTCGTATGGGGAGTTGGATGGGTGGTCGAATCGGTTGGCGCGGGTGTTGATCGGGTGTGGGGTGGGTCCGGAGGTGGTGGTGGGGGTGGTGGTGCCGCGGTCGGTGGAGTTGGTGGTGGCGGTGTGGGCGGTGGTGAAGTCGGGGGGTGTGTTCGTGCCGGTGGATGTGGGGTTGCCGGAGGTGCGGGTGCGGGAGATTTTGGTGGATTCGGGTGCGGTGGTGGGGTTGTCGGTGTGGGGGGTGGTGGTGCCGTCGGTGGTGGAGTGGTTGCGGGTTGATGATGTGTCGGTGGTGGAGGGGGTGTCGGGTGGTGTGGTGTCGGATGGGGAGCGGGTGGGTCGGTTGGGGGTGGGGAATGCGGCGTATGTGATGTATACGTCGGGGTCGTCGGGGCGGCCGAAGGGGGTGGTGGTGTCGCATGGGGGGTTGGCGAATTTGGTTGAGGAGGTGCGGGTTCGGTTTGGGTTGTGGTCGGGGTGTCGGGTGTCGCATGTGGCGTCGCCGGGTTTTGATGCGGCGGTGTACGAGTGGTTGATGGCGTTCTCGGTGGGGGCGTGTTTGGTGGTGGCGCCGCCGGGGGTGTTCGGGGGTGCGGTGTTGGGGGAGTGGTTGGAGGTGGAGGGGGTGTCGCATTGTTTTGTGACGCCGTCGGTGTTGGGTTCGGTGGAGGGGTCGTTGGGTTCGGTGCGGGTGTTGGTGGTGGCGGGGGAGGTGTGTGGGCCGGAGTTGGTGGAGCGGTGGGCGCCGGGTCGGGAGTTGTTCGATGCGTATGGTCCGACTGAGGTGACGGTGCAGGCGACGGTGAGTGATGCGTTGGTGCCGGGTGGGGTGGTGTCGGTGGGTGGGCCGGGGGTGGGTGTTGGTGTGGTGGTGTTGGATTCGTGGTTGCGGCCGGTTCCGGTGGGGGTGGTGGGGGAGTTGTATGTGGGGGGTGTGGGGTTGGCGCGGGGGTATGTGGGGTTGGTGGGGTTGACGGCGGTGTCGTTTGTGGCGAGTCCTTTTGGGGTGGGGGAGCGGTTGTATCGGACGGGGGATTTGGTGCGGTGGGATGGGTTGGGGGGTTTGGTGTTTGTGGGGCGGGCGGATTTTCAGGTGAAGGTGCGGGGGCAGCGGGTGGAGTTGGGGGAGGTGGAGTCGGTGTTGGTGTCGTGTCCGGGGGTGGGTGCGGCTGTGGTGGTGGTGGGTTCGGGTGGTGGGTTGGTGGGGTATGTGGTGCCGGAGGTGGGGGTGGTGGTGGATCCGGGTGTGGTGGTGGAGTTTGCGGGGTCGGTGTTGCCGGGGTTCATGGTGCCGTCGGTGGTGGTGGTGTTGGGGGAGTTGCCGGTGACGGTGGCGGGGAAGGTGGATCGGGCGGCGCTACCCGCACCGGAGTCCCCGGTGCGGGTGTTCCGGGCGCCGGCCACCCCGTTCGAGGCCGTCGTCGCCGACGTGTTCGGCGAGGTCCTCGGCGTCGACCGCGTCGGGTCCGGAGACCACTTCTTCCGGCTGGGTGGAGATTCACTGTCCGCAACCCGTGTGGTCGCCCGCGTCGACGCGGCACTCGGCATCGATGTCGGCGTGCACGCCCTGTTCGAGGCGCCGACCGTGGCGGAGTTCGCCGAACGCGCGGCGAAGGCCGGAACGCCGGCGCACCGGCCGGAACTGCGGGCAGCGCCGCGGCCCGAGCGAATTCCTCTGTCCCTGGCTCAGACCCGGATGTGGTTCCTCAACCAGTTCGACACCTCGTCGCCCGCATACAACATCGCCATGGCGTTCCGGCTCACCGGCGCACTCGACCTCGGCGCCCTCCGGTCCGCGGTGTCCGACGTGGTGCAACGCCACGAGACCCTCCGCACCCGGTTCCCGATGGCCGGCGAGGAACCGGTCCAGGTGATCCTGCCCGCCGCCGACACGGTGCCGGACCTGCCCGTCACCGCGGTGTCGAGCGAGGTGGAACTGCGCGAACTGCTGTCGGCAGCGGTCGCGCAGGGATTCGACGTCACCGAACAGATTCCGTTGCGGGCAGCGGTGTTCGAGACGTCCGGCACCGACCGGACGCTGCTGGTGGTGGTCCATCACATCGTCGCCGACGGGGTGTCGATGGTCCCGCTCGCGCGCGACGTGACCTCGGCGTACACCGCGCGGGCGGCCGGGCACGCCCCCGACTGGCCGCCGACCACCGTCCAGTACGCCGATTTCGCGCTCTGGCAGCGCCGCCTCCTCGGCTCGGAGGACGATCCGCAGTCGCTGGTGTCCCGGCAACTGGACTACTGGCGCAGCACACTGGCCGGGCTCCCCGCCGCGCTGGATCTGCCCGCCGACCGCCCGCGGTCGCTGCACCGCACCCCGGACGGGAGCAGGGTCGGATTCGAGATCGACGCCGATCTGCATCGCCGGCTGCTGACGACGGCGTCCACCCACCAGTCGACCGTGTTCATGGTCGCGCACGCCGTCCTGGCCGCGTTCCTCGCGAGAATGTCCGGTACCGGCGACATCGCCGTCGGCACCCCGGTCGCCGGACGCGGCGAGGCCGCACTCGACGACGTCGTCGGAATGTTCGTCAACACCGTCGTCCTGCGAACCGTGGTCTCCGACGCGGACCGGTTCTCCGACCTGCTCGACCAGGTGCGCGACGTCGACCTCGGTGCATACGCGCACGCGGAGGTGCCGTTCGAGAAGGTCGTGGAAGCGCTCGATCCGCCCCGCTCCACGGCGCACTCACCGCTGTTCCAGGTGCTGCTCGAGTTCCAGAACGTCGAGCGCCCCGACCTCTCGCTGCCGGGCGTCGAGGTGCACGGCATCGACCTCGGGGCCACCATCGCCCGGTTCGACCTGCAGCTGACGCTGGCAGAGGAGTACACGGACGACGGATCACCCGCCGGCATTACCGCCGGTTTCGCCTACGCCACCGACCTTTTCGACGCCGAAACCGTTGCCGGGCTGGCCGACCGGTTCGTCCGGATGCTCGATGCCGCTGTATCGGATTCGTCGATCCGGGTCGGCGACCTCGAGATCCTCGACGCCCTCGAACTTGACGAACTCGTGCCGATGCGCGGCTTCCCCGCGGTCGCGGAACGCCTGCTGCCGGACGTCCTCACTGCGGGCGCCGCACTCGCACCGGGCGCGACCGCGGTGTCCTGCGAAGGTGTCACGCTGTCGTACCGGGACCTCGACGAGCGGTCGAACCGGCTGGCCCGGGCGCTGATCGAGCGCGGCGCCGGACCGGATGCGTTCGTCGCGATCGGTGTGCCCCGGTCGATCGACTGGGTGCTGTCGATGTGGGCGGTCGCGAAATCGGGGGCGGCCTACGTGCCGGTCGACCCCGCCCTGCCGCCCGCGCGCATCCGCGGCATGCTCGAGGATTCGGGTGCGATGCTCGGACTGACGGTGACCGCGCACCGCGACCGACTGCCCGGGGTGCTGCCGTGGCTGCTGCTCGACGATCCCGACACCGCGAACGGGTATTCCCCCGGCGCGGTGACCGACACCGACCGTCCGCGTCCGCTGAGAGTCGAGCACGCCGCGTTCCTGCTCTACACGTCCGGGTCGACGGGAACACCGAAGGGCGTCGTGCTCACGCACGGCGGCATCGCGAATCTCGCTGTCGAGGAACGGGAACGGTTCGCGTCGATGCACGGGGCGCGGGTGTCGCACCTGGCGTCGCCGAGCTTCGACGCGTCCCTGTTCGAACTTCTGATGGCCTTCGCCGTCGGCGCGACACTGGTGGTCGTGCCGCCGACGATTATCGGGGGACGGGAACTGGCCGAGCTGCTCGAGGTGGAACGCGTGTCGCACGCCTTCTTCACCCCCACGATTCTGGACACCCTCCGACCCGAGGACCTGCCCTCCCTGCGGATACTCGCGATGGGGGGCGAACGGTTTCCACCCGAGTTGGCGGACCGCTGGACCCCGGGGCGTTTCGTCTTCAACGGGTACGGCCCGGCCGAGGCCACGGTCCAGACGACGATCAGCGAGGTGCTGTCGCCCGACGAACCGGTGAATATCGGCGGGCCCGGTCGCGGCGTCGACGTGATCGTGTTGAACACCTGGCTGCAGCCCGTTCCGGTAGGGGTGATCGGCGAACTGTACGTCGCGGGGCCGGGGCTGGCGCGCGGCTACCACCGGCGTCCGGCACTCACGGGTGCGTGCTTCGTGGCGAACCCGTTCGGCGAACCGGGCTCCCGGATGTACCGCACCGGCGACCTCGTGCGATGGACCGAAATCGGGCGGCTGGAGTATGTGGGACGCAACGACTTCCAGGTGAAGGTCCGGGGACAGCGGGTGGAGCTCGGTGAGATCGAGTCGGTGCTGTCGCGCTGCGACGGCGTCGGCCGGGCGGCGGTCACCGTGCACAGCGGCATCGGCGACCGGCTGGTGGGATACGTGACGGCGGAGGCCGGCGCGAGCATCGACACCGCGGAGGTGCTCCGGTACGCCGGGTCACACCTCGCGCCGTACATGGTGCCCACCCAGCTGGTGGTGCTCGATCGGCTGCCCGTCGGCCGCACCGGCAAGCTGGACCGCCGGGCGCTCCCGGCCCCCGTGCTCGCGCCCCGGGAGTTCCGGGCACCCGCCACCCCGGTGGAGGAGGCCGTCGCGGAGGTCTTCGCCGACGTCCTCGGCATCGACCGCGTCGGCGCCGACGACGACTTCTTCGAACTGGGCGGCAACTCGCTCGTCGCGACCCGGGTGGCGTCCGCGCTCCGCGACCGGCTCGGCACCGACGTCGTCCTGCAGTGGATCTTCCGCAACCCGACCCCGGAGGGTCTCGCCCGCCGGATCGTCGACCCGTCGGTGCTCGGAAGCATGCCGGCAGACGACGTGCTGAACGTCGTCGTCCCGCTCCGAGCGTCCGGTTCCCGACCCGCCCTGTTCTGCGTGCACCCGGCGGGCGGACTCGCGCTGGGCTACGCCGGACTGATCAGGCACCTCTCGCCCGACCGTCCGGTGTACGGGCTGCAATTGCCGATCCTCAGCGGCGGAACGACGTTCGAGTCGATGGAACAACTCGCCCACCGGTACGTGGTCGAGATGCGTGCCGTCCAGCCGCGGGGGCCGTACCACCTGATCGGCTGGTCACTCGGCGGTGTCATCGCCCAGGCGATTGCGGTGGAATTGCGTGAGTCGGGCGCCGAGGTCGGCACCCTCGCAATGATGGACAGCTACGTCGCGGAGGGTGACGACTTCGGTGACCTCGAGGTGAACGCCGAGGAATGGCTGCACGGGCTGGGCGTCGAATTCGAGGGCGGCGACGACGCAGGCCCGTCGTACCGCGAGCAACTGCTCGACATGCTCGGACGTTCGTTCGGCCGGGACCCCGCGTTCGCGTCGACCCTCCTCGGCCGCATCAGCACCGGGCTGGAGAACTCGAAGCAGATCTCCACCGGATACCGCCCGCGAGTGTTCGACGGCGACCTGCTGTTCTTCAGCGCCGCGCAAGCCGCCGACGGGGAGGAAGGCGAGCGGCCGTCGCCCGGCGTCTGGCAGCCCGTGATCACCGGCCTGATCGTCGAGAACAAGGTGGAGTGCGACCATCTGCGGATGACCACACCGGAAGCCCTCGCGGTGATCGGACCGATCCTGGAGAACTCCCTGGGGTCACGCCCCGATCGCTCTGCCGATGACGGCCCAGGACTCGCGTAGCTCCGTCTCGAACAGCCCCCACGAATGGGTGCCCTGCGAGAGATACGCGAACGTCGCCGGAAGGCCCAGCGAGTGCAACCGCGACTGGAACGCTGCCGCACACACGTTGGTCACCATTTCGACCACACTGCCGCCGATCGTCTGGGGCACCACCAGCACCGGGTCGTGGTTGTCGATGCCGCCCGGAAGCCCGTTGCCGCTCGAGACGAACAACTCTGTGCCGCGCAGACGTTCGGCGTTCACCATCGGATCGTGCACCCGCCACCGTGGGTCCACCGCAGGGCCCCACATGTTGGTCGCGTTGCCGCCGCCCCGCAATTCCACCATCGACCGCACCATCGCCTGGCCGAGCAGTCCGCTCGTCGCGGCGCAACCACTGTACGAGCCGACGGCCCGGTAGAACCCCGGAGCCTGGATCGCGAGGTCGAGCACCGCGCCGCCCGCCATCGACACCCCGCCGATGGCGTTCGCTCCGGTGGTCGCGAATCTGCCGTCGATGGCGGCGGGAAGTTCGCTCGTCAGGTACGTCTGCCACTTGTTCCTGCCGAGGACCGGGTCGTCGGCGTCCCAGTCGGTGTACATGCTGTACTGCCCGCCGATCGGCATTACCACGTTGACGTGCTTGTCGGCGAAGAAGTCCCGCACACCGGTGTTGTTGAACCACGAGATTCCGTCCGAGCCGCCGCCGATGCCGGTGAGGAGGTAGAAGGTGGGCGCCGGACCTCCCGACGCGGGAGAGATCACGTCGTTGGCCACCCACCGGCCCATCGACTCCGAATAGACGTCAACCCTGGTGATGCGCGGCTCCGCCGAGGCAGGCGACGGTCCGAGCGCCGCCCACGCGGGAAAGACCAGCAGCATCACCGCCAGCACACGCAGTGAGATCGTGGATCGCAGAGCTTCGAACGGTCGCATGGACGCCCCCTGGCTGTGGCCTGCCCTTCCAATCTAGGACCGCGGGGTACCTGCTTGGTGCGGTTCCGGTGAACCGGTGTAAAGATGATTCGGTGACCGACAACGACCGGCCCGACGAACGTTTCACGCTCGCGAGCGAGCGGACTTTCCTCGCCTGGATGCGGAGTTCACTCGCACTCCTGGCCGGTGGCATCGCGATGATCCACCTGGTCCCCGAATTCAGCACCGGGTGGGTGCGGACAACCCTCGGACTGATCCTGATCGGCCTCGCCGCCGCCGCGGCGCTCGTCGGCATGCGGCGGTGGTCGCAGGTCGAGAAGGCCCTGCGTGACGGCGCGCCGATGCCGCCTCCCCACGAGTTGTGGTTGTTCGCGGTGACACTGACGGTGGTGGCACTGGGAGCGGCGGTCGCCAGCCTGGTGGCCGCGTTCTAACCTGCAGAAGAGGTTTGCATCTCGCGAACCGGACGTGAAGACGAAGGAGTACACGGTGGCCCACGAACTCAAGCTCGGTTACAAGGCGTCCGCGGAGCAGTTCGGTCCGCGGGAGTTGGTGGAGCTGGGTGTTCTGGCGGAGCGGCACGGGATGGATTCGGCGACGGTGTCGGATCATTTCCAGCCGTGGCGGCACGAGGGCGGGCATGCGCCGTTCTCGCTGGCGTGGATGACGGCGGTCGGGGAGCGGACGGAGCGGTTGCAGCTGGGGACGTCGGTGATGACGCCGACGTTCCGGTACAACCCGGCGGTGGTGGCGCAGGCGTTCGCGACGATGGGGTGTCTGTATCCGGGGCGGATCATGCTCGGGGTGGGGACCGGTGAGGCGCTCAACGAGATCGCGACCGGGTATGCGGGTCAGTGGCCGGAGTTCAAGGAGCGGTTCGCGCGGCTGCGGGAGTCGGTGCGGTTGATGCGGGAGCTGTGGCTCGGTGACCGGGTCGATTTCGAGGGCGAGTATTTCTCCACGAAGGGGGCGTCGATCTACGACGTGCCCGAGGGTGGGATTCCGGTGTACATCGCGGCGGGGGGTCCGGTGGTGGCGCGGTACGCGGGCCGGTCGGGTGACGGGTTCATCTGCACCTCGGGTAAGGGGATGGAGTTGTATACGGAGAAGTTGATGCCGGCGGTCGCGGAGGGTGCGGCGAAGGCGGAGCGGGATGTGTCGGAGATCGACAAGATGATCGAGATCAAGATTTCGTATGACACGGATCCGGAGTTGGCTTTGGAGAACACCCGGTTCTGGGCGCCGTTGTCGTTGACGGCGGAGCAGAAGCATTCGATCGACGATCCGATCGAGATGGAGAAGGCGGCGGATGCGTTGCCGATCGAGCAGGTCGCGAAGCGGTGGATCGTGGCGTCGGATCCGGACGAGGCGGTGGCGCAGATCAAGCCCTATCTCGATGCCGGGTTGAACCATCTGGTGTTCCACGCGCCGGGGCACGATCAGAAGCGGTTCCTGGAACTCTTCGAGCGCGACCTCGCGCCCAGGCTTCGGGCGTAGGCGGCTTCGCCGCCCGTGCGCCTTTTTGGTAGCTGGAACAACCAGAAAGGCGCACGAGCCCGGAGGGCCTCAGAGCATGTTCACGCGCTTGTAGAGCCGTCGCGAGGGACCGCCCAGCAGATCGGCCTCGTCCAGAAACCGCATGAGCGGCTGCGAACTCTCCCGGATCTTCTCGGCCCGGAACCGGTTGTTCTTCGCCTCGCGCACCGCGCGTTCCGTGTCGAGACCGGCCGCCGCGTACACGGCCGGGTTGATCATGCTGGAGACGATCAGGTTCGATGCGATCGCGATGCAGGCACGGCTCGCGGCGCGGTGCACCTTGCTCATGCCCTCGGCCCGGCGCAGGGTCTCTTCCCGGGCGAAACGCATGTGCCGGGCCTCCTCGACCACGTGGATCTTACTGGTGACGCGGACGATCGGCTGGACGCGTGTGTCTTTCATCCAGTCGCGCTGCATCACGTCGAGGATCTCCTCGGCGACGAGAATGCCGGCGTACGCGACCTCCCCGGAGGCAAGCGCCTTGAATCCGCGACCCAGCGTGACCACGGACTTGCGCGGAACGTAGGAGGGGCAGCCGAACTTCTCGGCGGTGCGGGCGAACATCACCGAGTGCCTGCACTCGTCGGCGACCTCCGTCAGTGCGAACTGAAAGTGTGCCTGCGACGCGTCCTTGGCGTACATGTCCCGGATGACCATCTGCTGGAGGATCATCTCGAACCAGATTCCGGTGCCCATGATCGACGACACCTCGTGCTTCGTCAGCGTGATCTGCTGCTCGAACGTCATCTCGTCCCACATCGCCGTGCCGTACAGCGACGACCATTCGGGTGTGAGGCCGTACAGGTCGTCGGGGACGGGCGCGTCCCAGTCCACCTCGACGGTCGGGTCGTACGACATGCGTGCAGAGGACTGCAGGAGCCGGGCGCCTGTGTCCTGACGATCCGTGATCCTGGGATTGCCGAGAGCGAGCGTCGAGCGTGCCATGAATGTCCTCCATGTCAATGTTACCAGCAGTTACATCTAATCGTGGACCGAAATACTCTTGACGTCAATAGGCTTTGTGTACAAATGATGGACAGAATGGCCATGGTTTCGCGGGCGTCAAGCCCTCGGTGATGATCCCCACAACTCCCACTCGGGGCTTGCTCAAAATTTGCCGATCGTCTGTAGTGAGTTCTCGGCAGCGGGCCCGGATGATCCCTTGCCCTGGCATCACCCGGCAGAAAGCGGAATGAACCCATGTCTGATCAGAAGAGTGCCGCACAGCCCCACAGTGCCGATGTCGTCGTCGGTGCCCGCGTTCGGGTGCGCCGCGACGCCGACGCTCCCGCACCGGGCGTCGTGATCGAGGATTTCGCGGACCTGTCGCAGTCGGAGGGGCTCCTCGGACGCGATTGGGCGCCCGTGCACCGCTGGGCTGTCGCCCTCGACGACGGACGCCTCGTCTTTGCCGACGACGGCGAACTCGACCTCGACACCGAGTCGCCCAAGGCTGCGTGCGGCTGATTCAGTCGAGTCCGTCGGCGATCTCCTGAAGTTGGTCGACGGTGCCTGCGGCGATCGTTCGCACATGTTCGGTGACGACGGAGATCGGCCAGTCCCACCACGCGATCCGCAGCAGCGCGGCGACGTCGGATTCCGAATGGCGGTACTTGATGTGGACGGCCGGGTTTCCGCCCACCACGGCGTAGTCCGGCACCGATCGCGTCACCACCGAACCGGTCGACACGATCGCGCCGTGCCCGATGTGAACGCCGGGCATGATCGTCGCATTGCCCCCGATCCACACGTCGTTGCCGACGACGGTGTCGCCGCGCGACGGTAGATCCGCGAGCAGATCGGCATGCTCGGCCCATGCGCCTCCCATGATCGGAAAGGGGAAGGTCGAGACTCCGCTCATCCGATGGTTCGCGCCGTTCATGATGAACGTCGTAGCCGTCGCGAACGCGCAGAACTTCCCGATGATCAACCGGTCCGGACCGTAGTGGTGCAGGACATTTCGCGTCTCGAACTCGTCCGCGAACTCGGGGTCGTCGTAGTAGCTGTATTCCCCGACTTCGATCAGAGGGTTGTCGATCAGGGGTTTGAGCAGGACCACCCGGGGCTGACCCGGAACGGGATGCAGTGTCATCGGATCCGGTGCGGCACTCGTGGGCAACTGCTTCTCCATTCCTCGGCGCAGGCGTGCGCGACCTCCTGTATAGCGCCGTGCGGCGCTGCGCTGCACGTGTTTTACGGCGGATTCGGCTATTGCTAATGGGCAGGTCGGTTGCTAGAGTCGAACAAAGTTTCGAATGACCTTGGGGGAGGTTGGTCGTGGGGGATGTGGTGGCACCGGATCTTGAGGAGTTGCGGGCGTTTACGGCGCGGTTGCGGTGTGTCGAGGCGTGTGGTGACCGATGATGTCGCCACTGTTGTGCGGGAGGACCGTCAGGCTCGTCGGTTGCCGCGGGCGGAGTGGGACGGGGGGATCGCGTCGCAGATCGGGTTGGCGCGCAGGGAGTCTCCGAATCGGGGTGGCCGGCATCTGGGGTTCGCGCGGGCGGTGGTGCACGAGATGCCGCACACGTTGGCGTTGTTGCGGTCGGGTCGGTTGAACGAATGGCGGGCCACGCTGCTCGTGCGGGAGACGGCCTGTCTGTCGGCGCATGACCGGGGAATCGTGGATCGGCGGTTGTGTTCGGATCCCGACATTCTCGATGGGGTGGGTGACCCGGGCTGGTCGCGAAGGCGAAGGCCCTGGCGCCGGATTCGATGGCGTATCTGAGTGTGCTGATGCCGATGGAGCAGGCGGTCTGCGTGCAGGCCACGCTGGGGCGGGATGCGGACAGCCTGATCGCGACCGGGGACGGTGGCGGTCGGACGCGGAATCAGGTGATGGCGGATCTGTTGTTCGAGCGTGGTACCGGGGTGTCGGTGGCGGCGGGGGTGCCGGTGGCGGTGGATCTGGTGATTTCCGACGAGACGTTGTTGGCGGGTGAGGGCGAGGCGGCGGAGCTTCAGGGGTTCGGGCCGGTGCCGGCGTCGATTGCGCGGCAGTTGGTGGCGGACGCGGTGGATTCGGAGACCGAGGCCACCCTGCGGTTGATGTACGCGTGCCCGGTGTCGGGGGTGTTGACGGCGATGGAGTCGCAGGCGCGGACGTTCCCGAGGAGCCTGAGAAAGTTGATCGATCTGCGGGATCGGACGTGCCGGACGCCGTGGTGTGATGCGCCGATCCGCCATCACGACCACATTCGTTCGCGCCGGAACAAGGGTGTCATCACGGCGCAGAATGGGGCGGGTTTGTGTGCGGCGTGCAATTACGCGAAGGAGGGTGACGGGTGGGCCGCTCGTCCGGTGTGTCGGCCCGATCGCCGGCATCTCCTCGATCTGCGGATTCCGACCGGGCATCATTACCGGTCCGCGGCGCCCCGGCTGCCGTCCGCGGCGCGACGGTCGGAGATCGAGGCGATCCTGATCGCACACCTCCGAGCGTCATGAACCGGGAGGCGGTGTCCGGATACGCTATGGCCATGGCTGCGCCCGCGACACCTTCGCCTGTGAATCCACCCGCACGTCCCCAGCCGTCGAGTATCTTCATCGCCTCACCGGAGGGGGACACCGGAAAGTCCACCATCGCGCTGGGTGTCCTGCAGATGCTGTGCGCGTCGGCGGCGAGGGTGGGTGTCTTCCGTCCCATCGCCCGGTCGACGGAGGAGACCGATTACATCCTCGAATTGCTCCTCGAGCACACGACGGCGGATCTCGGGTACGAGGAGTCCCTGGGGGTGACGTACGAGCATGTCCACGCCGATCCGGAGGGCGCGCTCAGCGAGATCGTCGCCCGATACCATCAGGTGGCGGCCCAGTGCGATGCCGTCGTGGTGATCGGCAGCGACTACACCGACGTGGCCAGCCCGAGCGAACTCGGCTACAACGCCAGGATCGCCGTGAATCTGGGCGCACCGGTGCTGCTCGCGGTGAAGGGAGTCCGGCGCACCCCCGAGGAGGTCGCGCAGCTCGCCCAGCTCGCCATCGGTGAACTGACCGCCCACCACGCGCACCTGCTGGCCGTGGTGGCCAACCGATGCGACCCCGACGAACTCGACGCAGTCACCGACGCGCTGGCGACCACCGGTGTGCCCGCGTGGAGCCTGCCCGAGATCCCGCTGCTGGTCGCACCGACCATGGCCGAGCTTCTCGAGTCGATCGACGGCAGCCTGTTCAGCGGCGACCCCGAGTTGCTGCACCGGGAGGCACTGCGGGTGCTGGTCGGCGGAATGACGGCCGAGCACATTCTCGAACGGCTGACGGAGGGCACGGTGGTGATCGCGCCGGCCGACCGGTCCGACGTGCTGCTCGCGATGGTGAATGCGCATGAGGCCGAGGGGTTCCCGTCGCTGGCGGGCATCATCATGAACGGTGGGCTCGTGCCGCACCCGGCGATCGCGAAGCTGATGGCCGGCCTCAAGCCGCGGCTGCCGATCCTCACCACTGATCTGGGCACGTTCGACACGGCCAGCGCGGCCGCGCAGACCCGCGGCCGGGTGGCGGTCGGCTCGCAACGCAAGATCGACACGGCCCTGAGCGTCATGGAACTTCGAGTGGACACGCCGACGTTGCTGGAGCGGTTGAAGCTGCCCATCCCGTCGGTGGTGACTCCGCAGATGTTCGAGTACCAGCTGATCGACCGCGCCCGCCGCGACCGCAAGCACGTCGTGCTGCCGGAGGGCGACGACGACCGCATCCTCCGGGCGGCGGGGCGGCTGCTGCAACGGCAGGTGGCGCAGCTGACCATTCTCGGCGACGAGGTGCAGGTACGTCGCCGCGCGGCGGAACTCGGTGTCGACCTCGCGGACGCGCAGGTCCTCGACCCGCGAACGTCCGAACACGCCGGTCCGTTCGCGGCGGAGTACGCGCGGCTCCGCGCCCACAAGGGCATGACCGTGGACCGCGCCCGCGAGGTGATGACCGACATCTCGTACTTCGGAACCATGATGGTGCACTTGGGAATCGCGGACGGGATGGTGTCCGGTGCCGCGCACACCACGGCGCACACCATCCGGCCGTCGTTCGAGATCATCAAGACGCAACCGGGTGTGTCTACCGTGTCGAGTGTGTTCCTGATGTGCCTGTCCGATCGGGTGCTCGCGTACGGAGACTGTGCGGTGGTGCCCGATCCCACCGCCGAACAGTTGGCCGACATCGCGATCTCCTCGGCGCAGACGTCGTCCCAGTTCGGCATCGATCCGCGGATCGCGATGCTGTCGTATTCGACGGGTGACTCGGGCAGCGGCGCGGATGTCGACAAGGTGCGCTCCGCGACCAAATTGGTGCGGGAGCGTCGCCCGGACCTGTTGGTGGAGGGCCCCATTCAGTACGACGCCGCCATCGAGCAGAGCGTGGCCGACAAGAAGATGCCCGATTCGGAGGTGGCGGGCAAGGCGACGGTCTTCATCTTCCCGGACCTCAACACCGGCAACAACACGTACAAGGCCGTGCAGCGCAGTGCCGGTGCCATCGCCGTCGGGCCGGTGTTGCAGGGGCTGAACAAACCGGTCAACGACCTGTCGCGAGGCGCGCTGGTCGAGGACATCGTGAACACCGTGGCCATCACGGCGATCCAGGCGCAGGGAGCAGAGCAGTGACCGAGGGGTCCGTACTGGTAGTCAATTCCGGTTCGTCGTCGATCAAGTTCCAGCTGATCCACCCGGACACCGGTAAGTCCTGGGGGTCAGGCCTCATCGAGCGGATCGGGGAACCCGAGGGGCGCATCGTCTATCACCACCGCACCGGATTGGCGGAGCGCCACGTGCACATCGCCGACCACCGGGCCGGGCTGAAGATGGTGTCGGACATCGTCGCCGAGGTGGGCCGCCCGCTGCGGGAGTCGGGGATCGTCGCGGTCGGACACCGCATCGTCCACGGCGGCGACGTCTTCTTCGAGCCCACGATCATCGACGATTCGGTGGTGCAGGCCATCTCGGACCTGTCGGCCCTTGCGCCGCTGCACAACCCGGCGAACGTGATCGGGATCGAGGTGGCGCGGGAGGAGTTGCCGGACATCCCGCACGTCGCCGTGTTCGACACCGCGTTCTTCCACACCCTGCCCGCGGAGGCGTCGACGTATGCGATCGACCGGAAGGTCGCGCGGGAGCACGCCATCCGGCGGTACGGCTTCCACGGCACCTCGCATCAGTACGTGTCGGGGCGGGCCGCCGAGTTCCTCGGCCGGGACCTGTCGGAGCTGAATCAGATCGTGCTGCACCTCGGGAACGGCGCCTCGGCGTCCGCGATCCGCGGGGGGCTGGCCGTCGACACGAGCATGGGTCTGACCCCGCTCGAGGGACTTGTCATGGGCACGCGGTCCGGCGACGTCGATCCCGGGGTGATCCTGCACCTGCACCGCAGCGGCATGGGTGTCGATGAGATCGACGACCTGCTGAACCGGCACTCCGGACTCAAGGGCCTGTCCGGAGTGAACGACTTCCGGGAGCTGCTGACACTCGTCGGCAGAGGCGACCAGGATGCGGCGTCGGCCTACGACGTGTACGTGCACCGGCTCCGCAAGTACATCGGCGCCTATCTGGTGGAACTGGGCGGTGTGGACGTCATCACGTTCACCGGGGGAGTCGGCGAGAACAATGTCGACGTCCGCCGCGACAGCCTGGCGGGGCTGGGGCGCCTCGGCATCGTCGTCGACGACGAACGTAACCGGGCGAGTTCCCGGGACGCCCGCCGCATTTCGGCGGACGAGTCCGACGTCGAGGTGCTGGTCGTGCCGACCAACGAGGAGTTGGCGATCGCCCGGGCGGCGGTGGGGCTGATCGGGTCCTGAGCGTTCACAGCAGGCTCCTGGGCCTGATGGCGTTGGCGAGATCCACCAGCGTGTATCGGTGGGTGCGCTCGGGGGCGTTGCGGGCCAGTGCCCGCAGACCTGCCTCGGCGCCCTTGCGGAGACCGCGTTCGGTGAACGGCACACCGAGGATCTGTTCGAGTTCCGTCGCCGACGTGTGACCGGCACGCGTCCAGTCCAGGGCGGTGCCCAGCACGAGCGTGCGCATCTGCAGCGCCCGGCTCTCCTCCGGCGCGAGCGCGGTGACGCGGAGCGCCGCCTGCCGGAGCGCCGATTCGTCGATCTCCTCGATCGGCCGTCCGGACAGCAGCATCAGCACACTCGTCATCCGGGCCATGGTGAAGTGCCGGGACGTCACGGGAACCTGATCGAGGGCGGCGATGGCGCCGGGCAGATCTCCGCGTTCGGTGAGTTGACGTGCCAGGCCGAATGCCGCACTCACCAGGCTGTGGTCGGTGCGCCACACCGTCCGGTAGTACTTCTCGGCGAAGGTCCGCCACCGGTGGGAATCGGAGCTATCGCAGTGCTGCAGAATCAGTTCGGCGGTGGCCGCCAGCGCGAGTTTGGGAGCCGTCTCCCCGGGCATCGCCTGCAGGACGGACTCGAACCGGGAGAACGCCGTCTCGTACTCGCCGTCGATCAGCGTCGTGAGTCCGGCGTACCAGTCGACGCGCCAGTTCCCGACCGTCTCCGTCTCCAGGTCGCGCAGGAGTGTGGTGGCGGTGGCGGCGTCCCCGAGGTCGAGGTGCGCCTTCATCTCGGCGAGGGTCAGTTCGCGGGAGAACGACACGTCGAGGTCGCCGACGACCCGTTCGATACCGTTCTCGCGAGCGTGCCGAATGGAATCGAGGGTCTGCTGCGGTTCGCTGTGCACCGCGGCGGCCAGCAGTGGGGCGTTGGGGTCGGCCGGGTCGATCAGCGGCACCGCCAGCGCCTGCGCGACGGACTGCGGGTCGAGGTTCCGGTCCCGTTCGACGCCGTCGACGTACACGTCCGTCTGCTCGACCGCGTCGTCCGTGCCGAAAGTCGTTCGCTGCTTGCTGAACACGGTCGACAGTCCGGGATGCTCCTCGCCGGTCTGCTGCGCGAGCACCTCGCGGAGCACGGCGGTGAGCTGACCGGCCATCTCCTCGGCGGACGCGAACCGCCTGCTCGGATCGGGGTCGGTGGCGCGCAGCAGGAGTCGGTGGAAGAACTCGTATTCCGCGAGCAGCGGCGCCTTTTCGGGGGACGGGATCCCGTCGAGATACCGGCCCTTGTCGGACGGCATGTCGAGCGTCAGCACCGCGAGTGTGCGCCCCACCGTGTAGATGTCGGAGGCCACGGTCGGGCCGGTCTTGACGATCTCCGGCGCCTGATACCCCGGCGTGCCGTACAGGTAGCCGTAGTCCTCGATTCCGGCGACGGCGCCGAGGTCGATCAACTTCAGGGCGTCCTCGGTGACCATCACGTTGTCGGGTTTGAGGTCGTTGTACACCAGACCGGTGGAGTGCAGATATGCCAGTGCGGGAAGGATTTCGAGCACGTACGCGATGGCCTGTTCGACCGGCATGCGCTCGGGCCTGGTGTGCGTCGAGAGGACGTCGCGCAGCGAATGACCGCCCACGTACTCCATGACGATGTAGCCCATCGGGGTCCCGTCCGCCCGGGGGTGCTCCACGAAGTTGAAGATCTTCACGATGCTGGGATGCGCGACCTCCGCGAGGAACTGGCGTTCGGCCACCGCCACGGCCTGGGCCTCGGCGTCGCCGAAGTGCAACAGCCCCTTGAGAACCACCCACCGGTCACTGACGTTGCGGTCGATGGCCAGGTAGATCCAGCCGAGACCGCCGTGCGCGATGCAGCCCTGCACCTCGTACTGGCCGCCGATCAGTTCGTTCGGATCGAGGAGCGGACGGAAGTCGAAAGTGGCTCCGCACGAGGGGCACAGGCCGAACTCCGAGGCCTCGGACGTGGAACTGCCGCGGCCGACCGGCTTGTTGCACTTCCAGCAGAAACGTTTGCCCTCGGGAACCTTCGGGTCGGTCATCACCGCCGAGGCCGGATCGAGAGTTGTGACGACGGGCACCTCGACGAGTCCGCCGCCGAGACGCAGGCGCTGCCCGGACCGGGTGCGCGGTGACCGTGTCGAGCGACCGGTGCCGGACGCGCCGGACGGCCGGGACGTGGGCGCCGCCTGGGTGGCCGGCCCTTCGTCCAGCTCTTCCCGGACCGCGGCCCGCGTGGCCTCGTCCTCGGGTTCCCGGACGGCGGCCTGGGTGGCGAGGTCCTGGTCGGTGGACTCGGGGTTCTTCGAATGTTGCGGCATGCGTCCCTCAGTCCTGGTACACGGCGGACGGCGGGGCGGGGGACGGGCCCAGCACCGACAGCCACCGGTCGTACATTCTGGTCCACGTTCCGTCGCTGCGGATCCGTTCGAGTGTGCCGTTGACGAACCGCACGAGGTCCTCGTTCGCCTTGGTGATGCCGACGCCGTACGGTTCGGCGCCCATGCTGTCCCCGACGATCTCGAGGTACGGGTCCTGGGACGCCAGGCCGGCGAGGATCGTGTCGTCGGTGCTCACCGCGTCGACCTGCCGCTGCTGAAGGACCACCAGGCAATCCGACCACATCGGGACCGTGAGGATCTCGGCGGTCGGCGCGACCTGCTGCAACCGGGTCAGCGACGTCGTGCCGCGGACGACGCAGACCCGCTTCCCGTCCAGGTCGGCGGCGCTGCGGATCGGGGAGCCCTTCACGACCAGAACCCGCTGCTGCGCCTCGAAGTACTCGGAGGAGAACGCCACCCGTTCCTTGCGGTCGCAGGTGATGGTCATCGTCTTCGCCACGATGTCGACCATCGACTCCTGCAGCGCCTTCTCCCGATTCGCCGACGTGAGGATGCGGTAGTCGAGCCGGTCCGGGTCGCCGAACAGGTCCCGCGAGATCTCCCGGGCGACGTCGACGTCGAAGCCCTCGATGGCGCCGGTCGCGGGATCGCGGAAACTCATCAGATTGCTGCCGGTGTCGAGGCCGACGACGAGACGCCCCCGCGCGCGGATGGCGTCGACCGTCGGCATCGGAGTGCCGGTGTCGGGGAACGGGCGCAGGCTCGCGGTCGGGTCGCCGCAGTCGTTCGCGGGCGCAGGCGGTGCGGCACTGGTCTCGGGGGCCGGTGTCGCCGCCGCGGGAAGCGGGGGTTCGGTATAGGACACGCTCGGCGATCCGACGTGCTCGGGAGCGGCCTCGGCGCACCCGCCGGCCAGCACCGTGGCCGCCAGCAGCACCATCGCGATCCGGCGCCGCCTCACTGGTATTCCCTCAACCGAGGCCACAACCCGATGATAATTCCGCCGAACGCGACGAGTGTGAGGACGAGGGCACCGGAGCCGAGCGCGGTCAGCACCCGGGCCGCGGACTCGACGTTGGACCGCAGATGGTCGCGGGCGGTCCCGATCCCGTCGGTGAGCGCGTCGTCGACGGCGGTGAACTGGGCCGCGGAATCCGACGGTCCCGGCCCGATGGCAACTGTTGCCGCCGAGGCGAAGTCGCCTCGGGCGAGGATCTCGTTCATCCGATCGTGCGCGGAAGACCAGTTTTTCCAGGCCTCCTCGGCCCGCGCCACCTCGTCGTGGCCGACCGCGCGGTCGCCGTCGTGCGGATAGGCCGACAGCAGGGCGTCGAGCTGACCGGACTTGTCCTCGAAGACGGCGTCGTGGCCGCCGTTCGAATCCCGGCGGACCAGTTTGAGCGTCTCCTCGGTGCGCGCCTGCTGGGCCAGGATGCGCGCCGCGGTCAACTCGTGCATCGGGCGGGCACCCTGGGTCAGTGCGCGCTTGGTGTCGAGCGAGGAGATCAACCCGGCGACCAGCATCCACACCAGGAGGATCGCGGTGCACGACGACGCCAGGATCAGCCCGAGATTGAACGTGCGCCTGCTGAGCCTCGCGAGGACGACCTGCGCGACGAGCAGCGCAATGAGCGCGACGAGGACCAGGACCAGCGCCGTCCAGGGCGGACGGGAGTAGTCCCGCTGGATGTCCGCGACGTCGGCTTCCTGCCGGGCGTGCAATTCCTGGGCCATCGGCAGCATGCTCGTCTGCATCAGCGTGGACGCCTCGCTGAGGTAGGCCGCGCCCACCGGGTGACCGGTCCGGTTGTTGGCCCGCGCGGTCTCGACGAGACCGGAGTAGACGGTGAGGTCGGTGGAGATGGCTGCGAGCAGGCGCCTGCTGTCGACGTCGCTGGGGGCGAGCCCGCCGGACGCGTACACGAGGTCGGCGGAGGCGGTGCCGATCGCCTGCGCGTACGTGTCCCGGAGTTCGGGGGGTTCGAGACCGCCGGAGATGAACGCCGTCGTGGCCGCGGCGTCGGCCACCGACAGCGCGCTGTAGAGGTTCTGCGCCGAGAACGACAGCGGTTCGGTCTCGGCGAGGACGCTGTCGAGGGTGGCTTCCCTGCTGTTCACGGTCGATGCGGCCACGAATCCGGCGGTCAGGGTGAGCAGCACCAGGAGCGCGCCGAGGGCGGTGAGCTTGGCGGGTGTCGACCCCAGAAACGCGCGAAATTCCTTACGACGTGCGACGGCGGGGGCGACATCCTCGTCCGCGACCGCAGACAGGGCGCGGCTGCTGTGGGGTTCGATCGACGGCGCTTCACGCAGAACCACGTCGCACCCCTCCCGTGTCACGGCCGCACCTTGTGGGGAGCATATAAGCAGGAGTCGGTGACTGGGGATATCGGGCACTTCCGGCAGAAACCGTTAGTGTGAGGGAACTGCAGGGAGACCCATCAGGTCGGACAGGGGTAGTCGATGCGTGGTGACGGTGACGGCTGGGCGACCGGGCCGGACGGCAGTCGTCATTGGGGCAAGCACGGTGCAGCCGGGTTGTTGCTGCGTGCGCCGCTCCCGGACGAGACGCCGGCCGTGCTGCTCCAGCACCGTGCGGCCTGGAGCCACCAGGGCGGGACGTGGGCGCTGCCCGGCGGTGCCCGGGACAGCCACGAGACCACGACCCACGCCGCGGTACGCGAGGCGCACGAGGAAGCCGGCATCGAGAGCGCGGCCATCCGGGTCCGCTCCGAGGTCGTCACCATGGAGGCCGCGAGCGGCTGGAGTTACACCACGGTGATCGCCGACGCCGAGCGCCCGCTGCCCACCGTCGCGAACGGTGAGAGCACCGAACTGCGCTGGGTGCGGGAAACCGATGTCGCCGGGCTGCCGCTGCACCCCGGATTCGAAGCGGGGTGGCCGGGGCTGCGCACCACCGAGGTGCGACTGCTGCTCGACCGGCACGACGTGCTGGGTGAGAGCGGCGCGCCGGCGCAGCTGTCGCGGGCGCTGCCCCGCACGGTGCACCTGCCGGACGGCACCTACGGGTGGCTGCCGCGCATCGAGGTGCTCGAGGCGCTGGACACGGTCGGTCGCCTCGCCGAACCGGCAGGTCACGGCACCACGCTGGGCACCGTGACCGCGGTCGTCACCACCGACCCCGCCCTGATCGAACAGTTGCCCGCCACTGTCGTGGTCCTGCCGCCCGCCACGGTGCGCGACTGGCTCGAGCAGGCGTAGCTACGCGTTCTTCTGCAGCAGGGCCGACAGTGAGCGCGCGGCGGCCTGCGGGTCGCGGGCCTCGGTGATGGCCCGCACGACGACGATGCGGTCGGCACCTGCGGCGAGGATCTCCGGAACCCGGGACTCGTCGATGCCGCCGATCGCGAACCACGGGCGGTTCGGCTCGGAGTCGGCGGTCGAGCGCACCAGGTCGATGCCCGACGCGGTCCGTCCGGGCTTGGTGGGCGTCTCCCACACCGGTCCGGTGCAGAAGTAGTCGACGCCGTCCTCGATCGCCGCGAGGCTGGCCTGCGCGCGGCTGTGGGTGGACCGGCCGATCAGTACCTCCGAACCCACCACGGTCCGCGCGTACGGGACGGGCAGGTCGCCCTGGCCGAGGTGCAGGACGTCGGCCCCGGCCGCGAGCGCCATGTCGGCCCGGTCGTTGACGGCGAGCAGCGCCCCGTGCCGCCTGGCCGCGGCCGCGAGCACCGACAGCGCGGCCAGTTCGTCCCTGGCGTCCATGGTGCCGAATTTCTTCTCACCGGCCGAGCCCTTGTCGCGGAGTTGGATGATGTCGACGCCGCCGGACAGTGCGGCCTCGGCGAACTGCGCCAGGTCGCCCTTCTCCCGCCGAGCATCGGTGCACAGATACAAACGTGCTGTTCCGAGGCGGCGCCGACGGTCCGTGAGGTTGCTGTGATGCGAGGTGGTCACGGCATGACGGTAGCCTCTACGGTGAAAGTGCAACACGGGAGTCCCGGGGAACGTGGGGCTGAGAGGGGCTCACGCCGAGCCCGACCGTCATACCTGACCCGGATCATGCCGGCGCAGGAAGTGAGGTGGAGTTCAATGGCGAGATCGGTATCCGTCGTCGGAGGCGGAGTGATCGGCCTGTCCATTGCGTGGCGCGCAGCCCGTAACGGCTGGTCGGTGAAGCTGTATGACCCGTCGATCGGTTCGGGAGCGTCCTGGGTGGCGGGCGGCATGCTCGCCCCGCTGTCGGAGGGCTGGCCCGGTGAGGAGAGCGTCCTCGAACTGGGGAGCGCGTCGCTCGACCGGTGGCCCGAATTCGGGAAGGAACTGGAGGCCGGAGCCGGCGTCGACCTGTTCACGTCGGAGAGTTCGCTCACCGTCGCACTGGACGGAGCCGACGCCGAGGACCTGCGGACCATCGCCGAATGGGTGGGTGCGCAGGGGCGGGATCTGCAGATCCTCAACCGTGCCGAAGTCCGTGCCCTCGAGCCGATGCTGGGTCGCGGAGTCCGGTTGGGACTGTTGGCCGTCGACGAACTGGCCGTCGACAACCGGCTGCTGCTGCAGGCGTTGCAGCGGTGCGCCGTCGACGCCGGGGTGGAGCTGATCGGTGAGGCCGTGCGCAGTCTCGACGGGCTCGGCACCGACCAGATCGTCGTCACCGCGGGCATCGCGTCACCGGCCCTGTGGGCGGGACTTCCGGTGCGGCCGGTGAAGGGCGAGATCCTGCGGTTGCGGGCCCGTCCCGGGGTGACTCCCGCGCCGGGCCGGACCATCCGCGGCAGCGTCCACGGCAGGCCCGCCTACCTGGTGCCGCGTGCCGACGGCATCGTCGTCGGCGCCACCCAGTACGAATCGGGCAACGACACACAGGTCACGGTGGCCGGTGTGCGGGACCTGATCGCGGATGCCGAGGCGCTGATGCCCGCCATCGGCGAGTACGAACTGCGCGAGACCGCGGCGGGTCTGCGTCCGATGACCCCGGACAACCTGCCGCTGATCGGCCGGGTGTCCGATCGGGTCGTGGTCGCGACGGGACACGGCCGCAACGGCATCCTGCTCACCCCGGTGACCGCCGACGCGACGGTGGCATTGTTGGAGGGCTCGGCACTGGTCGAGGCGAAAGCCGCCGACCCCGGACGTTTCGAGAAAGTAGCGAGGTAGAGATGAGTGAGCAGCAAGTAGTGGTGCCGATCGGCATCAGCGTCAACGGCGAGGATCACGAGTTCACGGAACCGCTGACCGTCACCGGGCTGCTGGAGGCGCTGAACCTGCCGACCAAGGGCATCGCGGTGGCCGTGAACGGCGCCGTGTTCCCCCGCGCCCGGTGGGACGAGCTCGTGGTCCGGGGCTGGGAGATCGAGATCCTCACGGCGGTGCAGGGTGGCTGACGCGACTTCCGGCGTGCAGAAGGGCCTCACGATCGCGGGCCGCACGTTCGGTTCACGGTTGATCATGGGCACCGGCGGCGCCGCCAACCTGACGGTGCTCGAAGAGGCGCTCGTCGCGTCCGGCACCGAGCTGACGACGGTCGCGATGCGCCGCGTCGACGCCGCCGGCGGCACCGGGGTGCTGGACCTGTTGCGCCGGCTCGACATCGCGCCGCTGCCCAACACCGCGGGCTGTCGCGGTGCGGCCGAGGCGGTGCTGACGGCGCAACTCGCCAGGGAGGCGCTCGAAACCGACTGGGTGAAGCTCGAGGTCATCGCCGACGAACGCACCCTCATGCCCGACGCCATCGAGTTGGTCAGCGCCGCCGAGCAACTGGTCGACGACGGATTCGTCGTCCTGCCCTACACCACCGACGACCCGGTGCTGGCCCGCAGACTCGAGGACGTCGGCTGCGTGGCCGTCATGCCGCTGGGTTCGCCGATCGGCACCGGGCTCGGCATCGCGAACCCGCACAACATCGAGATGATCGTGGAAGGTGCCGGGGTACCGGTCATCCTCGACGCCGGCATCGGGACCGCCAGCGACGCGACGCTCGCGATGGAACTCGGCTGCGACGCCGTGCTGCTGGCCACGGCCGTGACCAGGGCGAAGGATCCGGCGCTCATGGCGTCGGCGATGCGCGGCGCCGTGGTGGCGGGGTACGAGGCCCGGCACGCGGGCCGCATCCCCAAGCGGTTCTGGGCGCAGGCGTCGTCGTAGATCTCGGGGTCGCGTCGGGGTCCGGTTCGGGGTCCGACCGGTACCAGGGGACGAGTCGGGAGTAGACCTGCGGCCGATGCGCGCCGGCCGCAGGTTCCGGCATCCTTCTCATCATGATTGAAGTGAGGGGACTGACAAAGACCTTCGGTGCGACGAAGGCGGTGGACAACCTGACGTTCAACGTGAAGCCGGGTATGGTCACCGGCTTCCTCGGCCCGAACGGTGCAGGCAAATCGACGACGATGCGCATGATCCTCGGGCTGGACCGCCCCACGGCGGGCAGCGCGCTGATCGACGGCAAGCCGTACAGCGACCTGGTGCAGCCGCTGCGGACGGTGGGGGCCCTGCTCGACGCGAAGTGGGTGCACCCCAACCGCTCGGCCCGCGCCCATCTGCAGTGGATGGCGGCGTCCAACTCGCTGCCGAAGAGCCGGGTCGACGAGGTGTTGCATCTCGTCGGGCTCACCGAGGTGGCGGGGAAGAAGGCCGGCGGTTTCTCGCTCGGCATGTCCCAGCGCCTCGGCCTGGCCGCCACGCTGCTCGGCGACCCGAAGGTGCTGCTGTTCGACGAGCCGGTGAACGGGCTCGACCCGGAGGGCATCGTCTGGATCCGGAAGTTCATGCAGCGCCTCGCTGCCGAGGGCCGCACCGTGCTGGTGTCGAGCCACCTGCTGTCCGAGATGGCGCTCACCGCAGAACATCTGGTGGTCATCGGCCGCGGCCGGCTGATCGCCGACACCACCGTGTCCGAGTTCGTCAGCAAGTCCTCGGAATCGACGGTGCGCGTGCGGAGCCCACAGCTGGACGCGCTGCGCAGCGCGCTCACGTCCAACGGACTCACCGTGCGCGAGGACGGATCCGAAGGGCAGCAAGCGCTCGTCGTGGTGGATTCGTCGACGGACGTCGTCGGCGGGATCGCCGGTTCGCAGGGCATCGTCCTGCACGAGTTGGCATCTCAGCGCGGATCGCTGGAGGACGCCTTCATGAAGTTGACCGGAGACGACGTGCAGTACCACGCAGAGGGCGTCGAAGATGTGATGAGGGGTGCACTGTAATGGCTGTTCTCAACGCCGAACGGATCAAGATCACGTCGACGAGGTCGCCGTGGTGGTGCACGGTCATCATCATCGTGCTGGGACTCGGCCTCGCCGCGGTCATCGGGCTGAGCGCGAAGGCCAGCATCAACTCCTTCAACAACCAGATCGCGGACGGTAAGCAACCGGATTTCGATCCGTTCCTGCCGCAGATGGCGGACGCCGTGGGCGGTGTGTCCGGTTTCGGCGTGCTGGTGCTGATGATCCTCGCCGCGCTCGCCGTGACCAGCGAATACCGGTTCGGCGTCATCCGCACCACGTTCCAGGCGATCCCGAACCGGGCGTCCGTCCTGATCGCGAAGGCAGGCCTGATCGGCGCGTTCGGCGCCGTGCTGACGTTCGTCCTCACGTTCGGTGCGTACGCCATCGCGAAGGCGACGGCGGGCGACGAGGCGGGAGCGGCCCTCACACTGACCGGTGCGGACGCATGGCGGTCGATCTACGGCGTCCCGATCTACGCGTTCCTGTGCGTGGTTCTCGCCGTCGGAGTCGGCACCCTGCTGCGCCAGTCGGCGGGCGCGATCGCCCTGCTGCTGCTGTGGCCGCTGCTGATCGAGAGCCTGTTCAACCTGTTCGGCTCGTTCGGCCAGAAGATCATGCCGTTCCTGCCGTTCCTCAACGCCAACAACTTCCTGGGGGCGCCGCAAGGGGTCGAATTCCACTGGGGCCCGTGGGGCAGCCTCGTGTACTTCGCGGTGTTCGTCTTCGTGATCTTCGGGGCCGGACTGGTGGTCGTCAACAAGCGCGATGCCTGACACCCGATACAGTGTTCTCGCCCTGCTCCTCCGCCAGGTGATCGTCGGGAGGCCTGGCTGAGGGCGACGGTGGGGCGGGAGCCTGTGGGCCGGTGCGAAATCCATTCGCGCCGGCCCACAGGTGCTTCTGCGTTAGGCTCCCGACATGCGACTACGGGGAGTTTTCACAGTCGGAGTGGCCGGTGCGATGGTCCTGGCCGGGTGCTCGTCGACGAGCGAACCCGATTCGCCGCCGGTCGATGCGAGCGCTCTCGCGGCCTCGGTCACCGAGAGTGGTGTGGTGGGGCACCTCGAGCAACTGCAGACCATCGCCGAGAGCAACGACGGCAACCGCGCGGCCGGAACGGCCGGCTACGACGCGAGCGTCGACTACGTCGCACAGATATTGGAAGACAAGGGCTTCGACGTCCAGACCCCGGAATTCGAGTTCCACAAGTTCGACGTGCGCACGGAGGCGCTGCGGTCCGGCGACCGGGACTTCGACGTCCGTGCGCTGTCGTATTCGCCGTCCACCGGTCCGCAGGGGCTCACCGCCCGCCTGGTGCCCGCCCCCAAGGACGACAGTCCGGGATGCGAGGTCACCGATTACGACGGCCTCGACGTGACGGGTGCGATCGTCCTCGTGAACCGCGGGGTGTGCCCGTTCGCGGCCAAGCAGCAGGTGGCGTCCGAGCGCGGGGCCGCAGGGGTGATCGTCGTCAACAACGAGGACGGGCCGATGAGCGGCGGCACCCTCGGCGACCCGGACGCGGGCAAGGTCCCCACCGGCGGGGTGAGCAAGGCGGACGGCGCCGCGCTCGAGCAGGCGGGGGGCGACGTCACCCTCACACTCGACACCACCACCGAGTCGAGCACCGCGCGCAACGTCATCGCGCAGACGAAGACCGGCTCGACCGAGGACGTCGTGATGGTCGGCGCGCACCTCGACAGCGTCCCCGACGGCCCCGGCATCAACGACAACGGCACCGGCGTCGCCGCGACCCTCGAAACGGCCGTGCAACTCGGCGGTTCGCCCGACGTCGACAACGCCGTGCGCTTCGCGTTCTGGGGCGCCGAGGAATTGGGTCTGCTCGGATCGGAGGCGTACGTCGACAGCCTCAGTGAGGAGCAGCGCAACGACATCGCGCTGTATCTCAACTTCGACATGCTCGGTTCCGAGAACGCCGGCTACCTCGCCTACGACGGCGACAATTCCGACAACGTCGGCGAGGGGCCCGGACCCGAGGGTTCCGCGGGCATCGAGCGCACGTTCACCGAATTCCTCCAGGGCGACGGCATCACCGCGGATGGCACGGACTTCGACGGCCGCTCCGACTACGGCCCGTTCATCGAGCACGGTATTCCCTCAGGTGGGGTGTTCAGCGGCGCCGACGAGACGAAGACCCCCGAGCAGGCGCAGAAGTGGGGCGGCACCCCGGGCGCCGTGTACGACAAGAACTATCACAGCGCGACCGATACGCTCGAGAACGTGGACCGGGCCGCGCTCGCCAAGAACGCCGCCGCGGTCGCGTATGCCGTCGGGGTGTACGCGGAGTCGCTCGCGGGGCCGAACGGAGTCCCCATCGGCGCGGACCGGGAGAAGGCGCGGGCCTCCGAGTGATATCCGATTCACCCCGGGGTTGTGCATGTGACGCTGAGTTACTCTTACTCTCGTGAGTGACGACCCGGCCGAAGAGAACAGTGCCGAGCCGGGCGCTGCGCAGACACCGAAACGGGGCGACAAGGTGCTGGGCTGGGTGGGATCGGTGAACCGGCAGCCGCAGCTGATCGAGGGGCTGCGGAGGGTTCGTCGCGCGCTCCCCGGCGATCCGGCGTTCGGCGACCCACTGTCCACGGCGGGTCCCGGGAGCGCCCGGGCCATCGCCCGCGTCGCCGACCGCTTCCTCGACCACCAGCCGGGCGCGTCCCGCGAGATGAGCCTCGGCGCGCTGCAGGTGTGGCAGGCGCTGCTCGAGCGCGCCGGACGCGGCCGGGGAACGCAGGAGGTGACCATCGTGTTCACCGACCTCGTCGGGTTCTCCAGTTGGTCGCTGCCCGCCGGTGACGGCGCCACGCTTGCCCTGCTGCGCGACGTCGCCCGAGCCGTCGAGACCCCCATCGTCGATCGGGGCGGACACGTGGTGAAACGGCTGGGTGACGGTGTGATGGCCGTGTTCTCCAGCCCGGACCGCGCGATCGACGCCGTCTTCGCCGCGCAGGAAGCGCTCGCGGGGGTCGAGGTGGACGGCTACCGCCCCCGCATGCGCGTCGGCATCCACACCGGTGTGCCCCGGCAGATCGGCAGCGACTGGCTGGGCGTCGACGTGACCATCGCGGCCCGCATGATGGAACTGGGCGGCGACGGCAACGTGATGGCGTCGTCCGCCACGCTGTCGAGCCTGCAGCCGGGCACCCTCGACGAACTGGGGGTCGGGGTCAAGCCGTGGCGGCGCGCCTTCTTCGCCCCCGCCCCCAGCGGGGTGCCCTCCGACCTCGGTATCTGGCGGTTGCGGCTCCGCCACCCGTGAGTACTGGTTAACCGCCGGACGTTAAGAAGTACTCACAGGTGCCGCAGGCGCCACAGGGGCGAGACGGGGCCGTGACCGGCACCCAGGTCGTACGACGCCTCCAGGCACTTGGTGACCCACTCCTTGCCGAACGCCACCGCATCGGGCACGGACCACCCGTGGGCGAGCGCGCTCGCGATGGCGGCCGCGAGGGTGTCGCCGCCGCCGTGGTCGTTGCCGGTGTCGATGCGGGGGCTGCTGAACTCGAGGAATCGGTCGCCGTCGAACAGCAGGTCGGTGCTCGACGCCGACGTCCGGAGATGCCCGCCCTTCACGATCGACCACTGCGCCCCGAGGGCGTGCAGCGCCTCCGCGGCCCGGCGCGCGGTGGCGTCGTCCACGACCTCGATGCCGGTGATCAGCCGGATCTCGTCGAGGTTCGGGGTCACCACCGTGGCGATCGGGATCAGCGTGTTGCGCACGGCGTCCAGCGCCTCGGCGTGCAGGAGCGGATCGCCGTGCATCGACGCGCACACCGGGTCGACGACCAGCGGGACCGGCCGGTCCCGGCCGATCCCGACCTCGGTGCACACGGCGGCGACGGCCTCGATGATGGCCGTCGACGCCAGCATGCCCGTCTTCGCTGCCCCGACCCCGATGTCGTCGACGACGCACCGCACCTGCGCGGCCACCGTCTCCGGCGGAATCTCGTGGAAACCGCTGACGCCCACCGAGTTCTGCACCGTCACCGCGGCGACCGCGACGCATGCGTGGACGCCGCACAGCGCCATCGTCCGCGAGTCCGCCTGGATTCCGGCGCCACCGCCGGAATCGGTGCCGGCGATGGTGAGGACGCGGACGGGGGTCTGGCCGTCGGGGGTCAGGGGCAGCAGCTTCACGAAGGGGACCTTACCGATTCTCTGAGGTGACGGATTCGAGGGGCAGATACACGCGGCCACCTGCGTCGACGAACTCGCTGGACTTCTCGGCCATGCCCGCCTCGATGGCTTCGATGGAGTCGAGGCCGTGCTTCTGCGCGTACTCGCGGACATCGGCGGAGATCCGCATGGAACAGAACTTCGGGCCGCACATCGAGCAGAAGTGGGCCGTCTTCGCCGGCTCCGCGGGCAGGGTTTCGTCGTGGAACTCCCGCGCCGTATCCGGGTCGAGGGACAGCGCGAACTGGTCGTGCCAGCGGAACTCGAACCGGGCCTTCGACAGCGCGTCGTCCCGTTCCTGCGCCCGCGGATGCTGCTTCGCGAGGTCCGCGGCGTGCGCCGCGATCTTGTACGTGATCACGCCGATCTTGACGTCGTCGCGGTTCGGCAGCCCCAGGTGCTCCTTGGGAGTGACGTAGCAGAGCATCGCGGTGCCGGCCTGCGCGATCATCGCCGCCCCGATCGCGGACGTGATGTGGTCGTACGCCGGTGCGATGTCGGTGGCGAGCGGTCCGAGCGTGTAGAACGGCGCCTCCTCGCACAGCTCCTCCTCGAGCCGCACGTTCTCGACGATCTTGTGCATCGGTACGTGCCCGGGACCTTCGATCATCACCTGCACGCCATGCGATTTCGCGATCTTCGTGAGCTTCCCGAGGGTACGGAGTTCCGCGAACTGGGCCTCGTCGTTGGCGTCCGCGATGGACCCGGGACGGAGTCCGTCGCCGAGCGAGAACGTGACGTCGTAGCGGTGGAGGATTTCGCAGAGTTCGTCGAAGTGGGTGTACAGGAACGATTCCCGGTGATGGGCCAGACACCATGCCGCCATGATCGAACCGCCGCGCGAGACGATGCCGGTCACGCGTTTCGCGGTCAGCGGGATGTAGCGGAGCAGCACCCCGGCGTGGACCGTCATGTAGTCGACACCCTGCTCGCACTGCTCGATCACGGTGTCGCGGTAGATCTCCCACGTCAGTGCCGTCGGATCTCCGTTCACCTTCTCGAGCGCCTGATAAATCGGCACCGTCCCCACGGGCACCGGCGAATTGCGCAGGATCCATTCCCGGGTCTCGTGAATGTTCTTGCCGGTGGAGAGGTCCATGATGGTGTCCGCGCCCCACCGGGTCGCCCACACCATCTTCTCGACCTCTTCCGCGATCGACGACGTCACCGCGCTGTTGCCGATGTTCGCGTTGATCTTGACCGCGAACGCCTTGCCGATGATCATCGGCTCGAGTTCGGGGTGGCAGCGGTTGGCCGGGATCACGGCGCGACCCGCCGCGACCTCGACGCGCACTGTCTCAGGCGAAACGCCCTCTCGTGCAGCGCAATACCGCATCTCGGGGGTGACGATTCCGGCACGGGCGGCGTCGAGCTGGGTGTCTGCCCGGTCGGCGATCCACGGCGCACGCAGATGCGGAAGCCCCGCGTCGAGGTCGATCGTGGCGTCCGCGTCGGTGTACGGACCCGACGTGTCGTACACGTCGAGGTGCTCACCGTTGGTGAGGTCGACGCGCCGGACCGGGACGCGGATGTCGTCGCCCGACTGCAGGTACTGCTTGGTGCTGCCCTGGATCGGTCCCGTGGTGACGGACGTGGCTGTAGATATGTCTGTGCTCATTGATGATGCTCCCTACGCCGGCATTACCCGGACAGGTTCGACGGTCGACGGCCCCTAGCCGTCCTCTCAGCCCGCTGGTGCGAGCCCCCGTGGATGTGTAGTTGTCCCGGAGACTGTAACCGAGATCTCTGTGAGTGAACATTCGGGGGAAACTTGGACAGCGGTTCCCTGCATCGGTATAAAGGGTGATGAACATCACATTTCGATTACGACACATATCCCCAGGAGATAGCCATGCTGACGGACGCGCAGGTCGTGGACGTGATCGACAACGCCGATCAGAACCGATTCGAACTCCGGCTGAGTGGTGACCTGGTCGGGATACTCGGGTACTTCGCCCTCACGGACACCCCGCCGGGCGCGGGTGCGGGAGTGGGAGTCGTGGCCCGGCCGCCGGGACAGCGGGGCCGGGGGCGTCAGGCCCCGGTGGTCTCGTTCATGCACACGGTGATCGTGGAGGATTTCGGTCACCGCGGACTCGCCGCACTCATGGTGGGGCGCTCCCTCGACCTCGCCCGCGGGTACGGCTGGAAGGTCCGGCCCGTATGCACGTACGTGCAGCGCTTCCTCGCGGGGCACCCCGAGTACCGCGATCTCGTGGCTCCGGTGGAGGCCTGACCGCGGTCGGGACACGAATCGACCACCCGTCGGCAACGAAACGGTTCCGGGGCCGGTGATTCCACTCGCGACGGTCCTCGTGAACTGATTCCATGAGTGGCATGGATCACATGTCGAACGGTTCCGAGTCGTCGGGGAGCATCACGGCCGCTGAGATGCGCGTGCTCGACAACCCTGCCCACGAACGATTCGATCTGTGGCTGGGGGACGAGCTGGTCGGCATCCTCGGCTATCGCGACGAGGACGACATTCCCGGGTTCACCGCCAAACCCGGCGAGGTGGTCGCGTTCATGCACACGGTGATCGTGGAAGACCTCGGCGGCCGCGGCCTCGCCGCGGTCCTCGTGGGCGAGGCGCTGGGTTCAGCGCGCCGGCGTGGCTGGAAGGTGCGTCCGATCTGCACGTACGTCCGGCGCTACGTGGCGCTGAACCCGGAGCATCTCGACATTCTGGTCGCGGAATAGGTCTCAGTCGCCGAGGTCGACGATGACCGGCGCGTGATCGCTGGCGCCCTTGCCCTTGCGTTCGTTGCGGTCGATCTCGGCCTTGTCGACACGGCCGGCGAGGGCGGGCGACCCGAGTACGAAGTCGATGCGCATTCCCTGCTTCTTCGGGAACCTCAGCTGGGTGTAGTCCCAGTAGGTGTAGACACCCGGGCCGGGGGTGTGCGGGCGGACGACGTCGGCGAATCCCGATTCGACGAACGCCTGGAAGGCCTCGCGCTCGGGCACGGACGTGTGGGTCTTGCCCTCGAACAGCGCCGGATCCCAGACGTCCTCGTCGGTGGGCGCGACGTTCCAGTCGCCGACCAGCGCGATCTGCGCGTCCGGATTCCGATCCAGCCATCCGACCGCATCCGTGTGCAGCTTCGCCAGCCACTCCAGCTTGTACGTGTAGTGCGGATCGGCGAGCTCACGGCCGTTGGGAACGTACAGGCTCCAGACACGGACGCCGTTGCAGGTGGCGCCGATGGCGCGGGCTTCCTGCGCGGGGGCGACCTCCGGGTCCTTGTGGAACCCGGGCTGACCCTCGAAGCCGATCTGCACGTCGTCCAGGCCGACGCGAGACGCGATCGCGACACCGTTCCACTGACTGAGGCCGACGTGCGCGACCTCGTACCCCAGTTCGCGGAACCGCTCGTACGGGAACTGCTCGTCCTTGCACTTGGTTTCCTGTATCGCCAGCACGTCGACGTCGGACCGCTGGAGCCAGTCCAGGATCCGGTCGGTACGGGCACGAACAGAGTTCACGTTCCAGGTTGCGATGCGCACGGCAGCCACCCTAGCGGCACGCTACGACAGATCCTCAGCCGCCGGGTTCGGTGGCGTAGCGGTACCGGTGGTGCGCCACGAAGCCGACGTTGCGGTACATCGCCTGCGCGCCCTCGTTCTCGACGGCGACCTGCAGGCACGCGTGGGTCGCGCCGTGCTCGCGTCCCCAATTGATCATGTCTCCGCAGATCAGGCTGCCGATTCCGCGGCGGCGGTGGTCCTGCGCCACCTCGACGGCGGTGAGCCCGACCCACCTGCGGTCGTCGGGAGCGGTCGTGACGGATCCGCGGGCGACGGCGAGGAGCGTCGAGTCCGCGGCGCCGATCCGGCCGAAGCCGAGCGTCCCGCCACGGACCGCGTTCAGCACGTCGACCGCGAAGTCGGGCAGCGCGGACCCCCGGTACCGATACAGGGCGAGCCAGTCCGGATCGGGGTGATCGGTGACGGTCGTAATTCGCGGGCCCTCGGGCAGCGCCAGGTTGTCGACGTCGGCGGCCATCACGACCACGTCGTCGCTGACGTTCCAGCCCAGCGGCACCTCGCCCAGGCGGTCGGGGATCAGCAACCGCAGCGGGCGGTCCCGCTCGGCGTACCACCCGCGCAGACGGTCGAGCGTGCCGCCGGGGGAGGGGTCGTCCAGACTCCCGACCGACCCGCGGTCGCCGAGCGGCGCCGCCGAGTTGGCGCGTCCGGTGAAGCCGTGGCCGTACCGGGCGAGCCAGCCGTCGATCCATGCATGCTCGATCCCCGGCCAGCCGTCGGCGGAGGCCAGTTCGAGCGACCGGATCTCGCTCGCCCGCACCGGGCGTGCGGGGACGGCTTTCAGCGCGACCACCCGCTCCGGCTCCACTTCGACCGCGGAGCCGGCGGCGTCGCGGACGACCACGACCGGATCGATGCTTTCGAGCACCCCGATGACGTCGGTCATCGGATGGCTGGAACCGGGCGGCAGCTGGTATCGCAGCACCACCCGGCTTCCGAGCGGAATGTCAGTCGTCATGCCCGAACGGGTCTTCGACCGTTCCCGGCACCCAGCTGAGACCGGGAACTCCCCAGCCCGCGCGCTTGATGGTCTTCTTGGCGGCGCGTGCGTTACGGCCGACCAGCATGTCGACGTAGAGGAAACCGTCGAGGTGACCGACCTCGTGCTGCAGCATGCGCGCGAAGAAGTCGCGTCCCTCGATCTCGACGGCGTTGCCGTCGGCGTCGGTGCCGGTGACCTTCGCCCACTCGGCGCGGCCGGTGGGGAACTGCTCGCCGGGAACGGACAGGCAGCCCTCGACGTCGTCGTCCGGGTCCGGCATGGTCTCGGGCCGTTCCGACGTCTCGAGGACCGGGTTGACGACGCATCCCCGGCGGCGGAACGGCTTGCCGGTCTCGTCGACGTCGGGGCAGTCGTAGACGAACAACCGCAGCGGTATTCCGACCTGGTTGGCGGCGAGCCCGACGCCGTTGGCGGCGTCCATCGTGTCGTACATGTCCGCTATAAGTTCGGAGAGTTCTGCCGGTGACTCGGACACCGTCTCGGTCGGTTCGTGCAATACCGGGTCGCCCACGATCCGGATGGGGAGGATGGCCATGGTCGTCAAGGATAGTGCGGCGCGCCCGAGCCGTTCGCGCTGCCCGCAGCGTTCGCCGTGGTTGAATAGTCGATGAAGTACAGCTGTGTAATTCGTTGCTCGGTCGGCCACGCGATCGAGGAGCCGGGGGAACGTGGTTTCGCTGAGGGCGAGCGAGAGCTAGCAGTCGAGGAGTGAGATGGACGGCGCAACAGCGCGTAGTCGGAACCAGTCCGAGCGCATCGACAGCGACAACTCCGTAGGGGTCGACCACGTCGGCGACGACGACGGCCTCTCGCGTCGAGAGCACGACATCCTGTCCTTCGAGCGCCAATGGTGGAAGTACGCCGGCGCCAAGGAAGAGGCGATCAAAGAGCTGTTCGACATGTCCGCCACCAGGTACTACCAGGTGCTCAACGCGCTGGTGGACCGGCCCGAGGCACTGGCAGCCGACCCGATGCTCGTCAAGCGCCTGCGACGGCTGCGCGCGAGCAGGCAGAAGGCCCGCGCGGCCCGTCGCCTCGGGTTCGACGTCACGTAGCTGCCGGTCGCTAAGGTCGACATCGTGAGTACTCCGAAACCCGAATCGTCCGGCCCGCCGTTACGTGCCCTCGCGATGGTGCTGATCGCCCTCGCGATTCTCTTCGCGGGTCTCGGGTTCGCCTCGCTCGGAGGTTCGGACTCGGAGGAGACCGCGGCCACTGTCACGACCTCGGCGGCTGCCACGACCACCGCCGCCCGCCCGACGACGGCCGCCGGAGCGGCGGGGGGCACCTCCGCTTCCGCGGCGAGCACGACGTCCGGCGCGTCCAGCACCACGAAGGCCGCCGACGCGGCGTCGGTTCCGGTGCGGGTGCTCAACAACAGTAACGTCACGGGTCTCGCGAGCCAGACCGCCACCGAACTGATGTCCTCGGGGTGGACGGTGTCGGAGACCGGCAACTACAGCGACGGCACCATCTCCGAAACCACGGTGTACTACGGGACTTCCGCCGCCGAGAAGGAAGCTGCCACGCAGATCGCGACGCAACTCGGGGTGTCGGCCGAGCCGAAGTTCCCGGGTATCGCGAATTCGTCTGCCGGTGTGGTCGTCATCGTCACTTCCGCGCAGTAGACCGGACGGTCGGTGCACCGGTGCCGCAGTTATGATCAGGTGCACTTCTTCGCCACCTCAAAGGAGCGGTTTGATGGCCTCGAGTTCTACCCGTCGGATGTCCTGGCGCATTGTCACCCCGGTGGTGGCCCTTGCAGCTTTCGGACTGACCGCCTGCAGTAACAACGAGGAGCCGACCGACGTTCCCGGCACCACGCCTCCCGTCTGGACCGGCGCCGCCGATCCCAGTGCCGCAGGCGTTCCCGGCGACGCCGAGAGCGGTTCGGGCGAACACGCGGAGAGCGGTGCGCTCACCGCGACGCTGAAGAACGCGGAGGGCGAGAACGTCGGTACCGCCACGTTCAAGCAGTCGGGAAGTCACGTCGAGGTCACCGTGTCCGTCAAGGATCAGACGCCCGGATTCCACGGGTTCCACGTGCACTCCGTCGGAAAGTGTGAGACGAACTCCGTTGCACCGACCGGCGGTGCGCCCGGAAACTTCCTGTCCGCGGGCGGGCACTTCCAGGCCGAGGGCCACTCGGGGCACCCCGCGAGCGGCGACCTCACCTCGCTGCAGGTGCTCGAGGACGGCACCGCCGAGTTGGTCACCAGCACCGACGCCTTCACGGTCGAGGACCTGAAGAACGGCGACAGCGGCACCGCGGTCATGATCCACTCGGGTCCCGACAATTTCGCGAACATCCCCACCCGTTACGCGCCCGCTCCCGATCAGGAAACCCTGAACACCGGTGACGCAGGCTCTCGCGTGGCCTGCGGTGTCATCGGCGCCGGCTGAGTCGCGTGACACCCCGGCTGCGGCCGGGGTGTCGGTGCGCTGCCGCGGGCTGCGGCCTGTGGTTGGATCGAAAACGTGGTAGTTCCCTTTCCCGGTTCGCCGCGGCCGACACTGGGTGTCGAGTGGGAGATCGCGCTGGTCGACAGGGTCACGCGGGATCTCTCCAATACGGCCGCGGAGGTGTTCGACGCGGTCGCGAATCTCGCGGGTCCGGAGGATCCCCGGATCACCAAGGAGTTGCTGCGCAACACCGTCGAACTCGTCACCGGCATCCACTCCACCGTCGGTGAGGCGATGGACGACCTCGGCGAGTCGCTCGACCTGCTGCGGCGGGCGGCGAACCCGCTCGGGGTCGATCTCATCTGCGCCGGAACGCACCCCTTCGCGCAGTGGTCGACCCAATTGGTCACGCGCACACCGGATTACGACGAGCTGATCGAGCGCACCCAGTGGTGGGGCCGTCAGATGCTGATCTGGGGCGTGCACGTCCACGTGGGTGTGTCCTCGCCGCAGAAGGTGTTCCCGATCCTCAACGCGCTGTTGCAGCGGTACCCGCATCTGCTCGCGCTGTCCGCGTCGTCACCGATGTGGGCGGGGGTGAACACCGGCTACGCGAGCAATCGCGCCCTGATGTTCCAGCAACTCCCCACCGCGGGGTTGCCGTACCAGTTCGCGAACTGGGCGCAGTACGAGGATTTCATCAGCGATCAGATGAAGACCGGCGTGATCACCAAGATCGGCGGGATGCACTGGGACATCCGGCCCGCGCCGCGGTGGGGGACCATCGAGGTCCGGGTCTTCGACGGCATCTCCACCCGCGCCGAACTCAGTTCTCTCGTCGCGCTCGTGCACTGTCTGATCGTCGATCTCGACCGGCGTTTCGAGGCGGGCGAGAACCTGCCGAACCTGCAGCCGTGGCACGTGAAGGAAAACAAGTGGCGGGCCGCGCGGTACGGGCTCGACGCCGAGATCATTCTCGACGAGGACAGCAACGAACGGCTCGTCACCGACGACCTGAACGACCTGCTCGAGAAGCTGGCGCCGACCGCCGCGCGTCTCGGGTGTGCGGACGAATTGGCCGCCGTGGCGGAGATCCCCCGCCGCGGCGCCTCCTACCAGCGGCAACGTCAGGTCGCCGAGGCGACCGGCGGTGACCTGGTGGCCGTCGTCGATGCGCTGGTGAAGGAGCTCGGGACCTGAAAGTCGGTCTCGGGCAGGACACTCGTCCACTTCCCGTTCACGTGTTGTTTACACTTGGCGGGTGTCGATCGACGATGTTGCCGTTGTGCGGTCGGGTGGGCCCGTCGATCGTTCCCGCATGTTCGCTGCGGGCGGGGCGCTCGGTGTGGCGATCCTGCTGGTCGTGGTCCAATCGGTCGCGTCCGTCCAGGGTTTCCAGGGCCCCCTCGAGAGCCTGTTCCGCGACTATGTCCTGACCCCCAAGTCGGCGTCCGTTCCGTGGGCCGGCCTCGCACTCGCGATGGTCGGTCTCACCAACCGGCAACGGGTTGTCGCGCTGTCCGCGGCGGCGGGCATCGATGTGGTGGTCGCCGCCGTGCGCTACCTGTCGGGTGGCCCGCTGACCGTCGGGAATGGCGCGACGTGGGTGCTCACCGCGGTGGGTATCTACGCCGCGGTCCGGTGGACCGGTGAGCAGCGGCGCAGCGCCCTCAAAGGTGTCGGGCTGGGTGCGCTGCTGATTCTCGCGACCAAGTTCGGCGACGCCTGGCTACAGGTCACCATCATGGCCGGGCCGATGGTCCTCGACGAGTTCGCCCAACTCGCGGATCACGCGCTGGGAAGCCCGTCGTGGCACATGGGGCAGTTCGTCGACGCGCTCGGCCCCGTCGGGTACGGCGTCCTGCACTGGGTCTACATCGAACTGCCCGTCGCGGCGATCGCGGTGGCCGTCTACCAACTGCGGAACGGATGGCCCTCGCACTACCTGGTGCGCACGTTCCTGCTGATCGGGCTCGTCGGTCCCGTGTTCTACGTGCTCTTCCCGGTGGTCGGTCCGATCTTCGCGTTCGGCACCGAGGGGCAGGGGTTCCAGGTCAGCGACTACTGGCCCAACCTCGTGCCCGCACCCGACTTCGCGCCCGAAGCGATACCGTTCGATTCGACGACCCCCCGCAACTGCATGCCGAGCCTGCACACCGCGTGGGCCCTCGCACTGTTCATCCATTCCCGGCAGGGCGCCTGGTGGCTGCGGCTCGGCGGTACGTTCTGGCTGGTGTGCACGCTGACGGCGACCCTCGGGTTCGGCTACCACTACGGCGTCGATCTGGTCGCCGGCGCAGTCCTGTGCCTGACCATCGAGTCCGCGCTCCGCGATCCCGAACGGGGGTGGGGCTGGTTCCGGGTCCGTCTCGTCGGCGGTGGCGTGCTCGTCCTGGCGGGACTGCTGCTCAGCTACCGCTACCTGGCGGTGCCGATGGGCCGATTCCCGGAGGTGTCCGGACCGCTCGTTCTCGGTGCCCTCGCCGCGGTGAGCCTCGGCTTCTACGCGACGTTCTTCGCCCGGCCCGACACGGCACTCGCCCGGTGGGGCAGCGGCGCGAAGGTGGCCGTCACGGACGTTCTGGCGGCTCCAACTCGTTGATCATCAGCAACCCGTCCTGATCGCGCTGCTCGCGGTACGCCACCCGGCCGACACTGTGCGCGATGACCGGTGCGGTGAACAGGGTGAAGATGCCGACGAGGATCAGCATCCAGATGTCGACGTTGCCGCGCAGTTCGAGGACTGCGCCCGCGAGAACCATGATCAGGCCGACCACCTGGGGTTTGGTGGCGGCGTGCATGCGGCGCAGGGTGTCCGGGAAGCGGACGATGGCGATGGCGGCCGTCAGCGCGAGCAGCGACCCGCACAGCATGAGTGTGGCCCCGATGACGTTCAGCGCGGTGGTCACGACTTGTCACTCACCCGGAACCGGGCCACCGACACCGAGCCGATGAATCCCACCAGCGACAACGCGACGATGGCGGGCACGATTGTCGTGTCGCCGGTGTATGCCGCCCACACGGCGAGTCCGCACATCGCGAGCGCGATCAGGGTGTCGAGGGCGACGAGGCGATCCAGCGAGTTCGGGCCGTCGAGCAGCCGGAACGTCGTGAGCACCCCGGCGACGACCAGGATGATCCCGGATATGACCGATACGACTGTCATGAGCTGCCCTCCTGAGCGGGGTCGTCGTACTGCTGGTCGCGGTTGTGCCAGGGGCTCGGTTTCCAGTCGGAGTCCCGTTCGAACGCCTCGATGAACAACCGTTCCAACTGCGCGACCGTGCGGTAGAACTGGCTGACCGCCTTCTGCGAGCCCATGTCCAGGACGTGGACGTAGACGATCCGCCGGACCTGGTCGATCTCGAGGACCATGGTGCCCGGAATGAGGTTCAGCACGTCGATGCACAGGGTCAGGACGAGGTCCGACTTGATCCCCAGCTGGTAGCGCAGGACGCCGGTGACGGGCGGGGGTCCCGGCCGCAGCGCGAGCCACGCGATCTGGAGGCTCGACTGCAACGAGTAGTACACGAACATCACGGCCAGCCGCAGCAGCGGGAGGACATGCACCCGGCCCTCCACGGGCACCCGCGGCAGGGGCATGAGCACCATGATGATCGCGCCGACGGCGAGCCCGCCGAGGATGTTTCCCCAGCTGACGTTGCCCCACAACAGGATCCACACCGACATCAGCCACAGCAGCGCGCCGAACTGGAGAATTCTCTCGCGTTTCATCGCGGCGCCTCCTGAGCCTCGCCGCCGGGGTGACCGCCGAGGACGGCGTCGATGTAGACGGACCGGTTCTGCAGATCGCTCGCCGCGCGATCGCTGATCTGGATGATCTGGCCCGCGAACACCGTCATCGCCAGCCCGACCGCGACGAGGGCGACGGTGGGGATCAGCATCATCGCGGGGATCCGGCCGACGTCGGCGCGGTCGACGAACGCGATGTCGGCCTCGGACTCGTCGAGCAGGGCCGACGGGCTGACGTCCGCGAGGTCGCCCTCGGGGGCGTCGGCGCGGGCCCGCCAGAACGCCTTGGTCCACACGCGTGCGACGACGTACAGGGTGAGGAGGCTGGTGACGGTGCCGCCGGCGACGAGGATCCAGGCCAGCACACTCGCGTCCGCCGAGCCGGCCTGCAGCAACGCGACCTTGCCGATGAACCCGGAGAACGGGGGAATGCCACCGAGGTTGAGGGCCGGAATGAGGAAGACGATCGCCAGGACGGGACTCGCCGCGGCGAGCCCGCCGAGACGCCGCAACGAAGACGACCCGGCCTGGCGTTCGATCAGACCGACCACCAGGAACAGTGTGGTCTGCACGAGAATGTGGTGGGCCACGTAATAGATGGCACCCGAGAGCCCCGACTGCGTGGACAGCGCCACACCGAACACCATGTACCCGATGTGGCTGACCAGGGTGAACGACAGTAGACGCTTGATGTCGCTCTGCGCGATCGCACCGAGGATGCCGACGAGCATCGTCAGCAGGCCGCAGACCATCAGCACGTTGTCGAGTTCGCCCTCCGGGAAGAGCAGCGTGTGCGCGCGGATGATCGCGTACACACCCACCTTGGTGAGGAGGCCGGCGAACACGGCGGTGACCGGGGCGGGCGCGGTGGGGTAGGAGTCGGGCAGCCACGTCGACAGCGGGAACACCGCGGCCTTGATGCCGAATGCGACGAGCAGCACACCGAAGATGGCGGTCCGCGTGCCGGACGGGATGCCGTCGAGGCGAGTGGCCATGTCGGCGAGGTTGAGGGTGCCGGTGGCCGCGTACGCGAAGGCGATGCCCGCCAGGAAGATCAGCGAGGACACCATCGACACCATCACGTACGAGACGCCCGCGCGGACGCGATCGGCGCTCGCACCCAGCGTCAGCAGCACGAAACTGGCGGCGAGGAGCACCTCGAAACCGACATACAGATTGAACAGGTCGCCGGCGAGGAACGCGTTGGAGATGCCCGCCGTCAGCGCCAGATACGTCGGCAGGAAGATCGAGACGGGCTGGTCCTCGCTGCCGTCGCGGATACCCTGACCCACGGCGTACGCCATGACGGCGAGCAGCACGATGGACGAGACCACCAGCATCATCGCGGACAGCCGGTCGACCACCAGCGTGATGCCGATCGGCGAATCCCAGCCACCTACCTGAACGGCCGTCGTCCCGTCGCGGTCGGCGAGGAACAGCAGCAGTCCCGACACGACGAGGACGCCGATCAACGCGACGAGCGTGATGATTCGCTGGGCCCGCGGACGCCGGCCGAGCACCAGCGTGGCCGCGGCGGCGAGCATCGGGACGAGGACGGGCAGCGGCGCGAGCGCCGTGACGACGTGCGGGGAAATGGTCACAGCTTCTCCCCGATCCCGGCCTTGTCGGTGTCCTCGTCGTCGTCGAAGTCACCCTCGTGCAGGTCTTCGTAGCATTCGAGGTCTTCGAGGTTCTTCAGTTCTTCCAGGGGAATGGGGTTTCCGTCCTTGTCGAAGGCGTCGCCGCTGAAACTGGGCTCGCCGGTGACCGGGTCGTCGGAGCGGTCGCGGTCGGGGGCCTCGGCCGGCGACCGGCGCCGCAGGACCTTGGTGTCCTCGGGGTCGTTCTCGACGGCGTCCTGCGTGGTGATCTTGAACGACCGGTACGCGAGCGCGAGCACGAAGCCGGCGATGCCCATCGTGATGACGATCGCGGTCAGGATCATCGCCTGCGCCAGCGGGTCGGCCATCGACTCGTGAATGGACCCGCGGCCCACGATGGGTGGGTTGCCGTCCGGCCCACCGGACGTGAGGATGAGCAGGTTGATGCCGTTGCCGAACAGCAGCAGCCCGAGCAGCATCCGGGTGATGCTGCGTTCGATGAGCAGGTAGACGCCGGCCGACACGAGGACGCCGATGATGACGAGAAATCCGATGTTCGCGCTCATTGCTGGTTCACCTCGACCTGTGCGTCGAGACGTGCCCCGAGGCTGCGGAGGACGTCGAGTACGAGTCCGACCACGATGAGGTACACACCCAGGTCGAAGAAGAGGGCGGTGACCATCTTGACGTGACCGATCACCGGCAGTGTCACCTCGAACACCGCGGACGAGAGCGCGGGGGCGCCGAGGAACAGCGACGCCAGCGCGGTGCCGGCGGCGAGGGTGAGCCCGAGCCCCAGGATCTTGCCCGCGTCGATCGGGACGGTCTCGCCGAGTTCGTATCGTCCGCCCGCGAGGTACCGCAGGACCAGCGCCAGACCGGCGGTGAGGCCGCCGGCGAACCCGCCGCCGGGCGCGTTGTGACCGGCGAAGAAGAAGTACACCGACAGCACCATGATGGTCGGGAAGATCAGCCGCGTCGTCACCTCGAGGACGAGTGACCGGTGTTTCGGGTCGATGAGGTCGCCGCCGAGCAGCCACGTGGTCTCGGAATGCGAGGCCGAAGAATCGGCGGTGACCGCGGGGGCGTCCGCCACCCGGGGGGCGCTGCCGAAGCGGCGATTCCGGAACACGAGGCTCGCGACACCCGTGGCCGCCACGAGCAGCACCGAGATCTCGCCGAGCGTGTCCCAGGCGCGGATGTCGACGAGCAGAACATTGACGACGTTCTTGCCGTTGCCGAGGTAGTACGCCGCGTCGGGGAGACGCTCGTAGATCGGCACCGAGTTCCGCGCGTTGATGGCGTACGCGCCGATCGTGGTGATAGTGGCACCGACCGCGACCGCCAGTAGTGCCCGCGGAATCTTGAAGCCGATCGCCCGGCGCTCGTCGACCTCGGCGGGCAGTTTCCGGAACACGAGGACGAAGATGACGAGGGTCAATGTCTCCACCAGGAACTGGGTGAGCGCGAGGTCGGGGGCACCGTGGAGAGCGAACAGCACACCGCAGCCGTAGCCGCTGAGGCCGACGAGGATCACGCTGGCCAGACGGTTGCGCATCACGGTCGCGGCGAGCGCGGCCGCGACCATCATCAGCCCGATCACGAACTGGACCGGCGAATCCCACAGGCGCACGTCGGCGCCGGTGTCGGTGCCGACGACGAGCAGCACCAGCGGCACCAGCACCAGGGTCCCGAGGATGGTCGCCTGCGTCAGCGGCAGCGAACCGCGCTGGGTGGCGCCGGTCAGCCGCATCGACAGGGCGTCCATGCCGCGCAGTGTCGCGTCGTAGATCCGGTCGGCGTTGCCGAGCGGCGGATGCTCGAACCGCAACCGGTTGACCCAGCGCTGCGCCACGAACAGCGCGGTGCCGACCGCGAAGACGAGCAGCGTGAGCAGCAGCGCGGTGTTGACGCCGTGCCACAGCGCGAGGTGGTAATCGGCGGCGCCCTCGGCGGGCAGGGTGCGCGAGTACGGCGTCAGCAGCTTCTCGAGCTGCGGCGCCACCAGTCCGGCCGCCAGGCTCAGGACGGAGAGAGCTGCGGGCGCGGCGAGGAACAACGGTCCGGGAGCGTGCATGCCCTGCACGGCCGGGCTCGGCCGCGCGAGCCGCTTGCGCCCGAACGCACCCCACATGAACCGCACGCTGTACGCGAGCGTGAGGATCGAACCCAAGACGACGACGCCGACGGTGACGACCCGCGCCGGGTCGGCGAGGACGGTCGTGCTCAGCAGGGAGTCGAAAGCGGCCTCCTTGCCGACGAACCCGAGGAACGGCGGCAGCCCGGCCATGCTGGCCGCGGCCATCGCGGCGAAGATCGTGAGCGCAGGCGCACGATTGCCGAGGTGCGCGAGTTTGCGGATGTCGCGGGTGCCCGTCGAGTGGTCGATGATGCCGACGACCATGAACAGTGCGGCCTTGAACATCGCGTGCGCGACGACCATCGTCATCCCGGCGAGCGCGGCGTCCCGGGTGCCGAGACCGACGAGCACCATCATGAAGCCGAGTTGGCTGACGGTGCCGAACGCGAGCACCAGCTTGAGGTCGAAGGCGCGCATCGCCCGCCACCCGGCGAGAACCATCGTCAGCAGGCCGAGCGTGATGATCGTGAACCGCCAGGGCGCCGCGTCGGCGAAACCCGGCGACAACCTGGCCACCAGGTAGATGCCGGCCTTCACCATCGCCGCGGCGTGCAGGTAGCCGCTGACCGGGGTCGGGGCGGCCATCGCGCCGGGCAACCAGAAGTGCAGCGGCACGATCGCCGATTTCGACAGCGCGCCGATGAGGACCAGCACGACGCCGACACCGGCGAGCCAGCCGCGCGGTGCGACCTCGATCAGTTCGGACAGGTTGTACGTGCCGCCTACCTGACCGAGGATGATGATGCCGACGAGCATGGCCAGGCCACCCGCGGTCGTGACCAGCAGGGCCTGCGTCGCGGCGCGGCGGCTCGAGGCGCGTTCGGCGTAATGCCCGACCAGCAGGAATGACAGGACCGTCGTCAGTTCCCAGAAGGTGTAGAGCAGCAACATGTTGTCGCTCGCGACGAGCCCGAACATGGCCCCGGCGAACGCCACCATCTCGGCGGCGAAGATGCCGAGTCGGGGTTCGTCGTCGGTGAAGTAGCGGGCGCAATAGACCAGGATCAAAGTGCCGATGCCGAGCACCAGCACCGACATGATCGCGGCGAGCGGATCGAACCAGAAGTCGAGTTCCATCGACAGACCCGGAGCCCACTCGATGGAAACCGTCTGAACCGTTCCCCAGTTCGCGATCACCCATCCGAGCGACGCCAGCGGAACGAGGGAGAGGGGGTAGAAACCGTTGCGGCCGAACTTGCGCACCACAAGCGGAGCCAGAACGGCGGCAACGGCATGGGCGAGCAGAACAGCAAGCAAAAGGCACTCCGTCGGGGGTCAGCGGGCGGCGGGGTGTCGGAACGAAACGAACCGAGTCTGTAGACCGTTCGCTTCGCTAGCGAACTGGGCTACGGGTACATCCTACTGGGTCGGTTATTCGGACCCACAATCGCGGCAAATCGGACTAAAGGGGCGCGCTGTGTTACGGGCGCGTCCGCGGACTGCACTATCTTGGGTCCGTGCCAGCCGAGATCCGAACCGCCGCGCTCGCCCACATCCGAGACCGCAAACTCCTCCAGACGCGATCGGCGGGGAAGTCCGCGTTCTACATGGCCGGCGGCAAGATCGACCCCGGGGAGAACGCCGAACAGGCTCTGCACCGCGAGATCCGGGAAGAACTCGACGCCGGAATCGTCGACGGGACACTCGAACGCCTGGGGGTCTTCGAGGCGCCCGCATACGGACATCCCGAGGGCACGGACCTGCACATGACCTGCTTCCTCGCCGAACTGAGCAGCGAGCCGCGGCCGACGAGCGAGATCGCCGAACTGCGGTACTTCACCGTCGACGAATATGCGGCGATGCCGGACGTCGCGCCCGGCTCGATGCTCGTGTTCCGCCGGCTGCAGTCGCTCGGCCTCCTCGATTAGGTGAGCGGCGCGGTGCCCTCCGGTGCACTGTGACGCTCACGGAGCGAGTAGACGCAGAACGCGACGACGAGCAGCATCGCCACGCCGGCGAGATGGTCGGACGCGGCGGTCGAGGCCGGCGACGACGGCAGACGGTGTTCGCTGGGTGCACCCGAGTACACCACCCGGCTGCGGGGGACCGTGGTCGCCGCGACGAACACCAGCGACGCGAACGGCAGTGCCAGACCGAGCACCGCGACAGGCGCGGAAGCAGGCAGCGCAGAGGCGAGCGCGAAACCCGTCCCCCCGCCCAGGACCGCCAGCCGGAGCAGGAGCCCGACGCCGTCGTTGCCGAAGTCGGGCGAGATGGTGGCGACCAGTGGAACGACGGCGGCGAGGCACAACCCCCACCCGGGCCGTCGCCGCTTCGGCGGAACCCTGACCGCCACCGCCATTCCCGCGGCCAGGGTGACGACGCCGACTGCCAGCAACGCGGGCGCGGGCGTCGTCACCCGCGGGGTCCGGAGGTCGTCGAGGACGAGGACGGCCGCGGCGGTGATCCCGGTCGCGGCGACGAGGAAGTGTCCGTCGATCCCCGGGAACCGTCGCCCGATCAGCACGGTGACCCCCAGGATCACGGCGAGCGAGAACGCCACGATCAGCCAGACCGTCAGGGGTTCGCCGAATTCCTGATCGTCGATCCACGCCCCGAGCAGCCGGTTGAGCAGGGCGAGCCCCAGGGCCCCGACCAGCGCGGTCAGGAGAGTCTTTCGTTCGGGGCGTTGGACCCGGAACTGCGACCGCGCCACCATCGCCGACGCGAGCGCGAGCACGAGAACGCCGCTCAGCAGCCACTGCGGGGGTTCGCCGATCGCCGAGGTGCTCATGCTCGCGGGCTCGACATACGCGGTGTCGCTGCGCGGCAGTTTCTGCACGCTCGCGAGGAGGAACGCGCCCGCGACCCCCAGCGTCAGGGCCAGCTGCGAAGCCCAGCGACCCCACACCGCGGCCACGGCCGCGCCCAGCAGGAACCCGGCCGTCGCGGTCTTGGCGAAGTGCAGGGCGATCAACGTGTCGACGCCGCCGGCGCCGGGCACCGCCCAGCGCGCGCCGATCAGGACGAGCGCACACGCCGCGGCCAGGAGCCACGACACCCGGCGGGAGCCCGACCGTTGCAGACCGCCCACCGCGATGACGGCGAGAACCAGCGCCACCACCACACCGGTCGGCTGGCTGCTGATCCACCGGTCGATCTCGCGATCGGAGGCGTTGATCGTCCAGGCCCGGTTGCGGGGATTGGTGAGGACGAACCCGGCCAGAGCGCCGGACGCGAGGGCAGCCGCGGCCGACAGGGGTTCCCGGAAGTCCATTTGCTCACGGTACTCGAGCGGGCAGGAATGGAAACGGCGAACCGGGCGTTGGCACCGAAGGCGTGCCCGAGAACGACTCCGATCGAAGAACCCGAGGCGAGGAGCCCCCTATGACGTCGATCAACGAGAAGGCCACCACCCTGCTGGAGCTGCACCGGCCCGGCAACCCCGTCATCCTGCCCACCGTGTGGGATGCGTGGTCCGCGAATCTGGCTGTGTCCGCCGGGTTTCAGGCGCTGACGGTCGGAAGCCACCCGGTGTCCGATTCGATCGGCAAGCCCGACAACGAGGGGATCACGTTCGACGAGCTGCTGCACCGCATCTCGCAGATCACCGCCGCCGTGGAGCTGCCGCTGTCGGTCGACATCGAATCCGGCTACGGGCTCGAACCCGCCCGGCTGATCGAGGGTCTGATCGGTGCGGGCGCGGTCGGCCTGAACATCGAGGACACGGTCCACAGCGAGGGTGGACGCCTCCGCGAGCCGCAGGAGCACGCCGACTTCGTCGGAGGGTTGCGGCAGGCCGCCGATTCCGCCGGGGTCCACGTGGTCGTCAACGCACGGACCGACCTGTTCGTGAAGCAGGTGGGCGAGGAGTCGGATCGTGTCGAACGCGCGATCGCGCGACTGAAGCTCGCCGCCGAGGCGGGAGCCGACGTGCTGTACCCCGTCGGCCGTCACGACGACGCCACCCAGAAGCGGCTCACGTCGGAGCTCCCGCTGCCCGTCAACGCGATAGGGCTGCCCGATCAGGACGATCCGGCGAGCTTCGGACCGCTCGGCGTCGCGCGGGTGAGTTTCGGCCCGTTCTTCCAGGCCGCCCTCGCCGCACACGCGGCCACGCTGCTCGGTCGCTGGTCCTGACCCGTGAGTACTTGTTAACCGCCCGCGGTTGAGAAGTACTCACGGGCGCGACAGCGCATACGCCTTCAGGTGCGCCACTTGCTCGGGATCGAGTGAGGGGCGCACCTTTTCGCGTGCCTCGGCCACGTCGGCCGCGGTGACGTCGGCGGCGTCGATGTTGCGGCGCATCGCGGCCAGCGCCGCCTCCCGCAGCAACGCGGAGCAGTCGGCGGCTGAGTAGCCGTCGAGATCGTCCGCCAGCGCGTCGAGGTCGACGTCGTCAGCGAGCGGGACCGCCTTCCCGGACGTCCGGAGGATCGCGCGGCGGGCGTCGCCGTCCGGCGGCGGCACGAACACCAGGCGCTCCAGGCGGCCGGGGCGCAGCAACGCCGGGTCGATGAGGTCGGGCCGGTTGGTGGCGCCGACCACCACCACGTCGCGCAGCGGTTCGACGCCGTCGAGTTCGGTGAGGAGCGCGGCGACCACCCGATCGGCCACCCCGGAATCGGAACTCTGGCCGCGGCGCGGGGCCAGGGCGTCCACCTCGTCGAGGAAGATCAGCGACGGGGCCGAATCCCGTGCCCGCTGGAACAACTCGCGCACCGCCTTCTCCGACGCGCCCACCCACTTGTCCATCAGCTCGGCGCCCTTGACCGCGTGCACACTCAGGTGTCCCGAACTGGCCAGCGCCCGAACGAGATACGTCTTGCCGCAGCCGGGCGGGCCGTAGAGCAGCACTCCGCGCGGGGGGTCGACGCCCAGCCGGGCGAACGAATCCGGGTGCTGCAGCGGCCACAGCACGGCCTCCGTCAGCGCCTGCTTGGTCTCCACCATGTCCCCGACGTCATCGAGGGTGACGCTGCCGATCGCGAGTTCCTCGCTACCCGACCGCGACAGCGGACGGATGACGTCGAGGGCGCCGAGCAGATCGTCCTGCGTCAGCGCCGGCTCGACGGGTTTCCTGGCCGCGCGGGACGCGGCGCGCAGGGCGGCTTCCCGGCACAGCGCTGCGAGGTCGGCTACGACGAACCCCGGTGTGCGGGCCGCGATCGCGTCGAGGGTGACGCCGTCGGTGGGGACCTGGCGCAGCAGCAGTTCCAGGAGAGCCCGGCGGGTGGAGCCGTCGGGCAGGGTGAGGGCGAGTTCGCGGTCGCACAGGTCCTGCCCGCGCAACCTGGTGTCGACCGACTCCGGGTGCGCCGACGTCGCGACGAACGCGACCCCGACGGTGTCGACCGCGCCGCGGAGCTGTTCGATGATCAGCGCCGACACCGGTTCCGGGGTGGACGGCAGCAGGGCGTCGATGTCGGTGATCAGCAGGACCCCGCCGCTGCGGATCGATTCGACCGCCGCGGTGACCCGCTGCAGCCGGGAGCCTGCTTCGAGCGCGCCGGCACTCGGCCCGTCGAGTTCGACCACCCGCCGGGACGCGAGAACCGAACGGGCGAGCGTCGCCTTCCCGACGCCGGCGGGACCTGTCACGAGGACCCCCAGATGGGGGGAGGCCCCGAGCGTGCGGAGCAGCTCGGGTTCGTCGAGTGCCAGCCCGAGCCACTCGGTGAGTTTGGCCGCCTGGGTGTGGGCGCCGACCAGATCCTCGACCGGGACCGGGGGCACGTCCTCGGCGGGACGGACGGGCGGCGCGGGCAGCCGGGACGGCGCCGCGGTCACCGTCGCGCGCACACCCTCCCCCCACCCGACCGCGGTGTTGGGCTGCACGCTCACCGGACCACCGGCCGGGTCGACCCCGGTCACGGTGAGCAGTTCGGACGTCCAGGCGACTCCGAACGTCCGGGACAGGGCCTGGGTCGCGGGGGCGGTACTGGTTCCGGGGCCCAGATCGCGGGGCAGCAGCGACACCGTGTCGCCGACCGTGAGGACCTTGCCGAGCAGGGCGTGACGCAGGGTGACGTCGGAGACGGAGGTGACGGCCAGATTCGAGCCGCTGACCGTCACCGTCTTCCCGCCGTACACGGTCACCGGTGTGACGACGACGGTGCTGTTCTCGGACAGCCCGGCGTTGGACAGTGTCACGTCGTCGAGGAGTGCGGTCCCGGTGGGGGTTCCGGTCGGCGCGCGACCCGCCACCGCGGCGGTGCGGCGCGCGCCGACGAGGGCGATCGCGTCCCACTCGCGGACGCCGAGCGCGGCCAGGGCTTCCGGATGCAGCCGGACCACGCCGCGCCGGGCGTCGGCGGCCGAGGTGTTCAGTCGGACTGTGAGCGCGAGTTCCGGTGAGGTCACGCCGTCGAGCCTACGTGCGGGAGCGAACTACCGGGCCCGGGGACGACGCAGTCCGAGCCGTGCCGCGGATCGCCTGCCGCGGGCGTCGGGCTGACGCCGGATGGCCCGCCGCTCGGACGGCTTGATGTCCCAGGTCTCGGGGCGTGCGGCCACCCACCGCTTGGAATGGACCGCGAACGGAATGTGCACGAGGTACACGGCCACGAGCGCGATCAGCAGGATGTACGGGTAGGTGACCAGGGCCGCCGCCGCGAGCGCCACGAGGACGAGTAGACCGGCCGCCATCCGCGGGGGCACGGACACCGTCTTCAGCGCCAGTGTGGGAATCCGGCTGACGATCAGCGCCGCGGAGATCACGGTCCACGCCACGACGACGGGATACGACGACCACCAGCCGTCACCCCACTGCGCGGCGGCGGCCAGCGGGGTCAGTGCGATCAGCGCACCCGCCGGCGCAGGCACCCCGGTGAAGTACTCGTTGGTGTAGCCCGGCGCGTCGTCCTCGTCGAGGAGCGTGTTGAACCGTGCCAGCCGCAGCACGATGCTCACCGCGTAGATCAGGGCGATGATCCAGCCGAAACTCTGCCCGTCCAGCAGTGTGACGTAGAGGACGAGGGCCGGTGCGACACCGAACGAGATGGAATCGGCGAGCGAGTCCAGTTCCGCGCCCATCTTGCTGGTGGCGTCGAGCAGTCGCGCGATCCGCCCGTCGAGCGAATCGAGGACCGCGGCGGCGCCGATCATGGCCAGCGCCGTCCCCAGATCGCCGTCCAGCGCGAACTTGACGGCGGACAGTCCCGCGCACAGCGCGAGGATCGTGACGACACTCGGCAGGATCCGCACCGCCTGCTGGGGTCGTCCCCTCCGCTGTTGCTTCGCGTTGGCGATCACGGCAGTTGAGCGATGACGGTCTCGGCGCCGATCGTCCGCTGTCCCCGCTCGGCGAGCAACGTGGTGCCCGCCGGGAAGTACGTGTCGACGCGGGAGCCGAACCGGATCAGGCCGTACGTGTCACCGATCGGGAGGGTGTCGCCGACCTTGGCGTCGCAGACGATCCGGCGGGCGAGCAGTCCGGCGATCTGGATGACCGCGACGTCGTGACCCTCCGCCGTGTGCAGCAGCATGCTGTTGCGTTCGTTGACCTCGCTGGCGTCGGCGAGGTCGGCGGACAGGAACTGCCCCGACCGGTGGACGACCTTCGTCACCTCACCGCCGACGGGGCTGCGCTGGACGTGCACGTCCAGCACGGACAGGAAGATGCTGACCCGGGGGAGCGGTTCGGTTCCCATGTCGAGTTCGGACGGCGGGACCGCGGAGTCGACGAGCGCGACCTCACCGTCGGCGGGCGCGACTGCGACGCCGACGCGGTTCGGCGGTACGCGGTGGGGATGCCGGAAGAATGCGGCGCAGGCAGCGGCGGAGGTCAGTGCCCCGCGGCGGACCCACTTGCGGTTGCGGCCGAGGACGGCCACGCCGAGTGGTGCGAGGACGAAGGGCAGCCCGGCCGGATGCAGGGGCGGAACTGCTCCGCGGACGAGGTCGACGATGTGACCGACGCTCGTGGGTTGCGGGGTTCCGGGGGGTGTGGGCTTGCGTGCCACGGGCTCCTCTAACTGTGTTCGGACGGACGTGCTGCCTGCGCGCCATCGCGCCGCACCCACAGATTACGTGAGCGCTTCCGGCTGCAACGGCATCAGGAGAGAGTACGCACTCGCGGGGTCGGATGTGTGAACGGATCGTGGCCGGACGGCGAGGGGCGTGATGGGTCCACCGACCCGGAACGTCAACTGCTCGCCCGGCAGCGCGTCGACGGCTTCGAGGAGAAAACCGGCATTCACCTGCACGTGGAAGCGGACCGGCTGTTCGGTGCCCGGATGGCCGACGACGATCTCGCCCGACTCCAGAACCCCCAGATCCACCCGGTCGCCCGCGTCGGTGAGGAGTGCCCGCAAGGCCGCCGAGGAGAAGGTGTGTTCGATTCCCGGGTCGCGGGGCGACAGGGCGCGATGGTCGGGGAAGGCGCCGTGGACGAGGCCGGTGGTGAGCTGTTCGGTGTCGCAGCGGAGGGTGACGGAGTCGGCGCCCACGCAGACGGTCACCGTCCGGTGGCGCCGCAGCAACCCGGCAGCGTCGTCGAGGAACGTGCACGGGACGACGGCGGAGATCGGTCGGTCCGGCGGTTCGAGCACGGCCGCCGTTCCGACCGCCAGCCGGTAGCGGTCGGTGGTGACGAGCCGCAGCACGTCGTGGTCCGTCTCGAAGAGGCAGCCGCGCAGCACCGGGAAGTCCGAGTCGGCGTCGGCGGCGAACCGCACGGCGCTCACCGCGGCGAGGAGGTCGGCGGTGCGGAGGACGACCCTCGACGCGCGGTCCGCGCGGACGTCGAGCAGTCGGCGAATTCTCGTCAGTTCGCGGCGGGCGTCGTCCAGCCCCTGCTCGAGCCGGTGGAGATGCCGGTCGAGAAGTCCATGGGCGTCGGTGCCGCCCAGCACGGCCGCCATCTCCTTCACCGGCATCCCCACCCGGCGCATCGCGGCGACGAGGACGGCGGCGTCCACCTGCCGGTCGGTGTACCAGCGGTACCCCGTGCGCGGGTCGACCGCGTGCGGGATCAGCACTCCGGCCTTGTCGTAGAACCGCAGCGCGCTGACCGACAGACCGGACGCGCGGGCGAGTTCACCGATGCTCAGCACGGCGTTCACTCTGCCCCGGCGGTCCGACAGTCGCGTCCACTTCGGCCAGTCGCGTCCAGTTCGTCACGGAGCCGGGTGATGGCCCCGCGGATCATCCGCCCATATCCGTCCTCGGCGAGTGACCCGCAGTTCTCCGCCGCCCGATCGAGATGGTGGCGTGCCTCGGCCGACTGTCCGAGGGCGTGATGAGCGGCCGCCGCATTGAGGTGCAGCGACGGGTAGAAACCCGCGACCGACAGCGACGGGTGATGCGCGCGGGCGCGGTCGTCGGTCAGCGAGTCGGCGGCGCGCAGGGCCCGCAGATCCCAGCGCAACTCCTCGGCGGGGTCTGTCTGGACGTCCGCCATGTAGTGGGCCAGCGTGACGACGTGCAACGGGTCCGGCGCGGTGTCGCCGGACCCCTGGAGGGCGTGCCACACCTCCTCGAAGATGTGCCGGGCGCCCTCCCGATCACCCGCTACTGCCCGTCCCTGCCCCTGCGCGATCCTCGCCATGACGGCGTCCGGTGTGTCCATGCGGACCACGCTGAGGCCTCGACGAGGTCGAGGGTCAACCCGGTTACTTGCGCTCGGCTGCCGACTTGATCCGGGCGAGGGTGGTGTTCATGCCGTTCACGAGGTCGACCTCGAAGTCCTCGTTGCCGCCGAGGACGGTCTTGACGAGGAACTGCGACACCTTGGACGTGCCGGTCGGGGCTTCGCGGCGCTCGATGACCTTTGTTCCGCCTGAGGTCGGCTCGAGTTCGTACGACCAGATCGTGCGGTTCTCGAGGATCCGGAAGGCGATGGCCTTGTTGGGCTGGAACTTCACGACCTTCGACGTGGTCGGCCACACGAGCAGGCCCTTGCGGTTGATGTTGACGGTTTTCGTGCCCTCCTCGACGACGCCGCCGAGGACGCGCATCTTGCGGCACTGGGGGCTCCATTCGCCCATCCGCTTCAGATCCGAGACGACAGCCCACACGTCTTGCGGTGTCGCGTCGATGTCGATGCTTGCTTCGAGGGTGGTTGCCATCGGCTGTCTCCAGTCAGGGAAGGTGGTACGTACGGTAACAATTACTTTCGCGTCATGGTAGGCCCTGTGGCCAGAGGAGTGTGCGGTAGGTCACTGAAACCCGGCCCGGACCGCAGTTTTCCAGCACTTCCGCGCGCCTCATCGAAACCGTGTAACCAAACGGGCACGATGGGCGATGAGTCAATAGTGCGACGAACTGTCGCCGATGCAATGGCGCAAATTGGAAAGTTGTCGAGTCGGTGTTCGGAAGTGATCGGTAGTGAATGTTCATTCGATCCTGCGGTGGGACCGCAGCCCTCTCCCTCTACTCGAATCAGCCCGATTGCAAGGACGTCCGTCCTCGTGGCCGAGTGAAAAACTCGAACGTCTGATGACGCCACGCGAAATCGAGGAAGCTCTCCGCGGCCGGTTGTAGACGCGTCGTGGCTCCCGCAATCCCGCCACTCTCCGCCAGGACGCGGGGGAGACTGGGGTTGTGGGAGCCGAAGAGTGCGTCGTGGTCGGAACCGGTGCGGTCTCCGCCGAGGAAGTGGTCCGGGTGGCGCGCCTCGGCGCGCCGGTGCGGATCTCGCGGGACGCGGTGTCGGCGATGGCCGAAACCCGCAAGCGCATCGAGGCGCTGGCCGAGGACCCGAAACCCGTGTACGGGATCTCGACGGGTTTCGGGGCGCTCGCCACCCGGCACATTCCTTTCGCCCTGCGCACGCAGTTGCAGCGCAGTCTCGTCCGCTCGCATGCCGCCGGAAACGGGCCCGAGGTGGAACGCGAGGTCGTGCGCGCTCTGATGCTGCTGCGGCTGTCGACCCTCGCGACCGGCAGGACCGGGGCCCGGCCGGAAGTCGCGCAGGTCTACGCCTCGCTGCTGTCGGCGGGGATTACTCCCGTGGTGCACGAATACGGCAGTCTCGGGTGCTCCGGCGATCTGGCGCCGCTCGCGCACGTCGCGCTCGCGGTGATCGGCGAGGGCACGGTGCGGGATTCGGACGGCGAACTCGTGCCGGCCGCGACAGCGCTGTCCGTCGCCGGGATCGCACCGGTCGTGCTGGAGGAGAAGGAGGGGCTCGCCCTCATCAACGGCACCGACGGCATGCTCGGCATGCTGCTGCTGGCGTGCGAGGACCTGCACGCGCTCCTGCGGCTGGCCGACGTCACGGCCGCAATGAGCGTGGAGGGACTGCTCGGCACCGACAAAGTCTTCGCCCCGGACCTGCAGGCGCTCAGGCCGCACCCCGGCCAGGCCTGCGCCGCCGCGAACATGGCCCGGTTGCTCGCCGGCTCCGAGATCGTGCAGAGCCACGCCAACCCGAGTTGCACCGTGGTACAGGACGCCTACTCGCTGCGGTGCGCGCCGCAGGTCGCGGGCGCCGCGCGGGACACGCTCGCGCACGCGGAGCAGGTGGCGTCGTGGGAACTGGCGAGCGCGATCGACAATCCGGTGGTGACCCTCGACGGCCGGGTGGAGTCGAACGGCAACTTCCACGGGGCGCCGGTCGGGTACGTCCTGGACTTCCTGGCCATCGTCGTCGCGGACGTCGCGAGCATGAGTGAGCGTCGCACCGACCGGTTCCTCGACGTCGCCCGCAATCACGGGCTGCCGCCGTTCCTGGCCGACGACCCGGGTGTCGACAGCGGCCACATGATCGCGCAGTACACGCAGGCCGCGATCGTGTCCGAACTGAAGCGGCTCGCGGCGCCGGCGAGCGTCGATTCGATTCCGTCGTCGGCGATGCAGGAGGACCACGTGTCGATGGGGTGGTCCGCAGCCCGGAAGCTGCGCCGGGCGATCGACGGGCTCACCCGGGTCCTCGCGATCGAGGCGCTGACGGCCGCCCGCGCGCTCGACTTGCGGGCCCCGCTCGCACCCTCGCCGGCGACGGGGGCGGTGCGCGACACGATCCGCGAGCACGTCGCCGGACCGGGAACCGACCGTCACCTCGCTCCGGAGATCGAGGCCGCAGTCGCCCTCGCCGCCTCCGGTGCGCTGGTCGCGAGCGCGGAGGCGGTGGTGGGGCGGCTGGACTGCGTCCGTTGATGGCTCGAGTCTCGAGAACTACCGTGGAATGCAGGAGATGGTCCGCATGACTCTCGCGGAGTTCGACACGCGCCGGAAGACCGTCGACACCGACCGTGGGCCGGTCAGCTACCTCGATTCCGGCGCCGGCCGCGTGGCGTTCTTCATTCACGGCGTCGGCACGTCCGGCTACCTCTGGCGCAACGTGATCCGTCAACTCGAGAACGAACGACGGTGCATCGCCCTGGACCTCCCGCTCCACGGTCACACCCCCGCCGCGCCCGATCAGGACTTCACGCTGGGCGCGCTGGCCGACGTCGTCGCGGCCACCTGCGACGCGCTGGGTTTGGAGACGGTCGACGTGGTCGCCAACGACACCGGCGGCGCGGTCGCGCAGATCTATGCCGCCCGACACCCGGACCGGTTGTCGACGCTGACGCTGACGAACTGCGAAACCCACGACAACGTACCGCCGAAGGCGTTCCTGCCGACCGTGTTGCTGGCCCGGGCGGGACTGCTCGCCCGCATCCTGCCGCCGTTGACGAGGAAGGTGACGAGAGCTCGTACATTGTTGTACGGCATGGGGTATCAGAACGTGCATGCCCTGCCGGACGAGGTCGTGGCGGCGTACGTCGAGCCGCTGCTCGGCACCCGCGACCGCGCGTTGCTCTTCCAGCGCTGGATCGCCTCCCTGCATCCGCGCGACCTGCTCGCGGTCGAGCCGGACCTCGCGGCGCTCGAGGTGCCCACGCTCCTCGTGTGGGGGACCGGGGACATGTTCTTCCGGACCACCTGGGCCTACCGGCTCCGCGATCTCGTTCCGGGAGCGCGGGAAGTCGTGGAGATCCGGGGCGGCAAGCTGTTCTTCCCCGACGAGCGTTCGCGCGAACTGGTGGTCGAACTGCGCCGCTTCTGGGCGGCCCGGTCCTGAGCCGCGCTCAGCGCAGCGGGTCGAAATGCCGCATGACGGACGGCACGTCGCCGCCGGTCATGGAGTCGGCCATCATGCGTCCGGTGAGCGGCCCCAGCGCGATGCCCCACATTCCGTGGCCGCCCGCCACGTGCACACGGGGGGAGCGGGTGGCGCCGACGAGCGGAAGTCCGTCGGTGGTGCACGGCCGGGATCCGACCCACTCCTCTCGACGCGCTTCCCAGTCGATGCCGGTGAACATCGGCGTCGCGGCCGCGATGATCGCCTGTACGCGGCGCGGGTCGAGAGGTGCATCGGGACTGCGGAATTCCATCATTCCGGCGACGCGGAACCGGTCGTGCAGCGGAGTGCACGCCACGCGCTGGGTGGGGAAGTAGATCGGGTTCTTCGGCATCTGATCGGGCTGGACGCTGAAGCTGTATCCGCGGCCCGCCTGCACGAGGGCGCGGACACCGAACGGGCGGGCGAGAGTATTGAGGTGTGCACCGCCGGCGAGGACGACGGAATCGGCGGTCACCGTGCCGCCGGACGCCGTGACCAGCCGGACGCCCGACCGTCCCAGATCCTGCACCGCCGCGACGTCGAAGCCGGACCTGATCTCGCCGCCCCGGGCCCGGACCGCGTCGGCGAGCGAATGGACGAAGCGCGGCGGGTCGATGAAGCGCTGGTTGCGCAACCGCAGACCGCAGTGCACGCCGTCGCCGAGACTCGGTTCGAGAGAGTGGATCTCGTCCCGGTCGACGCGGTCGTACTCAACCTCGCCGCCCGCGGCCTCGACGTGCCGGAACTCGTCGACGAGCGCCTCACGGTCCTCGTCCGACTTGAACGCGGTGAGGAACGGGTCGGCCAGATGGGTGTGCTCCCGCACGCCGCCGTCCGCGAGTTCGTCGTAGGCGCCCAGGGAGATCCGGTTGACCTCGGCGTACACCTTCATCGCCGCCGCCCACCGGGACGGGGTGCAGTGCCGGGCGAAGCCGGCGAGGAAACGCACCAGCCGCAGATCGGTCGTGAACGGAACATAGACCGGCGAGGACGGATTCAGCATCGCGCGCAGGCCGTACCGCAGCACGGCCGGTTCGGGCAGCGGCAGCGTCAATGCCGGTGCGAGCCAGCCCGCATTGCCCCAGGACGCATCCGCCGCGACACCCGTACGGTCGACGACGGTGACGCGCACGCCGCGCTCCTGGAGGAACCACGCCGTGGACAATCCGACGACGCCTGCTCCGACGATCGCGACATGGTCAGGGCGCTGCACTGTGCTCATGACTCCATGATCGGCGGGTGACGGAGCCGGGGCAGTGGCCGTTCGGCCAGTCCCGGACAGCACCCCCTGTGCAATCGGCCAGGGGTCACATATTCCGCAGTCCCGTCAGCTTCAGGTGCAGCATCAGGATGAGCCGGGTGTCGGCGTCGGTCAGGTCCACTTCGCACGAATCGACGCAGCGCCGCAGCCGATTCCTCAGGGTGTTGGGGTGCACGTGCAGCGCCGCGGCGGCATCGGCGACGTCGCCGCCGTGCGCAAGGAAGGCGCGGGCCGTGGCGACGAGATCGGTGCCGTGCTGCTCGTCGTGCCGGGTGAGCGCGGCGAGCGGGGTGAGCTCGCCGAGGCCGTCGAAGATGTCGGCGACGCGCAACGCCAGCACGGACGCGAGACTGTCCCGCATCGTCCCCGCGACACCGCCGGACCTCGTGTGCTGCAGCACGGTGAGCACCCGATCGGCGTCCCCGCGCGACAGGTGCGCCTGGCTGGCCGTGCTCACCTCGCGCCCGACGGCGACGACGAACGCAGCCCCGCTGCGGGCGCGACCGAGGAAGTCCTCGGCGAGGCGCCGGACGTCTTTCTCCGACGCGGCGATGACCACGTAGATGACGTCGTCGAGCTGGGCTGCCACCGAATCGACCGCCAGCGTGTCGAGGTACAGGCCGAGGGAGGCGAGCAGACCGGAGGGCAGCGGGCGCCCGACCGCGACGGGGGCGGCCGCCGCGACGGTCAGCCGTCCCTCCAGCCGGAGGTCGTCGGCGGCGCGGAAGGCGGGCTCGCCGCCGTTGATCAGCGCGCGGACCCGGTCGACCTGCATCCGGCGCGTCACGTCCACCCTTTCCCGCTCCGCCGCGATGTGCTCCGCGACGACCGGGACCGCGGACCGCAGGATCGATTCCTGTTCCGGGGTGGGGGCCGACGTCATCGCCGCCCAGATCGACCCCACCGACCGTCCCGCGTCCCGCACCGCGATCACCGCGCGGGGAGTCATGTTCGGCAGTCGCATGTCCACGTAGAAGACGTCGGCGTCCCGGTGCAGACGCTCGAAGACGCCCGCGTCTTCGAGGAGTTGCCGGTACTTCCCGGGGACCTGCCGTCCCAGGATGGTCTCGATGCGCGCTTGGTCCACGGCCTGCTCGCCGCTCGAATAGGCCAGGACCGTCGAGTTCTCGTCCTCGATCGTGATCGGGGCGCCGATCAGCTCGGCCAGCGACCCCGCCACCGTGAACAGGTCTTCACCGCGCAGGTCCATGGGGCGAGCCTAGTTGGCGGGCGCGGTCCGGCCGGGTCTTCGCCGCGGTTCCGTGTCATCGAGACACGGCACTCCGGGTCCTGGCGGTGGCCACCCGTCAGGGGCATTGTGGGGGTATGGCGGCGACGCAGGGCGGAACCGGAACGATGACCGCGTGGCGCGTGGTCGCTCCGGGCCCCGTCGCGGGCCACCCGCTGGAACGGGGAAGCGAACCCGTTCCCGAGCCGGGACCGGGCGATCTTCTCGTGAAGGTTCTGGCGTGCGGAGTGTGCCGGACCGACCTGCACGTGACCGAGGGGGATCTTCCCGTGCACCGGCCCCGGGTGACTCCCGGTCACGAGGTGGTGGGGGAGGTTGCCGCACTGGGTGATTCGGTGACCGGGTCCTTCGCCGTCGGAGACCGTGTGGGGATCGCCTGGCTCCGGCACACGTGCGGACAGTGCGCGGCCTGCCTGCGCGGTGCGGAGAACCTGTGCAGGCAGTCGCAGTACACGGGATGGGACGCGGACGGCGGGTACGCCGAATTCGCGACGGTCCCGGCCGGCTACGCGCTGCACCTGCCGGAGGGCTACACGGACACCGAACTCGCCCCACTGCTGTGCGCCGGGATCATCGGCTACCGGGCACTCGAACGCGCCGCGGTGCCCGTCGGCGGCGCGCTGGGCATCTACGGGTTCGGCGGCAGCGCGCACCTCACCGCCCAGGTCGCGGCAGCGCGTGGCGTCCGGGTGCACGTCATGACGCGAGGGGCGCAGGCCCGGGCGCTGGCCGAACGGCTCGGGGCGGCATCCGTGCAGGGCGTGCGCGACGTGCCGCCGGAGCCCCTCGACTCCGCGATCCTGTTCGCCCCGGTCGGCGACCTGGTGCCCGTCGCGATGGAGGCGCTCGCCGACGGCGGCACCCTCGCCGTCGCCGGCATCCACCTCACCGACATCCCCGCGCTCGAGTACCAGCGGCACCTGTTCCGGGAACGGCAGATCCGCAGCGTCACCGCCAACACCCGTTCGGATTCCGTCGAATTCCTGCGCATCGCAGCGGAACACCGGCTGAGCATCGACACCCACCCGTACCCACTCGACCGCGCCGATCGGGCCCTCCGGGACCTGTCCGGCGGAAAGTTCAGCGGTGCAGCAGTTCTCGAGCCGTAGAGGGAGAGAGATATGAGCGAACATGCAGGGGCACCCGTCGTCGTCGGTATCGACGGTTCCCGCGCCGCGCTCGATGCGGCGCGCTGGGCCGCAGGCGTGGCGGTCCGGCTCGGCGCCCCGCTCCTGCTCGCCCACACGTACCCGGACGAGGCCACGTTCTACAACGGCACCGCCATGATGATCGACGCCCAGTTCATCCAGGAACTGCGCGAGGACGGCAATACGATGCTCGACGCCGCCACCGCCGCCGCCCTGCAGGATCGGCCCGGTCTCGCCGTCGAGCGCGACGTCCGATCCGGCACCGCGGCATCCCACCTGATCGAGTTGTCGCGGGCGGCGCGGATCGTGGCGGTCGGCGCGCAGGGTGCGGGCGCCGTCACCGATTATCTCCTCGGATCGACGGTCCTCCGAACGGTCAACCACGCGCACAGCCCGGTCGCGGTGGTCCGGGGAGCGCCGGCACCGGCGTCGCCGGACACCCGCCCGATCGTCGTCGGCGTGGACGGCAGCAAGGTCAGCGAGAAAGCCGTCGAGGAGGCGTTCGCGCTCGCGTCCGCGTTCGGGGTCGGCCTGGACGCGGTGCACGCGTGGAGCGGGGAGAAGCAGCACGGACTCGCGCACGCGTCGAAGTACGTCGACTGGGCCGCCTACGAGGAAGCGGAGAAGGCGGTCGTGTCCGAATGCCTCGCCGGTATCCGGGACGAGTACCCCGACGTTCCGGTGACCGAGGTGACGACGCAGGGGGCGTCCGCCGACATCCTGCTGCGGCACGCGGCGACCGCGCAACTGCTGGTGGTCGGAAGCCACGGCCGGGGCAAGCTGATGGGTGCCCTGCTCGGATCCGTCAGCCAGAATCTCGTCCACCACGCCCCCTGTCCCGTCCTCGTGTGCCGGACTCGGCAGTGATCCCGGGATACGCTCCTGTCATGGCTGGGGTCGAGGGTGTCCTGCTCGATATAGACGGTGTGCTGGTTACGTCGTGGCATCCGATCGACGGCGCCGCCGCCGCGGTGCGGGAGGTGCGCGAGCGCGGACTCGCGTGCGCGTACCTCACCAACACGACGTCGAGGACGTGCGACGAGATCGCCGACGCTCTGCGGTCGGCGGGCATCGAGGCCGACTCCGGCGAGATCGTCACCGCGGCCCGGCTCACCGCCGAGTACGTCCGGTCGACCTATCCCGGTTCGCGGGCCTGGGTCCTCAACAGCGGCGACATCACCGCCGATCTGTCCGGCATCGAACTGGACGACGAGAACCCGGAGGTGGTGATCCTCGGCGGCGCAGGGCCGGAATTCACCCACGGCGCACTCAGCCGCGTGGTCGAGCTGATGCTCGACGGCGTCCCCGTCGTCGCGATGCACCGGGGCACCACGTGGGCCACCCACGACGGGCTGCGCATCGACACGGGCACTTACCTCCCGGGTATGGAGGAGGTCGCGGGAACCAACGTCGTGTCTGTGGGCAAGCCGTCGCTCGCCGCGTTCCTCACCGCCACCGATCTGATGGGCACGGGTCCGGACGTGACGATGATGGTCGGCGACGACCTGACCGGTGACGTCCTCGCCGCGCAGCGGGTGGGACTCACCGGTGTGCTGGTGCGAACGGGCAAGTTCCGCCAGTCGATTCTGGACCTCGCCGCGCAGCGGCCGGACCACGTCGTCGACTCGGTCGCGCAGCTGCCGAAGCTCCTCGACGAACTCGCCTGACCGGGGTCCGCGACGAACCGGCCCGGAGCGGGTACTCTCGCGGCGAATCCTCCAATTCGACGTTCCCAGAAGGAGCTTCCATGCTCGCTGTCTCCACCCCCGTCACCTCGACCGCCTCGGCATCGCGTACTCGTATCTCGTCTCTGTTCGGCCGACGGCTGGCACGTGTGGGAGCGGCGATGGCCGTCGGTCTGGGTGTCGCGGCGGGTATCTCGGTGGCCGGCGCAGGCGTCGCCGGTGCCGCCCCCGTCAACTGCGTCTCCCCGCCGTCGGCAAACGACGTCCAGGTGTCGGACACCGCGAGCTGCGGCGCCAAGGCGACCGAGGCAGGCACCGCCCGCGCGATGGCCGCGGACAGCGGCACCGCGGTGAGCGTCGCCAACGGACACAGCGGGGCCACCACGTACGCCAACGGATACGGAACGTCGCTCGGTGCGTCGACGGGCTCGGGTCAGGCGTACGCGGTCTCGCTCGGCGGCGGCATCGCCCGTTCCGGTGCGGCCGACGGCACCACCACCGTCGCGATCGCGGGCTGGGGTTCGGGTGCGACGGCCGACGCGAACGGCGTGGATTGCGTCGGCGCGCTGTCCCTCGCCTTCAACCTGAACACCGGTCAGGTCTGCGCGATGCGCTGATCGCCCAAGCGCAGCGCTTCCGTCCCGACCTTGCACTCACCCTGTTCGAGTGCTAAAAATGCACTTGGCACTCGCCGCGGGTGAGTGCCAGGTCGGGACGGTGAGACCGGGAACCAAAGACACCCCTGGTCGTCCGTCGCGGGCACCGAACTCGGCCGAAGGCGTAAATGAGGCGACCCGAACAGCGGTCGCCTTGTGTGTCACCCCCAATCCGGAGGATCACTTCGCAATGGCCAAGATCATCGCGTTCGACGAAGAGGCCCGTCGCGGCCTCGAGCGGGGACTCAACGCCCTCGCCGACGCAGTCAAGGTGACGTTGGGCCCCAAGGGTCGCAACGTCGTGCTCGAGAAGAAGTGGGGCGCCCCCACGATCACCAACGATGGTGTGTCCATCGCCAAGGAGATCGAGCTCGAGGACCCCTACGAGAAGATCGGTGCCGAGCTGGTCAAGGAGGTCGCCAAGAAGACCGACGACGTCGCCGGCGACGGAACCACCACCGCTACCGTTCTCGCCCAGGCGCTCGTCCGTGAGGGCCTCCGCAACGTCGCTGCCGGCGCCAACCCGCTGGGTCTGAAGCGCGGCATCGAGAAGGCCGTCGAGGCCGTCACCGTGTCTCTGCTCGAGACCGCCAAGGAGATCGACACCAAGGAGCAGATCGCTGCTACCGCTGGTATCTCCGCCGGCGACCCGTCCATCGGCGAGCTCATCGCCGAGGCCATGGACAAGGTCGGCAAGGAAGGCGTCATCACGGTCGAGGAGTCCAACACCTTCGGCCTGCAGCTCGAGCTCACCGAGGGCATGCGCTTCGACAAGGGCTACATCTCGGCGTACTTCGCCACCGACCCGGAGCGTCAGGAAGCCGTCCTCGAGGACGCGTACATCCTGCTCGTGAGCTCCAAGATCTCCACGGTCAAGGATCTGCTGCCGCTGCTGGAGAAGGTCATCCAGTCCGGCAAGCCGTTGGTCATCATCGCCGAGGACGTCGAGGGCGAAGCCCTGTCCACCCTGGTGGTCAACAAGATCCGTGGCACCTTCAAGTCCGTGGCCGTCAAGGCTCCCGGCTTCGGTGACCGTCGCAAGGCTCAGCTCGCCGACATCGCCATCCTCACCGGTGGCGAGGTCATCAGCGAAGAGGTCGGACTCTCCCTGGAGACCGCCGGACTCGAGCTGCTCGGCCAGGCACGCAAGGTCGTCATCACGAAGGACGAGACCACCATCGTCGAAGGCGCGGGAGACCCCGAGGCCATCGCCGGTCGCGTGTCCCAGATCCGCGCCGAGATCGAGAACAGCGACTCCGACTACGACCGCGAGAAGCTGCAGGAGCGCCTGGCCAAGCTGGCCGGTGGCGTTGCAGTCATCAAGGCCGGCGCTGCCACCGAGGTGGAGCTCAAGGAGCGCAAGCACCGCATCGAAGATGCCGTGCGCAACGCCAAGGCTGCCGTCGAAGAGGGCATCGTCGCCGGTGGTGGCGTGGCTCTGCTGCAGTCGGCTCCCGCACTGGACGACCTGAAGCTCGAAGGTGACGAGGCCACCGGTGCGAACATCGTTCGCGTCGCCCTCGAAGCACCGCTGAAGCAGATCGCCTTCAACGCGGGCCTCGAGCCCGGCGTCGTTGCCGAGAAGGTGCGCAACCTGCCCGCAGGTCACGGCCTCAACGCCTCGACCAACGAGTACGGCGACCTGCTCGAAGCCGGCATCAACGACCCGGTCAAGGTCACCCGCTCCGCGCTGCAGAACGCAGCGTCCATCGCGGCTCTGTTCCTGACCACCGAGGCCGTCGTCGCCGACAAGCCGGAGAAGGCCGGAGCGCCCGTGGGCGACCCGACCGGCGGCATGGGCGGTATGGACTTCTAAAGGCGGCTACGCCTCCCGTGAGTGGCTGAGGAGTCTCCGGACTCGTCGACCGCTTACGGGCACGAAGTGCTCCGACAGAGCCCGGGACACCAACTGGTGTCCCGGGCTCTGTCGTGTGCGGACGTCATTCAGTGGCCTGCCGGCATCAGCATCCAGGCTGCGAGGTAGACGAGGGCCGCGGTGCCTCCGGTGACCAGTGTGGCCACCACGGTGAGCAGCCGGACGAGGTTGACGTCCACCGAGAAGTACTCGGCGACGCCGCCGCAGACGCCTGCGAGCATCTTCTGGCTGTCGGAACGAGTGAACTGGCGGGGAGTGTTGCTGTCGAATGTCATGCCTCCATCCTGTTCGGCGAATCCGGCGCGCACCATCGGGATGTACCCCGATCTGCACCCTGGTCTTTCACCCTGAACTGGAGCGACGCGCCGAAGAGCTCGATATCCCACACAATGGGTCGAATTGGTGTAAAGATGGGAATTTTTATTTGCATCAATCTTAATTCTGGACAAAAGGGATGCGCATACCACGGTCGGCGAAGAGATGTGCGAAATTGCCCATTCATCGTTTCTTCAGCGGGAAATTCAAGGGCAATGCCAAGAAAAGGTTCGGAAATGATGAGCCGAAGTATGTTCTGTCGCTCTTCGATTACGGACGCCGGGATCCGAGAGGCGGGATCTCGGCATATACCCTGGCAGTGCGGCATGTTCGCGAGGTAATTGGGGATTAGCCGGTCTCTATTCGCCGGTTCTTTGTTAAGTCAACGATCGCAAATGTTTACCACTTCGTGCTTATTCGGAGCGAAAACTCGGGTACAAATGACGGAGCCCCTGATCGCAGGGGGGAGTTAGAAAATCCACTGCGTCGAATAGGAGTAATACTATGTCCGACAGCCTTCTGGGTCTGCTCGAAGCACTCACCACACTGATCGGCTTCCTCGGGTCCGTCGGGGGATAGGGACACCCCGTTTCGACCCCACTTCTGAACGAGAGCTGGAGTTCACATGACATCATGTGAGCTCCAGCTCTCGCCTCTACGGAGTCGGGCAGGCGACGTCGCAGCGAAGGAGAACGATGGTCAACCGCACTGCAGCGGGTAGGTACGGGATGCGCTTGGCGCTCGCGGTCGCTCTGACGACGGCCATTCCCTGCCTCGGGGTCCAGGCGTCCGCTTCCGCCGATCCCGCCGAAGACGCCACCGTCGCGGCCGGCGGCTCCCACCTGGTGAGCACCGACCCGATCGACGACCGGCAGTCGACCATGCACGTGTACTCGGCCTCCATGGGCCGGGAGATTCCGCTGCGCGTGATCACCCCCGCGGACACGAGCGCCCCGAGGCCGACGCTGTACCTGCTCAACGGTGCGGGCGGCGGCGAGGACTCCGCCACGTGGCAGGCCCGGACCGACGTCGTCGACTTCTTCGCCGACAAGAACGTCAACGTCGTCACGCCGATGGAGGGCGCATTCAGTTACTACACGGACTGGGAGCAGACCGACCCCGAACTGGGCAACAACAAGTGGACGACGTTCCTCACGCAGGAACTTCCGCCGATCGTCGACTCCGCGCTCGACACCAACGGCGTCAACTCGATCGCCGGCATCTCGATGGCCGGTAGCTCCGTGCTGAGCCTGGCGCAGTCGGCTCCCGACCTGTACCAGAGCGTCGGCGCCTACAGCGGGTGCGCGATGACCAGCACCGACCCCGGCCGCGCGTACGTACAGATGGTCGTCGAGGGTCGCGGCGGCGGCGACACCTCCAATATGTGGGGCCCTGACGACGGTCCTGGCTGGGCCGCCAACGACCCGTACGTCAACGCGGAGAAGCTGCGCGGACTCGACATCTACGTCAGCAACGGATCCGGGCTGCCCGGGGCGGGCGATCAGCTGAACGCACCGGGAATCAACGGCGACGTCGGAACGCTCGCCAACCAGATCCTCGTCGGCGGCGTCATCGAGGCCGCCACCAACCAGTGCACCCACGCGCTGGCGGACAGACTGAACGAACTGCAGATCCCCGCGACGTTCGACTTCCGGCCGACCGGCACCCACTCCTGGACCTACTGGCAGGAAGACCTGCACAAGTCGTGGCCGATGCTTGCCGCGTCGATCGGCCTGTAGCGTCCGGTCTCGGAACAGAATCGACCCCCGCAGATCCCGGATCTGCGGGGGTCGAGCCGTCTAGTCTGACGAAGTGGAGACAGTACCGATCCAGATGCCCGACGGAACTACCACTCCGGTTCGCCTGTTTCCCGGCCCGGACGACGCCCCCGTGATCGTGGTGTTTCCCGGCCTGGGAATTCCGGCCGGCTATTACGAACCCTTCGCCGAGGAACTCGTGTCCCGGGGTTTCAACGCGGCGATCGGCGAACTCCGCGGCCAGGGCGACAGCCGGCCCCGGCCGAGCAGCGACAGCACGTACGGCTACCACGAACTGGTGTCCCTGGACTTTCCCGCGATCTTCGAGGTGGTGCGCGAGCGCTTTCCCGCGGCGACGCCGTTCCTGCTGGGGCACAGCATGGGTGGTCAGCTCGGCGTGATGTACGGGGCGCGGATCCGCGGCCGGCTCGGCGGGATCGTCCTCGTCGCGTCGGGGTCGCCGTATCACCGAGGATTCCCCGGGATCCATGCCCCGCGGATGCTCGTCGGCGCGGCGGCGATGTCGATGACCGCCAACCTCGCCGGGTTCTGGCCCGGCGACAAACTGGACATCGGCGGGTTCGGGCGGCAGTCGAAGGTGCTGATCACCGATTGGTCGCGGTTCGCCCGCACCGGCAGGATCGAACCCGACGGCGCCGACATCGACTACGAGGAACGCATCGCCCGGCTGAAACTGCCGGTGCTGTCCGTGACGGTCGAAGGCGACGATCTGGCTCCGGAATCGGCGGCGAAGAACCTCCTGGCGAAGCTTCCGAACGCCGACGTCACTCTGTGGCACCAGCCGCAACCGCTCGGCCACAACGGGTGGATCCGCGAGCCCGCGAGCACCGTCGACCGGATCGTCGACTGGATCCACGACCACACCTGAGCCGTGAGTACTTGTCAACCGCCGGCGGTTGACAAGTACTCACGGGCGGGTGAGCATCTCCCACAGGAACGTGAACGTGAGCGCCGATTTGAATGCGGCCTGCGCGTTGTCCGCGGCCCCGCCGTGGCCGCCCTCGATGTTCTCGTAGTACCAGACCTCGTGGCCCTGCTCCTCGAGCAGCGCCGTCATCTTGCGGGCGTGGCCGGGGTGGACCCGGTCGTCGCGGGTGGAGGTGGTGACGAGCATCGGCGGGTAGTCGGCGGCTGCGTCGGTGTTCTGATAGGGCGAGTACTCGCTGATGAACTTCCAGTCGTCCGGGTTGTCCGGATCGCCGTACTCCGCCATCCACGACGCCCCGGCGAGCAGCAGGTGGTACCGCTTCATGTCGAGGAGCGGAACCTGGCACACGATCGCGCCGAACAGTTCCGGGTAGCGGGTGAGCATGACGCCCATGAGCAGTCCGCCGTTGCTGCCGCCCTGGATTCCGAGCTGCTTCGACGTCGTGATGCCGCGGGCGACGAGGTCGCGGGCGACGGCGGCGAAGTCCTCGAACGCCTTGTGCCTGCCCTCCCGCACCGCCTGGGTGTGCCACGACGGGCCGTACTCGCCGCCGCCGCGGATGTTCGCGACCACGTACGCGCCGCCCCGTTCGAGCCACGCGAACCCGACCGAGCCGCTGTACCCGGGGACCATCGAGTTCTCGAAGCCGCCGTAGCCGTACAGCATGGTGGGGCAGGGTCCGGTCACGTCGTCGCGGCGGACGACGAAGTAGGGGATCTCGGTTCCGTCGTCGGACACCGCGAAATGCTGCGACACCGACATGCCGTCCGCGTCGAAGAACGAGGGCGCCTGCTTGACGGGTTCGAGCGCACCCCCGACCGAGCCGTACAGCAGCGTCGCAGGGGTGGTGAATCCGCTGGAGTTGACGAAGAAGTCGTCGCCGGTGCGCGGATCGGTGCTGATGATCCCGCTCGCCGTGAGTTCCGGGACCCCGTCGAGAGGCTTCTCCTCCCACCCGGTGTCGTTCGGCGTCAGCACCGACAGCTTGGTCTGCACGTCCGACAGCCGCACGAGGAGGAGGTGGTTCCTGGTCCACGTTCCCTGTTCGAGCGACGTGTGCTCGTCCGGCGTGAACAGTGGCGTCAGCTCACGGGATCCGCCGAGGAAGTCGGTGTAGTTCGCGGCGAGCAGCGAACCGGCCGGGTAGACGACGCCGTCCACCTGCCAGTCGGTGCGCGGACGGATGGTCAGCCACTCGCGGTACACGGACGTGCCCGCGTCGTCCGGGGTGTCGATCCGGACCTTCGACCCGTCGGGGAGCAGTTCGTAGCGTTCGGAGTTGTAGAAGTCCATCGACCGGCCGACGAAGTGCCGCTCGTACCCGGGGGTGTCGTCGTACGACGCGCCGACGGACACGTCGGTGGTCTCGCCCTCGAAGACGGTGACCGCCTCGGTGAACGGTGTGCCGCGCTGCCAGCGTTTCGCGATTCTCGGGTAGCCGGAGTCGGTCATCGAACCTTCGCCGAAGTCGGTGCCGACGTACACGGTGTCCTTGTCGATCCAGCTGATGCTGGTCTTCGCCTCGGGGACGTCGAAGGCGTGGTCGCCGCCGACGAATTCGCGCTTCTCGAGGTCGAATTCACGCACCACGGACGCGTCGGCGCCGCCGCGCGAGAATGACAGCAGGGCACGTGACTGCTCGGGTCGCAGCACGCTGGCGCCGGCCCACACCCAATTCTCGCCCTCCCGTTCGGCGAGTGCGTCGACGTCGAGCAGGACGTCCCACTCGGGGTTCTCGGTGCGGTACTGCTCGAGCGTCGTGCGCCGCCAGATGCCCCGCTTGTGTTCGCCGTCGCGCCAGAAGTTGTACAGGTACTCGCCGCGCATGCCCGCGTAGGGGATCCGGTCGTCCGTGTCGAGCACGTCCAGGATCCGGCTCTCCAGCGCGGAGAACCCGGCGTTCTCGGTGTACTCGGCGAGCGTGCGGGCGTTGCGCTCCCGCACCCAGTCGAGTGACCGTTCCGCGGTGACATCTTCGAGCCAGAGGAAGGGATCCGTCATGGCGCCATTCTTGCAGGCGGTGTCGTGCCTGGTCGCGGCGGCAAAGGTGTGACGCATGAGGCTACTCGCGGGTAATGCGACCGCGTGCAGACAGCGAATCGGGACGGGACTACCCTGAACAACCGTGACCTCACACTATGACGTCGTTGTCCTCGGAGCCGGTCCCGGTGGGTACGTCGCTGCTATCCGCGCGGCACAACTGGGATTGAGCACTGCCATCATCGAGCAGAAGTACTGGGGCGGTGTGTGCCTGAACGTGGGCTGCATCCCCTCGAAGGCTCTTCTCCGCAATGCCGAACTGGCGCATCTCTTCACAAAAGAGGCCAAGTTGTTCGGTATCTCGGGTGAGGCGTCCTTCGACTTCGGCGCCGCGTTCGACCGCAGCCGCAAGGTTGCCGAGGGCCGCGTCAAGGGCATCCACTTCCTGATGAAGAAGAACAAGATCCCCGAGTACGACGGCAAGGGCACCTTCACCGACGCCCACACCATCGAGGTCGAGCTGACCAAGGGCGGCACCGAGACGGTCACGTTCGACAACGCGATCATCTCCACCGGGTCCACCACCAAGCTGCTGCCCGGCACCTCGCTGAGCAAGAACGTCGTCACCTACGAAGAGCAGATCATGACCCGGGAGCTGCCCGGATCGATCCTCATCGTCGGCGCGGGCGCGATCGGCATGGAGTTCGGATACGTCCTCAAGAACTACGGGGTCGACGTCACCATCGTCGAGTTCCTCGACCGGGCGCTGCCGAACGAGGACGCGGACGTGTCCAAGGAGATCGAGAAGCAGTACAAGAAGCTCGGCGTCAAGGTCGTCACCGGTGCCGCGGTGCAGAGCATCGACGACGACGGCTCCAAGGTCACCGTCGCGATCAAGAACAACAAGTCCGGCGAGACCGAGACCGTGGTGGTCGACAAGGTCATGCAGTCCGTCGGGTTCGCTCCCCGCGTCGAGGGCTTCGGTCTCGAGAAGACCGGGGTGCAGCTCACCGACCGCGGTGCCATCGGCATCACCAACACGATGCAGACCAACGTGCCGCACATCTACGCCATCGGTGACGTGACGGCCAAGCTGCAGCTCGCGCACGTCGCGGAGGCGCAGGCCGTCGTCGCCGCGGAGACCATCGGCGGTGCGGAAACCCTGCCGATCGACGACTACCGGATGATGCCGCGCGCGACGTTCTGCCAGCCGCAGGTCGCGAGCTTCGGGCTGACCGAGCAGCAGGCCAAGGACGAGGGCTACGACGTCAAGGTGGCGACGTTCCCGTTCGCCGCGAACGGCAAGGCGCACGGCCTCGGTGACGCCACCGGATTCGTCAAGCTGATCGCCGACACCAAGTACGGCGAGCTGATCGGTGGGCACCTGATCGGCCCCGACGTCTCCGAGTTGCTGCCCGAGCTGACCCTCGCGCAGAAGTGGGACCTCACGGTCAACGAGCTGGCCCGCAACGTGCACACCCACCCGACGCTGTCCGAGGCCCTGCAGGAGGCCATCCACGGCCTCGCCGGGCACATGATCAACTTCTGACCCGAACACCGAGAGGGCCCGCACAGTCTCTGTGCGGGCCCTTGTCGTCTCTCACCGGGCTGCTTCCGCGATCCGATGGCGAAGTGTCCGTTCCGATGGCATCGTGGGGAAGATGACCATGCCGGACAGCACGCCAGAAGGATCCGAGGGCGAGTACAGCCTGGACGAAGAAGACCAGTTGCAGCCAGAGGACACGTTGGTCGACCGAGGCGTGGACGACGTTCTCGACGAAGGGTATTCGCCTCCGGAGAAGCCGCTCGGGCTCGACGCGTTCGGAACGACGGCCGCCGAGCAGCGCGAAGGGGAGACCCTCGATCAGCGGCTCGCGGAGGAGGAACCGGATCCGGCGTTCGAGGAGGACGACGACGCCGAGATCCTCGACGACAACGAGGTCGGACGGCAGCGTTCGGGCCGGCTTCTCGCCGAGGACGAGGGTTCCGGGGCGGACGAAGAGAAAGATCTGGTCGCGTCCGACATCGGGATCGACGGGGGAGCGGCGTCGGCCGAGGAGGCCGCGGTCCACATCGTCGACGAAGAGTCCGATCTCGACGACCTCAGCTGACGCGATCGGCGTCGTACTTTTCCTGCGCCGCCCTGACGTCGGGCACGCGCGATTCGACCAGTTCGATCAGGTCGATCAGGCGTGAACCGACCTCGGCGCCGAGCGGCGTAAGGCTGTATTCGACCTTCGGGGGGATGGCCTCGAGCACCTCGCGGACCACCAGGCCGTCTCGTTCGAGTGCTTGCAGTGTCTGCGACAGCATGCGTTCGCTGACGCCGTCGACGCGCCGGCGGAGGGCGCTGAATCGATAGTTGCCCTCGGTCAGTGCCGCGAGCGCGAGCACACCCCAGCGGCCGGTGACGGTCTGCAGGGTCTCGCGCGACGCGCAATTGCGTGCGAAGACGTCGGCTTCGAGGGTGCGGTCGTCACTGTCCTGTGCTGGGTGCGCGGGCTTGGACATGCGCCCAGTGTATCCCACGAACAGGAAGCACTTACTGAACTATTTGCACTTACGAAAAATTAGTGCATGATGGAAAGTGAGCTTGAACAGTCAACTCGCACCACTACGCGCTAGGAGTTCGTCATGACCATCGCCGTCACAGGAGCAACCGGACACCTCGGCAGGCTCGTCGTCGAGGCACTGCTCGACAAGGGCACCCCCGCCACCGACATCGTCGCCGTGGTCCGCACCCCCGCCAAGGCCGAAGGCCTCGCGGGCAAGGGGGTCGAGATCCGGCAGGCCGACTACGGCGACCGCGCCGCACTCGAGACCGCATTCGCCGGCGTCGACAAGCTGCTGCTCGTCTCGGGCAGCGAGGTCGGGCAGCGGATCGCCCAGCACGCCAACGTGATCGACGCCGCGAAGGCCGCCGGGGTCGGCTTCGTCGCGTACACCAGTGTCCTCGACGCGCAGAACTCCCCGCTCGGACTCGCCGTGGAACACCGCGCCACCGAGGATCGTCTGGCGCAGTCCGGGATCGACTTCGCCCTGCTCCGCAACGGCTGGTACTGGGAGAACTACCTCGGCAGCATTCCCGCGGCCGGCGAGACCGGTGCGCTGTTCGGAAGTACCGGAACGGGTGTCGTCGCCGCCGCGGCCCGCAAGGACTACGCCGAAGCGGCGGCCGCCGTCCTGCTCGCCGACGGGCAGGCCGGCAAGGTCTACGAACTCGGTGGCGACGAGCGGCTGACGTACAGCGAACTGGCAGACGTCATTTCCTCCGTCATCGGAAAGTCGGTGTCGTACAAAGACCTTCCGCAGTCCGAGTACGCCGCGGTGCTCGAGGGTGCCGGACTGCCCGCACCGGTCGCGAGCATGCTCGCCGATTCCGATGCGGGAGTCGCCGTCGGCGCCCTCGACACCGAGAGCGGCGACCTGCAGACGCTGATCGGTCGCAACTCGACCCCCGCTGCGAGGGCCCTCGGCCTGTGAGTACTTATTAACCGCCCGACGTTGACAAGTACTCACGGGTGTAAGCCACCCAGCTCCCGAACTCGGTGATGTCCGTCGCCCCGTCGACCGCGTCGTGGGTGCAGCTGAAGCCGACCACGGCGCGGCCGTCGGACAATTCGACGCTCGTCAGGGCCATCGGGGCGGGCAGTGCCGCCAGGAAGCTGCCCAGGCCGGCGGGCGACACCCGGAACAGTTCGCCGACGATCTCGGATCCCAGGCCTGGGCCGCGGCGCACGAGGCCGGGCTTGGGTGGGGTGGTGGCGAGCGCGGTGAGCCGGTACGCGTCCGTCGTGGTGACGGTGCCGACGAAACGTGCGCCGATGTCCTCGAGCTGGAAGTGCAGGGGCTGCCCGCGCAGGTGCGCGCCGAACACCGCCAGTTCCACCCCCTCCTCGACGAGGGCGGGCGCGGGCGCGCCGACGAGACGGGCCGCCAGGTCGACGGCCACCTGATCGGCGAACGCCGGGACCACGAACATGACACCGAACGGTTCGCCGGCGGCGGTCGGTGCGCCCGGCACCGCGACCGCGGCCATGTCGAGCAGGTTGCAGAAGTTCGTGTACGTGCCCATCCGTCGGTTGATGCCGATCGGATCGTCTTGCACGGCAGCGATTGTCGGGTGTTCGGTGGTGGTGGGCAGCAGGAGTCCGTCGAAACCGGCCAGGAGGTCCCGTGCCTGCGCCTTGACGCGGGTGAGCGTGTCGAGGTCGGCGGCGAACTCGTGGCCCGCCGGCTTCCGCGCCGATTCGACGATGGCCGTGACCACCGGATCGGCGCCGGCCGGCTCCGTACCCAGGAATCGCCCGACGGCGGTGTACCGCTCGGCGACGACGGCGCCGTCGTACAGCAGCCGGGCGGCGTCCAGTAGCGGGGAGATGTCGACCGGTTCGACGGAGAACCCGCGGTCCGTCATCGACGTCAGCGTGTCGGCGAACGCCGCGCGGTACTCCGGTGTCAGCACGGCGAGGTTCGCGTCCGCGGGAATCGCGACGCGCGGCTGCGCGGGCGCGGCGAGCCGGACGTCGGACGGCCACGCGCGGCTGCGCGGGTCCGCGGTCGCGGGACCGGACATGATGCGTGCGGCGGTCACCGCGGTGTCGAGTTCGGTGGCGAACACGGTGACGCAGTCGTAGTCGACGCACGCGGGGACGACGCCGTCGGCGGGGATGGCGCCGAGTGTCGCCTTGATCCCGACGAGACCGTTGAACGCCGCCGGGACCCGTCCGGATCCCGCTGTGTCGGTGCCGATTCCGATGTCTACGATGCCGAGAGCGACGGCGACGGCGGAACCCGAACTGGATCCGCCCGACACACGTTCGGGGTCCCACGAGCACCGGACCGCACCGTACGGACTGCGTGTCCCGACCAGTCCGGTCGCGAACTGGTCGAGGTTCGTCTTCCCGAGTACGACGGCGCCCTGTTGGACCAGGCGGCGGACGGAACTCGCGGTGACGTCGGGGAGGTAGGCGAATTCGGGGCACGCGGCCGACGTCGGGAGCCCGGCGACGTCGATGTTGTCCTTGACCGCCACGACCTTCCCGGCCAGGGGCAGGTGCTCGCCGGCGTCGAGGCGGGCCTGCACGGCGGCGGCATCGGAGTGGACGTCCTCGGCGGGCCGGAGGGTGATCCACACCTCCGGGCGGTCCACCTCGGCGATCCGCCGGTAGGCCTGCTCGACGCGGGCGGTGGGGGACAGGGCGGTTTGTGCGGGGTTCACGGCATCGACAGTCATCAGTTTTCTGCTCCAATCACGACGAGAGGGGTGCCCGGTTCGACGATTGCGCCCGGTGACACGAGGATTTCGAGCACGGTGCCCGATGCTGTGAACGCGACCGGCATCTCGAGTTTCATGGCCTCGAGCACCACCGCGTTCTGGCCCGCTTCGACGCGTTGCCCGGCCCCGACCTCGACGCGCCACACACTTCCGACCATCGGCGCCTCGACGACGACGGCACCGGGCGGAAGTTCGCCCCGTGCGGACGGCTCGGGAGTGGGCGCCCGTTCGACACGGTCGAATTCGCCCGACGCATGCCACGCCGACTTCTCGGCCTCGAACGCCGCGGACTGCCGGGTGTCGAACTCGGCGATGGATTCGGCGTTGTCCTGCAGGAACTTCAGGTGGTCGGCGAACGCGAACGTCCCGTCGGAGATCTCCGCGTCGAACCGCCCGGCCGCGGCCTGCGCACGGTACTCGAGCAACTGCTCCGGGGTGACGGGTTCCCACACGATGCGGTCGAAGAACCGGAACATCCACGGTTTGCCCTCATCGAACGGGCGGTGCTGCCGGTAGCCCGACCAGATCGGGACGGTGCGGCCGATCAACTGGTAGCCGCCCGGCGACTCCATCCCGTAGACGCACAGGTACTTGCCGCCGATTCCCACGGCGTCGGACGGGGTCCACGTGCGGGCCGGGTTGTACTTGGTGGTGACCAGTCGGTGCCGCGGGTCGAGGGGCACGGCCAGGGGTGCGCCGAGGTAGACGTCGCCGAGCCCGAGCACCAGGTACTCGGCGTCGAACACGGCGTCGCGGACGTCGTCGACGCTGTCCAATCCGTTGATCCGCCGGATGAATTCGGTATTCGACGGCAGCCACGGCGCCTCGTCACGGACACCGCTGCGGTAGCGGTCGATGGCCTCGGAGATGGACGGGTCGTCGAACGACAACGGCAACCGGACCGTGCGACTCGGGACCACCAGGTCGTGCGTCGCCGGCAGCAGTTCCTCGATGTCTTGCAGGATGTCCAGCAGCCTTCCGGCGGGGAGGCGGTCCGCGTCGAAGTGCAGGTGCAGCGATCGGACACCCGGCGTGATGTCGATGACGCCCGGGACGCGCCGCCGGACCAGCGCCTCCGACAACGCATGGACGCGCATGCGGAGTCCGAGGTCCAGTTCCCGGTCACCGTACTCGACGAGGATGTTGTCGTCGCCGGCGCGCAGATACACGACCTCCGGTCGGTCGAGCACGGGCGCGATCCGGTGGAGGACCCCGCCGTCGGACACCGCCGACCGGATTGCCGCGGGCGGAACATCCTGTCTGCGAGACGAATCCGATGCCCGCAGCGAGTGCGCACCGTCGTCGGAGACCGCGAGAAACCGCACGCTGTCGCCGGGGCGGATCTGCCCGAGCTTCCACCGGTGGGCCCTGGCCACGGTGAGCGGGCACGCGAAACCGCCGAGGCTCGGGCCGTCGGGGCCGAGCAGGATCGGGGTGTCGCCGGAGACGTTGAGGGCTCCGACGCTGTACGGGTTGTCGTGCAGATTCGACGGGTGCAGTCCGGCGTCGCCGCCGTCGGTCCTCGACCACACCGGCTTGGGGCCGTCGAGTCGGAGTCCGGTCCGGTTCGCGTGAGTCTGGACCTTCCAGGTGGTGTCGTAGAACTGCGCCATGTCGGAATCGGTGAAGTAGGCGGGCGCCGGCTGCGGCCCCTCGGTGACGGCGAGATGCCACACGTGCGTGAACTCCGGGCGCGAGTCGTCCGGGACGGGGTGCGGCGCGCCGAGACCCGTGGTGTTCTCGAACAGCGAGTCGTCGAACAGGCCCAGCACATCGCCCGTGGCGACGGCCTTGCCCGTGATGCCGCCGAACCCGCCGAGCGTGAACGTGGATGCGCTGCCGTGATACAGCGGGGCGTCGATCCCGCCCCGGAACGCGACGTACGTACGCAGGCCCGTGTCGGCGGGAGTGCCGACGTCGAGGACGGACCCGGCCTGCGCCTCCACGGGTTCCCAGAGGGGGATCGGCTCGCCGTCGAGGGTGACCGGGGCGTCGGCGCCGCCCACGCAGATCACGGTGGCGTCCGAGAACAGCAGTCGCGGCCCCTGCAGGGTGCATTCGAGCCCGGGTGCGCCGGCCGGATTGCCGACCGCCGTGTTGACCAGCTGGAACGACAGATCGTCCATCGGCCCGGACGGGGGAATGCCGACCTCCCACAGCCCGATTCGGCCGGGGTGGTCCTGCACGGTGGTCATAGTTCCCGCGCGGAGGACGTCCACGCGGCGGCCGGTGGCCCGCAGATCGGCCAGCGACTGCGTGGTGTGCTCGGCTTCCAGGACGGTGTCGGCGACGCAGATCCGCCGGAGCTGGGGAAGGTTGGTCTGGATCCCGTAGATGTGGGTGTCGGCGAGCGCCTCCGCGAGGGCCGCGAACGCCGCCGTGCGCCGGTGGCCGCGGGTGATCACCTTCGCGAGCATCGGGTCGTAGAAGGCGCTCACCTCGGTGCCCGTGTCGACCCACGTCTCCACCCGCGTGTGGGCCGGGAACTCCACCCCCGTCAGGCGTCCGGCGCTGGGGCGGTAGTCGTGGCCGGGGTCCTCGGCGTAGATGCGGGCCTCGACGGCGGTTCCGCTGATCGCGGGTCCGGAGTCGGGCAGCCCGTCCAGCATGGCACCGTCGCCGCGGGCGAGTCTCAGCATCCACTCGACGAGATCCACCCCGGTGACCTCCTCGGTCACCGGGTGCTCGACCTGCAGCCGGGTGTTCATCTCGAGGAACGACGCCTCACCGCGGTCCACGTCGTAGACGAACTCGACGGTTCCGGCCGACCGATAGTTCACCGAGGACGCGAGACCGCGGGACGAGGCGAGGAGTTGTTCGACGAGTTCGTCCGACAGTCCGGGCGCCGGCGCCTCCTCGACCACTTTCTGGTTGCGGCGCTGCAGCGAGCAGTCGCGGGTGCCGAGGCTGAGGGTGCGACCCCGGCCGTCGCCGAAGACCTGCACCTCGATGTGACGGGCGCGGGCCACGAAGCGTTCCAGGAACACCCCCGACGAGGAGAAGTTGGCCTCGGCGAGGCGCTGGACGCGGTCGTAGGCTTCGTGGAGTTCCGCGGCGTCGAAGCAGGCCTGCATCCCGATTCCGCCACCGCCGCCGACCGCCTTGATCATCACCGGATACCCGATATCGGAGGCCGCGGACAGCGCCGCGTCCACGGAGTCGAGGAGCCCGCTGCCCGCGACGAGCGGGACGCCGACGGCGCGGGCGGCCTCGCGCGCGGTGTGCTTGTTCCCGAAGGTGCGCAACTGTTCGGGGGTGGGGCCGACGAACGCGATGCCCGCGGATTCCGCCGCCGCGGCGAACGCGTCGTTCTCCGACAGGAACCCGTATCCGGGATGTATCGCGCCGGCTCCCGTGGCCAGTGCGGCCTCCACGACGGCGTCGGCCCGCAGATACGACTCGTGGGCGGGAGCCGGGCCCAGCCGGACGGCGACGTCGGCCATCTCGACGTGTGCGGCCGCGGAATCGGCGTCGGAGTACACCGCGACCGTCTTCAGTCCGAGAAGATGCGCGGTTCGCATGATGCGGCAGGCGATTTCGCCTCGGTTCGCGACGAGCAGGGTGTCGAAGGAGTACTCGATCGGCGGCGTATTCATCCCTGTGGACATGGTTGTATACGCTAAGGACGAGGTGTTTCACCGAGATTTCTCGAAGTAAAGCGTGGGTTAGTAACACCTCTCACGGTGTCGAGGGCTGCACCGGGGGAACGAAGTCGAAGGTCGCGCCGAGCAGCCACACCAGCAGCAGGACCACCGGTAGGTGGAACATGAACTGCAGGAACGTGAATCCCACCAGATCGCGCGCCCTGAGCCCCAGTACCGCGAGCAGGGGCAGCATGAAGAACGGGTTGATCAGGTTCGGCAGCGCTTCGGCGACGTTGTACACCTGGACCGTCCAGCCCAGGTTCATCTGGACGTCGGTGGCCGACTGCATGACGTACGGGGCCTCGACCAGCCACTTTCCGCCACCCGACGGCACGAACAGGCCCAGCACGACGGTGTAGAGGGCGATGACGACGGTGAACGCTCCGCCGCTGCCGATGTTCGTGAAGAAGTCGGCGAGATGCTCCGAGATGGTGACGCCGTTTCGACCCTCGGCCTTGGTGAGGATCGCGGCCATCGCGGCGTACAGCGGAAACTGGACCAGAATGCCTGCCGTGGCCGGGACGGCCAGGGCGACGGCTTGCAGGAATTTGCGCGGCGTCCCGTGCAGCACCAGCCCCAGCATGAGAAAGACCAGCAGGTAGCCGTTCAGGCTGCTGACAACCGTGAGCAGGGGTTTGGTCGCCAACTGGGAGACGAGCCATCCCAACGTCATCAGGCCGGCGAGCACCGGCAGGATCCGGCTGTACTCGAGCCATTCGCCCGGACGCGATCGAGGCGGGACCTCCTTCGGACGGTCGTCGAGGTCGACCTCGAGGTCCTGGGCGGTGGTGACGGCGGCGCCCCTCGGCGCCGAGAAGTGGGCGATCACCACGGTCAGGGCGATGATGATGGCGCACATCAGCAGCGACTGCCAGGTGAAGATCGTGGTTCCGAAGTCGAGGACGCCGGTGATCTGCAGCAGCGCCGGCGGCAGGGAGGCGGCGGTGGCCTGGAGCTGGGCGGCGGAGGACGACATGCCGAGCGCCCACACCGCGCCGAGGCCCATGAACGCGGCGGCGCCCAGGGCGCGGTAGTCCACCCGCAGGTCGGTTCGGCGTGCGATCGCCCGGGCCAGCAGCCCGCCGAACACCAGGCTGAGCCCCCAGTTCAGGAACGAGACCGACATGGAGAGGAAGGCGACGAAACTGACTGCGCTGCGTGCAGTCCCGGGCACCTTTGCCAGACGGTCGATCAGCCGGGCCACCGGCGGGGACGTCGCGACGACGTACCCGGTCAGCACCACCATCGCCATCTGCAGGGTGAACGCGGTCAGATCCCAGAACCCGTCGCCGAACGCGTCCACCACTTCCTGCGGAGACGAACCGTTGGCCAGCGCGGCCACCGCGACGACGAAGACGCCGACGAGGGCGAAGACGTAGGCGTCCGGAAACCACTTCTCCGTCCACCCGGCCAGTGACTGCGCGACCCGCGCCAGACCCTTCTCGGAACGGACGTCTTCGGTGGCGGAGGTCATGCGGCCGTTCCTCTTCTGTGCGCGCTGCGGAGCCTACGAGTAGTCGCGTTCGATCCTCAGCGTTCCGATGGTGGTGGCGAGGGCGTCGTACTGCGTCACCAGGAAACAGAACTCGATCAGCCGGCGATCGTCGAAGTACGCTCCGAGCGCCGACCACGTGGCGTCGTCCAGATTGTCGGTGGTGACGAGTTGGTCGACGGCGGTGAGGATGGCGCGGCGGCGCGCGTCCCAGCCTTCCGCGTCGGGACCTTCCAGCACCTGTTCGAGCAGGGCCGGGGTGACCCCGGCCCGGCGTCCGAGGCGCACGTGGTGGTCCATCTCGTAGCCGCACTTCCGCAGGTGCGCCACCCGGAGGATGATCAGTTCGGTCTCGTGCCGGGAGATCTTGCCGCCCGGCATCAGCTTGCCGGAGTAGTGCAGCCACGCACGGAAGAGGCCCCCCGTCCGGCCCACCGTGCTGAACAGATGCGCGTCCGGGACGCCGGCGACGCGGGAGATGATGCGCCACAGCGCCCAGTTGACGGGGCCGAGTTCCTTCAGACGCCCCGGTGGAATGCGTGCGGTCACTCCGCCCCCTCTCCTTCTCCCCGCCCCTCGCAGGAACGGTTGCGTGCGTGCGTGGTTCGGTCGAATGCGTCACTTCGGTCGTACGAGATACGAGGCCCCGAAGTGGGAGGGCCCGAAGTGCGAGCATACGCACAGAATCCGTCCCGGGTACCCGGGACGGCGCGGAAACCGAGTTGGACCTCTGTCTCAGTCGCGGATCGCCCAGGCCATACGTGCGAGGGACAGTGCCTGTTCCGCGCGCTCGATCACCACTTCCCGCGACTCGCTGATGTGCGCGAGCAGCGTGTCGTACGCGGTGTCGAGTTTGCCGTCCAGTGCGAACTCGGCCACCGCGATGTGCTCGTCGATGGTCGCGCTCATGCGATCAGGGGTCAGGTAGTCGAACATCCGGACCGGCCGCACCTTCGCGTTCACGTTGACGAGCGCATCGGACAGTGCCCGGTTCCCGGCCGACCGCAGCAGCACCGTGTGGAACTGTTCGTCGAGAGCGACGAACCCGGCGTCCGGTTCGGGGTTCTCCTTCCGCAGCGCGTACCACCGCTCGAGTTCCGGTCCCAGAACGTCCGGGTCGTGCGAGAGCGACTCGTCGGCGCGGACCCGCGCGATCCCCTGGAGCTCGAGGGTGATGCGCAGTTCGTACAGTCCGGCCAGTTCGTCGATGCGAGGGCGGTACGGAAACAACCCGCCCACGTCGCGCTGCACGAGTCCGTCGGCGAGGAGCCGCGCCAGGGCCTCCCGTACCGGTGTCCGGGACACCCCGTAGGTGTCGGCGAGACGCTCCTCGCCGAGTCGCTGTCCCGGCGGGATCCGTCCGCTCATCAGGTCGGTGCGCAGCGACAGGTACACCTGGTCGCTGAGGGACCCGGCCGGTTCTCGGCGTGCCATCAGATCGCCATCGCCGCGCGGACGTCGGAGACCGCGGTCCGGACGTCGGAATCGGGTGCGGCGCCGCCGTCTCCGGACGACGTGACCCGCCCGGATTCGAGGACGTAGTAGCGTTCCGCGGATTCGAGCGCGAACCCGATGTGCTGTTCCACCAACAGAACTCCGAGTCCACCGCGACGGGTGAGTTCCATGATCGTGCGTTCGATCTCCGCCACGACGGACGGCTGGATTCCCTCCGTCGGCTCGTCGAGAATCAGCATCTTCGGTTCCGTGATCAGCGCCCGCGCGATGGCGAGTTGCTGGCGCTGGCCCCCGGAGAGCAGACCGGCGCGCCGGTCGAGCAGGCCGCGCAGCGCCGGGAACAGATCCAGCGCCTCGCCGACGAGTTCCTTGCCGCGCTTGCGGCCGTCCGCCACCACCTGCAGGTTCTCCGCGGTCGTCAGCTGACCGAACGACTGCTGGCCCTGCGGCACGTACGCGAGGCCGCGCGCCACCCGGGCGCTGGGCCGCAGCGCCGTGACGTCCTCGCCGTCGAACAGCACGCGCCCGGAGTTGACCTTGATCAGTCCGACCGCGGCCCGGAGCAGTGTGGTCTTGCCTGCACCGTTGTGTCCCATCACCGCGGCCACCCCGTCCGTCGGGACCGTCAGCGACACTCCGTGGATCACCTCGGTTCGGCCGTACCCGGCCCGGACGTCGTCAAGCTCGAGCATCGCTGTCCTCCTTCGAAACGTCGGGCTGAAACTCGGGGGCGGCGCCTGCGGCGGCGGTTCCGAGGTACACCTCCTGCACACGGGGGTCGGCCTGCACCTGCTCGACCGTTCCCTCGCTCAGCACCTTCCCGGCGTGCAGCACCGTCACCGACGTCGCGAATGCGCGCATGAAGTCCATGTCGTGCTCGACCACCACGACGGTCCGTTCACCGCCGATGCGGCGCAGCAGGTTTCCCGTCTCCTCGCGTTCCTCGTGGCTCATGCCGGCCACCGGCTCGTCGAGCAGCAGGACGGAACAGTTCTGCACCAGCAGCATGCCGATCTCGAGCCACTGCTTCTGCCCGTGCGCGAGGATGCCCGCCGGCGTGTCGCGGAGTTTGCCGAGACCCGTGACGTCGAGCGCCTCCTCGATCGCGGGGAGCACCGTCTTACGGCGGCGCAGCAGCGTGAGCGCGGAGCGGCCCGCACCCGCCGCGATGTCGAGGTTCTGGAGAACCGTCAGCTCTTCGAACACGCTCGCCGTCTGGAATGTGCGGCCCACGCCGAGGCGGGCGATGCGGTGCACCTTCTTGCCGATCAACTCGACACCGGACTTGGTGACCGAGCCCGTCGCCGAGACGAGCCCGGTGATGGCGTCGACCAGCGTGGTCTTGCCCGCGCCGTTGGGGCCGATGAGGAACCGCAGATCGCCCTGCATCAGGGTGAGGTCGACGCCGTCGACCGCCTTGAAGCCGTCGAAGCTGACCTTCAGGTCCCGGACCTCGAGGTACTCGCTGGACATCCCGGCGTTGCCGCCGAGCACGGGCTCCTTGGCCGCGGTGGGAATCGTCATCTTGCCATCTCCATTCGTTCCGTCGCCTCGGTCTGGTCCTCCGGTCCGGGCGGGGCAGGTTCGTCGGAGGCGGCCTTCTTCTTCCGCTTCAGCAGCGCGAACAGTCCCGCGACGCCGGCCGGGAAGAATCCGACGACCACGATGAACAGCAGGCCCTGCGCGTAGGTCCAGCCGGAGGGGAACGACTCCGAGAAGGCGCTCTGCGCCCACGCCACGCCGATCGCGCCGAGGACGGGGCCGAGGAGCGTGGAGCGTCCGCCGATGGCCACCCCGATCAGGAACGCGATCGACGGGACGATGCCGACGTCGGCGGGGGAGATGATGCCGACGATCGGCACGAACAGCGCGCCCGCGAGTCCGGCGAAGAACGCTGCCGTCACGTAGGCGACGAGTTTGATGTTCGCCGGGTCGTACCCGAGGAATCGCACGCGTTCTTCCTGGTCCCGGACGGCGACGAGCAGTTCGCCGTAACGGCTGTTCATCAGTTGCCGGGTGACGGCGACGACGGCCAGCAGCACCCCGGCGGCGATGAAGAACAGCATCTGCTTGTTCGCCGGATCGTTCAGGTTGAATCCGAAGAACGTGCGGAACCGGTTGAGGCCGTTGCTTCCTCCGGTGCTCTGCTGGCCCACCAGCAGGATGGCGAACGCGGCGGCGAGCGCCTGGCTGAGGATCGCGAAATAGGCGCCCTTGACGCGGCGCTTGAACACGCCGAGACCGAGGACGAACGCCACCAGGGCCGGGACCAGGAGGATGCCCAGAATCGTCAGGATCGGCGACGTGAACGGCACCCAGTAGCCCGGCAGTTCCCGGATGCCCGCGATCTGCATGAAGTCGGGCACGGTGTCGCCGCGGAAGTCGGCGTCGGCGATCTTCAGATGCATCGCCATCATGTACGCGCCCAGCCCGAAGAACACACCCTGGCCGAGGGTCAGCATGCCGCCGCGGCCCCAGGCGAGACCGATGCCGACCGCGACGATCGCGAAGCACAGGAACTTGCCGAGCAGACTCAGCCGGAAGTCGCTGAGGACGGCGGGGGCGACGACGAACAGAAGCAGCGCGGCCAGTGCGAATCCCGCCCACGCGCGGTAGCGGCCACTCGTCAGGATGCTCATACGAGACTCCTCGTCTTGACGGCGAACAGGCCCTGCGGCCGAACCTGGAGGAACACCACGATGACCACGAACACGATGACCTTGGCGATCGACGCCGTGGTCGAGTACTCGACGAACGAATTGAGGATGCCGAGCGCGAACGCGGCGATCACCGCGCCCTTCATCTGCCCCAGGCCGCCGACCACGACCACCAGGAACGCGTCGATGAGGTAGCTCTGCCCGATGGTCGGGCTCGTCGAGCCGATCAGGGTCAGCGCCACCCCCGCGACACCCGCCAGCCCGGACCCGATGAAGAACGTCGTCACATCGGTTCGGCGACTGGAGATCCCGCTCGTCTCCGCGAGGTCCCGGTTCTGCACGACGGCGCGGATGCGGCGTCCCATCGACGACTTCTGCATCGCCAGCGACAGTGCGACGACGGCCACGACGGCGAGCACCAGGATGAACAGCCGCGTCTTCGGGACCACCGCGCCCAGGATCTCCACCCCGCCGGAGAGCCAGCCCGGTGCGGCGACGTTGACGGCGGGCGCACCGAAGACGTCCCGCGCCAGCTGCTGCAGGATCAACCCCACCCCGAACGTCACCAGCAGTGTGTCCAGCGGCCGGTGGTACATCCGCTTCACGAGCGTCACCTCGAGGAGGACGCCCATCGCGCCACCGACCACGAAGCCGACGAGCAGAGAGATGAACAGAGAACCGGTGGCGCTCGACACCACCTGCTGCACCACGTATGCCGTGTACGAGCCGGCCATGATGAATTCGCCGTGGGCCATGTTGATGACGCCCATCTGGCCGAACGTCAACGACAGCCCCAGCGCTGCCAGCAACAGGATCGATCCGATACTCAACCCGGTGAACAGCTGTCCGATCACTACATCCATGGATGTATGTCCTCTCTCTTCCCTCGTGCTCGTCGGACCGTGTTCTAGCTACCCAGCGACTCGGCCCACGGGTAGGACTTCAGGTAGGGGTCCGGCTGGATCGGGGTGCCCGAATCCCAGACCGTGTAGATCAGGCCGTCGTTCCGGATCTCGCCGATCCGCGCGGTCTTGGTGATGTGGTGGTTGGACCCGTCGATGGTGACCAGTCCCTCCGGCGCGGCGAACGTGACACCGTCCGCGTTGTCCTGGATGTCCTTGGTGGCGAAGGAGTTCGCCTTCTCGACGGTGTTCTTCCACAGGTACACGGACGTGTATGCGGCTTCCATCGGGTCGGACGTCGGCTTGTTCGCGCCGTACCGGGCCTTGTACGCGTCGACGAACTTCTTGTTCTCCGGCGTGTCGATGGTCTGGTAGTAGTTCCAGGCCGTCAGCTGGCCCTCGATGTTCTGGACGCCGATGCCGCCGACCTCCTCCTCGGCGATCGACACCGACACGACGGGCATGTCGGCGGGCTTCAGGCCGACGTTCGCGTACTCGCGGAAGAATGCGACGTTGGAATCGCCGTTCAATGTGTTGAACACGGCATCCGCGTCGGCGGAGCGCACCTTGTTGACGATGGTGGAGAAGTCGGTGGAGCCGAGCGGCGTGTAGTCCTCGCCCTTGATCTCGATGCCGTTGGCCTCCGCGTACGCCTTGATGATGCGGTTGGCCGTCTGCGGGAACACGTAGTCGCTGCCCACCAGGTACAGCGACTTGACGCCCTTCTCCTTCAGATAGTCGAGGGCGGGCACGATCTGCTGGTTGGTGGTGGCACCGGTGTAGAAGATGTTCTTCGAATCCTCGAGGCCCTCGTACTGCACGGGGTAGTAGAGCAGCGAGTTGTTGTCCTCGAAGACCGGCAGCATCGCCTTGCGGCTCGACGACGTCCAGCCGCCGAACACGGCCGCGACGCAGTCGCTGCTGATGAGCTTCTCGGCCTTCTCCGCGAACACGGTGGGCTCCGAGGCGCCGTCCTCGGCCACGATCTGGATCTTCTTGCCGAGCACGCCGCCCGAGTTGTTGATCTCGTCGACCGCGAGCGCGATCGAGTCCCGGACGGTCACCTCGCTGATGGCCATGGTGCCGGACAGCGAGTTCAGCGACCCGACCTTGATCGTGTCCCCGGATGTGTCCACACAGGACGCCGCCGTGGACTCGCCGGCCGTGTCGGACGCCTTGCTGCCGCAACCGGTCAGCACGAGCCCGATGGCGGCGAGCGCGGTCGGTGCAGCGAGGGCGCGCTTGGAGAAGGTGCGCATGTACGGGCCTTTCCGTCGGAGGACTTGGTGACCTCCGCAACCCGGGACATGTATCCGCCCCACGTATACAGAGGTGTATTCGTGGGGCGAACATTAAGCGGCCGTTGTTGCGTCCGAATGTCTGTCGGTGACGTGTTCGTGACGCGAATTACGGTTGCGTGAACAACCGCTCACAGTGCCTCCGGTGCCGCCGGTTGCGCTCGCAGCCGCGGCGAATGTCACACCGGTTCAGTCAGATTGGACCGATGTGACATCGGGCGACCCAGTGGGACGGAACTCAGCGGGACGGAACTTCAGCGGATCAGGTACGGGGAGACCGAACTCTGGTGCTCGCTGATGTCGAGTTGCTTGCCGAGCGGCGGGAAGGCGCGCTGCGGGCAGTTGACGCGCTCGCACACCCGGCAGCCGGCGCCGATGGGGGTGCCCGGGTTGGAATCGTCGAGGTCCAGACCGTCGCCGTAGACGAGGCGGTGGGCGTGCCGGATCTCGCAGCCGAGCCCGATCGCGAAGATCTTGGCGGGCTGACCGTAACGCTGGGCGCGGCGCTCGACGGTGCGGGCGATCCACAGGTACCGGCGTCCGTCCGGCATCTGCGCGATCTGGTTCATGATCTTGCCGGGGTACGCGAACGTCTCGTACACGTTCCACAGCGGGCACGTTCCGCCGCTGGTGGAGAAATGGAACCCGGTGGCCGACTGCCGCTTCGACATGTTGCCTGCCCGGTCGACGCGCACGAACATGAACGGGACACCACGCAGCTTCGGGCGCTGCAGCGTCGAGAGGCGGTGACAGATCGTCTCGTAGCTCACCGAGTAGAACGCCGACAACCGTTCGATGTCGTACCGGAAGTCCTCGGCGACGTCGTGGAACTGGCCGTAGGGGAGGACCGTGGCCGCAGCGAAGTAGTTGGCCAGCCCGAGCCGGGCGAGCGCGACCGACTCGTCGCTCGTGAAGCCGCCCTCCGCCACCAGCTTGTCCAGCAGGTCGCCGTATTCGAGGAACGCCAGCTCGGTCGCGAACTTGAACACCTGCTGCCCACCGGACAGGTGCGGCGAGATCTCCAGCAGCCGCGACTCGGGGTCGTACCGGTGCAGGACGTTCTCGCCGAGGTCGATGCGCTTGACGATCTGCACGTCGTGCACGGTCTGCAACCGGCGGGCGATCTCACCGCCGACGTCGCCGCGGTGGAACCGCATCCGCGCCGTCAGCTCCTCCGCGGCCGTGTCGAGTTCGTGCAGATAATTCTGCCGCTGATAGAAGTAGTCGCGGACCTCCTCGTGCGGCATCGTGATCGCGCCGCTGCCGCTGCCGTCGCTGTAACGGTCCTCCGTCGCGAGAGCCAGCTGGGCCGTGGTGTTGCGGAAGCGGCGGTGCATGTTGACCATCGCCTTCGCCAGGCCCGGGTGCGACGCGACCATCTCCGCGATCTCCTGGGCGTCCGCGTCGATGCCCATCTCCTGGTCCAGCGCGACCTCGCGCATCTCCGCGATCAGGCGCGTGTCGTCCTGGGAGGAGAAGAACGTGGTGTCGACGCCGAAGACCTCGCTGATCCGCAGCAGCACCGGCACCGTCAGCGGCCGGACGTCGTGCTCGATCTGATTGAGGTAGCTGGCCGAGATCTCCAGTGTCTTGGCCAGCGCCGCCTGGCTCAGGCCACGCTCGGTCCGGAGCTGACGCAACCGGGTGCCGACGAAGGTCTTGGACATACGGCAATGGTACCGGCGCAGGTCAGATGTGCGAACGGAACCTTCGCAAGATTTACTCGCTCGGGTAGGGCAGATCAGGCCTTGTTCTCCGACCGCGGGGCGCCGACGCCAGGGTCGATCCGGAACGGGCCCGACGCGGACGGTGCGACGGGGAAGTCGAACATCGCAGTCGGCAGATACACGGTCGAGCAGGAGTTCGGGATGTCCACGACTCCGGAGAGTCTGCCCTCGATCGGTGCGGCGCCGAGTAGGAGATACGCCTGCTCGGGGCTGTACCCGAACTTGGTGAGGTAGTCGATCGCGTGGAGGCACGCGCGCTGATACGACAGGTGCGAGTCGAGATACTTCTGTTCCCCGTCCAGGGTGACGGACGTCCCGGAGAACGCGAGCCACTCCGAATACTGCGGATCCGTGTTGCCGGGCATGAAGATCGCGTTCTCGGACACGCCGTACGTGTCCATCCCGCCGGGGATGAGGTCGACGCGCAGGTCGATGAAGCCGCCCATCTCGATGGCGCCGCAGAACGTGATCTCGCCATCGCCCTGGGAGAAGTGCAGATCGCCGACGGACAGGTTCGCGCCGTCGACGAACACCGGGTAGAAGACGCGGCTGCCCTTGGTCAGGTTCTTGATGTCCTGGTTGCCGCCGTTCTCCCGTGGGGGAGCGGTGCGGGCGGCCTCGCCGGCGACGCGGTCGAAGTCCGCGTCTGACAGGGACCCGAGGACGGCGTCCTGCGGTTCGGGCGGCAGGGCGAGTGGGGGAACCCGGCCCGGGTCGGTGGCGATGAGCGCGCCCTCCCGGGCGTTCCACTTCGACAGCAGGGCGGCCGACGGTGCGGTGCCCATCAGTCCGGGGTGCACGATGCCGGTGAACGAGACGTGCGGGACGTGCCGCGACGTGGCGGTCTGACCGGAGAAGTCCCAGACGGCCTTGTAGGCGTCGGGGAACTGCTCGGTGAGGAATCCGCCGCCGTTGTGGCGGGAGAAGATGCCCGTGTAGCCCCAGCCCTGGCCGGCCAGCGGGCCGGAATCCTCCTGGGGGATGGGCCCGACGTCGAGGATGTCGACGATCAGCAGGTCGCCGGGCTTCGCGCCCTCCACGGCGAACGGTCCGGACAAGGTGTGCACGGTGGTGAGTGGTGCGTTCAGGATGTCGTCGGCGGAGTCGTCGTTGTGGATGGCACCGTCGAACCATTCGCGGCAGTGCACGCGGAAGGAGTCGCCCGGTTTCACCGTGACCGCGGCCGGGATGTCGGGGTGCCAGCGGTTGTGGCCGACGATCGCCTGGTCGGTGAACTTCTTCGAGGAATCGAGCGGAAACAGCAGTTCGGGCATGTGCGCTCCTTCGGTGGCCGGTCAGGGACGAGGAAGTCGGCGGTGCAGCGGATTGTTCGTGACGGGTGAACGCCCTGATGCGGCCCGCGGCGGCGGTCCGGGGACAACGGCCGGTTCCTGAGCCGACCGCTTCGTTGCGTCGAGAAGCGTCATCGCGGACGACGATCCGTGTCCGAGGCGCGGGGAGGACACGAGCCGGGTGGCGTCGCCTTCGCATCCGGGGCAGGAGACCGATCGGGGCACGTCGGCCATGGGGAACGACCGCTCGAACCGGCCGCAGTCGGCGGCGCATCGGAATTCGTACAGCGGCATCGTGGTGCCCTTCGCCCGGAGGAGACCATTCGAGGTCACGGTAGCCGACCCGATCGGTGATTGCAGTCACATCGAGCGCGTCCGAGGTCACCGCGCAGGCGGTGAACTGCACGTCCGGCGCGAGCAACTATCTGTGTACGACGGGTTGCGTGCATGTGGTTCACCACCTGCGAATATTTGCTACTGGCGAGTATTTTTACTCCCCGATCGGGCAGGTCTGACGCTGAACTTTATTAACAGTCTTTGCAAAGCGCTGTGAAAAGCTAGCCAAGATTGGCAGTAGCAACAGGTAGACGCCACTTTTTGCTTATGTCATTCTCGGTGAGTACATACGAAGGGCCTGGCAAGGGTGTGAAGCAGTACATCCGTACCGGACCAGAAGTCGAAGAGAGTGGAGTCTTGATGTCGACCACCGGCACCCCGAAGACCGCAGCTGAAATCCAGCAGGATTGGGACACCAACCCGCGCTGGAAGGGAGTAACCCGCAACTACACGGCGGAGCAGGTCACCAAGCTCCAGGGCACCGTTGTCGAAGAGGCGACCCTCGCACGCCGTGGTTCCGAGATCCTCTGGGACCTCGTGAACAACGAGGACTACATCAACTCGCTGGGCGCGCTGACCGGTAACCAGGCAGTTCAGCAGGTCCGTGCGGGCCTCAAGGCCATCTACCTGTCCGGCTGGCAGGTCGCCGGTGACGCGAACCTGTCCGGACACACCTACCCCGACCAGAGCCTCTACCCGGCCAACTCGGTCCCGCAGGTCGTGCGCCGCATCAACAACGCGCTGCTGCGCGCCGACGAGATCGCCAAGGTCGAGGGCGACACCTCCGTCGACAACTGGCTCGCCCCGATCGTCGCCGACGGTGAAGCCGGCTTCGGTGGCGCGCTCAACGTCTACGAACTGCAGAAGGCCATGATCGCCGCCGGTGTCGCCGGTTCGCACTGGGAGGACCAGCTCGCGTCGGAGAAGAAGTGCGGCCACCTCGGTGGCAAGGTGCTCATCCCCACGCAGCAGCACATCCGCACCCTGACCTCGGCTCGCCTCGCGGCCGACGTCGCGGACGTTCCCACCGTGGTCATCGCCCGCACCGATGCCGAGGCCGCGACCCTCATCACGTCCGACGTCGACGAGCGCGACCGCGAGTTCCTCGACGGCACCCGCACCGCCGAGGGCTTCTACGGCGTGAAGAACGGCATCGAGCCCTGCATCGCCCGCGCCAAGGCGTACGCGCCGTACTCCGACCTCATCTGGATGGAGACCGGCGTGCCGGACCTCGAGGTCGCGAAGAAGTTCGCCGAGTCCGTGCGCAGCGAGTTCCCCGACCAGCTGCTCGCCTACAACTGCTCGCCCTCCTTCAACTGGAAGGCGCACCTGGACGACGCGACCATCGCGAAGTTCCAGAAGGAGCTCGGCGCGATGGGCTTCAAGTTCCAGTTCATCACGCTGGCCGGCTTCCACTCGCTCAACTACGGCATGTTCGACCTGGCTCACGGCTACGCCCGCGAGGGCATGACCGCCTTCGTCGACCTGCAGGAGCGCGAGTTCAAGGCCGCCGAGGAGCGTGGCTTCACCGCCATCAAGCACCAGCGTGAGGTCGGCGCCGGCTACTTCGACAGCATCGCCACCACGGTCGACCCCAACACGTCGACCGCTGCGCTGAAGGGCTCCACCGAAGAAGGTCAGTTCCACTAGGAACTGAGCCACTTCTCCGGGACTTCAACGCACCAGTCGGGCGGCCCGCAATTCGCGTTGCGGGCCGCCCGTGCCGGAGTCCGAGGCTTTTGGAAGTACCCGGTGAGCTACCCATGTGCTCGCCGAATCGGTTGTCACCGAAGCGCAGTCAAGGTTGAGGAGATACGACGTGACCAGCGAAAAGATTCAGCGCGTCGGCGTGATCGGCGCCGGGATCATGGGTGCCGGAATCGCCGAGGTGTGCGCCCGTGCGCACGTCGACGTTCTGGTGTTCGAGCAGACCCGCGAGCTCGCGGCGGCGGGGCGTTCGCGCATTCTGCGTTCGCTCGATCGCGGAGTGAGCAGCGGCAAGATCACCGAGCGGGAACGTGAGCAGGCCGCCTGGCGGCTGCGGTTCACCTCCGACCTCGGTGATTTCGCGGACCGGCAGTTCGTGGTGGAGGCCGTCGTCGAGGACGAGAAGGTGAAGAGCGAGATCTTCACCGAGCTCGACGAGGTCGTGACGGATCCGAACGCCGTGCTGGCGTCCAACACGTCCTCGATCCCGATCATGAAGCTGGGCATCGCCACGAAGTCCCCGGAGCGGGTCATCGGGATGCACTTCTTCAACCCCGTGCCGGTGCTCCCCCTCGTCGAGTTGGTGACCACGCTCAAGACGAGCAAGTCGGTGTCCGAGCGGGCCGAGGCGTTCGCGAGCGACGTGCTGGGCAAGCAGGTCGTCCGGTCGGCGGACCGTTCCGGATTCGTCGTCAACGCCCTCCTGGTGCCGTATCTGCTTTCGGCGATCCGCATGGTGGAGTCCGGGTTCGCCACCAAGGAGGACATCGACAAGGCAACGGTTCTCGGCCTCGCGCACCCGATGGGTCCGCTCGCGCTGACCGACCTGGTGGGCCTGGACACGGTCAAGTCCATCGCCGACTCCATGTACGAGGAGTTCAAGGAGCCCCTGTACTCGGCACCGCCGCTGCTGCTTCGCATGGTCGAGGCCGGGTTGGTCGGCAAGAAGTCCGGCGCAGGCTTCTACGAGTACGGCGACAACGCCCGTGCCGGCAAGAAGGCCAGCTAGAAGGTAGGTAGGCGACTACACCCCAGAAAGGTCGACCGCATGTCCAGCACCGCAGCATACGGATCCAGCATCCTGGGGTATCCCCGCATCGGACCTCGCCGTGAACTCAAACGAGCCCTCGAGGCCTACTGGCACGGCACGGGCACGAAAGCCGACCTCGTCGCCGTCGCCCGGGATCTCCAGGAGGAGACGTGGAGTGAGCTCGCCGCGACCGGTCTGACCCAGGTCCCGGGCAACACGTTCTCCTACTACGACCACGTGCTCGACAACGCGCTGCTGTTCGGTGCGGTGCCCGAGCGGTTCGCGCCGCTCGAGAACCAGCTCGATCCGCTGGACTTCTATTTCACGCTGGCACGTGGCAGGCCGGACTTCCCGCCGCTCGAGCTGGTGCGGTTCTTCGGCACCAACTACCACTACCGTCAGCCCGAACTCGACGAGAACACCGAGTTCTCGCTGCGGTCCGAGACCCTGCTGGACGAGTTCGAGCGGGCGAAGGCACGCGGGATCGAACTGCGCCCCGTCGTGCTGGGGCCCGTGTCGCTGCTCCTGCTGTCGAAGGTCGGTCCGACGTCGAAGCGGCACGGCTTCTCGACCCTCGACCTGCTGGACAAGCTGCTGCCGGAATACGAGCTGCTGTTCGAGCAGCTCGCGAAGGCCGGCGCCACGTGTGTCCAGCTGGACGAGCCGTCGTTCACCGAGGACCGCACGCCGGAAGAGCTGGCGGCGCTCGCCCGGGTGTACGAGAAGTTGTCGCACGCGCCGTTGCGTCCCCGCATCCTCGTCACCGGCCCGTACGGGCATCTCGGGGAAGCCCTCGCCATTCTCGCCTCCACCAAGGTCGAGGCTCTCGGTCTCGACCTCGTCAGTCACCGGCTCAGTGCCGACGAACTGGCGGCGATCCCGGGCATGAAGCGCAAGCGCATCTACGCCGGTGTGGTCGACGGCCGGAACGTGTGGCGCGTCGACCGGTACAACACGCTGACGTACCTGAACACGCTGAAGGACGTCGTCCCCGATCTCGTGGTCTCGACGTCGACGTCGTTGCTGCACGTGCCGTACGACGTGTTGTCCGAGTACGACATCCCGGGTGACGTCGCGGACCGGCTCGCCTTCGCGAAGCAGAAGGTCGGCGAGGTGGTCTCGCTGGCCAAGGCGCTGACCGAGGGCCCGTCCGACAGGTGGCGCAAGCGTCCCACGTCGGTGCACTTCAAGCTCAAGCACGCGGTGCGCGCACGGGTCAACGCGATCAAGCCGGACGACCGCATCCGCGCCCCGTACGAGGAGCGACGGGTCGCGCAGCAGGAGCGACTGAACCTGCCGCTGGTTCCGGCGACGACGCTGGGTTCGTTCCCGCAGACGGACGCGATCCGCCGGGCCCGGTACGAGCTGGGGCAGGGGCGCCTGGAGTGGGACGAGTACTACAAGCGGATCCAGGCGGAGATCGAAAGCACGATCCGGTTGCAGGAGGACATCGGTCTCGACGTCCTGGTGCACGGTGAGCACGAGCGCAACGACATGGTGCAGTACTTCGCCGAGCTTCTCGAGGGGTATGCCTTCACCCACAACGGCTGGGTGCAGGCTTACGGTTCGCGGTGTACGCGTCCCCCGATCCTCTACGGGGACGTGTCGCGGCCGAAGCCGATGACCGTCGAGTGGATCGCGTACGCGCAATCACTGACGGACAAGCCGGTCAAGGGCATGCTGACGGGTCCGGTGACGATGATCGCGCGGTCGTTCGTCCGCCAGGATCAGCCGCTGTACGAGACGGCCGACCAGCTGGCGCTGGTGATCCGTGACGAGATCGCCGACCTGGAGGCGGCGGGCATCGCGATCATCCAGGTCGACGAGCCGGCCATCCGCGAACTGCTGCCGTTGCGCGAGAACGGCCGCGAGGCGTATCTCGAGTGGGCGGTCGACGCGTTCCGTCTGGCGACGGGTGCGGCGAAGCCGGAGACGCAGATCCACACGCACCTCACGTACACGAGCCGGGCGTCGGTGGTCGACGCCATCGAACGGCTCGATGCGGACGTGACGGCGATCGTGGCGACGCGTTCGATCACGTGGGTGCTCGATGCCATCAAGGAGCGGGCGCTGACCCACGGGGTCGGTCCGGGTGTGTACGAGAGCCGGTCGGCCCGGATTCCGGATATCGACGAGTTGGACGAACTGCTCACCGAGGCGAGCGAGTCGGTCTCACTCGAACGGTTGTGGGCCAACCCGGACGGCGGACTGAAGACTCGCCACTACTGGCAGCTCGAGCCTTCGCTGCGCAACCTGGTGGCGGCCGCGAAGCGTCTGCGCCGGCGGTCCGAGAAGGAAGAATCCGAGGACTGAATTCCTCTGGCGTGTCCGGGGTCACCGCGGCATCGGTGGCCCCGAGCGTGCGTTCGGTCGCGCCAACAGGTAGGCATGTACGCATGGTTACCGCAGCCGCATACGCCGTCACGTCCGCCGACAGCCGTTTCGAGAAGACCACCGTGCAGCGCCGCGAACTCGGACCGCTCGACGTGCTGATCGAGATCAAGTTCGCCGGGATCTGCCACTCCGACATTCACACCGCCCGCAACGAATGGGGCAGCACCCACTACCCGGTCGTACCCGGGCACGAGATCGCGGGCGTGGTGAGCGCGGTCGGCTCCGACGTCACGAAGCACCGGGTCGGCGACCGCGTCGGGGTCGGCTGCTTCGTCGACTCCTGCGGCGAATGCGACGCCTGCCGGACCGACGAGGAGCAGTACTGCTTCAACCGAGTGACCGGGACCTACAACGCCAAGGGACGCGACGGCGAGCGGACGCAGGGCGGCTACTCGACGCACATCGTCGTGACGGAACGATTCGTCCTGTCCATCCCGGACGGCCTCGAGCTGGACGTCGCGGCGCCCCTGCTCTGCGCGGGCATCACGTTGTACTCACCGCTCGCCCACTGGGGCGCCGGACCGGGCAAGAAGGTCGCCGTCATCGGGATGGGCGGTCTCGGACACGTCGGCGTGAAGATCGCGCATGCGATGGGCGCCGACGTCACCGTGCTCAGCCAGTCCCTCGGCAAGAAGGACGACGGCCTGAGATTCGGCGCCGACCACTACTACGCCACCTCCGATCCGGACACGTTCACGCGGTTGCGCGGACACTTCGACCTGATCGTCAACACGGTCTCGGTGAATCTCGACATCGACGCGTACCTGTCGATGCTCGCGATCAACGGCACCCTCGTCGAATTGGGACTACCGGAGAAGCCGATCGAGGTGCGCGCGTTCAGCCTCGCGGCGAACCGTCGTAGCCTGGCCGGTTCGATGGTGGGCGGGATCGCTCAGACGCAGGAGATGCTGGACTTCTGTGCCGAACACGGAATCGGGGCCGAGATCGAGGTGATCTCGGCGGATCAGATCGACGGCGCCTACGACCGTGTGGTCGGCAGCGACGTGCGGTACCGATTCGTGATCGACACGGCAACGATCTGACCTACGCGTCACCGAGCTGATCTCGCAGCGACGCCAGGGTCTTCGCGAGCAGTCGGGACACGTGCATCTGCGAGATGCCGACCCGGTCGGCGATCTGGGTCTGCGTCATGTTGCCGAAGAACCGCAGCATGAGGACGGTCCGTTCCCGTTCGGGCAGCGACTGGAGCAGGGGACGCAGGGTCTCGTGGTTCTCGACGTCGTCCATCGCGGCGTCGTAGTCGCCGAGCGTCTCCACCATGGACAGCTCGCCCGCCCGGTCCGAGGACGTGTTGTCGACGGAGACGGTCTGGTAGGCGTTGCCGGCGAGGAGTCCCTGCGCCACCTCTTCCTGTTCCAGGTCCAGGTGCTCGGCGAGTTCGCTGACGGTGGGGGCGTGGCCGAGGCTCTGCGACAGTTCGGCGACGGCCTGGCTCAGCGCGAGGTGCAGTTCCTTCATCCGGCGGGGCACCCGGACGGCCCACCCGGTGTCGCGGAAATGCCGCCGGACCTCGCCCATGATGGTGGGAACGGCGAACGACACGAAGTCCGATCCCCGCTCCACGTCGAACCGGTCCACGGAGTTGACCAGGCCGAGGCGCGCAACCTGCACCAGGTCGTCGTGCGCCTCGCCGCGGCCGTCGAAGCGGCGTGCGATGTGCTCGGCCAACGGCAGGCAGCGGGTCACGACGGCGTCGCGCAGTCTGCTGCGCCGGGGGTCGTCCTCGTCGAGGGCTGCCATCTGTCGAAACAGTGCTGTGACGTCCTGATACTCGTCCGGCCACCGGGCCGTGTGCCCCCCACTGTGAGTATGGGACGTCACAGACTCAGGCCGTTCTTCACCTTGGTGAATTCCATGGTGGTGACGAAGCCCGCGGTGGCGGGGTCGGGTTCCTGTCTCAGGTCGACCGAATCGGTGAGGGCGTTGAGGACGTGCCAGGCGAACGAACGCTCGCCGAGGGAATCGACCGAGGTGGTCGTGCTCGACACGTCGACTCGCAGGGTGCCGTCGAGAAATTGCAGCCGGCACACCAGAAGTGCATCCGGTGTCGCGCGGACGATCAGCTGGGTACAGATCTCGTCCATGGCCAGTTTGATGTCGGCGATGGAGTCGAGGTCGAAATCTTCGTGGATGGCAACGGTGGCTGCCAGGGCGCGCAGTACGGAGAGCTGATCGGGCGTTGCTCGCACGCGCAGTTCGACGACGGGATGTGTGTGATCCTGGTCGGGTTCGATTGTCTTGGCGATGGCCATGAGACCTCCGGGTCGGGCGTACCGTGCTGTCTGCGAGTGGTGGGTCGGCTCGCGCTGCTGAGAAGTCAGGGTAGCGATCCGGCGACACCGCAGGTGGAATACCGCAGAACAGGACCGATCAAACCAGTCCGATCAGTACGTTTGCGCGGGTAGTGTGGGCGGCACGATCAGCGTTCCTGAGGCCCTCGGCAGGGTCATGGCGGTCACGGGAGACGAGTGAGTGGGATGCCTGACGAGATTCACCTGCACACGTTGACGAGTGACGTCGACGCCGACGCGGTCACCGTCTCTCTCGACTCCGTGCTCGAATTGCTGGAGCCCGAGGACGAGTTCGAGGTCGTGCTGGACACGGTGTGCCGTCGGATCGTGTCGACGTTCCCGGGTGCGGCGATGGCGGGGGTCACGGTCTTCCTGCCGACCGGTCCGGTCACGGCGGCGGCGACGTCGGATGACGTCGTGGCACTCGAGGAGTTGCAGTACCGCTTCGGTGAGGGCCCCGCGCTCGACGCGGTGCGCTCCCACGTACCCGTGCGTGCCGACCGCGCCACCGCGTACGAGAGATGGCCGGCGTACGCGGCGAGTTCCGAGCCGGCCGGCGTCCACAGCTATCTGTCCGTGCCCCTGCCCGGCGCGGAGCAGTCGGCCGCATTGAATCTGTACGGACTGTTGCCGCACGCCTTCCACCGGATGGACGAGTCGGTGCTCGAGTTGCATGTCGAGGCGGCATCGGTCGCGGTGCGCAACGCGCGACGGTACGGCGAGGCGAGAAATCTGATCGAGCAACTGCGGATCGCACTCCGTTCCCGTTCCGTCATCGACCAGGCGAAGGGAATCGTGATGGCGTTGCGGGGTCTCGACGCCGAGACCGCATTCGACGTTCTCGTCACCCGTTCGCAGCGCGAGAACGTCAAACTTCGGGTGGTCGCAGAACGTGTCGTGGCGGCGGTTTCTGCCCGCACAACCGTGCATAACGGTTTGTAATCGCTCACCAGGGCAAATGAGAGCCCGAGTATCTGTTATTTCCTTGTGACACATCACAGGCGGGAGTAGTCTCGAACCGAGGTTGAACACACAGCCGATGTCGGGAAGCGCTGCCGTAGCAGACAGTGTCATGTGTCCGAGGTCGGGTCTGTCTGCAAGTGCTCCGCTTCCCCTCTCAATGTTCGAGATGGGGTGAGCCATGTCTGTTGGTCAAGGGGTCCCAGAACCTGAAATGGCGTGTTCGGGCACGGAGTTCGGTACCACGTACAAGCCGAGGGTAACGCTCGCGGCCGTCGGTTCCGCTCCGACACGCTGTGCGAGCGCGGAATTCACTTCCGAGCGACTGGGTTCCGGGGTGATGTTGGTAGGGGTGCGAGGCGAGATCGACCTGTTCAGTGCACCGGGGTTCCGTGATTACGTGTGCACGCGGATCTCGCCCGAGGGGCAGTTCATCCTCGACATGTCGAAGGTGGACTTCATCGGGATCGCGGGTCTGTCGGTGCTCGACACCGTGCACGCGACGAACGTGCGGGACGGGCGGACGTGGGCGATGATCTGCGGTCGTCCGGTGTACCGGCTGCTCAGGGCGGCGGGCCAGGAGTCGAGCTACCCCTGCTTCGCGTCCGTGGACAGCGCACTCGGGGCCTGGCACGGCCGAACGGCGTAACCGGCCGAACCGGCGCCCGAGTTCAGTGGGCGCCGGTTCGACTCGTGCGCGGAGGGGCCGACACGCAGCGGCCGTAGGCGCGCAGGGTGTCGGTGGCGACCCGGTCCCACGAGTAGCGGGCGCGGGCGCGATCGCAGCCCGCCATGCCGTAACCCGTGCGCAGGGCGTCGTCGTCGAAGATCTGTCGCAGGGCCTCCGCCAGGCGGACCGGATTGCGGGGGGAGATCAGGCGTCCGGTGATGCCGTCGACCACCGTGTCACGCATGCCGCCGACGGCGGACGCGACCACCGGGGTGCCGCAGGCCATCGCCTCGAGCGGCACCATGCCGAACGGCTCGTACCACGGGGTGCACACGACGGCGTCCGCCGAACGCAGCAGCGGGGGCATGGCGTTTCGCGGCACCCGCCCGACTATCCGTACCCGATTGCGCACCTTCGACTCCCGGGCGAGCGTCAGAAGTCTGGACGCCTCGGGGTCGTCGGCGACGTCGTCGGCGGCCGGTCCGCCCGCGATGACGAGCTCGGTGTCGGGGAAGTGGGTGAGCGCCTCGATGGCGGTGTCGAAGCCCTTGCTCGGCGCCAGCCTGCCGACCATCACGAGGCGGTGGCGTTTGCCCTTCTCGTCGGCGCGGCCGTCGGGGGTGAACTCCGTGACGTCGACACCGGACGGAACGACGGACGTGCGCGAACGGGGCAGGCCGAGGTGGGAGAGTTCGAAGACCTCGTCCGTGCACGTCGCCACCACGCGGGTGGCGCCGCGGGCGATCAACTGCTCCAGGTGAATCCGGTTGTGGGTGCTCGACGTGTCCGCGCGCTCGAACCGCTGCTCGACCACCCCCAGCGCATGGAACGTCTGGACCACCGGAATTCCGAGCGTGCGGGCCGCGAGTTGCGTCGCGATCCCGGACATCCAGTAGTGGGCGTGGACGATGTCGGGCCGCTCGGCCTCCCACTCGGCCTTCAGGAAGCTGCCGAATGTCCCCATCAGCGGCAGGATCTCGGCCTCCGGCACGGGCCGGGCGGGGCCGACCGGTACGTGCACGACGGTGTACCCGCCCGCGGTCGTGACCCGCTCGGGGGCGTCCACACTCTCGGCCCGCGTGTAGACCGTGACGTCGTGGCCCTCCCTCGTGAGGGCCGCCGACAGTTCGGCGAGATGAATGCTCTGCTCCCCGACGTCGGCGCCGTCCGGCACGTCGAGGGGACTGGCGTTGGCGGAAACCATCGAAATCCGTAATCGTCTCGCGGTGCCGACGGCGGCCGTTCTCATCGGCTGCCCGCCGCACACGGGAGGTCTGGGTTCGCGATGAATGGCCGTCATGCCACGGGGATTCCCGAACTTCGGGTTTGTAAACCGACCGACTCGCATTCTGTCACGGGACGGGTGACACGAGCCGGCCGGTTTTGCGTTCTAATACCAGCGACGCCTGCCGCCGACCGCACGCCCGGTCGCGCCGAGAATCCACAGGACCACACCGATCACCACGAGGATGATGCCGATGGTCCAGAGCCAGTTGAGGCCGGTCAGCCATCCGATCAGGAGCAAGATCAGTCCGAGCACGATCATGACGTTCCTCGATTCTTCATCCCACCGAAGTGACGAGCGAGTCCGGTCGCGGACCCTCCCGCACCCCGTCGACCCCTGCGCCCATTGCGTAGGTCAGATGCCCGCCGAGCGCGCCGCCGAGTCCGATCGCGAGGAGTCCCGCGGTGCTCGTGGCGACAGCGCGTCCGTCCGTCCCGTGCCTGCGGCGAACGTAAGACGCGAGCATGGCCACGACACCGATGGCGTTGGCCCCGGCGTGGATCAGTCCGACGCGGCGCTGACGGGTGTCGCGTTCGGCCCAGTCCGCCCAGCCGGTCATCAGTGTCGGGGGAGTGGCGAGTAGTCCCAGGGCGATCAGCCTGCGTGCGCCGACGTGATCGCGGAATGCCAGATCGAAGACGCTTGCGCCGACCCACGCCCCGATGGGAACGCTGACGAGAACGGGATGCACGGGATGCCCGAGCCAGGACCCGCGCAACAGCGCACCCGTGTCGCCACGCAACAGCGCACCCGTGTCGCCACGCAACAGCGCACCCGTGTCGCCACGCAACAGCGCACCCGTGTCGCCACGCAACAGCGCACCCGCGTCGCCACGCAACAGCGCACCCGCGTCGGATGAGCCGAGCGCCCCCTGGATCCGCTGCTGCAGAAACCGGCTGCCGCCGTCGAGGAACTCGGCGGCTTCCGCTTTCCGGAACAGCCGTTCGAGGTTCATGACTTCCGGTTACCCACGGCGACGCGAAGAAAACCGGTCCGCCTTGTCGTCGGTGCAGGTCGGGCGTAGCGTCGGGACCACGTTCTCGAAGGTGAGGTGAGTGCCGTGAAACTCAATCTCTTCGCAGCTTGGGTCAGCTTCGCTCTGGTTCTGCTCTCGGTGGTCTGTCTCGGCGGTTTCCTCGTCGCCGCGGGATCCGGGCAGGGCGGCTGGGCGGTGATCTCCGGGTCTCTGTGCGTCGTCGCACTGGCCGGAGCAATGGCGCTGTACGGCGGAACCGTGCGCCACGACCACAGGTTGCATCACGAAACGCCGCACCTGTTCTGACTGCGGCACATTCCGGCGGAATCAGGATTCCGCGAGCCTCCGCTTCTCCGCGTCGATGTCGAAAGTCGCAGGCGGCCAATCGAGGTCGAGTTTCTCCAGGGCGTCGATCAGCAACTCGGTGACCGCGAGCCGGCTGTACCACTTGCGGTCACACGGAACCACGTGCCACGGCGCGTAGTCGGTCGACGTCAGGTCCAGCATGGCCTGATACGCGTCCTGGTAGGCCGGCCACAGCAAGCGCTCGTCGACGTCCGACGGGTTGTACTTCCAGTACTTGTCGGGGCGTTCCAAGCGCTCGCGCAACCGTGACTTCTGCTCGTCGAGAGACACGAACATCGCGACCTTGACCAGGGTCGTGCCGCCTGCGACGAGTTCCTTCTCGAATTGGTTGATCTCGTCGTAGCGGCCGCTCCAGACCTCTTCCGGTACGAGATCGTGGACCCGGACCACCAGCACGTCCTCGTAATGCGACCGGTCGAACACCCCGAGTTGCCCGCACCTTGGCAGGGCCCGGTTGATCCGCCACAGGAAGTGGTGGCGCTTCTCCTCGGGAGTGGGAACGCCGAACGAGGCGTGATCGACACCCTGCGGGTCCACGTGCCCGATGACGTGGCGGACCATCCCGCCCTTGCCCGCGGTGTCCATGCCCTGGAGCACGAGGAGCACCGACCGCCGGTCGCCGGATCGTCCGTTGGCGTAGAGCTTCTCCTGCAGGGCGGACAGCACCGCGCCGCGTTCCTCGAACAGCAGGACGCCGTCCGACTTGTCGCCGACGAATCCGGGGGTGCTCCCGCAGTCGAGTTCGGCGATCCGCCGGCCCGAGTGCGACCGCAGGGCCTCGGTGGCGGGCGTCTTCCAGAATCCGCGTGCGTTCTCTGCCATGTACAGACAGTGCCACAGGAGCGTTTCATGGAGGTGTGGGCGGCGAGGTGCATCCGTGTCGTGTCCTGGTGATCGGGACAGGGTTCTCCGGTCTGGGCACGGCCATCCAGCTACGCAAGCGTGGGCGCGACGACTTCATCCTGCTGGAGAAGGCGCAGGAGGTCGGTGGCACGTGGCGGGAGAACACGTACCCGGGCTGTGCGTGCGACGTGCCCTCGCACCTGTACTCGTTCTCGTTCGAGCCGAACGCGGACTGGACGCAGATGTGGTCGGGGCAGGCGGAGATCTTCGACTATCTGCGCGGACTGGCCGACAAGTACGACCTGCGGCGCAACATTCATTTCGGCCGCACGATGACGGGCGGCCACTGGGACGCCGAACACCGCCGGTGGCACATCCACACCGCGTCGGGCGACGAGTACGTCGCGCAGTTCGTCGTGTCCGGGATCGGCTCCCTTCACATCCCGAACGTCCCGGACCTGCCGGGCGCCGACACGTTCGAGGGCACCGCGTTTCATTCGGCGCGGTGGAACCACGACTACGACCTGCGGGGCAAGAAGGTCGCGGTGATCGGGACGGGCGCCAGCGCGGTTCAGTTCGTTCCCGAGATCGTGGGCGAGGTCGCCGAGTTGCAGTTGTATCAGCGGACGCCGCCCTGGGTCATCCCGGGCCTCAATTTCCGTATTCCGCCGAGGGCGCGGCGCCTGTTCGGCCGGGTTCCGCTGGTGCGGCGGATGGTGCGCGCCGCGGTCTACTGGACGTACGAATCGCTCGCGCTCGGATTCAACGGCCACTTCCGCCTGATGAAGCCGCTCGAGAGCGCGGCGCGGGGGAATCTGAACAGGACCGTCACCGACCCCGAGTTGCGCCGCAAGCTCACCCCGTCCTACGTCATCGGCTGCAAGAGGATCCTCGGATCGGACCGGTACTACCCGGCGCTGATCGCACCGCATTCGGTCGTGATCACCGAGGGCATCGCGCAGGTCCGGCCGCACGCCATCGTGGCGGGGGACGGGACGGAACGGGATGTGGACGCGATCATCTACGCCACCGGGTTCCACGTCACCGACGGCTTCGACAGCATCGCCCTCACCGGGGTCGACGGCAGGCGCCTCGCCGACGAATGGCAGGAGCACGGGATTCGCACCCACCTGGGAATCACCGTCGCGGGTTACCCCAACGCGTTCTTCCTCCTCGGCCCCAACACCGGGCTCGGTCACAATTCGGTGGTGTTCATGATCGAGTCGCAGATTCGTTACGTTCTCCGGCTGATGGATCTCGTCGACCGGCGCGGCGCGGACGCTGCGGTCGTCCGTTCGGCGGTGCAGAGCAGCTCCAACTCGGATATTCAGCGGAAGCTGTCGAAGGGTGTGTGGTCCCGCGGCGGATGCGTGAGCTGGTATCTCGACTCGCACGGCGTGAACCGCGCGATCTGGCCGGGCTCGACCGTGCGGTACTGGCGGCAGACGCGGTCGGTCGATCCGGCGGACTTCGAGTTCACACCCGGCTGAAGGGTGGGGGCGTCACTCCGTCGACGAGATGGCTTCCCCAGAGATCGACTCCGGTGATCCGGGCGGTGGCCGTGCCTTCCGGGGCGGTGATCCGGAGTTCCTTGCCTGCGGACAGGTCGGCGTCCGCGCCGAGGGCGTCCGTCAGGGTGCGGACGCGGCCGTGCCAGACGTATCGACCGCTGATGGGTTCGAAGTTTCCCGCCAGCTGGACCTGCACGGTCACGGCGGGACGGTCGCCCACGACGACGTCGGCGGGGCCGCGGTAGCCCTCTTCTTCTTCCTCGTGTTCGTTCACACGGGCGAGTTTACCTGTAACTGCTAGTTACACAAGAATCGGTCCGCGCCTAATCGGTCGCGTCGGCAGGCGGCAGCAGCGGGTGCGGGATCGCATTGAAGCGGGCGGGCGAACCGTTGACCGCGGCAATGCCCGTGACTCCACCCCAGGTCATCATCGTGAGGTAGTTGATCAGATCCTCGACCGACATAGACCGGTTGGAGATCCACCAGTGGGTGGCCAGTTGCACGCCGCCGACGATGCCGTACGCCCACGGAACTGCGCCGCCGGAGTCCATCTCCATCTGCCGCAGCCGCTCGCCGAGAACGGTGGAAAGCACCTCGGCGATCATCCGCTCGGAGTCGGCGACCGTCTCGCGGCCGGGGCCGGAACCGTTGGCCATGATGTAGAGGTAGACGTCGGGATCCGACGCCACCGTCTCGACGTACGCGGTGATCGTGGCGCGGGTCAGCTCGAAGTCGTCCAGGTCTCCGCCGATGGCCTCGTAGATCCGGGGGGCGAGCGTGGTCTCCACGTACCGAGCCATGGTCGCGTTCGTCAGGTCGCTCTTGTCCGCGAAATACCGGTACAGCACGGTCTTGGAGACACCGATCTCGGATGCGATCTCGTCCATCCCGATATCTCGTCCACGCAGGCGGATGGCGGCGATCGTTCCGTCGACGAGTTCTTCTCGGCGCGCGATCTTGTGCTCACGCCAGCGGCGCTTGCGCCCGTCGGGCTTAGCCGCCTTGTCCAGCTTCGTCATCGACCCGGTCACCTGCTCGGGATCCTTCACGTCGTCGTTCGCCACTGCGTCTCTTCACATCCGTTTCGTGTCGCGATCTCCTGCCAGCTTAGTGCGCGGGTCTTGTCGCACGGCACAACGCCGCTGTGCGGGCGCGCGTCCCGCGGCTGGGCGACCGCTCCCACGCCGACCTTGGGCACAATGGCGTCTGTGGATCAATTGAGCCTTTCCGCCTTCGACGACGAAGCGAAGCGTCGCGATCTTCGCAAGATGAAGGCTGTCGCGACGGGCTTCCTCGTCTTCGCCACCGTGGTCTACCTCGTGTGCCGGTGGCAGGAATCGCGAGGCGCCGGCGAATGGGTCGGATACGTCCGGGCCGCGTCGGAGGCCGGTATGGTCGGCGCGCTGGCCGACTGGTTCGCGGTGACGGCCCTGTTCCGGCATCCTCTGGGGTTGCCGATCCCGCACACCGCGATCATCAAGCGCAAGAAGGATCAGCTGGGGGCGAGCCTCAGCAGCTTCGTCGGCCAGAACTTCCTGGCCCCCGAGGTGGTGTCGGCCAAGGTGGAGGCCGCGGAGATCCCGCTCCGGCTGGGCACCTGGATGGCGCAGCCCAAGCATGCCGCGCGGGTCGCCGCCGAGACAGCCACCATCCTGCGCGGCTTCGTCGAGATCCTGCGCGACGAGGACGTGCAGCAGATCATCGACACCACGCTGGTGCGCCGGCTGGCCGAGCCCCAGTGGGGGCCGCCGATCGGACGGGTGCTCGGCGAACTCCTGCGCGAGAACCGGCAGCTGCCGATCCTGGATCTGCTCGCCGAGCGGGCTCACCAGTGGGCGCTCGGGAGTCAGGAGACCATCGACCGGATCGTCAGCCGCGATTCGCCCGCCTGGTCGCCCAAGTTCGTGGACGCCATGCTCGGCGAGAAGATCCACCGGGAACTCGTCGAATTCACCTGGAAGGTGCGGTCCAACCCGGAGCACGAGGTGCGGCAGGCGGCCAACCGGTTCCTCGTCGACTTCGCCGACGACCTGCAGAACGATCCCGCGACCATGGAGAAGGCCGAGAAGATCAAGGCCGAGATCATGGGACGCGAGGAGGTGACCGGCCTCGCCGCGGCGACGTGGAAGGTGGCCAAGCGCCTGATCATGGAGTCCGTCGACGACCCGGACAGCACGCTGCGCACGAAGGTCGCGGAGAACGTCGTCCGCTTCGGCGAGCGGCTGCGCGACGACCACGAGCTGAGGACCAAGGTCGACGGGTGGGTGCTCGCCGGTACGCGGTACATCGTCGTCCACTACACCGACGAGATCACCGCGATCATCTCCGACACCGTCGAGCGCTGGGACGCCGAGGAGGCGTCGAAGAAGATCGAGCTCCAAGTGGGACGCGATCTCCAGTTCATCCGGATCAACGGCACCGTGGTCGGGTCGATCGCGGGCCTGCTGATCTACACGTTCTCGACACTGCTGTTCGGCTGAGGTCCGGTGTTCGGCTGAGGTCCGGGTCACAACGACCCACCCGTTAGCTGGGTGCTAACAGGGTGCTTGCAATTGCTAGCACCCTGCTTTAGGCTTGGTGCTGCCCAGCAACACGGAGGACTGATGGCCAGCGATGACCGCGATGCGGCCGGTGCAGGAGATCTGGCAGCTCGCGTAGTCAGCAACGCCGCTCACGACATCGGAGGTTTCATTCGTGCCCAGCGCGAAGCGGCCCAGGTGTCGATGCGGCAGCTGGCGCAGCTGGCCGGTGTCAGTAATCCGTATCTGAGTCAGATCGAGCGTGGGTTGCGCAAGCCCTCGGCCGAGGTGCTTGGGCAGATAGCCAAGGGGCTCCGGGTCTCTTCGGAGGTCCTGTACGTCCAGGCGGGTTACCTCGAGCAGCGGCCACACGGTCCCCTCCGTGACGCTCTGCTCGCGGATACGGCCATCACGGAGCGGCAGAAGCAAGTGCTGCTCGAGATCTACGAGTCGTTCTGTCGTGAGAACGAATCGGCGGAAGCGGCCGAATCCCGGACGTCCGAGCTTCGGACAGAAGAACACCAGCGTTCTGATTCCCAGACGCCGGAACCAGAACCCCCCACCGTTGAAGAGGAGAAAGCCGATGACTGACCAGAAGACCATCGACAGCGTCAAGACCTCGCTGTACGCGGCCGTAGGTGCCGGAGACGTCGTGGTGCAGGCCGTGGCCGACGTCGTCGCCCAGGTCCGCTCGCGCGCCGAGTCCACCCAGGGTGACGTCGAAGAGCGCGTCGGCGGCGCCAAGGAGCGCTTCGCCGGACTGCAGGAAGAGGTCACCGAGGGTGTCGAGAACCTTCGCGACCGCCTTGCCGGACTGCCGTCCGAGCTGCCCGAGGAGCTTGCCGAGCTGCGTGAGAAGTTCACCGCCGACGAGCTGCGCAAGGTCGCCGAGGCCTACCTGAAGGTCGCATCCGACCTGTACACGTCCCTCGCCGAGCGCGGCGAGGACACCGTCGAGCGCATCCGCAAGCAGCCGGTCGTCGAGGAGGGTATCGGCCGCGCCGAGACCGCCTTCGGTGACGCCGTCGAGCTGACCGAGGAAGCTCTCGGCACCGTGGCCCGCCAGACGCGCGCCGTGGGCGAGCAGGCCGCGAAGCTCGCGGGCCTCGCCTCGGGTCGTATCTCCGACACCGCCGAGGGACTCGGCGAGGCCATCGCCGACGCCGGCGACGAGGCTGCCCTGAAGGTTCTCGACCTGGGCGATCAGGCCGAGGAGGCGTCGAAGGACGCCGCCGATCGCGTCACCGCCACTGCGGCCGACGTCGCCGACAAGACCGCTCCGGCCAAGCACGCTGCTCCGGCCCCCGCGAAGAAGGCTGCTCCGGCCAAGGCCGCGGCAACTCCGGCTCCCGCCAAGAAGGCTGCTCCGGCCCCCGCGAAGAAGGCTGCTCCGGCCAAGAAGGCTTGATCCTTCACGCTTTTCGGCCCCCGCACCGTTGGTGCGGGGGCCGTTTGCGTGCCGACCTCGTAGGATGGAGCTGTGATTCAAGTTGACGGCGTCGTCTCGGTGATCTTGTTGGTGATTCGCATCGTCGCTCTGGGTGGTGCGGCGTTCGCGCTGTTTCACGCGGCCCGCCAGCGCAAGGACGCATTCACCGCCGTGGACAAGCTGAGCAAACCGATCTGGCTGAGCATTCTCGCCGTCGCGTTCCTCGTTCTCCTGCTGTTCCCGGCGGTTCAGTTGTTCGGCATCGTCGCGGTCGTCGCGGTGTGCGTCTACCTCGTGGACGTGCGCCCCCGGGTCGACGACGTCCAGCGCGGGCCTCGCTGGTAGGCATTCCGGCCGGATAGGCCTCGCTCCTCGCGCACGGTCGTGCGAAAACCAGGTTCTTTCGCATCCTAATTATGACAATGGACATTGTGACAATGCTATTGTGGTGATACGGCTACCGAGGAGCGCATCGTCCGATGAAGGAGTACCGGATCGACGACCTCGCCCGCGAGGCGCGGGTGAGCGTGCGCAACGTGCGCGTCTACCAGGACCGCGGACTACTCCCGCCGCCGCGGAAGCAGGGGCGCACGGGGTGGTACAACGAATCGCACCTCGCCCGGCTGCACCTGATCGGGCGCATGCTCGATCGCGGCTACACGTTCGCGACCATCAGCGAGCTGCTCACCGCCGCGCACTACGGACTCCAGGTCAAGGACGTTCTGGAAACCGACGACCCGGGAAGCCGCTGGAAGAAGCGCAGGCGGGCGGCACGCCTGACGATCGCCGAGCTGAAACGCATGTTCGGGGCGCAGACCACCGAGGCCAACATCGCCCGCGGCACCGAACTCGGTGTGCTCGTTCCCGCCGGAGACGCCTATTCGGTGAACAATCCGAGACTGGTCGAGGCGGCGCAGGTGCTCGTCGACGCCGGCATCCCGCTCGAGGACGTCCTCGAGCAGACGGCGGCGGTGCGACGTGCCCTCTCGGACGTCGCCGCGCGGTTCGTCGCCGTCGTCGCGGACCGCTATCTCGCGGCCGAGGGTGAGCCACTCGAACTCGACGAGGCGAAGGTCTCGGACATCGCGCGACTCGTCGACCAGATGCGTCCCCTCGCACACGACGCCGTCCAGTCGCTGTTCGAAGAAGCGATGGAGGAGCAGATCTCCCAGGCCCTCGGGCGGGCGGCCCGGCAACTCGGCGAGACGCCGGGTCCGGCGTCGGGCACAGACACCAACAGAGCAAGTTAGACAGGACAGGGGTAGGAATGACCAGCAGTTCGCGCACCATCGCCTTCCGGGCGCTCGCAGGCGCAGCCGGGGTCGCCGCCGCCGCAGCAGCGGTAGCGGCAATCCGTTCCAAGCGGGCCACCCGCGGGTTGACGTTGTCGACCGAGGTCGCCCCGAACGAGTTGCTGCGCACCCCGGACCTGCGCCCGGACGTGACGGAGATCCTCACCGACGACGGCGCGACGCTGTACGTTCGCGCCTACGGTCCGGTGGACGGCGATCCCATTGTGCTGAGCCATGGTTGGACCTGTTCGACCGAGTACTGGTACCCACAGGTGAACGCGCTCGCCGAGGAGTACCGCGTCATCACCTACGACCAGCGAGGGCACGGCCGCAGCTCGGTCGGCTCGCTCCCGCTCGGCCCCGACGTCCTCGCCGACGACCTGTCGGAGGTACTGAAGGCGACGGTGCGCGAAGACAAGAAGGCCGTGCTCGTAGGCCACAGCATGGGCGGCATGAGCATCATGGCGTGGGCAGGCAGGCACCCGGACGAGGTCGGGAAATATGCGTCGGCGGTCCTGCTCGCCAGCACCGCGTGCGACCGGCTCGTCGCCGAGACCACCGTCATCCCGCTACCGAATCGCTTTCCGCGCGTGCCGGTTCCGGTCGGCCGCGCCGTTCTGAGCACGCCCGTGCCGTTGGTGTCTTCGCCGGTGATGACGCGCGCGCTGCAGTACGTGTCGATGTCGCCGAACGCCACTCGCGCCGAGGTCCAGTTCTGCGAGAACATCGTCCGGGACTGCAAGCCGCGCATCCGCGGCGGCTGGGGGGCTGCGCTCAGCGGCCTCGACATCCACGAGGCGCTCGACAACCTCGACGTCCCGACCACGGTGCTCGTCGGTTCCATGGACCGGTTGACCCCACCCGTCCACGCCCGCAAGCTTGCTCGCGTCCTGGACGAGGCCGGTCACCTCGAGCGGCTGATCGTCCTGCCCGGCGTCGGCCACATGAGTTCCGTCGAGAGCATCGACGAGTTCGACAAGGAGATCGTGCGGCTGCGAAACCTCTGACCTCAGGCTGCCCTGTAGTCGATCGGGCCCACACGCCGGTGGCGTGTGGGCCCGATTTTTGCGCCGGTGTGAGGCTTGACACATATCATCGTGACAACTAACGTAATTTGTATCACTGTAAAACGTGATGCGATTCAGCGTTCACCGATCCGGTCATCAGGCGATAGGAGCTCACGTTGGCTCATGTAGTTACGCAATCCTGCTGCAACGACGCGAGTTGCGTCGCGGTGTGCCCCGTCGATTGCATCCATCCCACTCCGAACGAGCCCGGCTACGGCCGGGCGGAGATGCTGTACATCGATCCGGTCGGTTGCATCGACTGCGGCGCCTGTATCGACGCGTGCCCGGTCGACGCGATTCTCCCCGACTATGACCTGACGCCGGAAACTGCGCGCTACGAGGAGATCAACGCGGCGTACTACCTGAACAGGGAGCCGCTCGCCCCGGCCGTGGAACCGCCCGGTGCCGCGGAGGTCCAGGTATCCGAACGCGCGTTGCTGCGGGTGGCGATCGTCGGGTCCGGGCCGTCCGGTTGCTACGCGGCCGAGAGCCTGCTGTCCCGGATCGGTCCCGCCGTGGAAGTTTCCTTCTTCGAGAAGCTTGCGACACCGTTCGGGCTGATCCGATTCGGTGTGGCACCGGACCATCAGGGGACCAAGGCGGTCGCCTCGCTGTTCCAGAAGACGGCGTCGCGGAAGAACGTGGACTTCTACCTCAACGTCGAGGTCGGCGAACACCTGACTCACGACGACCTGCTCGCGCATCACGACGCGGTGATCTACGCGGTCGGCGCTCCTGCCGATTGTGCGCTGGGGATTCCCGGCGAGGATCTTTCCGGAAGCCACTCGGCGACGGAATTCGTGGCCTGGTACAACGGTCATCCCGACCAGGCGCACCGCACCTTCGACTTGTCGGGTGAGCGTGCCGTGATCATCGGCAACGGGAATGTGGCGCTGGACGTGGCCCGGGTTCTCGTCGCGGGCACCGCCGAACTGGCGAAAACCGACATCGCCCCGCACGCGTTGGAAGCGTTGTCGGAGAGCAGGATCAGAGAAGTGCTCGTCGTCGGACGGCGCGGTCCGGCGCAAGCGGCGTACACGAGCCCGGAGTTGCTCGCACTCGGCTACCTGCCCGGCGTGAATGTCTCGGTGCAGCCCGGGGAGATGGTGGGGGAGGCGCAGGCGGGTGGGCGAGCCGACCCGATCGAGGCGATGAAAGCCAGGATCGTCGCAGAATTCGCTGCGGCCCCGCACGCGCCGGAGAACAAGCGTATTGCGTTGCGCTATCTGCTCTCTCCGGCCGAACTGATGGGACGAGGCCGGGTGGAGGGAATCCGCCTGGTCCGCAACGAGCTGGTTCAGGATCCGGACGGCCACTCGCGCGCGGTGCCGACAAGCGTCGTCGAGGACATCGATTGCGGGCTGGTCCTGCGATCGGTGGGGTACCGGGGGATCCCGGTTGCGGGGATTCCCGTGTCGGGTGCGCGCTCGACGATGCAGAACGACGGAGGTCGTGTGCTGGATCCGGATTCGGGAAGTCCGATGCCGGGCGTGTATACCGTCGGGTGGATCAAGCGTGGTCCTTCCGGCGTCATCGGCACCAACAAGGCCTGCGCCGCCGAAACTGTCGACAAACTGGTCGACGACTTCCAGGCCGGTCGATTGACCGTTCCCGCGGCCGGGCGGCAGGAGCTCCGCAGCCTCGTCGCGGATCGAAGGCCCGAGCGTATCGACTACGACGGATGGAAGGCGATCGACGCGCACGAGCGGCGACTCGGCAGAGAATCCGGCCGCCCGCGCGTGAAGCTGGTCGACACCGCCTCCATGGTTGAAATTGCTACGCGTGCAGCAGTTTCCGTATGACGCAATTCGGGCGCGCGGATTCGCCGCGCGCCGAAGAAAGTGATTGACGTCTCACCGCCTAACGGTATAAGGTTTATTTGGATCGGAGATGCGGCCCGCACCCGATCCTCTCGACCGGCGACAGCCCCCGCCGTCGAGGATCGGAACAGTCTCGCCGCCCGACTTCGCCGGACGATGTCCTCACACACCGCGAGTCTCCGGCATCTGAAAAATCATCACAGAGGAGTTCACATGAAACTTCAGGACAAAGTCGCCGTCATCACCGGAGGTGGGTCCGGGCTCGGGCGCCAGGGTGCGCAGTTGTTCGCATCGGAAGGTGCGAAGGTGGCGGTCGTCGACATCGACGGCGACCGGGCTGAACAGACCGCGAAACTGGTTGAGCAGCAGGGTGGAACGGCTATCGCCATCACCGCCGACGTGAGTGACGAGGCGGCCGTCTACCGCAGCGTAGAGACCACCGTCGAACAGTTCGGCAAGCTCGACATCATGTGGGCCAACGCGGGTGTCGTCTCCCGTGGCGGAGTCCCGTCGGTGGCGGGCGGCGAACACGTGGAGTTCCAGGACCTCACGGATGCCGACTGGCAGCACGTTCTCGGAGTGAACCTGAGCGGCGTCGTGTACTCCTGTAAGGCCGCGGTGCCGGCGATGCGGGCCAACGGCGGCGGCACCATCCTGGCGACGTCGTCTGCGGCGTCCTTCGCCGCCTATCACAGCATCGCGATGTACTCGGCGACGAAGGCCGGCGTCAACGGCCTGGTCCGCGGACTCAGTCTGGATCTCGGGCGCTACGGGATTCGCGTCAACGCCCTCGCCCCCACGCACGGAATGTCCCCGAACTTCCTGATGGGCCCGGGAACCCCGGTGATCGGCCAGTCCTATGAGGAGACGGCGGGACCGTGGGATCCGGGTGTCTCGCCGATTCCGCTCAAGCTCCAGCGACCGCCGTCGCTCGTCGACAACGCGAAGGTCGCACTCTTCCTCGTGTCGGACGACTCCGCATACATTTCCGGTCTCACGCTGCCCGCGACGGACGGCGGCACCCTGTCGCGTGTGGCGATGATGTTCGAGGAAGACACTCCGACTCCGACCCTTCCCGTCGACTGAGCGGGGCTGTCGTCGATGACCATTCATGCGCAGAACCGTGAGCAGTCGTTGAAAGTCGACCGATCCGCCTGTGCGGGGCACGGCCTCTGCTACGGCGCGGCGCCCGACATAGTCGACTGCGACGACCAGGGCTACCCCGTCGTCGTGGCCGAACCGGTTCCCGCGGAACTACGAGACCAACTGGGCGCCCTCGTCGAGATGTGCCCCGAACGCGCGCTGAGCGTCGAACTCCCGACTTCGGAAGGCTGAGAAGCAGTGACGACTACCCAACTACCCGACAAGCTCGTCGTGGACTTCGACGTCTACGACCAGACCTTGGCGATGCCCGAGGACGTATTCCAGGAACGTGCCGCGGAGCTGAGGGCCATCGGGCCCGTCGTGTATTCCACGGCTCACGGCGGACACTGGATCGTGACGCGTTACGAGGAAATCCATCAGGTCCTGCGTGATCCGGAGACGTTCTCCAGCTACCCGAACAACCTCGTGAACGCGGGCCAGGGAAAATTCATCCCGATCGAGCTCGACCCGCCGGAGCACACGTTCTACCGGCAGGCGCTGCAACCGCTGTTCAGTCCCAAGCGGATGAAGGAACTCGAGCCCCAGATCCGCGACGTCATCAACGAGCTCATCGACGCCTTCGTGGCGCGCGGTGAAACCGAGTTCATCTCGGAGTTCGCCCACGAACTGCCGACCCGGGTGTTCCTGGCCCTCATGGGCTGGCCGCTCGAAGACGCCGAGATGTTCACCAAGACGACGGACGTTGCACTGCAGGGCATTCCCGGTGGAACGGAGGAAGAATCCGCGAAGGCGCGTGAGGATGCGGCCAATCAGATCTTCGGCTACTTCGGTGCCATCGTGGCCGGGGTGCGCTCGGGTGAGAACACCTCGGACAGCCTGACCGCGCAGATCATCAACACCCCGATCGAGATGGAGGACGGTGTACGGCTGCTCACCGACGAAGAGCTGTACCGCATGTTCTTCCTCCTGCTCATCGCGGGCCTGCACACCGTCCAGGGATCACTTGCCTGGGGAATCATCCACCTCGCGAACAATCCGGGCCAGCGGCAGGAGATCGTGGACGATCCCGACACCATCCCGGCCGCGGTGGAGGAGATCCTGAGGATCGAGGCTGCCGTCATCGCGGGCCGGCGAGCGACCCGTGAGGTCGAGCTCGGCGGAGTCACGATCGCGCAGGGCGACCAGCTCATCGTGCTGCTCTGCTCGGCGAACCGCGACGGTGGCGAGTTCGAGGATCCCGACGAGCTGCGCATCGACCGCTCGCCGAACCGTCACCTGTCGTTCGGTGCCGGGCCGCATCGGTGCATCGGGTCTCACCTGGCTCGAATCGAGCTCAAACTGGCCATGGAGGCGATTCACCGGCGGTTGCCCGACTACCGCCTCGTTCCGGAGGACCCGCCGATCCTGCACGCCACGCAGGTGCGCGGTTGCATCCGGCTCCCGATCACCTTCACGCCCTCGTCCTAGGTTCGAGGCATGTTCGAGGCAGTTGTCCGCGGTCCCGAGGGCTTCGGGCAGCTGCCTCGCTCTTTTGGTGTAATGAACAGGGCGTGGCGGCCACCCTCGGTGCAACACTTTACGTGTATTGTCATTTGTATCGCGGCCGAGCGGGGTGGCCGGCCGGAAGTGACAGTGTCTGGAGCGAGGATGGCAAGAAGAAAGACCGCCGGGGTCCTGAGTCAGGACGCCGATGTGGCACGGTCTCAGATACTCGTGGCTGCTCAGACGATGATTCTTCGATTCGGTATCGCGAAGACGACCATGGAGGACATCGCGAAGGAGGCGGGGGTGTCTCGCCCGACCGTCTACCGGTACTTCCAGGATCGCGAAACGCTCACCACCGAGTTGATCAGGTGGCGATCGCGTCAGACGCTCGAGCGCGGCCGGAAGTTCCTGATGGAATGCGCGACGTTCGAGGACAGGCTGATCGAAGGCCTCATCTACCTGGTCTACGACGGGATCAACGATCCGATCGTACGCATCCTCGTCAGCCCCGAACACGTCGGCGGGGATTCGTGGCTCGAGACGATCCCTCTCGCGACGAGTCTCACCACCGAGCTGTGGGGGCCGATCTTCGACGACGCCAAAGCCGACGGCGAGATGCGGGTGGATATCGACACCGACGAGGCGTGCTCCTGGATCACCCTCGTGCAGCTGATGCTCGCACCGCGACTGGACAATTCGGATCCTGCCGATCCCTCGCACCGGCAGATGATGAGGCAGTTCGTCCTACCGGCCTTCCTGCCCTAGTTCGCCCGCGTCCCAGAGAAGCCGTGCCCTGAGAGGGGCACGGCTTCTTTGTGCTTTCTCGGGTAAATCTAACGTTCTTAGCTACGATGGTCGGCGGTTCCCGTGCCTGGTCACGGTCGGCTCGTGCGGGAATGCCTATGCCGGCAGGCATTTCGCGGGTGGGCTAATTCGTCTCCCGCCCTTGCGGCAAGAGTCAAAAGTCGTATAACGTAATACGTGCGACGTAATCTGTATCACAGTTAGAAGTCGTGACCTCGCCGTCGATCGAACGCGGCACACGATGAAAAGCACTGCGAACAAGCCCAATTCGAACAGTCCGGTCACCCGGCTGGGGCTTCGGCGTGGGCCGACGAGACGGCTGTGGGTTCCGGCCCGCCGTCGCAACGGCCCCGTGGGCACCCGAGTCGGCCCCGACACCTGAATACACGGAGGTAATGGTGGGAGTGGAGGTATCCGTCGAGGGACTGACCAAGTCCTTCGGCTCGCAGAGGATCTGGCAGGACGTCACGCTGACCCTTCCGGCCGGTGAGGTCAGTGCGTTGCTCGGGCCGTCGGGCACGGGTAAGTCGGTGTTCTTGAAGTCGCTGATCGGTCTGCTCCGTCCGGAGCAGGGGTCGATCGTGATCGACGGCACCAACATTCTGGAGTGCTCGTCGAAGGAGTTGTACGAGATCCGGAAGTTGTTCGGGGTGCTGTTCCAGGACGGTGCGTTGTTCGGGTCGATGAACCTGTTCGACAACGTGGCGTTCCCGTTGCGGGAGCACACGAAGAAGTCCGAATCCGAGATCCGCAAGATCGTGATGGAGAAGATGGAGCTGGTCGGTCTGCTGGGGGCCGAGGACAAGCTGCCGGGGGAGATTTCCGGTGGTATGCGCAAGCGTGCCGGGTTGGCGCGGGCGCTGGTTTTGGATCCGCAGATCATCTTGGTGGACGAGCCGGATTCGGGTTTGGATCCGGTGCGTACCACCTACATTTCGCAGACGTTGATCGATATCAATGCGGAGATCGATGCGACGATTCTGATCGTGTCGCACAACATCAATCTGGCGCGGACGGTGCCGGACAACATCGGGATGTTGTTCCGTCGTCATCTGGTGATGTTCGGTCCGCGGGAGGTGTTGTTGACCTCGGAGGAGCCGGTGGTCAAGCAGTTCCTGAACGGCACCATGATCGGTCCGATCGGGATGTCGGAGGAGAAGGACGAGGCGCAGATGGCGCAGGAGCAGGCGATGGTCGATGCCGGGCATCATGCCGGTGGTGTCGATGATGTGGAGGGGATCGTTCCGCAGATGAAGGCGACGCCGGGGATGCCGTTCCGGCAGGCGGTGGCGCGTCGTCAGGAGCGGGTGCGGCACATCATGCACACGTTGCCGGAGAACGCCCAGATCGCGATCCAGGAAAGCCTCGGAGCGGACTGCCTCGACGACGAGTGGGCCTCGAACGACGCGGATACGCAGGCTCTTCCGGTGATCACAGGAGTGGCACAGTGACGAGTGTGAGGGAGCCGATCGCGGTGGACGCCGTGCCGGCCGGGCCGGCGCAGGCAGATCGATCCGCACCGGAGAAGCGGCGGCGGCCGCGTCTCTCGGTTGCCGCGGTGGGGAAATACCTGAAGGAGACGCCCATCCGCAGCCTCGCGACGCTGGGCCGATCGGGTGAGCTCGCGGCGAACATTCTGAGATACACGGTGTCCGACACGATCGCCCTCCGATTGCCTCTCGAGGAGGTGGCCACCCAGATGTGGAAGCTCCTCAAGGTCACCGCACTGCCCGCGCTGCTGATGGCGGTGCCGATCGGTGCCGAGGTCTCGGTGCAGGTCGGTGGAATCATGAACCAGGTCGGCGCGAACTCGCTGGCAGGAGCGGCCAGTGGTCTGGGCGTGGTGGGGCAGGGGGCGCCGATGGCGGCGGGACTTCTGATGAGCGGCGCGGCCGCATCGGCGATCGCGTCCGACCTCGGTGCCCGCGCGATCCGCGAGGAGATCGAAGCGATCCGGGTCATGGGGATCGACCCGGTCCAGCGACTGGTCGTTCCGCGGTTCATCGCGATGATCGCCATCGCGCCGATGCTGTGCATCGTCATCGTCGCGGCGGGTGTGGCGGCGGGACTGGTGATTTCGGCCAACGTCAACGACGTGGTGCCCGGAAGTTTCTGGCAGTCGTTCGGCTCGTTCGCGACACCGACCGATCTGGTCTTCTCCGTCCTCAAGTCGGTGATCTTCGCGGCGCTCGTCGTGTTGATCGCAAGCCTGCGAGGTCTCGAAGCCAAGGGCGGCCCGAAAGGCGTGGCCAACGCGGTCAATGCCTCGGTGGTGCTCAGTGTCTTCTGCATCTTCATGACCAATCTCGTGGTCAGCCAGATTCAGATGATGTTCTTTCCGGCCCGGTTGGCGTGACGTGAACATACACTCCACGCACCGCAGAGGCTCGTCCGGTGGAATCCTGCTGCAACCGATTCGCTCGGTGGGCCGCGCTGCCACATCGGTGATCGAAGAAATCGGTCAGGTCACGGTCTTTTCCGTCAAGACGGTCGCATTGCTGCCCAAAACGCTGCGGCACTACCGCAAGCAGACCATGACCACCATGAACAACATGGCGTGGGGGAACGGATCCCTCGTCGTCGACGGCGGTGTCGTCAGCCTGATGTTCTTCCTGGGACTGGCTGTCGGCGCCGTGGTCGCGATCCAGGCGTTCATGGCCTTCGATCTGCTGGGATTCGGGGCGTTGACCGGCATCATCGGATCGTTCGGCAATGTCCGGGTCATCGCCCCGATCATCACCGGAATCGGATTCGCCGCGCAGGCCGGCTGCCGGATGACCGCCGAGATCGGCTCGATGCGCATCTCCGAGGAGATCGACGCCACCGAATCGATGGGCCTGCAGGCCATTCCGTTCGTGGTCGGGACGCGGCTGATCGGAAGCATGCTCATCGTGATCCCCGGGTATCTGATGGCGCTCGTGGTCAGTTTCTTCACCGGAGGGTTGATCATCAAGACGTTTCACCGTCAGCCGTCGGGCACCTACGACCATTACTTCAGTCAATTTCTCAGTGTTCCCGACCTGATGGCGTCGCTCCTCAAGGCAGTCGTCTTCTGCGCCGTCGTCACGATGATCCATTGCTACTACGGATACTTCGCGGACGGTGGGCCCGCCGGTGTGGGCGCGGCGTCCGGGCGCGCGATCCGGGCGAGCCTCGTCGCGATCGTCGTCCTGAATTTCTGTATGACTGTGGCGATCTGGGGTCTCAGTCCCGAACTGGTGTTCAAAGGATGAGTCAATGAGCAGAGCGAGGAGTCAGGACTTCCTGAGAGGGGTTCCCGGCCGTCAGAGCCGAGTGCTGCATGGGGCGGGGCTGGGGGTCGTCGTGACGACCTGTGCAGTTTTCGCCGCAGTCTGGGCATACCCGAGCGGTGCGGACACGGACGGGTTGCCGATCAGCATCGACGTCCCCTATGTGGGCCCGGGCGTCGACTCCGGCACGAAGGTGATTCTGCGGGGCGGTGAAGTCGGTGTCGTCACCGGACTGGAACGCACGGGAGCGGATTCCGTTCGCATGGACCTTCAGCTCGATCCGGATGAGATCGGCGGCCTGACCGATGCCTTCGATGTCGACTTCCGGCCGCAGAACTACTTCGGTTCCACCGCTGTCAATCTGGTCGGCAGGCCCGGCGGTTCCGATCTGGAGGCGCACCGCACGCTGGACCGCACGCCCACAGGAGATTTCACCATGTCGACCATGATCGAGAAGGGTTCGCTGGCCGTCGACGGCACGCTGACCGAATCGATGATCACCAGCCTGGACAAGGTCGTCCGCTACACCGACGGACTGACACCGATGTTCGATGCAGCACTCGTGCTCGCCGACCGGGTCGCCCAGACCCAGCAGGCGCTTCCGGCCGACCTGCTCGGGCGTGTCAACGACGTCCTCGACGTGTTCCCGGCGTTCAATCGCCAGGCGATCGATTCGCTGGCCCACATCTACAACAGCACCTACAACCAGCGGACCGACGGTTCGGTCGGCGTCGACGACCCGTTCATGGACGAGACGGACGCCGGCCTGACCCTGGCTGCCGGGCAGTTGTTCGGACAGGCCGGGCAGTTGCTGAAATCGCACGGCGACGAACTGGTGCCGGTCACCGAGGTGGTCTCGGAACTCGCAGGCGTGGTGCCGCACCTCTACGACGGCGGGGCGCGCCCCGAGCGACTGCGTACCGCGGTCGAGCGGCTCGAGTCCGCGTTCGAGGACAGCGGCGACGGGCAGCGACTGAATCTGCGGATCGTCCTGGACGATCTGCCCGCGCTGGCGGCTCCGCTGGCGTTGACCGGTGCCCCGCCGTCCGAGGACGGGGCCGGCCGATGAGCAACCGAACCAAGTACATCGTCACTGTCGTCAAGCTCGCCGTCGCGGCCGCGGTCTCCGTGGTCCTCTTCATCATCGTGATCAGCGCGATGAAAAGTCCGGTGACGAACGAGACAAACAGCTACACAGCGGAATTCACCGACGTATCCGGGCTCGGTGCGCACGGCGACATCCGGACGAAGGGGGTCCGGATCGGCAAGGTCGAATCGGTCGAACTGATTCGGGACGGCGGGCGGAGTCTGGCGGAAGTGCACTTCACGATGGAGAAGCCGTATCAGCTCACGTCCGACACGATCCTCGCGGTGAAGTACCAGAACCTCACCGGCGTTCGCTACCTCGACGCCGAATTCCCCGCCGATCCGGGCGACGCAGTCGATCGACTGCCCGCGGACAAGACACGGGCCTCGTTCGACATCACCGAGTTGTTCAACGGACTGCAACCGGTACTCGCCACCATGAGCACCGACGACATCAACACCTTCACCGAGAACGCGATCTCGCTTCTGCAGGGAGACGGAAACGGATTGTCACCGATGCTCGAAGACGCACAGAAACTCGCCGGCCTCGCCCACGACCGCGAACAGGTCATCTCGACCCTCACCGGCAACCTCGCACGGATCTCCGACAGCATGGGAGGCCGGTCCCCCGAGGTCGTCGAGTTCCTGCGCTCGGTGAGTTTCCCGATCGCGAAGGCGATGACGGTCATCGACGAGTTCCCGAAGACGGCTGCGTTCGGCCCCGAATTCCTCACACCGATCAAACGATTGATCGATGCTCTCGGTCTGCAACCCGGTATGGATATCGAGCAGATGCTGTCCGACGCATTCGCGTCGGTGCCGGAGACCGCCGAAGCGTTGCGACTGCTGCCGGCCGCCGTCGCCGGACTGCAGGTCCCGCAGACCGCCGCGGCAGGCCCGGGCGGTGTCCAGTGCACGAACGGTGTCGCGCAGCTACCCACCGACGTCGAGGTCCTGCTGAGAGGGAGCGAGGTCGTCGTATGCAACCCGTGACGAGAAGCAGCGGCCGGCGTCCGGCCCGGGTATTGAGCACGGTGCGGTTCTTGATGGGCCGGGAGGTGGCGTTCGGCGCGGGCATCGTCCTCCTGGTGGTTGTCGCGCTCGCGTCCACCGCCGTCCTCTACGCGAACCCACCGGGCCGCGCGTCGTTCTCGTTCCGCACCGACGACGCCTCCTCGATCGACATCGGTCAGGACGTCCGGGTGGCGGGCATCGGCGTGGGAACCGTCACCGACGTCTCGATCGAGCCGGACGCGGTACTGGTGACGGCAGAGATCGACGACGCGGTACCGGTCGGCTCGGATTCCCGGGTGGAGGTGCGGATGCTCACCCCGGTCGGGGGGTACGCGATCACCCTCGTCCCCCTCGGCGATCTGCCGCTCGGGGACGCGGCTCTGCCCGCCGAGCAGGTCAGCGTTCCGTATTCGATCGGCGACGTGCTCCAGGCCGCGCCGCACACGACCGACAACGTCGAGGGCGGCACCGTCGACGCGAACCTCGACGAGATGGCCCGGGCGCTCGAAGAGAACCCGACCTCCGTCGCATCGATGATCTCGGGTCTGACCAGCATCGCCCGCGTGATGGATCAGCAGCGAGCCCAGGTCCGCACGATCGCCGACCTCGCCGCGGAGTATCTCCAGAGCTTCGAGGCCGATCAGGGCATGGTGTTCGAACTGATCCGCGAGATCGATGTGGTCCTCTCGACGTACAACACCACTCACGCGGGTTTCAACGAGGCCTATTCCCTGCTCGGCAACGTCCTGATGACGATTCAGCCGTTCGAGGCGTTCTATCTCGACCACAAGACGGAGGTGCTCGACGCTGTGAACCACGCGAAGGGTGTGATCGACGAGTTCCGGACGTCGATGAGCCCGGCCATCGACAATCTTCAGTCGTTGCGCACTCAGCTCGCCGAATGGCTGACGCCCGAAGGGATGGCCGCGATCAAGGGCGGCACACTGATGGCCTCGGACTTCTGTGTCCCCGTTCCCGGACGGACGTGCTGAGATGTCCGGAAGATCACGCCTGATCGTCAAGGTGCTGGCCGTGGTGTGCGTGGCCGCCGCCGTGTGCGGCGCCGGTGTCGCGGTCGCGACGACACGGGAGCCGGCGGACCGGTCGGCGTTCTGCGCGCTCATGCCCGACGCCATCGGCCTCTACGCCGGAAACCCGGTCACCCAGATGGGGTACGAGGTGGGCCGTGTCGAAGGCATCGAGCCGCAGGGCGACCACGTGCAGGTCACCTTCTCGCTCGCGAGTGGCCGGTCCTATCCGTTCGATGTCCGGGCGGTCACCCGCTCGAAGTCCCTGCTCGCCGACCGGAGTCTCGAACTCGTCGGCAACTACACGACCGGTCCGGAACTCGCACCGGAGCAGTGCATCCCGCTCGAGCACACTCACACTCCGAAAAGCATCTCCGAGATCGCCGGTTCGGCAGCCGATTTCATCGACGCACTCGCCCCGGACGACGGTGGGGAGAACGTCCGGAGGACGGTGCTCGGTCTCGACGAGGCGCTGCGTGGCCAGGGGGAGAGCGCCGCGGACATGATGAGGCATGCCGCCGAGGCCGCGGCCGATCCGGACAAGCTCGTCGCCGATATCGGTTCGTCGATCGCGAACATGGCCCCGCTGACGGACGAGGCGCTCCGGCGGTGGAGTTCGATCCGGTCGATCGTCGAGCAGATGCCCGCCGTCGTGGCGGCCGGCATCGATCTGTGGCCCGGCGTGATCGAGGTGTGCGAGGGAATCGGTTGGCTGGTAGCGACTTTGCACGACATCCAGCAGAACTACGGTGCCGACATCTGGCCCTTCGTGCACGGACCGGCGACAGACGCCCTGAAGCTGGCGGCGACACGGTCGAACGACATGGCAGGCCTGATCTCGACGATACCGTCCGTCGCACCCTTCCTCGCGCAGCAGACGACGCGCGACGGCGCGCTCACCATTGCCTACCAGCCACCGACCGTGGCTCTGACGACCGCCGGAACCGAGGTGCCGATGGATCGGCTGCTGGACCTCGTGCGGACGGGGAGGAACTGAGATGAACCTGTCGAGAAGAACGCGGCAGATTCTGGGTGCCGCGTCCGTGAGCGCGGTGGTGCTGACGGTGCCGGCCTGTTCCCTGGGGCCGGACGACCTGCCCTCGGTCCGCGGCGGCGTCGGAGACACCTACGACCTGTCGCTCGAGTTCGCCAGCGTGATGAATCTGCCCGCCGGTGCCGACGTGGTGATGGACGGATTGCGGGTCGGCGAGGTCCGTTCCCTGCAGGTGTCCGGATCGACGGTGACGGTGTCGGCCGGCATCGGAAGCGGCACCAGGATTCCCGCCGACGCGCGGGCGATCGTCCGTCAGGACACACTGCTGGGCGACACGTACATCGCTGTCACCGATGAGGACGGCGGTGCCGGCGGCGGGTATCTGCCTGCCGGGGGCACCATCCCCGTGAGCCGCACCATCTCGCCGCCGCAACTCGAGGACACGATCGCCGTGCTGGCGAACTTCGTCAACGGCGGCAGTATCCAGCGAATCGAAGACGTGATGGCCCGGGTGAATTCCGTCGTGCCGCCGCTCCCGGCCGTGCGCGACGTGGCGTCCGTGGCGGCGCTGGACCTGCGGGACCTCGCCGGGCGAACCGAGGAGATCGACCGGACGTTGTCGGGGTTGAACGAGACCGCGCTGTCGTTCGACGACCGCACCGACGCCCTGTCGGCCATGTTCGACAGTTCCAGCGTGCACTACTGGCGGCGACTCGCGATCTCGGTGGTGTCGCACATCGGCCAGATCCTGCCCTCCGTCGGCAGCGTCTACGAAGGCGGACTGTGGATGGTTCCCATGCTGAACACGCTCGCCGACACGGGGGACGTGGCGCGCGAGACCTGGGACGAGGGGCCGGACACGACCGTCGTGCTGTCGCGTTTCCTGCGCAGCAGGATCGTGCCGTTCGCACAGAAGCCTTCCGTCGAGATCGAGGGCATCGAATCTGCCGGGGGAGACCAGATCGTGGCCGACGCGGAGAACCTGCTCCGCATGCTGGGAGCAGTGAAATGACCGTCAAGACTTCGTTGTCCATTCTCGGCATGGTGGTGATCGCCGTGCTGTCGTTCCTCTACATGGGCCGGGCGGGCCTGCACGTCGCCCGGTTCGACGACGTACGCACCGCCACGCTGGACGTACCGGACACGAATGGTCTCGTCGTCGGCTCCCGGGTGCTGCTCCGGGGGGTCGCCATCGGACACATCAGTGACGTGACGGCGTCGGCCGATCACATCGAGGTCGCGTGGAACTACGAGAGTGACCGGTCGATCCCCGCCGACAGCGAATTCCGCGTCGACAATCTGTCGGCCCTGGGTGAACCGTTCCTTGCGGTGCTGCCCTCGTCGGCCTCGGGACCGTATCTCGAGGACGGCGCCACCGTCCCGGCGGACCAGGTCGTGGTACCGACCACGTTCAAGGAGCTTTCGGAGCGCCTGACGCGGCTCCTCGAACAGGTGGATCCCGTTCGGGTACAGGCGATCTTCGACACCATCGATGTCGCACTGCCCGACGACTTCGCTGTCCTGAACAATCTCACGCGGGCCGGCGAGCTACTCGCGGCGACGCTCACCCAGCAGTCCGACAACCTCACGACGCTGTTCGACACCCTGCAACCGCTGTTGATGGACAGCGCCACCCTCCCGGAGGGTTTCCGGGGTGCGACACCGATCGTCGCCGAGTTCGGCAGTGGGTTCCGCGACGTCCTCGGCGGAATCCGGTTCGCCACCGAGAAGGGTCCGCTGCGCGACGGAATCGCCAACGGAGCAAGCCCTTTCATCGGGGAGCTGCAGACGTTCCTCGACCACACCGCCCCGGACCTGCAGGTGATCGGCGTGAATCTGCTGCCCTCGGTCCAGGCTGGAGCGGCCGCGATGCGGACCGTCGACGTGGGCCGCCTGCTCGACAACGTTCTGGCGTCCACCACATCCGGAGATGCACTGACCGTCCATCTCAGCCCCCCGGGACGGTAGACACAACCGCATCCCGAGACGTACTCGATCGTCCACCCCGGAGATCGGACAGCCCAGCGAAAGGCGAACGATGCAGAAATCAATGGAACTCGTGAACTCCGGAACCACCCCCGAGACGGATCCCTCCGATGGTGCGGGCGATCGCGAGCGTGGCGGGGGCAGGAACGTGCCGCTGCGGTCGGTGGTGGCCGGGGGTCTGGTCGCCGTGCTCGTCGTCGCACTGGCGGCGCTCGGGTGGCAACTGCGGAGCACGACGGACGAACTCGACCAACTCCACGACGCGGCGGCGAACAAGCAGCAGGCGGAACGAATCGCCCTCGACTACGCGACCGGCGCCGCCGAGATGGACTTTCGCGACCTGCCCGCGTGGCGGACACGGCTGACGGCGGGGACGTCCCCGGAACTGTCGAACCGTCTCACCCAGGCGGCGACGTCGATGGAGCAGATCATCGCTCCGCTCCAGTGGACGTCGACCGCGCAACCGATCTCGGCGAAAGCCGAACCGGGGCCGGACGGTACCTATTCCGTCGATTGCTTCGTGAGTGTCCTGACGAAGAACAGCCAGGCACCGGACGGACTGCAGTCGACGGCGACGTACGAGATGACGGTCGACGGCGGAAACGACTGGAAGATCACCGAGATCAGCGGCATCGACTCGGCACTCGACGGTGACAAGGCGCCGCGGTAGCCGGGGTCCGGGGTAGTCTGCCGGCGTCGTCGTACCTCGCGTACTTCAGGCGCCGGCAGGCAGAACCGAGGGAACCAGGAACGTGCGGATCTTCTCGCGGAACCGTTCCAGCGAGCCGGTGCCGCCGTTGAGTTGGCTGATACACATGATCTCGAGTTCCGAGATCCATTCGCACAGCAATGTCAGATCGAGGTCGGCGCGGAGGTCGCCGGCCTCCTGCGCTTCGCGCAGAATCGGCTCCCACAGCTCGCTCGTCAGTTCGACGGCCTTGCCCGACGTGGTCAGGAGCGAGTTGGCCAGCGTCATCTCCGACGGGGAGACCAGCAGGTGGACCATCGGGTCCCGCAGACCGCTTTCGACGTTCTGGCTGATGCCCTCCACGAGTCGCTCCTCGATCGTGGGCCACTTCGCTATGAAGGCGCGGGCGGGCGCCATGTTCATGCGCGCGCGTCGCGCGACCGATTCGATGATCAGACTCTCGCGGTCCGAGAAGTACCGGTAGACGGTCGCGCGGGACATGTCCGCGGCGCGGGCGACGTCTTCCATGGTCGTCTTGGTGATTCCGAAGCGTTCGAAGCACGACTCCGCTGCACCGAGGATCGTCGAGCGGACGTCGGTCGCGGGTTCGTTTCCAGTCCTTGCAGCCACCAGGAAACAGTACCGCCATCATTTCGCGTGAGACGCTAGACAATGAATGTCTCATGTGCCACTCTCGGTGTATGGAGCGCGCAGACAAGATCACACTCACCGAGCGACTGATCGCACACGTCGACAACAACAGCACCGACTACGCGGACGACCTGCTTCGAGTGCCGTTCTCGGTGTTCAACGACCCCGAACTCGCCGAACGGGAGCGCACGGTGGTCCGGCGCCTGCCGCACATCGTCGCCCACGTCGACGAGCTGAAGAAGGCGGGCGACTTCGTCACGACCGAGCTGATCGGCACTCCGCTACTGGTGGTCAAGCAGACGGACGGCAGTGTCAAGGCCTTCTCCAACGTCTGCAGGCACCGGGGCTCGAAGGTGGAGTTCGAGGAAGCCGGCTGCAAGCGTGTCTTCAGCTGCCCCTATCACAACTGGGCGTACGGCCGCGGCGGCGACCTGCGGGGAATGCCGCACGCCGAGGGCTTCGACGGCATGGACCGTTCGCAGTACGGGCTCGTCGAATTTCCCTGCGAGGTGCGGCACGGCCTGGTCTGGGTGGTCCCGACGGTCGGTGCGGAACTCGACATCGCCGGGATCCTCGGCCCCAAGCACGACGCGGAGGTCACGGCGACCGGCATGGCCGAGTCGTTCCAGGTGCGCAAGGAAACCTGGAAACTCGACATGAACTGGAAGATCGCCGTCGACGGCGTCCAGGACTCGTACCACCTGTGCCAGCTGCACACCAAGACCGTGTGCAACTACCTCGAGGGCAACATCACGGCGTACGACCTGGTCGACCGTTCGTGGCGAATCGTCGTGGCCCGCAAGTCGATCACCGAGGTGCGCGGAGCGGACCCTGACTCGTTCGACGTCCGCGACTACTCCCTCGCGAACTACACGATCTACCCGGGCACGATGCTCGTGACCGAGCCCAACCACTTCGAGATCTGGACCATCGTGCCCGACACCGAAGATCCCAACGTGTCGTACTGCACCATTCGCCTGCTGTCCCCGAAGGAACCCGAGACACCGCGGGAGAAGCGGATTCTCGACAAGAACTGGGAACTTCTCATGGAGACCCTGCACGCCGAGGACTGGTTCGTCACGAAGACGATCACGGCCAACGCGGCGCACGGGCAGGTCGACGAGCTGATCTACGGACGCAACGAGCTGCCCGGTCAGGTATTCCACAAGATGATCACCCGGGACGCCGAGGAGGTCGCTCGGCAGGAGGCCGCGGCCGGCGGTGTGAGGTGACGACGGGCGACCTGCGCCGATCGTCACCCGCATCCGGAGTGCTGCAACTCGACCTCGCGCGGCCCGACGTGCACAACGCGATCACCCTCGGCCTGCAACGTGAACTCGATGCCGCGCTCGCCGAGGCGGCGGACGACCCGGACGTCCGGGTGGTGCTGCTGGCAGGGGAGGGTACCGCCGCATTCTCGGCGGGATACGACCTGAAGGAACTCCGGGCGATGACGGCGGACGCCTGCGCCCTCAGCCTGCTCGAACGGGACGAACTGCTGTGGAGATACTTCACGTTCCCCAAGCCCACCGTCGCCGCGGTCCAGGGCATGGCCTACGGCGCGGGCACCCTGCTGGCGGTGTGTTCCGATCTGCGCGTGGGCGGCCCCGGCACCAGCATCACCGTCACCGCGGCGAAGTACGGCGGCGCCGACCTGACGTGGGTGCTCGACCACCTGATCGGCGCGGGGCAGGCCCGCGACCTGCTGATGACGTCCCGGGCGGTGACCGGTGAGGAGGCCTACAGGATGGGTGTCGTCTCCCGGTACGCGGCCGACGGCGACGTCCTCGCTGCCGCGCTCGAGGCGGCCGGGCAGATCGCCGCTCAGCCTCCGGAGTCGATGCGCGAGATCAAGGCTCTACTGCTCGACGGACCGGGACGCGACCTGCGGAGCCGGTACGACCGGGAGAACGTCGTGTCGCGCACGACGCTCCGACCGCGTCCGGTCGAGGAGATGTTCGGCTCGTACTTCGGACGGCGCGCCCGGTGAGCCGCACGTCGCCACTCCTCACCACCGAAAGCGAGGTCCGGGTGAACGGCACCGTCACGACCGACGACGACATCTGGAGCCCCAGCTGGGACGACCCGTTCGAACCGACCGCGGACGGCGACGACGAGTTCGCTGAACTGGCCGAGGCTTTGCGCTCCGTGCAGGAGGCCGTCACCCGCAGCCGACCGAGTCCGGACGCGGCTGGTCGCGCGGCGCGTACGCTCCGTGACCTCGCAACGCGACTGGCGGAGTTCGAGGTCGGCGAGGACGAACAGATCGCAGGCCGCCGCTGGGACCTTCCCGGCCGGGCACAGGCGCTCACGCCACCCCTCCATGTCGACGAGGTGACCGCGACCCGGGCGCGGGGGCGCGTCACGGTGGGCAGATTCCATTCCGGGCGCTACGCGATGAACGGCGGCGTGACGCCGCTGATCTTCGACGAAATTCTCGCGCGCCTCGCCAACAGCTCCGGCAGGCCGTGGGCCCGCACGGCGTACCTGCACGTCAACTACCGGGCCCCCGCTCCGCTCGGCGTCGAATTGCGGGTGGAGGCGGAGTTGGCCGGGCAGGAGGGCCGCAAGCGGTTCCTGCGCGGCGCAATGTATCACGGGGACGTTCTCGTCGCAGACGTCGACGGCCTCTGGATCGAACTGAAACCTGAACAGACGCACAATGTCTCGCTGGCCGACGGCCGGGAAATGGAGGATTCATGAGTGGGTACTCGCTGCTGGACGGCGTCCGGGTCCTCGAGGTCGCGCAGCTGGCGCCGTCGTCACTGGGCGGACATCTCGCCGATCTGGGCGCCGACGTGATCAAGATCGAATCCGGCCCGCTCGGGGACCCCGTGCGCGTCGGTGGCAGCCGTGCCGTCGGAGCGGAGGACGGTCCGGCGTTCATGCATCTGCGGTGGAACCGCGGCAAGAAGTCCGTCGCACTCGACCTGCGCAGCCCCGAGGGCAAGCAGGCCTTCCTCGATCTCGCGCGCTCGTGCGATGCCGTCGTCGAGGGCATGCGAGGCGGATATCTCGACTGGCTCGGCATCGGGTACGAGCAACTGCGGCAGGTGAATCCGAAGATCGTGCTGTGCACGGTGTCGGGTATGGGCACCGACGGTCCGTACCGTGTTCTCGGCACCGGTGGTCCGGTGTTCGACGCGTACGCCGGGCTCCGTTCCGTCGACACTCCCGCGGAGCCGCCGACCGAGGGTATGGCGGGGTCCACGACGCCGCCGATCGCGATGTACGCCCTCGGCGCCTACGGCGCGATGGGTTTGCTCGCCGCGCTGCACAAGGCCGGAGCCACCGGTGTCGGCTGCCACGTGGAGGTGGCGGGCATCGACGTCGCCGCCGCGTGGATGCCGGACCTCGTGGACGCGGAGTTGAACAAGGGCCGCTCGATTCCCCGCCCGACGTGGCTGCCCGACGGACGGCTGCCCGACTGGCCTCGGCTCGAGGCCTACCGTACCGCCGACGGCGAGGCGATCCTGTTCGGCTCGCACGTGGAGAAGTTCTGGCACAACTTCCTCGCCGCGGTCGGGCGTGACGATCTGATCGGCGTCGACCTCACCGGCACGGATGACGGTGCCGCCGCCCGCGCGGACCTGGTGTGGCGGGCGCTGACGGAGATCTTCGCGCAGCGCACCCGTGCCGAGTGGGTGCAGCTGTTCCTCGAACACGGTATCGCGGGAGGCCCGGTCAACAGCGTGGTCGACATGCTCGACGACCCGCACTTCCGGGCGCGGGAAAACACCTACCGGGTCGACTACCCGGGGGTCGGTGAGCTCGAGTTCGTCGTCAGCCCCGTGCGCGTCGCCGGGGAGAAGTTCGCGCCCGCGCTGCCGCCGGTCGTGGGCGCGGACACGGCGGAGGTACTGCGGACGGTGGCGCGGTACGACGCCGTGCGGATCGCCGCGGCGAGCTCCCGGCGCGAGGTCCCGCCGGCCGGCTGAACGCGCCCATTCCACGGAAGCGACACCCACACGAAATATACTGTGTGGGTGTCGTTTTCGTGCACGGAAACGGTTCTGCCGGGTGTCCGAATTTTCCGAATCGAGCATTGCGTCTCTCGCCTACAACTGTTAGGTTTACGGCACACGAAGTGAGGGTGGTCACACCCGGTTGACGAGCACGAGGAGCACAGATGAATCTCGCGGACCTGACCCGGTTCTGGGGTAAGACACGTTCGCAGCAGCAGGCCATCGTGTTCGGGGACACGTCGCAGACCTGGGCCGAGGTCGATGCGATCACCGACGCACTCGCCCGCGGTCTGGCAGCCCGGGGCGTCCGCAAGGGCGACCGGGTGGCGGTGATGATGCTCAATCGCCCCGAACTCGCCCACGTCATCCTCGCCACGCTCAAGCTCGGCGCCATCAGCGTGCCGCTGAACTTCCGGCTCACCGCGAAGGAGCTCGCGCCGATGGTGGTCGACTCCGCGCCGCGCGTGGTGATCGTCGAGGACGGCTTCGCCTCGCTGCTCGAGGTCGCCGCCGAGCAGGCGGAGTTCGAGACCTACGCGATCGGGGGCACCGCCCACCCGCCGTACGAGCGGCTGATCGACCCCGGGACCGCGCCCGTCGTCGCCATCGACGCCGACGACCCCGGCTTCATCTGCTACACGTCCGGGACCACCGGCGTGCAGAAGGGTGCCCTGATCACCCACCGCAACGCGATGACCCCCGGCATCTCCCAGTCGGTCACGTTCGGCTTCTCCTCCCAGGACCGGGTGCTGTGCTCGGCGCCGCTCGTGTACACCGGCTCGATCCTGTCGATCTTCATGCAGCTCGTCGTTCTGCCCGGCGCGACGATGGTCCTGCTGCGCGAGTACGACCCGGAGATCGCCCTCGACACGTTCGAGCGCGAGCAGATCACCGCCACCACCACCGTCCCGGTGATCTGGGAGCGGATGACGATGCTGCCCGACTTCGGCGCCCGCAAGCTGGCGAAGTTCACGTTCGCCGGCACGGGTGGCGCCCCGGTCAGCCTGGACCTGCTCGACTTCTACCGCTCGCACGGCATCCCGCTCACCCAGTGCTACGGCCTGACCGAGGCGTCCGGCATGGTCTCGACGCTCGCCTACGAGGACGCCGTGACCCGTCCCGGCTTCGCCGGGCTGCCGCTGGTCGGCACCCACATCCGGATCGGGGATCCGGGAGTCGACACCCCGGCCGGGGAGGTCGGCGAGATCCTGGTCCGCGGCGAGCACGTGCTGCGGGAGTACTGGAACAAGCCCGACGCCACCGAGGCGACCCTGGTCGACGGCTGGCTGCGCACCGGTGACCTCGGCATGCAGGACGAGGGCGGCTTCCTCAAGATCGTCGACCGCAGCAAGGACATGCTGATCTCCGGGGGCCTCAACGTCTACCCCGCCGAGATCGAGAACGCCCTGCACGGCATCGAGGGCCTCGTCGACCTCGCGGTCATCGGCGTCAAGGACGACCGGTGGGGCGAGGTGCCGATGGTGGTGTTCCACAGCGAGCGTCCCGCCGCCGAGATCGTCGCCGACATCGCCGAGGTCGCGGGCGAGAACCTGGCGAAGTTCAAGCGTCCCAAGCACGCCGTCGCGCTGGGTGAGCCCCTGCCGCGCACGTTCTCCGGCAAGCTCGCCAAACCGTCTCTGCGCCAACGGTTCCCCGAGGTGCCCGCCGACGCACTCGCGGTCGACGGCACCGTCACCCCGGTCTAGCGACACCAGTCCAGTCCTGAGGCTTCATCTCCGCGGTTCCCCCTCCCGAGAGGAATACACGTCGTGGCCCCAACTCGTGAAGTCGACATCTCCCAACTCATCGACACCGCCCCGGTGTCGGCCCTCCAGAAGCGCGCCATCGCGTTGTGCCTGGCGCTCGCAATCCTCGACGGCATGGACGCCCAGCTCATCGGATTCGCGATTCCCGCGCTGTCCGAGGACTGGGGCCTGTCCAAGGCCTCGTTCGGGCTGCTGCTCGCGCTGAGCAGCGGCGCGATGGTCGTGGGCAGCCTGCTGTTCGGTCCCGTCGCCGACCGCTGGGGCCGGCGCCGGGTGATCCTGCTGTGCACCGTGCTGTTCGCGGTGTTCACCCTCGCCTCCGCGTTCGCGCCGTCGATGGGCGTGCTGATCGTGCTGCGCATCCTCGCCGGAATCGGGCTCGGCGGTGTCACCCCGAACCTGATCGCACTGACCAGTGAGTACAGCCCCGCGCGCAGCCGCTCCACCCTCGTCACCATCGTCGTTGCGGGTATGTCCCTCGGCGGATTCCTCGGCGGACTCGCCGCCGCTCAATTGATTCCGGCATACGGCTGGCAGTCGATCTTCGTGGCCGGTGGCGTCCTCCCGTTGATCGTGGCAGCGCTCGCGTGGGCCGGACTGCCGGAGTCGGGCAAGTTCCTCGCCGCCCGGGGCGATCACGCCGGCGCCGCGAAGATCCTCTCGGCGATCGCCCCGCGGGCCGGAATCGACGGTTCGGTGACGTTCACCGTGGACGCGGCGGTGGCCACCAGGTCGCCCATCCGTGCACTGTTCGCGCGGGGCCGGGCGCTGGACACGATCCTGCTGTGGGTGGTCTTCGTCATCAACTTCCTGGTGATCTACTTCCTGTTCGGGTGGATGCCGTCGCTGTTCAGTCAGGCCGGGCAGAGCGCGTCCCACGCGATCCTCGCCGCGGCGCTGTTCAACCTCGGCGGTATGGCAGGCGCGCTGTCCGTCGGGTGGATCACCGACCGGGTCGGCACCATGTGGGCCCGGTCCCGGGGCTCGGACGCCGCCTACGCGGTGGTGATGGCCGGATACACGATCGGGGCCCTGTTCATCGGCGCCGTCGCGATACTGCTGGCGAATTCCACACTGCTGCTGATCACGATCTGCATCGTCGGATTCGGGATCTCCGGCAGTTCGGCCGGCATCATCGCGATCGCCGCATCGATCTATCCGGTGGCGGCGCGCTCCACCGGCATCGGCTGGGCCATGGGAGTCGGGCGCATCGGATCGATCGCCGGACCGACGCTGGGCGCCGCCCTGATCGCGGCCGGAATGGACGCCCGCACGATCTTCCTGCTCATGATCGTGCCGACCGCCACCGCCGTTCTCACCCTCGGGGTGCTGTTCGTGCGGGAGCGTCTGCGCGGACGCACCATGGTCGACGCCACGGAGTCGGTGTCCGTGGTCGAGGCGCACTGACCCCATGCGATCCGTCACCTCGAGGGTTACGTCGTTCTGCAGGCTGTGTGCGTCCTCGTGCGGTGTCCTGCTCGACGTCGAGGACGGACGGATCGCGCGGGTGCTCGGGGATGCCCACCACCCGATCTCCGGTGGGTACACCTGCCCGAAGGGGCGCCGTGGCGGCGACCTCGTCCACGGCCCGGACCGGCTGACCACGTCGATGCGGCGCACCGCCGCCGGCACCCACGAGCCGGTGCCGGTGGCCGGGGCCGTCACCGAGATCGCGGCCCGGCTGCGCACCATCGTGGACCGGCACGGGCCGGATGCGGTCGCGCTGTTCATGGGGACGCAGCAGAACTTCGCCGCACTCACCCCGCCGATGGCCCGGGCCTGGTTCCGGGGAACCGGCTCGCACAAGCTGTTCTCCACGATGACCATCGACCAGTCGGCGAAATGGGTTGTCGCCGAACGGATGGGAACATACCTCGGCGGCAGGCAGCGGTTCGAGGACGCGGACGTGTGGCTGCTGGCCGGCACCAACCCCGTCGTCTCCGCCAACGGCGGGGACGGGGACGGCGCGGTCGTGCAGAACCCGTCCGTCATCCTGCGGGCGGCGCGGGACCGGGGACTGCGGCTGATCGTCGTCGACCCGCGACGCACCGAGACCGCCGCCCTCGCCGACATCCACCTGGCGCCCCGCCCGGGAACGGACGCGGTGCTGTTCGCCGGACTCCTCCACGTCGTCCTCACCGAGAACCTGCACGACGCCGATTTCTGCGGGCGGTACGTCGCGGACCTGCCGGCGCTCGCGGCAGCGGTCGTCGGGGTAACACCCGCTGTGGTGCAGCGGATCTGCGGTGTCCCCGCCGACCGGGTCCGCGACGCCGCCCGGGTGTTCGCGGGCGGAGCGCGGGGGATGGCGACCACCGGGACCGGGCTGTGCATGGGCCCGCACTCGAACCTCGCCGAGCACCTCGTCGCCGCCCTCAACGTGGTGTGCGGCCGCTACCTGCGCGAAGGGGAGCGGGCCGACGACCGCGCCGTCCTGACCCGGCACGTGCCCGCCCGGGCGGAGGTCGCCCCGCCCACCCGCGCCTACGAGCACGGATTCCGCAGCCGGATCGGCGACGTGCGGGCGATCCGCGGCGAACTGCCGTCCGGCATCCTCGCCGACGAGATCCTCGAACCCGGTCCCGGCCGGGTGCGGGCGCTGATCGTCTCCGGCGGCAATCCGGCCGCGGCGCTGCCCGACCGCGGGAAGGCACTGCGCGCGCTGCGATCACTCGACCTCCTGGTGTGCGTCGACCCCCGCATGTCGGACACCGCCCGGCTCGCCGACTTCGTGATCGCGCCGACCACGATGTACGAGCGCGCCGACCACACCGCGATCATGGAGCCGTTCTTCCCGCGCCCGTTCGCGCAGTTCACTCCCGCTGTCGTGCCGCCGCCGCCCGGCGTCGTCGACGACTGGCGGTTCTTCCTCGACCTCGCCGCCGCCTCCGGGCAGCCGGTCAAGTTCGCCGGCCGCATCCTCGACCCCGCCGCACCGCCGACGTCGGAGCAGTTGCTGGCGATGATGGCCGAGCGGGGGCGCGTCCCGTTCGCCGACCTGGTCGCCGCCCCGCACGGGCATCTCGCCGGAGACAGTGGCGCCGTCGTCGGTCCGGCCGGCAAGGAAGGTGCCGGGCACCGTCTGGTGCTGATGCCCGGCGACGTGCGCGGCGAACTGCGCGCAGCACTGACGGACAGCCCTGTCACACCGCAGTTCCCGTTCCTGCTGACGGTGCGACGGATCCGCGAGGCCGTCAACTCCACCGGCACCCGCGTGCCCGGTCTCGTCCCCGGAGGAACGAACCCCGCGAGCCTGCACCCGGACGACCTCGCCGCCCTGGCCATCGCCGACGGTCAGGCGGTGACCGTGCGCTCGGCGTCCGGACGCCTGCGTGCGACCGCACGGGCGGACGGCACCCTGGCCCGGGGGACCGTGTCGATGACGCACTGCTTCGGGGGCGTCGACCCGCGCGACGACGTCGGAGTGAACGTGAACGCGCTGACCGGAACCGGTGACGGTGTCCAGTCGATCAACGCGATGCCCACCATGACCGCGGTTCCCGTCACGGTCGAGCCCACCGCAACCGAACAGGATGTGTGATGACCACGGCCACCGAACCGATTGCCGGGCACAGGATCTGCCCGCTGTGCGAGTCGACGTGCGGGCTGCTCGTCGAACTCGACGGACGAGCCATCGTGCGGGTGGCGCCGAACCCCGACGACGTGATGAGCGCCGGGCACAGTTGCGCGAAGGGGCTCGGCCTCGGCCGCATCGAGAACGACCCCGACCGGATCCGGACCCCGCTGCTGCGCACCGCGGACGGTGGATTCCGGGAGGCCGGCTGGGACGAGGCGTTCGCCGAGATCGAGCGGCGGCTACCGGAGTTCGTCACCGGCGACCCGGGCAGTTGCGCCGTGTACCACGGCAATCCGGCTGCCCACCACCTGGATTCGACGTTCTACCTGGGTGAACTGATCGGCGCGGTCGGCACCCGGAACATCTACTCGCCGGCCAGTGTCGACACCTGGCCGAAGAACCTCGCGCACATGCTGCTGTACGGCACCGGCCTGGGCATGACCGTCCCCGATCTCGACCGCACCGACTACCTGCTGATCCTCGGCTCGAACCCGATGGTCTCCAACGGCAGTACCGTCACCGCGCCGGGCATGCACCTCCGGTTGCAGGCGCTGCGCGAGCGGGGCGGCACCCTCGTCGTGGTGGACCCGGTGCGGACCCGCACCGCCGAGGTCGCGGATCTGCACGTGCCGATCCGGCCCGGCACCGACGCCCTGTTCCTGCTCGGGGTGCTGTCGGCGATCGCGACCGAGGGTCTGGCCAGGCCCGAGCGGCTACCGGACGTGGTGGACGGACTGGACGCCGCGCTCGCGATGGCGGCGGAATTCGACGCCGAAGCCGTCGCCGCAGCATGTGGGATCGACAGCGACCTGATCCGCGCGGTGGCCCGCGGGTTCGCGGGCGCTCCTGCGGCGGTAGCGCATTCGCGAATCGGGACGTGCATGCAGGAGTTCGGCACCCTCGCGAACTGGCTCGTCGAGGTGCTCACCATCGTCACCGGCAATCTCGACCGGCCCGGGGGCGCGATGTTCGCGCTGCCGCCGGCCGGCGGACAGAACACCTGGCCGGTGACCAGACCGCCGAAGCTGATGTTCGACCGGTGGCGTTCGCGGGTGCGGGGGCTGCCGGAGGCGATGGGGGAGCTGCCCGCGGTGTGCTTCGCGGAGGAGATCCTCACCCCCGGACCGGGCCGCACCCGGGCATTGATCACCCTCGCCGGGAATCCGGCCCGGTCCCTGCCCAACAGCGGTGCGATCGAGGAGGCGCTCGGTGCCCTCGAGTTCATGGTGTCGGTGGACTGCTACCTCAACGAGACCACCCGCTACGCCGACGTGATCCTGCCCCCGCCGCCGGTGACGACCCGAGGCCACCACGACGTGACGCTGGCGCACTTCCAGATCCGGAACGTCGCGCGGTACACCCCGCCCCTGCTCGACCTCGCCGACGGCGAACTGGCGGAATGGCAGATCCTGTTGCGGCTGGCCGCGATCGCCAAGGGAACCCCGCACCGTCCGGTGGAGGAGCTGGACGACGAGGTGGCAGTCGTCGCGGCCCGGCGCGCCGCGAAACTCGCCGGCTGCGAAACGGAACAGGCGCTGCGCGCGGTCACCGACCGCCGCGGCCCGCAGCGCCTACTGGATCTGCGTCTGCGCAGCGGGCCCTACGGCGACCGGTTCGGTCTCGACCCGGACGGGCTGACTCTCGCACTGCTGGAGGACAGCCCGGACGGCATCGACTACGGGCCGCTGGCGCCGCGCGTCCCGGAGGTGCTGCGCACGCCGGACGGGCGAATCGACCTGATGCCGGAGATGATCGTCGCGGATCTACCGCGGGTGCGGGCGAGCATGACGAGGGCGACCCCGGATCTGCTGCTGATCAACCGGCGTCAGCGGCGCGGCATGAACTCGTGGCTGCACAATGCGCTACCCCAACCGGACGGCGGCCAGTGCGCCCTGCTGATCAGCCCACGCGACGCGGCCGAGCGCGGCCTGGTCGCCGGTGACCGGGTTGCGGTGACGTCCAAGGTCACCACCGTGACGGCCGAACTGCGGATCGACGACACGCTGCGTCCCGGTGTGGTCAGCATGCCGCACGGGTGGGGCCACGACGGGCCGGGCCTGCGGACGTCCCGGTCGGCCTCGGTGCCCGGCAGCAACTACAACGCCCTGGTGGACGACACCACCGACCTCGAGGCGCTGACGGCGTCCCCGATCTTCAACGGCGTCCCGGTCACCGTGACGCGCACGAGCGAGGAGCATCCCTGATGGCGTACGTGGTCACCCAGAACTGCTGCAACGACGCGACCTGTGTCGCGGTGTGCCCGGTCGACTGCATCCACCCGACCCCCGCGGAGCGGGAGTACAAGCGCACCGAGATGCTGTACATCGACCCCGGCGCCTGCATCGACTGCGGCGCGTGCTCCGACGTGTGCCCCGTCGACGCGATCGTCCCCGGCGACGCGCCCGTACCCGACATCGACCGGTACCGCGACATCAATGCCGAGTACTTCCAGCGGAATCCGCGCAGCGCCGCGCCGGGTGCGCACGTGCAGCCGCTTCCGATCGCCCTCGCGACCGCCGGCGTCGACGACCCCCCGGCGCTGCGGGTGGCGATCGTCGGATCCGGGCCGTCGGCGTTCTACGCCGCCGAGGAACTGCTGGCGCGTCGCGACATCGCCGCTGAGGTCACCATGTTCGAACGGCTGCCCGTCGCCGGCGGACTCGTGCGGTTCGGCGTCGCGCCCGATCACTGGCACACCAAGACGGTGGACCGGGTGTTCGACCGCACCGCGCGGCGGGACGGCTTCACGTTCCATCTCGGCGTCGAGGTCGGGCGGGACGTGACGCTCGACGAGGTGCTGGCCCACCACCACGCGGTGATCCACGCGTCCGGGGCGTCGGGGGACCGCCGCCTCGGCATCCCCGGCGAGGACCTGCCGGGCAGCCACGCTGCCCGCGAATTCGTGGCCTGGTACAACGGGCACCCCGAGCACGCCGACCGCGAGTTCGACCTGACCGCGGAGCGTGCGGTCGTGGTCGGCAACGGGAACGTGGCGCTCGACGTCGCCCGCATTCTCGTCTCCGATGTGGAGACCCTGCGCCGGACCGACATCGCCGACCACGCGCTCGACGCCCTGGCCGGCAGCCGGATCGACGAGGTGGTGGTACTCGGTCGTCGGGGACCGGAGCACGCGGCCTGCACCACCCCGGAACTGCTCGCGCTCGGCTCGATGCCGGGTATCGACGTCCTCGTCGACGGTCTGGTCACGGCGGGACCGGATGCCCCGGCGAAGCTGAAGATCCTGGCCGAGTACTCCCGGCGGGAGGCGATTCCGGGGAACAAGCGCATCGTGTTCCGATTCGGTTGTTCCCCACAGGAAGTGGTCGGCGAGGACCAGGTGTCGGCGCTGGCGGTGTCGAACGACGACGCCGTCGACCGGATCGAGTGCGGACTGGTCCTGCGGGCCGTCGGGTACCGCGGACTGCCCATCGCCGGGTTGCCTTTCGACGAGTCCACCGGAACGGTTGGCAACGTGGCGGGGCGTGTGGTCGACGCGGGCACCGGGGAGGCCGTCACCGGCCACTACGTGGCGGGTTGGATCAAGCGCGGCGCGACCGGTGTGATCGGCACCAATCGCTACTGCGCGGCGGAGACCGTCGAGGCCCTGCTGGACGATCACCGCGCGGGCCTGCTCACCGCGCCGACCGGGGCCGCTGCGGACCTGACGGCGCTGGTGCACGAACGCCGGCCCGACGCGCTCGGTGGTGCGGACTGGCGCGCGATCGACCGTTTCGAGCGTGAGCGCGGCCGCGAGGAGGGCAGGCCCCGCATCAAGATCGTCGACGCCCGGGAGGCGGCGGTCGTCGTCGCGGGTGCGGCGACCCGATGAGCCCGGCGGAGGCGACGCGCGTACACACGTTCTGCCGGATCTGCGAGCCGGGTTGCGGCCTGCTCGCGGAGGTACGGGACGGCGAGGTTCTCCGGCTGCAACCGGACCGGGATCATCCCGTGCACAAGGGGTTCTCCTGCCACAAGGGCGTGCACTACCTTCAGGTTCACCAGGATCCGGATCGACTCGACCGGCCGCTGAAACGGACGAATCCGCGGAGCGAGGAGCGCGGCGTCTTCGAGCCGGTCGAGTGGGACGTCGCGGCGCGCGAGATCGCCGACAGGCTTGCAGAGGTGCGGCGCGTGTACGGCCGTAACGCCCTCGCCGTCTATCAAGGCAACCCGTCGGCGTTCAACGGCGCCTACTACGCGAACGCCGCCACGATCGCGCGCGGCTTCGACACCCGGATGCGCTTCAGTGCGGGAACCCAGGACACCTCGGCGAAATATGCTGCGAGTGAGGCGATCTACGGCGCGTCGATGGCACATCCGATTCCCGACCTGCTGCACACGGACTACTTCCTGTGCCTGGGCAGCAATCCGCAGGTGTCGCACATGACGCTGATCCACATCTCGGATCCGATGGCCAAGATCCGCGCCGTCAACAAGCGTGGCGGGACCGTGCTGTTCGTCAATCCGCGCCGCATCGAGTCGTCGTCGCCGGAGACCGGTGACGTCCTGCAGATCAAGCCGGACACCGACTTCTACTTCCTCGCAGGGATTCTGCACGAGATCGTCTTCCGGATCGGGTACGACCGGGCCGAGGTGGAACGTCACGCGCGACGCGTCGACGAGTTGCTCGACTTCGTCCGGCAATATCCCGTCGACCGGATCGCCGCGGTCACCGGAATCGACGCCGGCACGATCCGTCGGGTCGCGGACGACTTCTGTGCGGCGCCGAGCGCGAGCATCTACATGGCCACCGGTGTGAACCAGGGCCGGCAGGGCGCGCTGGCCTACTGGATGCTGACCATGGTCAGCCTGTTCTCCGGCAACCTCGGCAGGCGCGGCGGCAACATCTACTCGCGCGGAGTCTCCGACGTCGTGCAGGGCTCGAAACGCAAACGGAACGATCCGTTCTTCGATGGCCCCTTCGGGGAAATGCGCACCATCGGCGGTGACCTGCCCGCGGCCCTGCTCCCGGAGTTCATCGAGAACCCCGACGACCCGATCCGCGCACTGATCGTGGTGTCGGGCAACCCACTGCTGTCGGTCGGCGGCGACGACCGGCTGCGCCGGGCGCTCGAGCAGCTGGACCTGATCGTCACCGTCGATCTGTACCGTACCGTCACCGGGGAGATGGCCGACTACGTTCTGCCGGCGACGGATTGGCTGGAGCGAGAGGACGTCAACTTCCTCAACACCATGGGCGTCGCGATGGAGCCCTACGTCCAGTACACACCGGCGGTCGTCCCGGCGAAGGGGGAGCGTCGCGACGACTGGTGGATCCTGTCGCGCATCCAGCAGGCGATGGGCGTCCCGACCCTGCTCGACGAGCCGGATCCGAATCCGTTCGCCGCGGTCGACGCGACGATGCGGGAGTCGGGTCTGAGCATCGAGGCGTTGAAGGCGATGCCCTGCCAGACCGCGGTGCTGCCGGAGGCCGATCCCTCGCACGTGTTCAGCATCGCGGTCCAGCACGACGACGGCCTGATCGACTGCTGCCCGACGCTGTTCCAGCGCTCGTACGAGACCGCCGAACGCATCTTCGAGGAACTGGCCGCGGAGCCCGCCGACCAGCTCAAGCTGGTCACCCGCCGCACCCACTACATGGTCAACAGCTGGCTGCACAACCTTCCGGTGTTCAAACAGGGCGTCCACCAGAGCAATCCGCTGTGGATGAACCCGGACGACGCGCGGTTCCGTGGCCTCGTCGAGGGCGACGACGTCACCGTGCGCAACCGTCACGGCGAGGTCGACGCGGTGCTGGTGTGCGACGACACTCTCCGGCCAGGTGTCGTGGCGATGACCCACGGCTGGGGCCAGGGCACGGCCCGGGGTCTGGACGTCGCGCGGCGCAACCCTGGTGTGAACGTCAACCGGCTCGCGCCCACCGGCCGAGAGGGCTACGACCCGCTCAGCAATCAGTCGCAGCTCACCGGGATCAACGTGGAGGTCGTGCGGCTTCGCCACCCGTGAGTACTTGTCAACCGCCCGACGTCAATAAGTACTCACGGGTGGGGTTTCACTGAAACCTTGCCGGATTTAACAACAACCTTTAGATTTAGCGCTGTGATCGGCGCCACGGAGCATCCGTATGCACGAGGCCGTGTCACGGAGAACTTCGGGTTCGATCCCGCCGGTCGCGACCGGGCACACAGGAGGAATTCCATGAGCGGAACCGTTATCGACGCACTCACGTACTGGGTGCGGACCGTCCCCGACCAGCCGGCGATCGACTTCGCCGGCGACGTGGTGACCTACCGCGAACTCGACACCTGGGCCGACGCCGTCGCCCACGACCTTGCGGCGCGCGGCGTCACACCAGGCGACCGGGTCAGTTTCCTCGGAACCAACTCGCTCGAGTGGTGCGTGGCCGCGCTGGGCGCGATGAAGGTGGGGGCGATCGCGGCGCCGTTCAATCAGCGGATGCTCGCCGGCGAGCTGACCACCCTGGTCGAGGATTGCGAACCGGCCGTCGTGTACTGCGACGGGGCGCTGCGCTCGCGTCTCGACGACGTGTACGCGGCGCGCGGCACCTTCGCCATCGTGGAGTTCGAGCGGGACGTGCGGCCTCTTCGTGGCGGCACGCATCCGCCGTTCCGTACGCCGGTGACGGAGCAGTCCGAGCCCACCGCGATCGTGTTCACCAGCGGCACCACCGGCAAGCCGAAGGGTGTCGTGTTCACCCACGCCACGATCGCCGGCGAGATGCACGAATGGGCCCTGATGGAGCCGATCGAGCAGAACCGCTTCCGGCCGCTGCTCGTGCTGCCGCTGTTCACCGCGGCAGGCATCATCTGGGGCATCTCCCGCACCGTGCTGCACGGCGGCACCTTGCTGCTGCAGCCCGGGTTCGACCCCGAGGCCGCGCTGCGGGTGATGATCGACAGCCGGGCCACCACCCTGACCGGCCCGCCGATCCTGTTCGAGCAGATCTCCCGCGTGCCCGGCTTCGAAGGAGCGGACCTGAGTCACCTGACCACCGCCCACGTCGGTGGTGCCCGGGTCCCGTCGGCGCTGGTCGGGACGTGGCTCGCCCGGGGCGTCCAACTGCGGCAGATCTACGGGCAGACCGAGATCGGCGGGTCGGCCACCGCGATGCCGCGGGACGAGGCGGCCGAGCATCCCGACAAGTGCGGGTGGGGTGGCATCTTCACCAAGATCCGCGTCGTCGACGCCGACGGAACGGACTGCGCCCCCGACCAAGTGGGGCAGATCCTGCTGCGAGGCCCGGGCATGATGCCGGGGTACTGGTGCAACGAGGACGCCACCCGATCCGCGCTGATCGACGGCTGGCTGCACACCGGCGATCTCGGAAAGCTCGACGACAACGGCTACCTCACGTTCGTCGACCGGCTCAAGGACATGATCATCTCCGGTGGCCTCAACATCTCGCCCGCGGAGATCGAGCAGGTGATCAACCGGCTGCCCGGGGTGCAGGAGGTCGCGGTGATCAGCGTGCCCGACGAGAAGTTCGGCGAGACTCCGGCCGCGATCGTGAAGAAGGTCGAGGGACTCACCGAGGCGGACGTCGTCGAGTACTGCAACCAGAACCTCGCCGACTACAAGGTGCCGCGGTACGTGGTGTTCGTCGACGACGGACTGCCCCGGATGGCCAGCGGCAAGATCTCCAAGCGGGACCTGCGGGAAACGTACTCCGATGTGCCGCAGACCTATCCGAAGGTCCGGTGACGGCGATGACGGTCGTGAAAGCAGTGACGCAGCAGCGAGTGGCGGTCGTGACGGGCGGTGGCCGCGGTATCGGGGCCGCGATTTCCCGGCGGCTGGCGGCGGACGGATTCGCGGTCGCGGTCAACTACTCGTCCAGTGCTGCGGACGCACAGGGCGTGGTGGACAAGATCGTCGCCGGCGGCGGCCGGGCCACGGCGATTCGCGCGGACGTGTCCGACGCGGCGCAAGCCGAGGAGCTGATCGCCGCAACGACCACCGAACTCGGCGCGCCGACCGTGCTGGTCAACAATGCGGGCATGAACCTCGCGGGAGCGGCCCGCAAGCAGTCGCCGAGCGACTGGGACCGGGTGATCGGCGTCAACCTCAGCGGCGCCTTCTACACCACCCACGCCGCACTTCCCGCCATGTACGACAGCGGCTGGGGCCGCGTCGTCTTCGTCAGCAGCGCGTCCGGCGGGCGGCGACCGTCCCCGGGCATGAGCGCGTACTCCGCCGCGAAAGCGGGACTGGTGGGCATGACCCGGTCGATGGCGCTCGAGGTGGCGCGGCGCGGCATCACCGTCAACGCGGTGATGCCGGGGTTCGTGGAGACCGACATCATCGCCTCCGGCGGCGAGAACGCGGTCGAGACCCTCGCCGCCCACTGGCCGCGGATCCCGGCCGAGTCGATCGCGTCGACGGTGTCCTTCCTCGTCAGCGAGGACGGTAGACACGTGTCCGGGGAAGAGGTCGGTGTCTGGCTGGGCGGACCTGTCGGGGTGTAGGCGCCTTCGGCACCCGTGCGCACTTTTGGTAGCTACCACTACCAAAAGTGCGCACGGGTGCGTCAGCGCCTATCGGCCTCGGCGCGGTAGTTGCCGGGCCACGCCTTGCCGAGGGTGAGGCCACCGTCGACGACGATGTTCTGCCCGGTCACGAACGTGGCGTCGTCGGAGACCAGGTAGGCGATGGCGCCGGCGATGTCCTCGCCCTCGCCGGCGCGGGGGATCGGCTGGAACGACGCCAGCCCCTGCCGCACCCGGTCGACGCTGTCGTCCAGTGCGTCGCCATCCAGGCCGGCGCCGTGACCGACGATCCGGGTCGCGATTCCACCGGGGGTGACGGCGTTCACCCGGATGTGGAACTCGGCGAGTTCGCGCGCCGCACTGCGGGTGAGCTGCAGCACGGCGGCCTTCGCGGCGCCGTACGGGTGCGGGCCGAAGCCGGTGCGCACCCCCGCCACCGACGACACGTTGACGACGGTGCCGAAACCCTGTTCGCGCATGACGCGGGCGGCGTGTTTGGTGCCGAGGAACGCGCTGCGCGCCAGGACGGCGAACGAGGAGTCCCATTCGTCGACGGTGGTGTCCGCGACGTACGTCCAGGCGCCGACCCGGCCTGCGTTGTTGACCATGGCGTCCAGCCGCCCGAAGCGCTCGGTCGCGGTGCGGACCGCGGCCGCGACGTCCTCCTCGCGAGTGACGTCGGTATGGAGGTAGACGGCGCGCTCGCCGAGGGCGGCCGCGACCGTCTCGCCGCGCTCGTCGTCGATGTCCGTGACCACCACGGTCGCGCCCCGCTCCGCGAGAAGTGTGCAGGTCGCAGCCCCGATTCCGCTTGCGCCTCCGGTGACCACCGCGACCTTGCCGTGCAGTTCTGACATTGTGTCGAGTCCCTTCTCGCCGTCCGTTCGAACTGTGGATCTTGAGGTATTAACCTAAAGGTATTAGCTTGAGATGTCGACGGTCGTCAATGCGAAGCGGAGCCGTCGGCACCACACGAGGGGAAGGCCCCGAATGTCCGAACTGATACTGACCGAGCGCCCGCGGCCGGGCGTTCTGCTGATCCGCCTGAATCGCGCGGACGCCCTGAATGCGATGAACGTCGAACTCGTGGAGGCGCTGCACAGAGTGCTCGCCGACGTCCGCCACGACTCCGGGACCCGCGCGATCGTGCTGACCGGAAACGGGCGGGCGTTCTGCGCGGGAATCGATCTGCGCGGCTACGGCACCCCGCCCGGCGCGGTCGAGGGCGAGGGCCGGGCGCAGGCGGGCATGCGTGTACAGCAGCACATCGCCTCGCTCGTCGAGGCGTTCCGCGGCGCCAGGCCGCCGGTGGTCGCCGCGATCAACGGCGCCGCCGCGGGAGGTGGGATGGCGTTGGCACTGATGGCCGACGTCCGGATCATGGCCGACACCGCCGCGTTGCATGCGTCGTTCATCAACCGCGGACAGTCCAGCTGCGACATCGGCGTCAGCTGGTTGCTGCCCCGGATGATCGGATTCTCCAGGGCGGCAGAGATTCTCCTCACCGGCCGCCCCGTCGACGCAGCCGAGTGCGAGCGCGTGGGCATCGTGTCGTCGGTCGAACCGGCGGAGCGACTGCTGGACGCGGCGCTGGACACCGCCGAGAACATCGCGCGCAACAGCCCGTTCGGCGTGTGGATGACCAAGGAGGTGATGTGGTCCAACCTCGAGGTCCCGAGCCTGCGCGCCGCGATCGACCTGGAGAACCGGACCCAGATCCTCGCCGCCATGACCAAGGACCACCGCGAAGCCGTGTACTCGTTTCTCGAGAAGCGCCCGCCGGTCTATCGGAACCACTGAAAGACGACAGCTGTGACGAATCGAGACAGGGACGGGGGTCGACGGTGAAGGTCGGTATCGCCGCGGGTTATTGGGGCTCCGGTCCGCCGCGCAACGTCGAACGGATGCTCGCCGAAGCCGAGGCGCTCGGCGTGGACAGCTTCTGGACGGCGGAAACCTACGGGTCGGACGCGCTGACGCCGCTCGCCTGGTGGGGATCGCGCACCTCCACCATCAAGCTCGGGACCGCGGTCTGTCAGATGTCGGCCCGGACGCCGACCGCGCTGGCGATGGCGGCGCAGACGGTCGACCACCTCAGCGGGGGCCGGGTGATCGTCGGTATCGGCGCCTCGGGCCCGCAGGTGGTCGAGGGCTGGTACGGGCAACCGTATCCGCGCCCGCTCGAGCGGACCCGTGAGTACGTCGAGATCATGCGTGCGGTGTGGGCCCGGGAGAAGCCGGTGACTTATCAGGGACGGCACTACCAGCTCCCGCTGGACGGTGGCAGTGGTCTCGGAAAGCCGTTGAAGTCGATCGTTCACCCGCTGCGCGAGGACATCCCGGTGTACCTCGGAGCCGAGGGACCGAAGAACGTCGCGCTCGCCGCGGAGATCGCGGACGGCTGGACCCCACTGTGGTTCTCGCCCAAGAGCGACGAGTTCTACCGCGCCGCCCTGGCCGAGGGGTTCGCCCGTGACGGGGCACGCCGAACGCCGTCGGATTTCGAGATCGCCAACGTGTGCTGGCTGATCGAGAACGACGACGTGGAAAAGGCGGCGGCCAAGATCAAACCCGTCGTCGCGTTGTATGCCGGCGGAATGGGCGCGAAAGGCGCCAATTTCCACAACGACGTGTTCACCCGCATGGGCTGGGCCGATGCCTGCGCCGAGATCCAGGATCTGTATCTGCGCGGTCGGCCCGATCTCGCCGCGCAGGCGGTCCCGACCGAGATGGTCGAGGACGTCGCGCTGGTCGGGCCCGCCGACAAGATCTGCGAGGACATCGTGAACCGCTGGAAGCCCACCTGCCTGACGACGCTGATCCTCGGCGGCTGGCCCAGGCCCGAGAACCGGGAACGCATCCTCGAGGCGGTGATGTCATGACACTCGATCCGCGCACCCCGATCCTCGTCGGAGGCGGGCAGATCAACGAGCGGAGCGGGGGAGTGGAACCCGTCGACCTCATCGTCGCGGCGGCCCGTGCGGCCGCCGCCGAGGCGGGATCGTCGCGTCTGCTCGGACTCGTCGACTCCGTCCGGCTGATCGGCATGCTGTCGTGGCGGTACCGGGACCCGGGCGCCCTGGTCGGCGAACGCATCGGCGCGGCCGTCCGGCACACCGGGTACACCGGCAGCGGCGGCAGCGGACCGCAGGTTCTCGTCAACCAGGCCGCCGAGGACATCGCGGCGGGCCGGGCCGACGTGGTCCTGGTGGGCGGCGCCGAGTCGTGGCGGACCCGAATGAAGCTGCGGTCTCAGGGCATTCGCCCGGAGTGGACGGTTCAGGACGAGTCGGTTCCCTCCGCCGAGATCCTGGTTCCCGAGGTTCCGATGGTCTTCGACGGTCAGGCCAGGATCGGCCTCGACCGGCCGGCGTACGTGTACCCGCTCTTCGAACAGGCACTCCGGATCTCGGCGGGACGGTCGGTGGACGATCACCGCGCGGCGATCGGCGCCCTCTGGTCGGGGTTCAGCAAGGTGGCGTCGACGAACCCGCACGCCTGGTCCGGTCGTGAATACACGGCCGAGGAGATCGTCACGCCGTCCGAGGACAATCGGTGGATCAGCCGGCCGTACACCAAGCTGTTGAACTCCAACAACATGGTCGAGCAGGGCGCCGCACTGCTGCTCTGCTCGGTCGAGGTCGCCACCCGCCTCGGGATCGCCCGCGACACCTGGGTCTACCCGCAGGCGGGCACCGAGGCGCACGACACGTACGACATCTCCGAGCGGGAGGCGCTCGACCGGTCGCCGGCCATCCGGATCGCCGGGGCCCGTGCGCTGGAACTGTCGGGAATCGGGCGGGACGACGTCGCGCACGTGGACGTGTATTCGTGCTTCCCGTCGGCCGTCCAGGTCGCGGCGGCCGAGTTGGGTCTGCCCCTCGACGATCCCGGCCGGCCGCTGACGCTCACCGGCGGCCTCACCTTCGCGGGTGGTCCGTGGAACAACTACAGCACGCACGCGATCGCCACGCTCGCGACCCGGCTGCGCGAGGCGCCGGGAACGTACGGGCTGATCACGGCGAACGGCGGTTATCTCACCAAGCATGCGTTCGGTGTGTATCGGACCGAGCCGCCGCGCAGCGGTTTCCGGCGTCAGGACGTTCAGACCGAGGTCGATGCGCAGCCGGCCACGCGAGCGCTCACGAGCTATGAGGGATCCGGCTCGATCGAGTCCTGGACGGTGGTGCACGGCCGGGACGGCGCCCCGGAGCGCGGCTTCGTCGCGGTGCGGACCGGCACCGGCGAACGCACACTGGCCGCGACGACGGAGGTGGACGCGCTGACCCGGTTGATCAGCGCCGACGTCGCGCGGGACACGGCGGCCGTCGCGGCCGACGGCACGTTCCGGTTCGCCGACGATTGACGCGGGTTTACCTAACGACATAAGGTATTGGCAGTGAGAGCGTCCGCCGTGAGGCGTGAGGGCCTCACGGAGGAAAGGAGTTCGAATGTCTGTCGAAGACTTCCGCGAACTGTACGAGCGACACGTCGGATACGTGGTGTCCGGAGACATGAAAGCCGCCCTGGCCGACATGGTGCAGGAGAATCTGCCCGCCGTATTCGACGGCGTCACCGTTCCGCGCGGCGACGTCGACGGGTTCGAGATCAAAGATGTCCGGGCCGACGGTGACCGGCGCATCGGCGAGACGGTGTACACGACGCCGAAGGGCGTCATCGGCCTGCGCTCGATCTGGGAGCGCCACGACGGCCGCTGGCTGGCCGCGGCGCTCGAGAACTTCCCCGCGGACGAAGGGCAGCCCGCATGACGGACGAACCGTGGGGACCGTCCGCCGACGGCCTCGACCAACCCTATTGGGACGGTCTCACCGAGGGTGAGCTGCGCCTCCAACGGTGCGGCAACTGTAAGACCTGGATCTGGGGACCGCAATGGGTCTGCGGATCCTGCCACACCCTCGACCCGAACTGGGAGTCCGTGACGCCCGCCGGGACCGTGTACAGCTGGTCGCGTAGCTGGTACCCGTTCATCACCGAACTGGCCGACCAGGTCCCGTACGTGACGGTGCTCGTGGAACTTCCCGGGGCCGGGCACCGCCGGGTACTCGGAATCCTCACCGGCGACGACACCGACGCCATCCGCATCGGCGACCCGGTCGTCGGGCACATCGAACACGACGAAGGCGCGACCTGGCCGCTGCTGCGCTGGCGTCGATCCACGGAAGGAGCGCAGGCATGAGTGCACTCGCCATGCGTGGAGCGGCCGCCGTGGTCGGCGTGTCCGAACTCCACTACCGCCGCGGCGAAGCGCCCGCGGGTGAGCTGAGGCTGACCCTCGAGGCCATCCTCGCCGCGTGCTCGGACGCCGGCATCTCGCCGCGCGAGCTGGACGGGTTCGTGTCGTACGCGGGCGGTGGGCACGACGGCGCCGTGATCGGCGGTGCCCTGGGCGTCGACGACGTCCGGTGGTCGAACATGATGTGGGGCGGCGGCGGCGGGACGGTCGCCGCCGCGGTCAACAACGCCGCCGTTGCGATCGCGGCGGGGCAGGCCGAGTGCGTCGTCGTCTACCGCGCCATGGCGCAGGCGGACACCGGACGGCTCGGATATGCGAAATACCACTACGGTCCGCACTTCCTCGCGCACGGCGTCGGCTCGCCCGCCCAGGTCTGCGCATTGCGGACACAGCGACTGCTCGAGCACGACGGGGTGCCGCGGGAGACGATGCGGGCACTCGTGCTCGCGGCGTACCGGCACGCCCAGAACAACCCGACCGCGCAGGGCTACGGCAAGCCGCTCGACGAGGCGACGTACGAGTCGTCCCGGCTGATCACCGAGCCGTTCCACCTGTACGACTGCTCGCGGGAGAGCGACGGCGCCGTTGCGCTGGTGCTGGTCTCCGCCGCGCGTGCGAAGTCGCTGCGACCGGATCCCGCGTACGTTCTTGCGGGAGCCCAGGGCGCACCGGGCGGCTACTCCTCACTCATCGACAACGACGACCAGTACGCGACAGCGGGTTTCGCGGGCGCCGCCGGGCGTCCGGGCGTCGCGGACCGGCTCTGGGCCGCCGCCGGCCTCGGGCCCGACGACGTCGACGTCGTCCAGGTGTACGAGAACTTCAGCGGGCCCGCCGTCGCCGCGCTCATCGACCACGGCCTGGCACCGTCCGGTCCCGCCGCCGGCGAGGTCCTCACCGTCGACAACCTCACCGCGGGCGTGGGCAAGCTCCCCGTGAACACGAGCGGCGGCAACATCGCCGACTCGTTCGTCAACGGAATGGGCCTCGCGGTCGAGGCGGTGCGGCAGATCCGGGGCACGTCCACCAATCCGGTGGCGCACGCCAAGACGTCGCTGTTCATCGGCGGTCCGATGGCGCCGCTCGTCAGTTCGACGCTCTTCGCCCACGAAGACGTGCTGTAGCACCACCGACTCTGTGAGAAGGATCGACATGGACAACAAGACTGTGGACCGCGACGCGCTGTTCATCGGTGGCCGTTGGGTCGCCCCGCAGGAGGGTGCGACCGTCGACGTCGTCGAAGCTGCCACGGAGAAGGTGCTCGGACGTTCGGCCGTCGCCTCCGCCGCCGACATCGACGCCGCCGTCTCCGCCGCACGCGACGCACTCCGCGGTCCGTGGGGACAGCTCGACAACCGTGCTCGCGCAGACGTTCTCGATGCATTCGCGTCTGCCCTGAAGAAGCGTGGTCGCGACACGGCGACCCTGGTGAGCCGCGAGAACGGAATGCCGATCTCACTCTCCGCCGGGGTCAACGGATTCGGCCCGGCCGCCATGATCCGCTACTACGCCGCGCTCGTCCGCGAGGCTGCGCCGGAGGACGTCCGTCCCAGCGCGTTCGGCGGGCGCACCGTGGTCCGGCGGGAGCCGGTGGGTGTCGTCGCCGCGATCACACCGTGGAACTACCCGCAGCCGCTCGCCGCGATGAAGATCGCGCCCGCGCTCGCGGCCGGGTGCACCGTGATTCTCAAGGCGGCTCCCGAAACCGCGCTCGACGCGTTCGCGTTCGCCGATGCCGCCGAGGAGGCGGGTCTGCCTGCCGGCGTCCTGAACATCGTGCCCGCGGGCCGCGAGGCGAGCGCGTACCTGGTGCAGCATCCCGGGGTCGACAAGGTCGCGTTCACCGGTTCGACCGCGGCGGGACGAGCAATCGGCGAGGTGTGTGGCAGGCTGCTGCGCCCCGTCACGCTCGAACTCGGTGGCAAGTCCGCTGCGATCGTGGCAGCCGACGCCGACCTGTCCGTCTTCGCCGCGAACCTCGCCGAGGTGTCGCTGGTGAACAACGGCCAGACCTGCCACGCGAGCACCCGGATCCTCGCCCCCCGTGCCCGGTACGCCGACGTCGTCGAGGCCGTCACCGAGACCGTCCGCGGACTGGTCGTCGGTGATCCACTCGACAAGGCCACCGCGATCGGGCCGCTGGTCAGCGCCGCTCAGCGCGAGCGCGTGCTCGGGTACATCGAGGACGGACGCAGTGCGGGCTACCGCATCACGACGGGTGGAGGAGCACCGGATTCGCAGCCGCTCGGCTGGTTCGTCGAGCCGACGGTGTTCGTGGACGTGGACAACTCCGCCCGCATCGCCCAGGAAGAGATCTTCGGCCCCGTCCTCACGATCACCCCTTATGCGGACGAGGACGAGGCCGTCGCGATCGCCAACGACTCCGAATACGGCCTGGGCGGCACGGTCTGGACCGCCGACGAGGAGCACGGCCTCGCGCTGGCCGCCCGGATCCACAGCGGGACCGTCGGCGTCAACCACTACGCCCTCGACCTCGACGCGCCGTTCGGCGGCGTCAAATCCTCCGGACTCGGACGCGAACTCGGTCCGGAAGGCCTGAACCCGTATTTCGCGACGAAGTCCGTCTACTTCGGAACACGCTGAACACAAACGCTTTTCATCGACTATCAGATCTGATCGAACGGAGCAGGCGATGACGCTACCGCTGACCGGTATCCGCGTACTGGACCTCACCGACGGCCTCGGTGAGTCGTGTGGCCGGTACCTCGCCGACCTCGGCGCACAGGTGACGAAGGTGGAAGGTCCGGGAGGTGCGCGCTCACGCCGCGCCGAACCGGTGGTGGACGGCGTCAGCATCCCGTTCGCGCTGCGCAACGCGAACAAGCGGGGGATCGTCGTGGACCTCGACGATCCCGCAGGCCGGGACCGGCTCCGCGAACTCGCGACGGAATCCGACATTCTGGTGGAATCGCACGCGCCGGGGTGGCTGAGCGAACGGGGGGTGGGCGCGGCCGAACTCTCCGCTCTCGCACCGGCGCTGGTGTGCGTGTCGGTCACGCCGTTCGGGCAGACCGGGCCGTACCGGGACTGGGTGGCCACGGAGCAGGTGCTCTACGCACTGAGTGGCGTGCTGTCCCGCTCGGGTGCTCCCGGAGCCGAACCCCTGCTTCCTCCCGCCGGCCTGGTGGAGGAGACCGTGGGGATGCACGCGGCCTGGTCGGCGTTGCTCGCGTTCTACGGCCGCCTCCGGACCGGTCAGGGTCAAGTTGTCGATCTGTCCGCGTTCGAAGCGCTCGTCCACGGCTTCGACCCCGGATTCGGCACACAGGGTTCCGCCGCGGCGGGACGCTCGGACGACTTCCCCCGGGGGCGGCCGGACGCGTCGAACTTCTATCCGGTGTTCCCCTGCGCCGACGGCTACGTACGGATCTGCCTGCTGGCCAGGCGGCAGTGGCGGGGCATGTTCGAATGGCTCGGCGAGCCCGCAGAATTCGCCGACCCGAAGTACGACACCATCCCGGCCCGCTTCGCCGCCGCGGGCGCCCTGCACCCCCTCATCGAGGCGCTCTTCGCGACCCGCACCCGCGACCAACTGGTCGCGGAGGGTGCGGCCAGGGGAGTGCCGGTCGGCGGTGTGCTCTCGCTCGGGGAAGTCCTGACGACCGAGCACTTCGACGTGTCCGGTGCACTCGCGGACGTGGAGATCGCCACCGGGGTGCACGCCCGCGTTCCGACGGGATACGTGTCGATCGACGGCGCACGCGTCGGAATGAGGACCCCGGCGCCCGAGGTCGGGGAACACGACGCCGTGCCCGCGGCGACGAGGGAGAACCCCACTCGTGCGGGGCTCGGGAACCCGCAGCCGGGCACTCGCCCCCTCGACGGCCTTCGCGTCCTCGACCTGGGCGTGATCGTCTTCGGCGCCGAACTCAGCCGGCAGTTCGCCGACTACGGCGCCGACGTCGTCAAGGTCGAGAACGCCAAGTTCCCCGACGGGCTCCGCCAGTCGAAGCGGGGTGCGGCGCTGGCCGCGTCCGTCGCCTGGGGGCACCGCAACAAGCGCAGCCTCGGTCTGGACCTGCGCAGCCCGGGGGGCCGGGACGTGTTCCGTCGCCTCGTCGTCGAAGCCGATGTGGTGCTGGCCAATTTCAAGCCCGGCACACTCGCGTCGATGGGTCTGTCGTACGACGAACTCGCCGCCCTCAACCCGCGCATCATCGTGTCCGAGAGCAGCGCGTTCGGCAGCACCGGGCCGTGGAACAACCGACTCGGGTACGGCCCGCTGGTGCGTGCCGCGTGCGGTGTGTCCGCGCTGTGGCGGTACCCCGAGAACGAGGACCTGCTCTGTGACGGCTCGACCGTCTACCCCGACCACATCGCGGCGCACGTCACGGCGATCGCGGTGCTCGCAGCGCTGATCCAGCGGACCCGCACGGGTCGGGGCGCGGCGCTCGAGGTGGCGCAGGCGGATACCGCGCTCGTCCAGCTCGGTGCCCAACTCGTCACCGAATCGCTGCGTCCGGGCACCGTCGCCGCGCCCGGCAACTCCGACCCGTTCGCTGCGCCTGCCGGGGTGTTCGCCTGCGCGGGTGACGACGAGTGGTGCGTCGTGTCGGTCCGGGACGACGACGACTGGGTGCAACTGTGCGGAGTCATCGGCCGCCCCGAATTGGCGGACGTTCCGGCATTCCGCACACGGGCCGAGCGGATCCGGAATCGCGCCGACGTCGACGACGTGCTGGACGAGTGGCTGCGGACGCAGACTCCCGCACAGGCGGTCGCGGCGTTGCAGGCAGCCGGAGTGCCCGCCGGCATGATGCTGCGACTTCCCGAACTGCTCACCGACCCGCACCTGGCGGCCCGCGACGCCTACACGCTCACCCATCACGACCTGCTGCCCAAGGCGCTGCCCACGGCAGCCCGCGTCGCGCGCTTCTCGGCCATTTCCGATCCGCCGTTGCGGCAGGCCCCGGTCGCCGGGCAGCACAGCCGGGAGATCTGCGAGGACGTGCTGCGCATGACGACCGACGAAGTGGATCGCCTGGTGGCGGAGGCAGTCCTGCAGCCGCCCGTCGAGGAACCGGCACCGGTCTCCGAGACCGCCGCCGCGCTTCGGTGACGCGAACGGTTCAGGGCAGGACCGGTTTCAGGGCAGGGGCGGTTTCAGGGCGGGGGCGCCACGGGATGGTAGGCGGGAGCCACGGCCGTCTTGAACGACGACGTTGGACACGTTCGGCCCGGGTGGTCACTGAGACTCGTGCAGTTGCACGACGAGATCGGATCGCGAACTGACGGTGGCGTACTCGACTCCCGGGCGGGTCATCCCGCCCTGCCCGGTCTCCGTGACGAACGCGGAGCCTGCCGTCCCGTCGTCGACCGCCGGAATTACGCTTCCGACAGCGTCTTTCGCCTCGCGGTGCGCGGCGAGAAAATTCAGCATTCCGTAGGCGCTGATGCCGTTGGTGGCGGGAGCGACCCCGATCATGGTGCCGATCTTCGACTCTCCACCGAGATGGTTGATGAAGTACAGCGGCACGAGTCCGCCCTGGGAGTGCCGACGAGATCGACCCGGTCCGCACCGGTAGCGGCGAGCACCGTCTCGACGAAATCGCCGACCTGCCGGGCGGACACGCGCATGTCACCCGTCTGATGGAACGGGCCGGCGTCCGGTCCGCCGTAGTCCAGGCCGAAGACGCAGTAGCCGTCGGCTTTCAGCTGGGGGGAGTACATCGCCCAGTTGGCATAGCTGTTCTCGAATGTTCCATTGACGAGGACGACGGGCCGCGGATGAGCGGCGTCCGGCCTGCACGAGAAATCGTTCATGCCCTGCGGGATCGCGTCGGGGTGCTCGATGGAATAGGCCCACGCGGCAGGCCAGTTCGTTTGCGGCGGACCTTCGGGAGCTCGGTGGGGGGCCCCGCCGGCCGCACTCATCTCGTCCGACTCCTCCACCGCGGCCGATTTACCTATTCAGTGTAGTTCCCGGGCCGGTGCGCGCGGGGTGGGAACGGCGAAGAAGGGGTGCGGCGAATATTTCTTCGCCGCACCCCTTCTTGCCGGAATCGTTCAGGCCTTCATCAGGTCTCGATGGATGATTTCCTTCATGATCTCGTTGGTGCCACCGTAGATCCGCTGGATCCGCGCGTCGATGTACGCCTTCGCGACCGGGTACTCCATCATGTAGCCGTAACCGCCGTGGAACTGCACTCCGGCATCGATCACGCGACCCTGCAGTTCCGTGGCCCACAGCTTGGCCTTGGCGGCGTCCACGGCGGTGAGGGTGCCCGCATTGTGCTCACGCACGCACCGGTCGATATAGGCGCGGGACACCTCGACGGCCGTCTGCAGTTCGGCGAGGGTGAAGCCGAGGCCCTGAAACTCCCCGACCCGCTTGCCGAAGGCCGTGCGCTCCTTGACGTAGTCGAGCGTCCACCCGAGCACCGCCTCCGCGGACACCTGCGCGGCGATGCCGATACCGAGCCGTTCGAGGGGAAGGCTCTGCATCAGGTATGCGAAGCCCGAACCGACCTCGCCGAGCAGGTTCTCCTTCGGGACGCGGACGTCCTCGAAGAACAACTCGGCGGTGTCCTGCGCGTGCAGACCCAGCTTGTCGAGCTTGCGGCCCCGGGCGAATCCCGGCGTCCCGTCCTCGACGACGAAGAGGCTGAATCCGCGGGAACCGGCAGCGGAATCGGTCTTCGCGAACACGATCACCAGGTCGGCGAGAATGCCGCTGGTGATGAAGGTCTTGGACCCGTTGATCACCCAGGTGTCGCCGTCGGCGACGGCAGTGGTCTGGATGGCGCGCAGGTCGCTGCCCGCGGCAGGCTCACTCATCGCGATCGCACCGATCGTCTCGCCGGTGACGAATCCGGGCAACCAGCGGCGTCGCTGCTCCTCGTTGGCGTGCCGGAGCAGGTAGTTCAGAACGATGTCGTCGTTCGTCGAGAACCCGGACTGCAGGGCCGACGCGCCGACGCGGGCGATCTCCTGCTGGATCACGACGCGGAAGCGGTAGTCGAGTTCGCCCGGGCCGCCGAACTCCTCGGGAACGGTGAGCCCGAGCAGGCCCTGGCGACCTGCGGCCAACCAGGTCTCGCGATCGATCAGGCGATCCGCGTCCCATTTCTCGAGCTGGGGAACGACGTGCTTGTCGACGAATCCGCGGACGGATTCGCGGAACAGTTTGTGGTCCTGATCGAAGAGATCGCTCTGCATGCTTTCCTCCTGCGGCGGGGCGCCCGCCGGGCGCCCCGCACATCATGTGTTGTCGGTTAGTTCGTTGCCAGCAGTTTCTGGGTTTCGCGACGGAACACCTGATTGGCGACCTCGTTCTGGCCCAACACCATCCGTCCGGCGTTGGCGCTCGTCATGCCGTGCTGGGAGTCCCGCAGGAGCGGGAAGTCCTCGGCGTGCAGAACTGCGAGCAGAATCTCCCAGTTCTTGTTCCACAGGCGGGTCCACTTCTCCTCGGTCATCTCGGTGTCCGCGACCGGCGGCACGATCAGGCGCATCTCCATGCGGCAGCGCTGCGGATCGGTGGGGTGCGGACGGAACGTGAGGAGCTGGAAGTGATCCGGCTGCCGCAGCAGGGTGCTATTGGGCAGCAGGAAGTGGGTTTCCGTGATGTCCTTGGCCAGGCTGCGGTCGCCGGGATCCTCCTCGATCCACCGGTCGATCGACTTGCGCGGCGCGATGAAACGGCAGTGCCTGCCGAAGTCCTCGAACGCCATCACGTTGGTGTGGATGTGCTTGGCCGCGGTGTTGGGGTGGGCGTACTGGATGTGGTAGCCGTCGAGGAAGGCGTCCTGCATGATCTTCCAGTTGACCGGCTCGTCGAACCCTTCGGCCTGGAAGGCGATCTTCGAACCGAGGTCGTAGCCGGAGAGGATCGTGTCCATCTCCTCGCCGAGCCAGCCCGCCACGTCGATCTCGGCGTTCGCCTCGTCCACCACCCAGATGAACCCGTGACGCTCCTCGGTCGGCAGTTCCACCAGGCCCATGTTCGTGGTGTCGGTCTCGCCGAAGGTGTTGTCGCGGGTGATCGTCCGCAGGGAGCCGTCCGTGTCGTACGACCACCGGTGGTACGGGCAGGAGAAGAGGCGGCAGCGGCCCTTCTCCTCCTTCTCGAGGAGGGCGCCCCGGTGCCTGCAGAGGTTGACGAACGTCTTGACGCCGCCGTCGCGCTGGCGGACGACGATGATGTTGTTCCGCGGCATCTGCAGGGTGAAGAAGTCGCCGGAGCGGGGGATCTCCGAGCCGTGCGCGACGATCGAGGGAACCCGGCCGAAGATGAGGTCGCGTTCCTGCTTGGCCACGGCCGGATCGGTGAACTCCTCCGGCTGGAACCAGGTGATGTGCTCGAACTCGTCCGTCGTGTCGTTGCGCAGGTGATCCAGGGCCCGGCGAATGCGTTCCTCGCGGGGTGCTCCGACCTCGGTCATTGCGTTTCCTCCAGTGTCGTGCGGAGTCGATGGGCCGGCGTGGTCGCCGCTTCCCGCCACCGTCTCCGAGTGCGGTGTGGATCGACCCCATAAATCTAACTCACATAGATTTATGTGTAAACCCTCGCAGGTCCGGCCGTTGCGGGTTTAATCAATGAACATTAGGTTTGGGTGACACCGTCCGATGAGGAGTGATACGGATGATTTCCTGTCAGTGGTGCGAGGAACTCGCAGACGACGACCGCGACGAAGTGCTCGCCCTGGTGGCCGCGGCCGCGGAATACGACGACGAGGCGGGGTTCTCGCGCATCGAACCGCGCGACGTCACGGCCCGTTCGCGGAAGGGGGTGCGGGTATCGCACCTCGCGGTCAAGGCGCGTCGAGGGTTGAGCGCCCTCGAGGACGTGCCGCTCGTCGTCGTCGCATACCTCCACCTTGCTGTGGACGACGAGGGCCTCGGCACGGTCCAGTTCGTCGTGCACCCCGACTATCGATCGCGCGGAATCGCGACCCTGCTCGTCGAGGAGATGGGCCTCGACGTGGACCGCCCCGACGGCTGGATGGGTACCGGTGCGCGCGCCCTGCGCACCTGGGCTTTCGGTACGCACCCGGCGGCGGAGCGACTGACTCGGAGGTTCCGGATCGCGTCGGTCAGCCGGCTGTGGACCCTGTTCCGCAGCCTGACCGGGCCGTTCGCGGCTCCGCTCGACCCGGTGGACCTCCCGCAGGGGACGGTCCTGGAGGAACCGCGCGGGCTGGACGACCCTGCGTCGGAGAAAGCCCTCGACGACGTACTGGGCCGCGCGGGAATTCCCCCGGTGCAGCTCGAGAAGCTCTCGGAGAGTCGTGCCCACGGAGCCGGGTCCGTGATCGTCGCGTCCGGCGACGCCGGACGGCCCCGGGGTTTCGTCTGGCTGGACCCGTCGCTGCACACGCACCTCGAGCTGCGAGCGTCGTGGATCCGGGCTCTGGTGCTCGAAAAGGAGTCGCGTGGCGGCGGTCTGGGTGCCGGGCTGCTCGTGCGGGCGCTCGAGGTGCTGCGCGACGCCGGGGCTCAGATCGCCTTGATGCGAATCGATCCCGACGACGAGGGGGCCGTCCGCCTGTGCCGGTTGCTGTCGTTCGAGCAGGAGGATGCGCACACGTGCTACCAGGTCGGCGACTGGCACGAGGCTCCCGGCTACCTCTGAGGCATGAGACGTAGAACGATATTTGTCGCACTGTTGACGAGCGACGGTCGCCGCGCTACTGTCCTGTGACACGGCTCACAAGCGATGTCCGTGACGAGGGCGTCTCGCAGACGGCCCTCGAACCCAGGCTCACATCCAGTGCTACCGCGCGCACGCCGCGCGACATTTCGGCGCTCATCACCGACATCTCAGACTCGGTTGAACGGAAGGACACGTCATGACACGACTCGAGGGGAAGGTCGCGTTCGTCACCGGTGCCGCTCGCGGACAGGGACGTTCGCATGCCATTCGGCTGGCAGAGGAGGGCGCCTCGGTCATCGCGATGGACATCTGCGAGCAGATCGACACGGTCTTCTACCCGATGGCCACCACGGACGACCTCGCCGAGACCGAACGTCTGGTCAAGGAGGCCGGCGGCTCCATCGTCACGTCGGTGGGCGACGTTCGGAACCGGGCCGACGTCCAGCGCGCGTACGACGCCGGAATCGAACAGTTCGGGCACGTCGACATCGTCCTGCCCAACGCCGGGATCATGCCCGTCATCGAACCCGGTGATCAGCCGCAGGCGTGGCACGACGCGATCGACGTGATGCTCACCGGCGTGTGGCACGTCCTGGAGGTGACGGTGCCCGGACTGATCGAGCGCGGACAGGGCGGGTCGATCGTCATCACCAGTTCCGCCGCGGGCCTCACCAGCATCGGGCTGAACACGTTCCCCGGACAGGCCGGCTACTCCGCGGCCAAGCACGGCGTCGTCGGGCTCATGCGCCTGTACTCGAAGCAGCTGGCCAAGCACAGCATTCGAGTCAACACCGTGCATCCGACCGGGGTGAACACCCCGATGGTGGCCAACGCCGAATACGGCGAGTTCGTGAATTCGCACCCCGAGGTCGCGAACGACGAGTCGTACAAGAATCCGATGCCGGTCGAGCTGATCGAGGCCGTCGACATCAGCAACGCCATCGTGTTCCTCGCCTCCGACGAGGCGCGCTACGTCACGGGCGTGACCCTGCCGGTCGATGCCGGCTACAACAACCGCTGAGCGAAGGAGTTATCGAATGACGACAACAGAGTCGACGGCAGCAGCGCCGCCGAAGATCGCCGATCGCGAGCAGGTATTCGTGGGCGGCCGTTGGGTGGAGTCGACGGGAGACGAATGGATCGACCTCGTCGACCCGTGGACCGAGAAGCAGACGGCGCGAATCCGCAGCGCCACAGCGGAAGACGTCGCACGGGCCGTGCGGGAAGCGCGCGCGTCGTTCGACTCCGGCGAGTGGGCGTCGCGCACGATGGCCGAGCGCGCCGATGTTCTCGACGAGATCGCGAACCGGCTCGAGGGCCGGGTCGAGGAGTTGACCCCGCTCGGGGTCGTCGAGGTCGGCATCCCCGTCGCGGTCAGCGGACCGACCCAGCAGATGACTGCCGGATTGTTCCGCGCCGTCGCCGCGGTGGCCCGGAACTTCTCCACCCGTGAGGACCGGACCCGGGCCGACGGCGGAATCTCCCGCATCCTCAAGGAGCCGACCGGTGTGGTCGCCGCCATCATCCCCTGGAACGGGCCGATCGGGACGATCGCGTTCAAGCTGGCGCCGGCTCTCGCCGCCGGTTGCTCGGTGATTCTCAAGACGGCGCCGGAGGCCCCCCTCTCGCCGTCCGTGTTCGCCGACATCATCGGGGAACTGACGGCGGAAGGCGTGATTCCGCCCGGGGTCGTCAGCGTTCTCTGCGCCGATCGCGAGATCTCCGAAACTCTGGTCACCAATCCCGACGTCGATCACATCACCTTCACCGGAAGCACTCTCGCCGGGCGCCGCATCATGTCGCTCGCCGGCGAGCGGATCGCGCGGGTGTCCCTCGAACTCGGTGGGAAGTCGGCGGCCATCATCCTCGACGACGCCGATCTGGGGCACGTCATGCAGTCTCTCCCGATGGGTGGCTGCATGCAGAGCGGCCAGGCATGTATCGCGCTGACCCGTGTCCTCGTCTCCCGCAAGCGGCACGACGAGGTGATCGAAGCGTTCAAGGGTGCCCTGAGTTTCCTGCCGATGGGAAATCCGTGGGAGCAGACGAACTTCCTCGGACCGCTCGCCATGGAGCGGCAACGCGACCGCGTCGAGGGCTACATCGCCTCGGCCAAGGAGGAAGGCGCGACGATCGTGCTCGGCGGCGGGCGGCCCGCCGGGGTCGAACACGGCTTCTTCGTCGAGCCGACTCTCATCGACGGCGTGCGCAACGACATGCGAGTCGCGCAGGAGGAGATCTTCGGACCGGTCATCTCCGTGATCACCTACGAGGACGAGGAGGAGGCGATCGCCATCGCCAACGACTCGATCTACGGCCTGTCCGGTGCGGTGTACACCGAGGACCTCGATCACGGTTTCGAGGTGGCTCAGCGGATCCGGACCGGAACGATCAGCGTGAATGCGGCCATCATCGACTTCACGGTGCCGTTCGGCGGCTACAAGCAGTCCGGCGTCGGGCGTGAAGGCGGAATCGAGGGCCTCGAGGAGTTCTTCGAGACCAAGACGGTGCACCTGCCGGCGACCGGATAGCCGGCGCGCTCGCAGAGACGACGAACGGCCCCTGGAATCGAAGTCCAGGGGCCGTTCGCGTGCTCGGGTGGTGACGCTTCAGGCGGAGCGTTCCTCGGTGGCGGTCCCGGCGCCGGCCTGGTTCCGCATCACCCCGTACAGGAAGCTGCGGATCATCTCCTCGAACAGCCTCTTCGACGAGAGTTCGTTGGCAGCAAGGGCTTCCGCGAGGAGAGGCTGCGAGTCCGGGTCGACGTTCGGGAAGATCGTCGCGCGGGTGCTCGGTTTGCGCATCGCCTCGGTGAGAACGGCGCCGACGGACAACGTCTCCATTCCGTCCAGGATCTGCACGTGGAGATGCGTCGGGACGCCGGAGTCCAGGAGGAAGCGGGCCGTGTCCTCGTACGTGCCGATCAGGAGGTCGCGGGGCAGGTACTGCAGCAGGATCGGTGCCGCGTTACGGTGCCGGAGAATGGCCTGGCGGAAGTTCATGCTCAACGCCACGAAGAACTCGGGCCAGTCGGGACCGGGCTTGCGGCGGGGACGCACGACGGTGGCGCCGGCGATGTGGCGTGCCACCGCGGACAGGATCGCGCTCTTGTCCGCGAAGTGGTGGTACAACGACGGTGCCTGCACCCCGAGGTGCTTGGCCAGTCGCGGCAGGCTGAATGCCTCGAGCCCTTCGGAATCGATGATTTCGATGGACGCCTGCACCGCAGTTGCACGGCTGATCAGGGGCTTCGATGGTCGGGGCATGTCAGGCTTTCCGGTGGGGTTCGCTCGAGTGGTTATTTGGCATGGTGAGGTGAATCGTAGCGGGTCGCGGTCACCTCATGGGTGTAGGCGACCTCTCGGTCGAGGAAGTCGAGCAGTCCCTCGCTGAGCAGGTCGTTGTCGTCGCCGCTGACCATGTGCCCGGCGCCTCCGACGTCGATCTGCCGGGCCGTGGGGATCAGTTCCAGCAGGTCACGGGCACCGTCCGCGCTGACGACGTCGGACTGCGCGCCCCGGATCAGGAGGGTCGGGACGGTCACCGCGCGGGCCGCGGCACGGGCCCGTGCCTCCCGGGTCGCGGCCTCGTCGACGCTGTTCTCCCGATGCGTGATCATCCGGGGATCCCAGTGCCAATACCAGCGTCCGTCACGCTGTCGGAGGTTCTTGCGGAGGCCGTCGATCCGCGGCGGACGACGGCGGTGCGGGTTGTACGCGACGACCGCGGCGAGCGCGTCGTCGAGCGTGTCGAAACCGGAGAGTCCGCTCTCCAGGAACGCCGTGATCTTGGCGAGTCCGACGGGCTCGGCGCGGGGGGTGATGTCCACCAGGACCAGTGCGCGGCCGATGCCGTGGTCGCCCTGCGCGAGCAGCGACGCCATTCCGCCCATGGACGCGCCGACCAGTACCGGGGGTTCGCCGAGATCGGCGACGACGGCGGCGAGATCCCGCGCGTGGGCGTTGCTGCCGTAGTCGCCGTCCTCGGCCCACTCGCTCTCACCGTGACCGCGGGCATCGATCGCCAGTGCGCACCAGCCGTTGTCGGCGAGCCGAATTCCGGTGCGCTGCCACGAATGGCGGGTCTGCCCGCCGCCGTGGAGAAGCAGGACGATCCCCTTCTGCGGGGAGGTCGGCTCCCATCGGTCTGCGGTGAGCACGACTCCGTCGCCGCGGAGTTCGGTGCGAAGGGTGGTGAGGGGCATGATGTTCTCGCCTTTCGTCGGTCAGTGACCGGAGGTTCCGCCGTCGACGGCCAGCGTCGAACCGGTGATGTATCCCGACGCCCGGCTGGCGAGGAAGACCACCGCCGCGTCGAGCTCGCGCTGGGTGGCCGTCCGTCCCAGCGAGCAGTTGTGGAGGAAGGCCGCGAGGGTGTCCGCCGACATCTCACCGATCATGTCGGTGTCGACGAAGCCTGGCGCGATCGCGTTGACCCGGATGCCCTTCCGTCCGGACCACTGGTTCGACAGATCCCTGGTCAGCCCGATGAGCCCGGCCTTGCTCGACGAGTACGCGGCCTGTGGGAGGACGGACTTCACCAGGCCGAGCATGCTGGTGATGTTGACGATGCTGGAGCCGGGCCCCATCACGCGGGCGCAGGCCTGGGCGGCCCAGTAGGCGCCGAAGAGATTCACGTCGAGGACCGCCCGGTAGTCCTCGGGCCGTTCCCGGGTGGCGGGTGCGGCATGGGTGACCCCGGCGTTGTTCACCAGGACGTCGAGCCTGCCGAACCGGTCGATCGCAGCCTGTGCGAGCGCGTCGCACTGTTGCGGGTCGGTGACGTCGGTGGGGACCACGAGGCAGTCGCGACCGCGTTCGGTCACCGATCGGGCGACCGCGTCGAGTCTGTCGCGTCGTCGCGCGGCGATCACGACGTCCGCGCCGGCCTCCGCGAGGGCGCACGCGAACCCCGCACCGAGGCCGCTGCCCGCTCCGGTGACGACGGCCACGGAGTCGGTCAGGCGGAACAGGTCGAGCACCGATTCGGTTGCCGGCTGGTTCATGAGTGAGTACTCCCGTCGATAATTCTAATGATCATAGGTTTATCTCAGGTGCGGCCGCGGGGCAACACCTCCGACGGGCGCCTTGCGCGACATTAACCTAATTGCATAAGATTTATGGGCAAGCCGAGTCGAGTGGAACGAGACGTGAATGACCAGCAACGCGAACCAGCAACGGCGGCAGATGCAGGTTGCAGGCAAGGACACGCTCGCCGACGGCGTCGTGCGACTCACCCTGGTCGACCACGACGGTGCGACGGCCCCGGCCTGGACACCGGGTTCGCACATCGATCTGATCCTCGACGACACCACCACCCGCCAGTACTCGCTGTGCGGCGACCCCGGTGACACGACATCGCTGACCGTGGCCGTGCTCCGCGAGGCCGACGGCCGGGGTGGCTCGATCCGCGTCCACGACAAGCTCGAGTCCGGTGACCTCGTCGACGTCGGCGGCCCCCGCAACCACTTCGCGCTCGTCGATGCCGACTCGTACCTGTTCGTGGCCGGCGGCATCGGCATCACGCCGCTCCTTCCGATGACGAGGGAAGTGGACGCCAAGGGAGCGCCGTGGCGCCTGCTCTACGGTGGGCGGACCCGCGCGAGCATGGCATTCGCCGACGAACTCGCGGCAGCACACCCGGACCAGGTGCGCATCCGCCCGCAGGACGAGCACGGCCACCTCGACCTCGCGACGGCTCTCGCCGAGGTCGAGCCCGGAACCGTCGTGTACTGCTGTGGCCCGGAACCGTTGCTGCAGGCCATCGAATCGGCGTGCCGGGAACGTCCGCACGTCACACTGCACGTCGAACGCTTCGCGCCGAAGGAGCCCCCGGAGCACGGCGACGACGGAGCCTTCGAAGTCGAACTCGCCCGATCGGGGCGGACGGTCCAGGTCGCCGCGGACGAGACGATTCTCGACGCCGTCCTCCGGGAGGGCGTCGACGCCGACTTCTCCTGCCGGGAGGGCACCTGCGGAACGTGCGAGGTGGCGGTGCTCCGCGGCACTCCCGATCACCGCGACTCCGTCCTCAGCGAGGACGAGCAGGCGGAGAACGACGCCATGATGATCTGCGTGTCCCGGAGTTGCACACCCAAGCTGACCCTGGATCTGTGACAGATGGTCACGAAGGACGCCGAGTCGGTCACCGTCACGAACCAGACCCGGCGCCCGGCGTCCCGCGACCGATTCCTGGTCCCGGCGCTGTGCTTCGTCGTCATGACCACGGCCGTCATACAGACGGCGGTGGTACCGCTGCTCCCTGCTATGGCGTCGCAACTCGGAGTCGATTCGGCCGCAATCGGCTGGGTGGTGACGGCTAACCTGCTCGCCGCGGCAGTGAGCACGCCGGTCCTCGGCAGACTCGCCGACCGGCGCGGTCCGCGCCCGGTGCTGCTGGGGATTCTCGTCGTGGTCCTCCTCGGTTCGGTGCTGTGTACCGGCACCGGCCGACTCCCGCTCCTCGTGCTCGGCCGAATCCTCCAGGGGGCGGCGTTCGCGCTGTTCCCGATCGGCGTCGCCGTGCTGCGACGCCGGCTCGGCCCGCGACGGCTCCTGAGCGCCATCGGGCTGATGTCCGGGATCCTGGCCATCGGCGGAGGGCTCGGGATGATCGCCGCCGGGGTGCTGTGCACCGAGGGCGCGGATTTCCGGCGGGTGTTCGGGCTGCTCGTGGTGCTGAATCTCGCCGCACTGGTGGTTGCCTGGGTGACCGTCCCGCGTGGCGGGGCGGAAACATCCCGGGGTGGTCTCGATCCGGTCGGAGTCGCCCTGATGGCAGTGGGGCTGTCCGCGATTCTGATCGCCCTCGCCGAAGGCGGCCGGTGGGGCTGGGGGTCGCCGCAAACGGTCGGCGCCGCGGCGCTGGGGATGGTCGTCTCGGCCGGGTGGTATCTGCACGAGCGTCGGACCCGGAGCCCCCTCGTCCCTCCGATGCTGCTGTCCGGCCGGCGGGTTGCCGGCACTCATCTCGCGGCGTTTCTCGTCGGAATGGCCATGTACATCCAGTTTCTCGGCTCGGCCCAGTTCGTCCAGGCCTCGCGCGCGGCCGTCGGCTACGGCTTCGACGCGTCGGTGCTGCGGACGAGTCTTGTCGTGCTGCTCCCGGGTTCGGTCGCGGGCGTGACAGCGGCAATGGCGAGCGGCCGCTTCGTGCACCGCTTCCGCGCCGACCGGGTGTTCGTCGCGGCCTGCGGGATCGGGGTGGCCGGATTCGCGGTGCTGGCGGTGGCCCACACCCGGCTGTGGCAGGTTGTCGTCGCGCTCGTCGTGATCAACGTCTTCGTGAGTGCGTCGTTCGCGGTGCTGCCCGCGCTGCTCGTCGACGCGGTGCCGCCCGAATTCACCGGGGTCACCAACGGCATCAACGCGATTGCGCGGACCTTCGGTAGTTCGGTCGCCGGCGCCCTGGTGGCGACGCTGCTCGCCTCCGTGACCGTCCCCGGCACAGACCTGGCGTCCGAGCGCGCGTTCGTGATCGCGTTCTGGGTGGGCGGGGTGGCGGCGGGTGCTGCCGGACTGGTGGCAGCTGGTGCGGAGCGCGCGCGGAGAAAACATGCCGATCGGGGTGTCCGATTCGGTGCACCATCAGTTAATCTATAGATCGTAGGTTTTGAGCGGTGGCGCGAGGCGTCTGCCGTGACATCGATGTCGCCCGGCGGCGACGGCGGAAGGTTGAGTGGAGATGGCTGCGACAATCGGGTCGGCATTGCACTGGTGGGCGGCGACGAAGGGCGACCAGCGCGCGATCGTCGTCGACGACGACGCGCTCACGTACCGGGAACTGCAGGACTGGTCGAGCCGAGTTGCACGCCGGATCGCCGAGGCCGGGATCGGGCCGGGAGATCGAGTCGGTGTCCTCGGCCCGAACTCACTCGACTGGCCGGTTATCGCCCTCGGCGTGCTGAAGGCGGGAGCGGTCCTCGTGCCGTTGAACCCGCGACTGAAGCCCGCGGAACTCCGCAAGGTGGTCGACGACGCGGGAGTCCGGCTGGTGCTCGCGCCCGCCGAGTTCGGCGACTCCGTCGACGCGACGCGCTCCCTGGGCGGGGTTTTCGATTCGCTGCCGTTCGACGAATTCTCGGTGCTGCGCAGCGGCGGTATCGACGACTTCCGGATCGACGTCGGGCCCGAAGAGCCGACGGCGCTGCTGTTCACCAGCGGCTCGACGGGGCTCTCCAAGGGCGTCATCTGCACCAACCGCACCCTGCTCAATATCGTCTTCGAGGCGTCGCTGACGGAAGAGGGGCTGCGGCCCGGGTCGACGACGCTGCTGGTTCTTCCGCTCGTCTTCACACCCGGCCTCGTGTGGGGTCTGCTCATGACCACCGTGCTGGGTGGCACCATCATCATCGAACGCGAGCTGAAACCCGGTCGTGCCGCGGCGTTGCTGAGCGAACACCGGGTCCAGGCCCTGTTCGGTGTTCCCCTGATCTTCGACGCGATCTCCCGGGCCCCGGAATTCGAGAACGCCGACCTCGGTTCCCTGCGGACGGCGATCGTCGGCGGCGCTGCGGTCGCGCCTGCGCTTCTGCAGCGGTGGGCCGACAAGGGGGTGGCACTCCGGCAGATCTACGGCATGACGGAGGCCGGGGGAGTCGCGACCGCCACACTCGTCAGCGAGGCCTTCGACCATCCCGCGACGTGCGGAAACGGCTCCATCTTCACCGAGATGAAGGTGGTCCGCCCCGACGGAACCGAGGCAGACCCCGGCGAGGAAGGCGAAATTCTCCTCAGCGGACCCGGCGTCACGCCCGGCTACTGGAACGACGAGGAATCGACGGCGGCCGCGCTGCGGGACGGCTGGCTGCACAGCGGCGACCTGGGAACGCGGGACAGCGAGGGGCGGCTGCAGTTCGTCGACCGGCTCAAAGACCTCATCATCACCGGAGGAATCAACATTTCACCGGTCGAGTTGGAGCGCGTGATCGGTGAGATCGAGGGCGTCGAGGAAGTCGCGGTGATCGCCGCGAAGGACGCGCGGTTCGGCGAAACTCCCGCGGCGATCGTGACGGTCACCGGCGACGTCGACGAAGCCGCCATCATCGAGCACTGCGACCGGCTGGTCGCCGACTACAAGGTTCCCCGATATGTCGTGATCCGGAACGAACCCCTGCCGCGCCTGCCCAGCGGAAAGCTGTCGAAGACCGCGATCCGATCCGAGTACCGCGACGTGTCCGAGAGGTTCTCGAAGGTGCGCTGACGCTACACCCCCAGCGTGATTCGACGAAGAGGAAGAAGAAGAAATGACGTCTGTCGATGTCGAGAGCGTGGTCTTACTGGAACGCCGCGAGGAGATCGCCGTCGTGCGGCTGAATCGCCCGGAACGGCTCAACGCGTTCACTCTCGGAATGCGGGACCGCATCATCGAGGTCTTCGACGAGTGCGACGCGGATGATTCGATCCGGGCGATCGTCCTGACGGGAACCGGTCGCGCCTTCTGCGCCGGGGCCGACCTCGCGGCCGGCGGCGACACGTTCGTCATGGACGGCGATCCGGACACCGGCGAGGCGCCGCCGGATTCGGGAGGCCAGACGGCGCTGCGGATCTATCGGTCGACGAAACCGGTGATCGCGGCGATCAACGGTCCGGCGGCCGGCGTCGGTGTCACGATGACGCTGCCCGCCGACATCCGGATCGCCTCGGACACTGCGAAGTTCGGGTTCGTGTTCACCCGCCGAGGGCTCGTACCGGAGGCGTGTTCCACCTGGTTCCTACCCCGGATCGTCGGCATCTCGACCGCCGTCGAATGGGCCGTCGGCGGCAAGATGGTGCCGGCGGCGGAGGCCCTCGATCGCGGACTCGTCCGCGAGGTCGTCCCCGCCGACGATGTGCTGCCGCGAGCGATCGAGGTGGCGCGCGAACTGGCGGCGGGCACCTCGCCGGTCTCCGTCGCACTGACCCGGCAGTTGATGTGGAGAATGCTCGGGGCCGACAGCCCCGAGGTGGCGCACCGGGCCGAGTCGATCGCCATCCACGTGCGCGGCGCCTCGGCCGACGTCCGCGAAGGAGTCGCGGCGTTCCTCGACAAGCGGCAGCCCGACTTCCCGCAGTCGGTGTCCGACGGCCTGCCCGACGTCTTCCGCTGAACGCCGGAATCTACTGCTCGGCGACCACACCGAACCGGCGGAGCGTCAGCGCCGGATTCTTGGCGCGGACCTCGGCGACGCGGTCGGGGGAGACGGTGCCGATCGCCGTCCCGACCCGTTCGCCGAGGGACGCGATCACCACCCCCATCGGATCGACGATCAGCGACGCGCCCGAACCCACCGGGCCGCTCTGATCGGCCGCGGCGACGTACATCGTGTTCTCGATGGCCCGGGCGCGGACGAGCGTGGTCCAGTGGTCTTCCTTGAGCGGGCCCGACATCCACGCGGCCGGCAGGACCAGGACGTCCGCGCCCGCGTCGACGATGCGCCGGGTCACCTCCGGGAACCGCAGGTCGTAACACGTCTGCATGCCGACGGTGACGCCGTCGACGGTGAACGTCTCGGGGGCGCCGATCGAACCGGCCTGTACGACGTCCGACTCCCGGTAACCGAACGCGTCGTACAGGTGCAGCTTCCGATAGGTGGCGGCGATGCCGCCGTCGGGGGCGACCGCGACGAGGGTGTTGAAGATCCGGCGCTCGCCGGGGATCGCCTCGTTGATCCCGGCGACGACGGTCATCGCGTGCCGGGCGGCGACCTCGCGGAGGCCGGTGACGAACTCGCCGTCCAGGGATTCCGCGGAGTCCACGAATCGCTCGTCCATCGTCGGGATCGTGAACATCGCGAACTCGGGCGCCACCAGCATCCGCGCCCCGCCCGCCGCCGCCTCCGCGGCGAACTTCGCGATCAGCGCAAGGTTGTCCGCCTTGTCCGGGCCGGCAGCGAACTGTGCAATTGCTACGTCGACCATGTCAATGCCCTTTCCGAAGTGGACCGTGTGCGACGAAACTAGCTGAACACCACCGTCTTACGGCCGTGCACGAGGACGCGATCCTCGAGATGCCAGCGCAGGCCGCGGGAGAGGACGAGCTTCTCGATGTCGCGGCCCTGCCGGACCATGTCCGCGACCTCGTCGGCATGGTCGACGCGGATCACGTCCTGCTCGATGATGGGCCCCGCGTCGAGTTCGGCCGTCACGTAGTGGCACGTGGCGCCGATCAGCTTCACACCGCGGGCGAACGCCTGGTGATAGGGGCGCGCGCCGACGAACGACGGCAGGAAGCTGTGGTGGATGTTGATCGCCCGGCCCGCCCAGTGCTCGCACAGTTCCGACGGCAGCACCTGCATGAATCGGGCCAGCACCACGGCGTCGGGATCGTGGGCGTCGACCAGTTTCCGCACCTGCTCGAAGGCGGGGCCCCGGTCGGCGGGGTCCTTTGCGAACGGCACGTGATGGAAGTCGATGCCGTGCTGTCGCGTGACGTTCTCGAGGTCGCGGTGGTTGCCGATCACCGCGCAGATGTCGGCGGGCAACTCGCCGCCCGCCGCACGTCCCAGCAGGTCGTGGAGGCAGTGCGCCTCCTTGCTCACCAGCAGCACCACCCGCTTGCGCTGACCCGAGTCCGCCACCGTCCACTCCGTCTCGGGGCCCAGTTCGGCGGCGACCGCGGCGAACCGTTCCCGCAGCTCCTCGATGGACATGTCGACCGAAGACGCACGCACGGCCTGACGGGTGAAGAACCAGCCGGTGTCGGCGTCGGCGTGGTATGCCGCCTCGACGATCCAGCCGCCCACGTCGGCGAGGAACGTCGAGATCCGGGCGACGATGCCGGTGCGGTCGGGGCAGCCGAGTGAAAGAACGTACCGGTGATCCTCGGTCGAAGCAGCGCTCATGGTCAACAGTCTTTCAGGTCGCACTACGGCCGTTCACCACGGCGGTGCCCACGAGGGTCCCGGCGTCGACGTCGTGAATCGCGCGCTCGGTGAGCAGCTGCAGGAGATCGAGGCGGATCTGCTCGACCGTCCGGTCGTCGAACGGGGCGAGCGCGCGGCGGAAGTTCCCACCCAGGACGAGGTCCCAGGCGAACTCCGGGGTGGCGGGAATGATGTTGGACAGTTCCCGGACCTCGGTCGAGTGCGCGCCCAGCTCGCCCAGCCACTGGTGGAGCGCATCCGGGGTGTCGATGCGCGCGAGCGGGTCGAACGGCGATCCGGCCGGTTCCGGCGTGGGTTCCCGATGCCGCGCCACGGCGTCGTGGAACGCGTCCGCGAAGTCGCGCAGCGCCCCCCGCCGCCACACCGTCATCCCGACCTTCCCGCCGGGGCGGACGAGGCCCGCGAGCCGGGTGAAATCGGCGTCCATGTGGGGCAGGAAGAACACGCCGTACGAGCAGGCGAGCGCGTCGTAACCGGCTTCCGGGACGGTGCTCGGCGGCTCCCAGGTGGTGGCGTCCGCGCAGACGAACTCGATGTTCTGCAGCCCGCGTTCCGACGCCTTGACCCGGCCCTGCTCCAGGAGCTCGTCGGACAGGTCGACGCCGTGGACGAGGCCCGTCGGCCCCACCGCGGTGGCGGCCGGCAACGCGGAAGACCCTGCGCCGCAACACACGTCGAGGACGGCATCGCCGGGGCCGAGGCCGAGCTGGAAGGCGAGCGACTGGCCGGCAGGTGCCCACACGGCTGTCGACAGCCGGTCGAACTCGAGCCGTGCCTCGTCGAAGATCGATCCCGGATCACTCATACGGCGATGCTAGGCCGTGCCGCGACCCCCGGGCGGCATTGTGCGAAGCTCACAGGTATGTCCGACGTTGCACTGACCCGCTCCCAGGTGGCCGACCTCGTCGACCACACGCTCCTCAAGCCCGAGGCCACCACCGACGACGTGACGGCGCTGATCGACGAGGCGCGTGCACTCGGTGTGCTCGCCGTCTGCGTGTCGCCGTCGATGCTGCCGGTCAGGGCGCCCGGTCTCGTGACCGCGGCGGTGGTCGGGTTCCCCTCGGGGAAGCACCACTCGCTGGTCAAGGGGGCCGAGGCCAGGCTCGCCGTGGATCAGGGCGCGCAGGAGATCGACATGGTGATCGACATCGGCGCCGCCGTCGCCGGCGACTTCAACGCCGTGCTGGCCGACGTCCTCACCGTGCGCGAGGCCGTCGGCGACAGCACCGTGCTCAAGGTGATCCTGGAGACCGCCGCGCTGAGCGACGAGGCGATCGTGGAGGCATGCCGGGCCGCCGAGCGGGCAGGCGCGAACTTCGTGAAGACGTCCACCGGGTTCCATCCGGCGGGGGGAGCGACCGTGGAGGCGGTGCGGTTGATGGCCCAGACCGTCGGCGGGCGGATGGGCGTCAAGGCGAGCGGCGGCATCCGCACCGCGCAGGCCGCGCTCGAGATGATCGCGGCCGGGGCGACGCGGCTGGGCCTGTCGGGAACCCGTGCCGTCCTCGACGGGCTGCCCGACTGACCCGGCCGCCGATCAGACGAGGAGGCCGCAGCTGCTCTGCTGTTCCTGCTGCTGTTGCTGGGTGGGGGCGGCCGGCATCGTGTAGGCGCCGCCTTCGAGGGTGATCTCGATGGCGTCGTCGGTGACCTTCAGCGACGTCGGCTGCATGCCCAGCGGGTAGGTCTGCAGGCTCGAGGTCAGGATTTGGACCACCCCGTCGACGAGGTCGGTGGGGAGCCCGAAACCGAGGATCGCGGCACCCACCGTGTCCACCTTCACGGTCCCGTTCACGACCTCCGGTTTGACGGTCAGATCCGCGAGCCCGGCCGGGCCGACGGAGAACTTCAGGGTTCCCGCGCTCGAATCGGCGGTGACTCCGCTGATCAGTGAACCGAACGCCTGCTGCTGCAGCGTCGCGAGGATGCCTGCGGTCGACCAGGTGACGTCCGCGTCGGAGCTGCCGATGGTGCCGCTGCTGTCCGCGGTGTTCTCGATCCGGATGTCGTTGACCTGGGCGTGCACCTGCATCCCCTGCGCGGGGCCGAACTTGGTGTCGTCGCTGTCGATGGTGATGTACGGGACGTTCTTGTCGACGGACTGCAGCAGGACCGGCTTCCAGCTCAGTCCCACGTCCACCTGCGAGCCGAGTTGGCTCTCGAACTGGTCTGCCATGCACGTCTTCACCCTGTGGCGGACGAAGAGTTCGCCGCCGACGAGTACCGCCACGAGCGCGGCGATGACGACCAGAGAGATGACGAGCACACGGTTACTTCGGGGTGCGGAGTTCGTTCGGGCTGCCATTACACGGATTCTTCCCGACAACTCTGAACAAATTCTGTGAATGCGTCGGCGGCGCGTCGCCGAGATCCGCAGAAATTGTGATACGTGCCACAATTGCCCAGTAATGTAGGGGAATGTCCGGATGGTTGGCTCCACGTCCCGGTGACCCGGAGCGCGAAGGTGTCGGTGAAGAGCTGACACGCGTCGCGACGGCTCAGGCGGGTTTCTTCACCACTGCGCAGGTGCTGCGCCTCGGTTTCGCTGCCGACGAGATCGGCGAGCGACTCGCCGACGGCTCGTGGGTCAAGATAGAACGAGACCTGTTCCGCTTGAAGGATTGTCCGCACTCCGATCTCGAGGAGTTCGCGAAGTGGTGCACCTGGTTCGGTGCCGCCGCCGCGGTCTCCCACCAGAGTGCCGCCGAACTTCACGGTCTCGGACACCTGTACCCGCGGTTCATCCACCTCTCGACGGTGCTGTCGCCGCCCTCGCCGACGCAGCAGTTGGCGCTGCACCGGCGGTCGCTGCGCCCGGAGGACTGCGAGCAGGTCGGCCCCCTGCGCATCACCACGCCGCTGTGCACGGCACTCGACCTCGCCGCCAGCGGAATCTCGCAGGAACTGCTCGACGAGGTGGTCGCCGACGGCGTCGCGATCGGGCGACTGAACGCGCGCGCACTGCACAGCGAGTGCGGATCCCTGCCGGCACAGGTGGCGCAGCGCGTCGAACACGCACTGGCCACCTGCACCTGACGGGTCTCCCTGGGACTCAGAACGGCCACTCGCCGTCCCGGGTGCCCTCCAGCAGCGGGATCATCGAGAACCCCGCGTCCGACAGTCCGCCGAACGTGTGGCGGTTCGCGGACCCCGTCGGTCCGTGACCGTGCCGGTAGCCCGCCACGTTCCACGTGTACACGGGGACGTCTGCCGGGACGTGCCGGGTCGGATCACCCCACGTCGCCTGCTCGTCGGTGACGACGACGGCGCGATCGTGGCCGCGGTAATGCTTCCGCACTGCCGCCGCCGTGTCCGTGCCGCCCAGGTCGCCGAAGCTGTCGACCACCCGCAGCACTGCCTGATGCTCGAACGGCACGTTCCGGCTGTCCGTGCCGAACTCGACGAGATCCGCCCGCTCGGCGCGTGCCGCCAGCACGGTGCCGAACACGGCGGCCGCGTCCGCCCGCGTCAGTTCCGACCGCGCCGAGACGCGGCTGTAGAACATCGATCCCGACCGGTCGACGAGTACCAGGGTGCGTCCGGGCAGCGACGGGACCGCGGACAGTGACGCCCCGAGCGCACACTCGAGCGCGTGACCCCACCGCAGGCTCGGCGCGTTCCGGTACGCCGCGAGGAATCGCATCGGCAGCTGCCGCGACTTCGCGACCTCACCCGGATCCGCGATCCGGGCCGCCACCTGCTCCGCGACGTGGTCGGGGATCCCGGCCTCGTCGAAGTTCCTCAGATTGCGGAGAAGCGCCGTGTATCCCATGGACGGGATCACCGCCTGCCACGCCGCCGCATCCATCGGTCCCTGCAGCCAGCCGGCGAGCGACTCCCACGTCATGCCGGCCGCCGACAGCCGCTCCGGGGTTCGGAGGACGGCCCGCCGATCCTCCGGCGGGACCGCCGTCAGCGAGGCCCGTTCCGTGAGCATCCGCAGGCCGGCGGGGATCGTGTTCTCGCGCCCCTGCCGCCGGTCGATCGCGTGCCGGAACAGCTCGCCCTGCCACGGCGCCGACGGCGACGCGTGGGTGAGCTCGAGAACGTCGCCGAAGCGGACGTCCCTCTCCTCGGAATCCCACTTCAGCAGTGAGCGTTCCGAGTACAGCCGGACGACGGCATCGGCGATACCGCGCTTCACCGGCTTCGGGATCGAACGGCCGTGGCGCGCAATCCAGTAGGCGAGCAGCTCGCCCGGCTCGTCCGCCCGATCCAGGGCCGAGGAGATGACGGCACGGTTGCCGCCGTGCCGACCGGCACCCAGCCGGGCCCGGACGAACTCGGCGGCGGCCACCAGCGACGCCGAACGCAGATGCGCGTCGCGGCGCAGCCACCCGATCAGGCGGGCGGTCCACTCCGGATCCGACAGCGCGACCTCGTGGATCAGCGCGACGAACCTTTCGTCGCGGTCCGAGGCCGACTCGTAGAAGGTGTGCTCACCGACCATGTTCGTGACCGCGAGGAGGAACAGCTCGCTCTTCGCGTCGCGGGCATAGCCGATGCCGCCCTCGAAGGTGCGGCCGGCGGGTTGTGCGTCCGACGTAATAGGACTCTGTATCTTACTGCGGCGCAGCATCTTCAGGTTGAACTTGCTCATGGGTGTTCCTCCTTCCGGGAGGTGCCGGTGGACGTGCGGAGCGCGCGCCACCCGAGGTCGAGACGACGACGGGGTGCGGAGTCGAACCGCGTGCCCCACGCACTTCACCGGAGAAGTATCCGTCGTCTGCGCACCGGGTGGCGCGCACACCTGTCGTGCCGAGATCGGAGTCGGCGGAGGCACGGACGCGCTCTACCGCTGAGCTACAGGGACCTGCGCCCCTGACCGGATTCGAACCGGCGACCACGCGATTAACAGTCGAAGTAACCCTCGCCTGCGCACCGGCACAACATGTTTCGTAAACCGACTCTACGGGGCGATCTCGGGGATGTCGCGTGAATTAATTCGTGCCGGAACCGGGCGCGACCAGCGCCCACGGAACGGTGAGGATGTTGTCGCGGATGCGGCGGCGCTGCGGTTGCACGGGAAGACCCTGCGCGCGAAGTAGTTCGAGGGCGGCCCGCCACCGCACCCGCGGCCCGAACGAGCCGTGCGGCGCCGCGGTGGCCCACGCGCGATCCGCCGCCGCGAGGAGGGCGTGGACCGGCTCACCGGGGACGTTGCGATGGATCAGCGCCTTGGGCAGCCGTTCGGCGATGTCCGACGGCTTCTCCACGGCGAACGGATCCCACGCCAAAGTCAGCGACAGCGGGCGGGTGGCGTCGAGCAGCACCCACGCGCAGCGGCGGCCCAGCTCGTCACACGTGCCGTCGAGGATCAACCCGCCCGGTGCGAGCCCGGACTGCATCCGCGTCCAGGCCGGCCCGACCGCGTCCTCGGGGTACTGCCGCAACACGTTGAACGCACGGACGAGGACGGGCCGCAGTCCGGAGAGCTCGAACCCGCCGCGGGCGAAACTCACTCCGTTCCTGCTCTCGACCACACGCTCGGGGTCGATCTCGAGCCCGACCACCCGGCGGTCGCCGCGCACGGCCGTCAACCGGTCGGCGAGCTCGAACGTGGTGTGCGGGCGGGCGCCGTATCCGAGGTCGACGACGAGCGGGTCGGCGGACGCGTGCAGCGTTCGGCGCACCAGCGCGTCGTGGACGAGCCAGCGGTCGCTGCGGCGCAGCCTGTTGATGCCTGTCGTACCCCGGGTGATGACACCGTGGGGCCGCCTCAGCGTCGCTGAAGTCATGGGAAATCCGTGCGGTGAGTACTAGTGCTGCGACAACCAGGTTTCGGTGATCTCGGCCTCGGCGCGGAACAGGTCGATCAGGTTGACGAGCATCAGTTGCTCGAGCTTGCCGCCGATGAACGGCAGGTACACCTTCGCCTCGGACGAGGTGCGGAACGTGCACCCAGTCTCGGTGGCGAACAGCTTCATGGTGCCCGTGAGGCTGCCCGGGCCCGCCGGGATCGACGCCTCGTACGTGCCCGTGGTCGGCTCACCGAAGGGCGTGTACGACTCTTTGCGCGTGATGACCATGTCCTTCTTCATCACCGTCTGCGCGATCTCGGGCAGTTCCGACCGCGGCAGGATGTGGTGCAGGACGATGTCGATCCCGTCGTCGTTCACGTCGAAGTGCTCGATGTGGTTCTCGGAGTACTTCCGCATCTCCTCGATGCGCGCATCCCAGTAGTCGCGGTTGGTGAACGCGTTGTACACCTCTTTGGGGGTGTGCTTGTAGCGGGCTGAGTAGTCGATGCGGCGAGCCATGATCGCCAAGGTTACCGGCTGGGACCCAACCCAACGGACACCCGCCCCAGGTCAGGCCCCGAGCCACTGCTCCGTGAACTCCTGCTCCTTCGCGATCAGGCGAAGGACCTCGTCCGCGATCGCGTTCTCGATCTTGCCGCCGATCAGCGGGATCCTGACCTCGGCCTTGCCTTCGACCTGCACGTTCGCCCGCGAGCCGTCTTCTTTCAGCGTCTGGGTTCCGGAGATCGTCGCGGGCGCACCCACCACCTCGGCCGTGAACGTGCCCTCGGCGTGATCGCCGTCGAGCGTGCCCCACGTCTCCGTGCGCTTGATCACGAGGTCGCCCGGACGGACCTTCGAGACGATGCTGGGCAGGTGCTCCGCGGGAATCGACTGCGACATGGCGACCGAGATGGTGCCGGCTCCGGTCGTGACCTGGTCCAGGGTGGCCCCCGGTCCTCCGACCTTGTCGAGACGGTCGCGCCAGTACTGCTCGGTGATCAGGCCCGCATGGACCTGGGCGACGGGAAACGCATAGGACGACGAATGCTCGATGCGGCGGCTCACGATCGGCCAGGCTACCGTTTGCGGTTGTGTGGGATGTGAGCATTGTCAGTCAACTCGTCGATTCGGGCGCCTTCGTGTCGGAAAACCTCGAACTGTCGGGGATGACCACGCTGCGGGTCGGCGGTCCGGCGCGGATCGTGGCGGAGTGCCCGAGCACCTCGGTTCTCGTCGACGTGGTGCGTCTTCTCGACGCCGCGCACATCCCGACGCTGATTCTCGCCGGTGGCTCCAATCTCGTCGTCGGGGACGCCGGATTCGACGGCGTGGTGGTGCGTGTGTGCAACACCACCGTCGGCCTGGAGGAGAAATTCATCACTGCCGAGGCGGGCGCGGAGTGGGACCAGGTGGTCGCGCAGACCGTCGCCGCCGAACTGGGCGGGCTCGAATGCCTGTCGGGGATCCCCGGGTCGACCGGGGCCACCCCGGTGCAGAACGTGGGCGCGTACGGCGTCGAGATCGGGTCGATGCTTCGGCGGGTGCAGCTGCTCGATCGGCGCACCGGTGAGGCGCGCTGGGTCGAACCCGACGCGCTCGGCCTCGGGTACCGCACCAGTGTCCTCAAGCACTCCGACGCGGCCCTGGTGCTGGCCGTGGAACTGACCGTGCATCCCGACGGGCTGTCCGAGCCGCTGCGCTACCGCGAACTCGTCTCGGCACTCGGCGGTTCCGAGGGCGACCGGTTGCCGTCGGCGCAGGTCCGGGGCGCCGTGCTGGATCTGCGCCGGGGCAAGGGCATGGTGCTGGACCCCGACGACCACGACACGTGGAGCGCGGGCTCGTTCTTCACCAACCCCGTGGTGTCCGACGGCGAGCTGGCGGGCGTCCTCGCCGCGATCGAGACCCGCCTCGGCGACCTCCCCGTTCCGCAGTACCCCGCCGACGGCGGAACCAAGTTGTCTGCCGGTTGGCTGATCGAGCGGTCCGGCTTCTCGAAGGGGTATCCCGGCGAGAACGCGGTCGCGCGGCTGTCGACCAAGCACACCCTCGCGTTGACCAATCGAGGTGCCGCGAAGAGCGAGGACCTGCTGGCACTGGCCCGCGACGTGCGGGACGGCGTCCAGTCGGCGTTCGGTGTCCGGCTCGAACCCGAACCCGTGACGGTCGGCTGCGCGATCTGAGGCAGGTCCGTAGCGCAGGTAACCTGTTAGCTGTGCATGAACTGGGTTCTCGGACAAGTCGGTCGCGCGTCGCGCTGATCGCGACGGCGCTGATCGCGTTTCTCGTATTGCTGACCGGATGCACGGTCGGCTCCGAGTCGGGAACCGCCACCGCGCCGCCCGAACCGGCGGTCGAGGTCACCCAGAATCCGGCGTCGGGCACCGAGGACGTCAGTCCGGTGGCGCCGATCTCCGCGACCGCGTCGCAGGGCACGTTCACCGACATCGCCCTCGTCAACGCGGAGGGGCGCGTGGTGCAGGGTGTGCTGTCTCCGGACCGGACCACGTTCACCGTCGGGGAGGCGCTGGGTTACGGCGCCACCTACACGTGGAAGGGCACCGCGCTCGGCACCGACGGCAAGTCCGTCGCCGTCGACGGCAGCTTCACCACACTCGAACCCGAAGCGACGACCGGCGCCACACTCAACATCGGCGACGGTCAGGAAGTCGGGATCGCCGCCCCGATCATCGTGCAGTTCCACGACTCCGTCGAGGACAAGGCGGCGGTCGAGAAGGCGATGACCGTCACGACGAACCCGCCCACCCCCGGCTCGTGGGCGTGGCTGCCCGACGACAACGGGTCGCGCGCACACTGGCGTCCCCAGAATTACTGGGCACCCGGCACCACCGTCGCCCTGGATGCGAAGCTGTACGGCGTGGACTTCGGCGGGGGAGCGTACGGCGAGCAGGACCTGTCGCTGAACTTCACCGTCGGGCGCAGTCAGATCGTGATCGCGAACGCCCCCAGCCACCGTATGCAGGTGGTGCGCGGCGGCGAAACCATCATGGACATCCCCGTCAGCTACGGCGAGGGCAACGAGGCACGCAACGTCACCCGCAGCGGCATCCACATGGTGACCGAGAAGCACGAGGACTTCCTCATGTCCAACCCGCCGTTCTACGAGAACGTCCGCGAACGCTGGGCGGTCCGCATCTCCAACAACGGCGAGTTCATCCACGCCAACCCCGAGACCATCGGCGTCCAGGGTTCGTCGAACGTCACCAATGGCTGCATCAACCTCTCGCTCGAGGACGCGCAGCAGTACTTCGGCACGGCAATGTACGGCGATCCCGTCGAGGTGACCGGGACGTCCATCGACCTGTCGGCCGCCGACGGCGACATCTACGACTGGGCCATCAGCTGGCCCGAATGGCAGTCCATGTCGGCCCTCGCATAGGTGAGCGGCAAAGTGTGCTCGGGCACGCTTTGCCGCTCACGTGCGGGTGGGGCCGGCGAAACTTTCTTCACACTCGGTGGAACGGAAAGCGGATCCCTTGCGTCTACCTGAATGAGGACGCGTCAACGGCGCCGCGTTCTCGGGTGACACAACTGTGGGGAGTCGTCCGCTGTCGAGGGGTCGACGGACGACCCCGACAGTCCGTTTCGGTCGAAAGTCGTTGATCGGCAGGGGGCTGTGGGATGGGATGGATGTTGCTGGGTTCGGCGTCGATCGTGGCGGGACTGTGGGCGGTGGTCCTGTACCTCGAGCACCAGGACAGGCGGACCGCCGCGAAGGGGCCTACGTCGTACGGTGAAAACGTCCGGACGAAGCCTGATCTCGTGGCTTGACGACGATCTGGTCGATGTTCACATGGGGCGGCCGGGAGGCGACGAACCCGATGACGTCGGCGACGTCCGTGGCCACCAGCGGGGTGATGCCCGCGTAGACCTTGTCGGCGCGCTCCTGGTCGCCCTCGAAACGCACCAGCGAGAACTCGGTTTCCACTGCGCCCGGGGCGATCTCGGTGAGACGGACCGGCTTGCCGAGCAGTTCCCCGCGCAGCGTGCGGTGCAGGACGGCCTCCGCGTGCTTGGCCGTCGTGTACCCGGAACCGTTGTCGTATGCCTCGAGCGCGGCCAGCGACGTGACAGTGACGACCAGACCGTCACCCGACTCGATCAGCTTCGGCAACAACGCCTTGGTGACCCGAAGCGTGCCCAGGACGTTGGTCTCCCACATCCACCGCCAGTCGTCGAGATCGGCCTCCGCGACGGTGGCCAGTCCCTTGGCGCCGCCCGCATTGTTGACGAGCACGTCGACCCTCGGCAGTACCGCGGCGAACGCGTCCACGGAATCCTGATCCGTGACGTCGAGTTCGAGCGCGGTACCGCCGATGTCTTCGGCGATCTTCTCCAGACGATCCAGTCGCCGCGCCCCGATCACCACATGAAATCCCTGCTCGGCGAGGGTGCGGGCGGTGGCTTCGCCGATTCCGGAGCTCGCTCCGGTGACGACGGCGATGCGGGTGTCAGGTGAAAAGGTCATGCCGACATGTTAGGGCTCGTCGATGACGGAGTAGTCACTCGCGTCGCCCGCGACGCTGCGGCTGCGCTCGCCCCGGACGTCGACGGGGACGTCGCCGGCCAGGGTGATGCGGTTGAGTCGCCGGTACTGGTCGTCGTAGTCGGCGACGGCGTAGTGCTGAGTGGCGCGGTTGTCCCAGATCGCGACATCGCCCGACTGCCAGTTCCACCGGGTGGTGAACTCGAGCGAGATGGCGTGATCCTGCAGAACCTTGAAGAGCGCCTGCGACTGGGTGCTGCTCAGGCCGACCAGCTTCTTGACGAAGTGACCGAGCAGCAGTGTGCGCTCGCCGGTCTCGGGGTGGACCCGCACCACCGGGTGCTCCGTCTCGAAGTAGGTGGACTGGAACTCGGCGCGGTATTCCTGCGACTTCGCGTCCTGCGCGCGTTCGGCGCTGGTCGCCGCGTAGTCGTAGACGTTGGTGTGCGTCGCCCACAGGTTGTCGGCGAGGACCTTCAGCGGCTCGGGCAGCGCGTTGTAGGCGGCGACACCCGACGCCCAGGTGGTGGTTCCGCCGTACGTGGGGAGTTCCACGGCACGCAGGATCGACGCCTTCGGGATGCGGTCGACGAACGTGACATCGGTGTGCCAGCTGTTGGCCTTGCCGTAGTCGGAGTCGATGGGCAGCACCTTGGTGCCGCGTGAGGTGACCGTCGGGTGCGCCGTGGTGGGGGAGCCGAGAAGCTCCGCGAACTCGTACTGCGAGTCGTCGGTGAGATGGTCCTGGCCGCGGAAGAAGATCACCTTGTGCTCGAGCAGGGCCTGACGGATGAGCGACACGGTGGCGGGGTCGAGCTGGCCGCCGAGCTGGACGCCGTCGATCCGGGCGCCGATGTGGGCACCCAGCTTGACGACGCTCGCCGCGTTCGGAGAACCCTCGGCGGTCACGTGCTCGGGCGCGAAATCGATGGACATGGTGGGCCTTTCGGATACCGGAGACGGTGTGGAGTCCTGTAACCGAACCATCGGGAGTGTGCCGCCGGAAGGATTTGCGTCACCCTGATCGCAACGGGAGGGCACGCGACGACGACTCCGCCGCGCCGGCGGGCGGTGCGGCGGAGACGTCAATGGATCCCTCGGGTCGACGCTACGCGGCGGCGCGGACCTTCCGGGTGATCGCGACGACGCAGAGCAGGCTGAGCAGCGTGACCGCGGTGAGGTACGCGGAGATCGGTGCCGACGAACCCCAGCTCGCGTACAGCGCGGCCGCCACCGTCGGGGCGAGCCCACCGCCGAGAACCGAACCGATCTGATAGCCCAGCGACGCACCGCTGTACCGGACCTCGGCGCTGAACAACTCGGTGAACAGTGCGGCGATCGGCCCGTAGACGATGCCCATGAACACGGCCGTGCCGAGGAGGGCGAGCATCATCACCGCCGGGTTTCCGAGATCGATCAGCGGGAACAGCGCGGCCGCCCAGACCGTCAGCCCGATCGAGCCGGTGACGAGCAGCCGCCGCCGGCCGTACCTGTCCGACAGCATCGACGCGACGGGGATGACGATCAGCCACACGAACGACGCGACCAGCGTGAAGACGAGCACGATCGTCTTGCTCATGCCCAGGACCTTCGTCGAATAGGACAGCAGGTATGCCATGAAGATGTATCCGACGGTGTTGATACCGACGAACGCACCTGCGGACAGCAGCACTTCGCGCAGGTTCTCCCGCAGGACGGTGACGATCGGCAGTCGCTGATCGCGGTGCGTGTCCTTGACCTTCTCGAAGTCGGGGCTCTCGGTGATGGTGAACCGGATGACGAGCCCCATCAGCACCATGACCGCGCTGGCCAGGAACGGGATCCGCCAGCCCCAGGCCAGGAACGCTTCCTCGCTGAGGCTCGTCGACACGCCCAGGAACACGAGATTCGCCAGGATCAGGCCGCCGGGCACACCCATCTGCGGGAAGCTGCCGTAGAAGCCCTTCCGGTTGGCGGGTGCGTGCTCCACCGCCATCAGCACAGCGCCGCCCCACTCCCCGCCGACGCCGATTCCCTGAATGAAACGAAGGGTGACCAGCAGGATCGGCGCCCAGACACCGATGGTGGCGTAGGTGGGCAGCAGCCCGATGCCGACGGTCGCGCCACCCATCAGCATCAGCGACAGGACGAGCATGGACTTGCGTCCGATGCGGTCACCGAAGTGGCCCATCACGACGCCGCCGATCGGCCGCGCGACGAAGCCGACGGAGAACGTCGCGAACGCGGCCAGGGTGCCCGCGATCGAGGAGAAGGACGGGAAAAACAGCGGGCCGAACACGATCGCGGCGGCCATGCCGTAGATGAAGTAGTCGTACCACTCGATGGCGGTCCCGATGAGACTGGCGCCGGCCACCTTCAGCGGCCGGACGGGCGCCTGCGGTGTCACGGAGATCTGGGTGGAGGTCATTTCCATTTCCTTCAAGTCTCGACCGATTGTTCGGTCAGGATGTGGTTCTCCGAGATTGCATCGTTGATTCCACTGTGTTTACAGAGGTAGTTGGCGAATGTATAACCGTACGTTCGGTTGGTGTTCCGGTGAATTGTGTCTTGAAACACGATCGCCGTCAAGGGTGGTGACGGTCTCCCGGCGTCACGCCCGGAGCCGGTGCCGCGCAGCGGGGTGAGCTGCGCAAGCGCGGCGGCGCGGCGGTACACGCCGTCACGCTCGGATTGGTGAAACCGACCGAAGCTGCTACTTTCGTGACATGTCCTCAGGCCAGTCGACCGCTCCGCGGGTCACGTACGTGACCTCCGCGCTGGGTTCGCGGCTGCCCTTGGCGCGGGAACTGTGTTGTCGCTGTCTCAGCATCTGCAGCTAATTCGCGCAGTCTTCTCCTGATCGATCGTCCTCGGTCGTCCCCGTCTCCACCCGGGACCGATGCAGCGTTCGGACGAAGGTGCGCACCGCCTCCGCATGCAAGGACTGCCACGTGTCTACCCCCACCCTTTCCAGCCCCACCCGGACCGGATCCGCATCTCGATTCCAGCGGCCCGTGTCCCGGCCCCGTCTCCACATCGTTCCCCCCGAACTGCGGATCAGCGACGGCCCCGCCGCCGGCGTGCTGCGGGTCGCCCGGTCACGCGGGCCGCTGTCCCGGGACGTCGCCGCGAAGGCGACCGGACTGAGCATCGCCACCGTCAACCGTCAGGTGTCGGCGCTCCTCGACCTCGGGTTGCTGCGCGAACGCGGAGACCTCACGCCGTCCGGCGCGATCGGTCGTCCGCGGGTTCCGTTCGAGGTCAACCACGAGCCGTACCTGACCGTGGGCATCCACATCGGAGCGGTCGTGACCAGCATCATCGCCAGCGACCTCCGCGGGAAGGTTCTCGGCGCGGTCGAGGTGCCCACCCCGCAGGGTGCCTCCGCCGACGCGCTGACCGGCATCGCCCGCAGTGCAAGGGCTTTCGCGTCCCGCTGGCACCGGCGCCGCCCGCTGTGGGCCGGTGTCGCGCTCGGCGGGCGCGTCGATGCGCAGACCGGCGTCGTCGACCACCCCAGGCTGGGGTGGAAGTCCGCTCAGGTGGGCGCCATCATCGCGACCGGACTCGGGTTGCCCGTCTCCGTCGCGGCGCACGTCGAGGCGATGGCCGCGTCCGAACTGCTGCTGACCCCGGACAGCGAAGAGGGTGTCGCGCAAGGCGAAACGGGACTGTACTTCTACGCCCGTGAGACGGCCGGAATCGCGATCACCATCGACGGCCGCGTCCACACGCCGTCGAGCGGCCCGGGTTCGATCGCGCACCTGCCGACCGGATCTTCGGCGCAGTGCTCGTGCGGTTCACGCGGATGCCTCGAGGCGACGATCAGCGATCGCGCGGTCATCTCCGCCGCGCTCGCCGCCGGCATTCTCCCCGAGTCGAATCAGCGTCCGACGATGAGCGCGCTCTACAAGGCGGCGTCCTCGGATTCCGCTCCCGCGCACGAGATTCTGGTGGAGCGCGCGCAGGTGCTCGGGAAGACGGTCGCGATGCTGCGGGACCTGTTCAACCCGGACCGCGTGATCCTCGGCGGTCAGGCGTTCACCGAGTACCCGGCCGGAATCCCGCACGTCGCGGAGGCTTTCGCGCAGGCATCGTCGCTGGAGCGCAGGGACATTCGCATTTCCGGCTTCGGCAACCGGGTGCAGGAGTACGCCTCGACGGTGGTGTCGCTGAGCGCCATCTACTCCGATCCGGTCGGAGCGATGCGCCGGACGTCGCCGTAGCCACGGCAATTCGTCAGCCGCACCGGCAATAGACTGTGCGGCTGACGAATTCGCGTGCATCCGTCTCCGCGACCGGGCGTTCAGAGTTTGCGCAGCCCGTCGAGGACCCGTTCCATCAGCTTCCGGTCCGGGCCGGTGGACCCGGCCGTCTCGTTGACGGTGACCGCCCCGGCCGCCGCGAGGTCGCCGACGAGTACACGCGCGACCCCGAGCGGGATCGACGCGAGCGATGCGATCTCGGCCACCGACCGCGGTTCGGAGCACAGCGCGAAGACACGGCGCGGTTCGTCCGGCGCCGGCATCGCGTCCACGACGGCGTCCCCGTCCGCGCGGGCGACGATGACCGCCTCCAGCGGCAGATCGACCCCGGACTCGGTCCGCCCGCCCGTGAGAATGAACGGCCGGACGATGGAGACGGTCTCCTCGGTCTCCGCCCACTCGGCGGGCTCGGGCGCGCGCTCGGACACGGCCTCGTCCTGCTCGGGAACGGCCTCGGCCCGGCCGGGCTCCACCCACTCGACCGCCTGCGACGGGCTCGGCTCTGCCGTCGGCGACTGCTCTTTCCTGCCGCTTCGGCGCCGGCCGGCCGAACCGAAGCGCGCCCCGGTCGCGCCGATCATCGGCCAGTTCTCATCGCTCACAGTCATCGGTCGGGACCCTTCTCGCACTACCCCACCCGTTCCATGGTCCCAAACCCGCGTTTCATGCCGATGGTCCGGTCCCTGTGATTCCGGCTACAGCGACCGCGTGAGCGTTAGATTTGCTGCGTGACCCATTGGCGGCAGAACTCGGATCCGTTCCTCGCTCCCGATCTCGGCCGGTCCGCGCTGCTCGTCGTCGACATGCAGGTGGACTTCGTGGACGGCGGGACGGCCCCCGTCCCGGGAACCTCGGCGGTGCTGCCCGCGATCGCGCGTCTCGTGGACGCTTACCGGGAGTCCGCGGTCCCGATCGTGCACGTCGTCCGGTTGTACGAGGGCGAAGACGTGGACCTGTGCCGGCGCCGCGTGATCGCGGCCGGACTGGACCTCGCCAGGCCGGGCACCGCCGGATCCCAGGTGGCGCCCGCGCTGGGAGTGCCGGGCCTCGACCCGGGATCGCTCCTGGCCGGCGACCTCCAGACCGTCTCGCCCACCGAGCACATCCTGTTCAAGCCGCGGTGGAGTTCGTTCTACCGCACCGGGCTCGACGAGCACCTGCGCCGGTGGCGGGTCGACACCGTGGTGATCGCGGGGTGCAACTACCCCAACTGTCCGCGCGCCACGATCGTCGACGCCAGCGAGCGGGACTACAGGGTGCTCGTCGCAGCCGATGCGATCTCGGGCGTCGACGCGCGTCACCTGGAGGAGGCCGGAGGGATCGGGGTTCTGCACGCGGAGACCGACGAGATCGTCGAGGCGTTGCAGCCACCCGAACTCGAGGTGATCAGCTGAGGGGTGGCGCCGACATCGCGTCCGTCGGCGCACCCCGCCTCCGCAGTTCCGCGCGCGCCCGCTCGATCCCGCCGTGCTCCAACGCGGCGAGGGGCGATTCGTCCGCCCAGACGAGCTCACCACGGCGGCGGACCGTGACACTCATCGACCCGCCGAGGTGCTCGAGGGCGCCGGGAATGTTGCGACGCTCGGCGGGGAGCGGAACCGGCAGCACGTGGGCCGAGTCCAGCGGGGAGGCGCCCTCGATCTCGACGCTCCACGTGCGGCCGCGGCCGCGCAGCGACCACCGCTCGTCCGTCACGTGCGCCCGGACGGGGGAGGTGACCGGGTTGCCCAGGCGGAACACGGTGCCGCCCGGCAGCGCGACGACGACGGCCGTGACCTCTGTGCGCAGCCCGCCCGCGGTGATCTCGCCGCCGGCGAACGCGACACACGCCTGCCGGTCGGCGAAACCCTGGGCCTGGCCCCACCACCAGGAGTCGGGGAACCCGCCCTTACCCCAGTTCTTCTCGGCGTAGACCTGGGCGCCGTCGAGATCGATCTCGGTGCCGCCCAGCACCGCGGTTCCCTCGGCCCGTCCGCCGAGCAACCACGGATGCCAGTACTGGTTCAGCGCGGGCACGGTCTGGAACACGCTCGACCCACCGAGGCTGCGCCGCGGCCACGGGACCTGGGCGCCGATCCGGACGTCGAGGCGGGCGTCCGGCCCGAGATCCACCCGCACGCGGTCAATGGACCCGCGGAACGCGTCGCCGGCGAACGCGCCGAGTCCGGCCGGGTTGGCGTAGCCCTCCGGATGCGCGGCGGTCTGCACGAACCGGGTGGGGTGACCGGCCAGACCGAGGGTCGCCCAGTGGCCGTCCGCTGCTCGGTTGATGCCGGCCAGCGCGATGACCACGTGCCCCGTCGCGGGCTGGGTGAACCGCCAGAAATAGCCCTCCATCGCGACGTCGTGCGCGGCGAGGACGTTGCCGAACGGCAGGTCCGCGCCCGTGGACCGGTACGCCCGCAGCAGTCGGGACACGGGGTCAGCTTCCCGGCTGGGGGTACAGAACCGCCTGCGACTGCGTCACCTGCGCCACCAGCCGGTCCTCGTCGTCCCGCAATTCGGTGACGACGGCGACCGTGGTGCGTCCGGCGTGCAGCGGGCGCGCGGTCGCGGTGACGGTGCCCTTGCGGACCCCGCGGGTGAACACGGTGTTCGAACTCGTGGTCGACGTGGATGCCCCCGCCGGAAGATTCAGAAACGCGCAGACAGCGCCGACACTGTCGGCGAGTGTCATCAGCGCCCCACCGTGCAGGCCGTTTCCCGCCGTGGTGCGGTGCTGGTCCCACTCGAGGTGCCCGACGACCTCCTCGGGTGCGGCCTTGGTGAGGCGAACCCCGGTGTGCACGGCGAACGGCATGGTCGCGACGAGATCAGCGGGATCCATACCCGTGGATGCTAGGCGCGGACCCGAACCCGCGCAGGCAGTTCCGCTCAGAGCGGCAGCGACGACTCCGCGAGCCCCTCGGGCGCCCCGCGACGGCGGAACCATTCTTGACCGAACGCCGCCTGCAACTGCTCCTCGGGCATCTGCAGGAACGGGCCGAAATCCCCGATCTGGGTGGCGTGCGCGTGCATCGCGGCGCGCTTGGCGCCCATCGCCGAGGTGACGTCCACGACCGTGGTGATCTCGGAGTCCGGGAGACCGAACGTCTCGAGGTCCGGCGTCTGGGCGTTCTCGGACCATTCCGGATTCGCGGCCATCAAACGCCGGATGTGGTCCCGGCTGACCGCGGCCTCGTAGACGTGCGGCACACCGGCCAGTTCGGCGGCCCGGATGCCCACGTGATGCACCTGGACGTGATCGGGATGCCCGTAACCACCGTTGGGGTCGTAGATCGTGACCACGTCGGCGGATTCCTCGACGAGGATCGCAGCCAGCCGGGCGGCGGCCTCCTCGACGTCGACGTTGCAGAACGCCGCCGGGTTCTCGTTCTCCGGCGTTCCCGCCATCCCGGAATCCGCGTAGTGCAGCAGCACCACACGCTGGGCGCCGAGCAGCGACGTCGACTCCTCGAGTTCGCGGCGCCGACGCTCGGCGAGCGACTCGCCGTCGATCAGGATCCCCTCGGGCGCCTCGCCGAGCGCCCCGTCCGTCGCGGTGACCACGACGACGCGGTGACCGGCGTCGGCGGCCTGACGCATCACGCCGCCGGTGGTGAACACTTCGTCGTCGGGATGGGCGTGGAAACACACCAGGACACTCATGAGCGCAATACTTGCACGTGCTGGAAGTCGCGGCCACGATCTGTGAGGCTCGACGCGTGCTCGGTACCTATCGTCAGATCTTCGCCGCCCCCGGCTCCGCAGCATTCTCGGCAGCAGGATTCGTCGCACGCGTACCGATCGCCATGGTCGGCATCGGCATCGTCACGATGCTGTCCGAACTGCGCGGCGACTACGCGCTCGCCGGCGCCCTGGCCGCGGTGTTCGCACTGACCTACGCATTCATCACGCCGGTCGTGTCCCGGGCGGTCGACCGCTACGGGCAGTCCCGCGTCCTGCCCGTCGCGTCGGGGATCAGCGCGACGTCCCTCGCCGCGATGCTGCTGTGTGTCCGGTTCGGCACCCCCGACTGGGTGCTGTTCGTGTGGGCCGTGCCCGCCGGCTGCATGCCCACGATCGGTGCGATGGTGCGCGCCCGCTGGACCGAGCTGTACCGCGGCACGCCACTGCTGCGGACCGCGTTCGCGTTCGAGGCGGTGGTGGACGAACTGTGCTTCATCGCGGGACCGGTGGTCTCCGTCGGACTGTCCGTCACGGTGTTCCCCGAGGCGGGACCACTCGCGGGACTCGTGCTGCTGGTGGTCGGCACCCTGGCGCTCGTCGCTCAGCGGGGCACCGAGCCGCCCGTGCACTCGTCGCCGGACGACGGCAGACCGTCCGTCGTCCGGACGCCCGCGCTGTGGATCCTGGTGGCGGTCATGGTGTCGATGGGCACGATCTTCGGCGTCATCGACGTCGGTGCCATCGCCTTCACCCGAAGCCGTGACGCACCCGCCTCCGCCACCGTGGTGCTCGCCCTGTTCGCGGCCGGGTCCGCGGTGGCAGGCCTCGTGTTCGGCGCGATCCGGGTGTCGGCGTCGCTCCGGAAACAGCTGATGGTCGCGGTCCTCGCGGTGGCGGTGCTGACGGTGCCGCTGCTGCTGGCCGCCAGCATCCCGGCGCTCGCCGTCGCCTACGCGGTGGCGGGGATGACGGTGGCGCCGATCATGATCGTCACCACCGGCCTGGTCGAGCAGATCGTGCCCGCGGCCGCGCTCACCGAGGGCATCACGTGGATCGTCACCGGACTCGGTGTCGGCGTCGCCGTGGGATCGGCACTCGCGGGCCGGATGATCGACGAATTCGGCACCACCGCCGGGTACGCGGTGGCGGCGGTCGCCGCGCTGCTGGCCTCTATGGTGACCCCATGGCTATTCGTGAAGCAGTCGGCGTCGACGGAACGCCCCTCGTCTACTCGGTGACCGGTGACCCCGACGCGCGGGCCGTGGTTCTCCTGCACGGTTGGGCGCAGTCGTCGAAGTGCTGGGGTCCCACCGTGCTCGGCGAACTCGCCGCCCGCTACCGCGTGATCGCCGTCGACCTTCGTGGACACGGCTACTCGGGTGCCCCGGCCGCCGGCTACGACGACTCCGCCGTGTGGGCCGGGGACGTCGACGCGGTGCTCACGGCGGAGGGGGTCACCTCCGGCGCGGTGCTCCTCGGCTGGTCCTACGGCGGCCTCGTGATCTGCGACTACCTGGCGTCTCACGGCACGGCCGCCGTCGACGGCGTGGTCCTCGTCGGAGCCATCACCAGCATCGGCCGGGGGGAGGCGGGCGGCAAGGTCGGCGCGGCGATGCGCGCGGCGATCCCCGGCGCGATGTCCGAGGAGCCGCGCGAGGCGATCCGTGCGCTGGGCGCGTTCGGCAACGCGCTCACCGGACCGCCGGAAGGCAAGGGCGCGCAGTCGCAGGCGTTGTTCGGCGCCAGCCTCGCCACCCCGCCGCACGTGCGGGCCGCCTTGTTCAGCCGCTCCGCGAGCCACGACGACCTGCTCCGGTCGCTCGACGTCCCGGTGCTGGTCCTGCACGGCACCGCGGACTCCGTCGTCGATGTCTCGGCTGGTAGGCACGCCGCAGACCTGATCCCGCAGGCGTGGGCGTCGTTCTGGGAAGGCTGTGACCACGGGCCGTTCGTCGAGGATCCCGACCGGTTCGTGAAAGAGGTCGGCGAGTTCGTCGACAACCTCGGTTAAAGGCGCCGATCGGTGGGGGAGCACTATGGAGTGGTGACGCCCTTGCACAACTCGCGCCCCCGCAGGGTGGCCGTCCTCTCGGTCCACACCTCACCGCTGGCGCAGCCCGGTACCGGAGACGCGGGCGGCATGAACGTCTACGTGCTGCAGTCCGCCATCCAGATGGCCCGTCGTGGCGTGGAGGTGGAGATCTTCACCCGGGCCACGTCGTCCGCCGACGCCCCGGTCCAGGAAGCGGCGCCGGGCGTCCTCGTCCGCAACGTTGTGGCCGGGCCGTTCGAGGGGCTCGACAAGCAGGATCTGCCCACGCAGCTCTGCGCGTTCGTGGCCGGGGTGCTCCGCGAGGAGGCCCGGCACGAACCGGGCTACTACAACCTGGTGCACTCGCACTACTGGCTGTCGGGGCAGGTCGGCTGGCTCGCCCGCGACCGGTGGGGTGTGCCGCTCGTGCATACCGCGCACACGCTCGCCGCGGTCAAGAATCTGTCGCTGGCCGAGGGCGACACCCCGGAACCGGCCGCACGCCAGATCGGCGAGCAGCAGGTGGTGGCCGAATCCGACCGGCTCGTGGCCAACACGACCGAGGAATCCGATCAACTTGTCCGTCATTACGGCGCCGACCCGAACCGGATCGACGTGGTGGCGCCGGGCGCCGACCTGACGCGGTACCGCCCGGGCGACCGGGACGCCGCGCGGGCGACGCTGGGGCTCGACCCCCGCGAGACCGTCGTGACGTTCGTCGGACGGATCCAGCCGCTCAAGGCTCCCGACGTCCTGCTCCGCGCCGCCGCCGAACTGATCGCCCGGGATCCCGCGTCGTCGTTGCGGGTGCTGGTGGTCGGGGGTCCGTCCGGATCCGGGCTGGCACGGCCGGACGCGCTGATCGAACTCGCGTCCTCCCTCGGCATCGCGGCGCGGGTCACGTTCCTCCCGCCGCAGGCACCCGATCGGCTCGCCGACGTGTACCGGGCCTCGGATCTCGTTGCGGTGCCGAGTTATTCGGAGTCGTTCGGTCTGGTCGCGATCGAGGCGCAGGCCTGCGGCACCCCGGTGATCGCCGCGAACGTGGGCGGACTCGGCGTCGCGGTCCGTTCCGGCGAGACCGGGCTCCTCGTGGACGGGCACCGCACCGAGGACTGGGCGACGGCGTTGCAGTCGCTGGTCTCCGAGCCTGCCCGCCTCGCCGCGCTGGCCGCCGAGGCTCCGCGGCACGCCGAGAATTTCTCCTGGGAACATACCGCCGACGGCCTCCTCGAGAGCTATCGGATGGCGACCGTCAACTACAACTACGGACACGGCCCGAGCGAGTTCTCCCCGCGTCGCGGACGCGGACTGTGGAAGTTGCGCCGGGCCGGGGGAGTGCGCGCATGAGCGACCTGACCGACGTGATCGAGTCCGCCCTCACCGAACGGGAGCTGGACTTCACGAAAAAGGATTCGACGCACTTCGTCGTCGAGTTGCCCGGCGAGCGCAAGCTCAAGACCACCACGCTCCTGACCGTCGGCAAGCACGGCCTGCGCGTCGAGGCGTTCGTCTGCCGCAAGCCCGACGAGAACTTCGAAGGTGTCTACAAGTACCTGCTGCGACGCAACCGCCGGTTGTATTCGGTGGCGTACACGATCGACAAGATCGGCGACATCTACCTCGTCGGTCAGATCGCCGGGCACGCGGTGACCGCGGACGAACTGGACCGCATTCTCGGGCAGGTACTGGAGGCGGCCGACGGCGACTTCAACACTCTTCTCGAACTCGGTTTCGCGGGGTCCATCAAGCGAGAGTGGGAGTGGCGTGTCTCGCGCGGCGAGTCGCTGGCGAACCTGAAACCGTTCGAACATCTCATCGAAAACTCGCAGCCCTGAGTGCGGGTTGACTTCCCGCGGACGGGGATTGCGCGCGGGTAGAGTTGCGGCGAACCTGTGACTGGTGTCACAACTGCTGCTGCAACACTTCGAGGGAGTGACCCACGTGAGCTTCAAGAGCCCGTTTCCGGATGTCGAGATCCCGAACCTGAGTGTCTACGATTTCCTGTTCGGTGACCTCGCGCCGGCGGATGCGGACCGGCCCGCACTGGTCGACGGCGCCTCGGGTGCGGTGACCAGCTACCAGACCCTGGTGGGGCAGATCGACGCCGTGGCGGGGGCGCTGGCCGCCCGCGGCCTGGCGGTCGGGGAGGTGGTGGCCCTGCATTCGCCGAACGTGCCCGCGTTCGCCGCGGTGTTCCACGGCATCCTGCGCGCCGGGGGTGTCGCGACCACGATCAACGCCCTCTACACCGCCGAGGACATCGCCAAACAGCTCACCGACTCGCACGCGAAGTTCCTGTTCACCGTCTCCCCACTGCTCCCGCAAGCCAAAGATGCCGCGGCGAAGGTCGGTATCGCGGATCAGAATGTGATCGTCCTCGACGGCGCGGACGGGCACCCGTCGCTGCGTGATCTGCTGGCCGAGGCCCACCCGGCGCCGCAGGTGTCGTTCGACCCGGCCACCCAGCTGGCGGTGCTGCCGTACTCGTCGGGGACCACCGGCCGCCCGAAGGGGGTGATGCTCACCCACCGCAACCTGGTTGCCAACGTCTGCCAGATCAACCCGCGGATGGGCATCGGCGCCGACGACAGACTGCTGGCGGTGCTGCCGTTCTTCCACATCTACGGGATGACGGTGCTGCTCAACGCAGCCCTGTTCAACCGGGCGTCGCTGGTGACGATGCCGAAGTTCGACCTCGTCGAGTTCCTGTCCATCGTCTCCGGGCAGAAGTGCACGTATGTGTTCATCGCCCCGCCGGTCGCGGTCGCGTTGGCCAAGCACCCGTTGGTCGACGACTACGACCTGTCGAGTGTGCATTCGGTGTTCTCCGGTGCCGCCCCGCTGGATCAGGAACTGGGCAAGGCGGTGGCGAACCGGCTCGGCTGCCGGGTCCGGCAGGGCTACGGGATGTCGGAGATGAGCCCGGTCTCCCATGCGATCCCGTTCGACCGCGACGACATCGCCCTCGATTCGGTCGGCCCGACGATCGCGAACATGGAATGCAAACTCGTCGACCCCGCCACCGGGTGGGAGGTCGACTACCCCACCGAGGGGGTCAGCGCGCCGGGGGAGTTGTGGTGCAAGGGCCCGAACATCATGGCCGGGTACCTCGGCAACGAGCAGGCCACCGCCGAGACCCTGGACGCGGACGGATACCTGCACACCGGGGACATCGCGACCGTCGACGCGGCGGGGGTGGTGACGATCGTGGACCGGATGAAGGAGCTGATCAAGTACAAGGGGTATCAGGTGCCGCCCGCCGAACTGGAGGCGCTGCTGCTCACGCACCCGCAGATCGCCGACGCCGCCGTCATCGGCGTCCTCGACGACGAGGGTGAGGAGGTCCCGAAGGCGTTCGTCGTCCCCCAGCCAGGTGCCGAGGATCTGGATGAGGCCGCGGTGATCGCGTTCGTCGCCGACCGGGTCTCCCCGCACAAGAAGGTCCGCAAGGTCGAGTTCATCGACCTCGTCCCCAAGTCCGCCGCAGGCAAAATCCTCCGCAAAGACCTCCGGGCCGGCGAGGCCCGCCGGAGCTGACGGCGGGGGTTCACGGCGCGAGGGTTCCGGCAGGCATGCCAGGATGAACGGCATGAGTACCGGAACCCTTGTGCTGCTCCGCCACGGCGAGAGCGAATGGAATGCGCTCAACTTGTTCACCGGCTGGGTGGACGTCCACCTGACCGATAAGGGCATCGCCGAGGGCAAGCGCGCCGGCGAATTGCTGCTCGAGCACAACCTGCTCCCCGACGTGCTCTACACGTCGCTGCTGCGCCGCGCCATCAGCACCGCCAACATCGCGCTCGACACGGCAGATCGGCACTGGATTCCCGTCATCCGCGACTGGCGTCTCAACGAGCGCCACTACGGCGCCCTGCAGGGACGCAACAAGGCGCAGGTCAAGGACAAGTACGGCGACGAGCAGTTCATGCTGTGGCGCCGCAGCTACGACACCCCGCCGCCCACGATCGAGCCGGGCAGCGAGTACAGCCAGGACACCGATCCCCGCTACGCGAACCTCGACGAGGTCCCGCTCACGGAGTGCCTGAAGGACGTCGTCGTCCGCCTGATCCCGTACTGGGAAGACACCATCTCGGCCGACCTGTTGGCCGGAAAGACCGTCCTGATCACCGCACACGGCAACTCGCTGCGCGCCCTCGTCAAGCACCTCGACGGCATCTCCGACGAGGACATCGCCGGGCTGAACATCCCCACGGGCATCCCGCTGCGCTACGACCTGGACGAGAACCTGAAGCCGCTCAACCCCGGCGGCACCTACCTCGATCCCGAGGCCGCCGCCGCCGGCGCCGCCGCGGTCGCGAACCAGGGCGGGAAGTAACCCGTGCAACCGGCCGGACGTGCCGTTCGCGGGACGTCCGGCCAACAGCAGGTTAACGGCGGACGAAGACTCCGGTCGCCGCGTGTGACGTGCGCGGAAATGGCCGGACCCTGCGTAACCGGCCCGCCGCGCGAACGTACGATTCAGGCGTGAGTGTTGTTCAAGCCGTCCTGCTTGCCATCGTGGGCGGCTTCGTCGGTTACCTCGTCGGTGGCGTGCTGATCCCCATGCTGTCCACCCGGCAGGCGCAGCGAATGGAAGAGACCGCGGGGCTGACGATGTCACAGGTCCTGGACCTGATCGTGCTGGCATCCGAGAGCGGTATCGCCGTGGTCGACCAGTTCCACGACGTCGTCCTGTTCAATCCCCGTGCCGAAGAGCTGGGCCTGGTGCGGAACCGGCTCGTCGACGACCGTGCATGGGTCGCGGCGCTCCGCGTCCTCGAAACCGGTGAACCCGTCGAGGTCGACCTCAGCACCAAGACCCCGCAACGGGGACGCGACCGGATCGCGGTGCGCGGCACCGCACGCCTGCTCAGCAAGGAAGACCACAACTTCGTGGTCCTCTTCGCCGACGACGACTCCGAGCAGGTGCGGATGGAAGCGACCCGCCGCGACTTCGTCGCCAACGTCAGTCACGAACTCAAGACCCCGGTCGGTGCGATGGGACTGCTGGCGGAGGCACTCCTCGAATCGGCCGACGATCCCGAGTCGGTCCGGCACTTCGGCGAACGCGTGCTCGGTGAATCCGTCCGGCTCGGCAAGATGGTCACCGAACTGATCGCGCTGTCCCGGCTGCAGGGCGCCGAGAAGCTGCCCGACCTCGAGGCCGTCTCCGTCGACGAGGTGGTGGACGAGGCCCTGCAGCGATGCAAGATCTCCGCCGAAGCGGCAGGCATCGCCGTCACCACGGACCACCACAGCGGCTACGAGGTGCTCGGCGACCGCGCGCTGCTCGTCACCGCGCTGTCCAATCTGGTGCAGAACGCCATCGCCTATTCGCCGAAGGGATCCCCGGTCTCGGTGAGCCGGTCGATCCGCGGCGACAACGTGGCGATCTCGGTGACCGACCGCGGCGAAGGCATCGCCAAGGCCGACCAGGAACGCGTCTTCGAACGCTTCTTCCGCGTCGACAAGGCACGGGCCCGCGCGACCGGCGGAACGGGACTCGGCCTCGCGATCGTCAAACACGTGGCCGCCAACCACAACGGATCGATCGATCTGTGGAGCAAGCCCGGAACAGGTTCGACGTTTACCCTGCAGATTCCTGCACACATCGAGACAGTAGAGACGAACGGCGGGGACGCCGACGGCGGAACTGTCGGGAGGAGAGAAACCGGTATGGAGGCCAAGCGATGACAAGTGTGCTGATCGTGGAAGACGAGGAGTCACTGGCCGACCCATTGGCCTTCCTGCTCCGCAAGGAAGGATTCGAGACGACGATCGTCGGCGACGGACCGTCCGCGCTCGCCGAATTCGACCGGGCCGGCGCCGACATCGTCCTCCTCGACCTCATGCTGCCCGGCATGAGCGGCACGGATGTCTGCAAGCAACTCCGCAGCCGATCCGGTGTCCCCGTCATCATGGTGACGGCACGGGACAGCGAGATCGACAAGGTGGTGGGCCTCGAACTCGGCGCCGACGACTACGTGACCAAGCCGTACTCGGCGCGGGAACTGATCGCCCGCATCCGGGCGGTGCTGCGCCGCGGCGTCGACAGCGAACTCGACGTCGCGCAGGACTCGGCCGTCCTCGAGGCCGGACCGGTCCGGATGGACGTCGAACGGCACGTGGTCCAGGTGAACGGCGAGGCCGTCACGTTGCCGCTCAAGGAATTCGACCTCCTCGAGTACCTGCTGCGGAACTCGGGCCGGGTGCTCACTCGCGGACAGTTGATCGACCGGGTGTGGGGCGCGGACTACGTCGGCGACACCAAGACCCTCGACGTGCACGTCAAGCGTCTGCGCTCGAAGATCGAGACCGACCCGGCCAAGCCGGAACACCTCGTCACCGTCCGCGGGCTGGGTTACAAACTGGAGGCCTGAGCAAACACTACGCTGTCACAGACGCAGACGAATTCGTCAGCCGCACAGGCAATTGCATGTGCGGCTGACGAATTCGTGAGCGTGTGTCAGAACGGGTTGTACACCCAGACGCCGCGGAACGGCGCCGAGATGATCTGCGTGACGGCATGCTCGCGGCCCTGGTCGTCGAACTGCCTGCAGTAGACCGCGACGTAGTGTCCGTCGCCCTTGCACTCGATGACCCGGCCGGTTCCGTACGGGCTCAGCACGAGCGCCCGGTTACCCTTGTCCCCGAACGCGCCGGGATCGAACGGTGCGACGAAGTTCGCGGTCTTGTCGTAGAAGGTGTTCCAGTCCGGGGTCGGCTCGGCCGACGCGGTCGGCGCGAGGGCGAGCGTTGCCGCGGCGGTCAACAGGGCACCGGTCAGAATTCGAGCGAACATGATCTCTCCCGTCGTGGCTGTGCCCGGAATGGGGCCGTGACGGATAAATCGACCGGTAGGTCCGATCCGTTACCCGGCGGCCTTCTTCTGCGCGGCCACGGTGGCCGGATGGACGGCGACGAGTCCGAGGCCGGCCCTGCGCTTGCACAACTTCGCCAATTCCGCGTACGCGGCCTTGCCGAGCAGCTCCGTCAACTCCGGCGCATACGACTGCCAGACGGCCTTGGCGCCCACGTGGGCGTCGGGGGAGCCCGAGCAGTACCAGTCCAGGTCCGCGCCGCCCTCGCCCCAGCCACGCCGGTCGTACTCGGTGATGGTCGTCTTGAGGATCTGCTCGCCGTCGGGGCGTTCCACCCACTCCTGGGTGCGGCGGATCGGAAGCTGCCAGCACACGTCGGGCTTCACCTCGAGCGGCTCGATTCCGCGCTTGAGCGCCATCGAGTGCAGAGCGCAACCGACGCCGCCCTCGAAGCCGGGGCGGTTCAGGAAGATGCAGGCGCCGTGATACCGGCGGGTGCGCAGCGCGGGCTCGTCCTCGAGGTCGTCCTCCTCGATGTACCCCTTCTTGCCGAGCCCCTTCTCCATGAACTGCCAGTCCTCGGGTGTGAGCAGCTTCACTGACTCGTTCAGCTTCTCCAGATCCTCCTCGTCGGAGAGGAACGCACCGTGCGAACAGCAGCCGTCGTCCGGCCGGTCGCCGATGATGCCCTGGCAGGCCGGAGTGCCGAACACGCAGGTCCAATGGGATAGCAGCCACGTCATGTCCGCGGCGATGAGGTGCTCGGCGTTGTCGGGATCGGGAAATTCGACCCATTCTCGAGCGAAGTCGAGGGGTACTTCGGGGCTGGGTGTCATCTTGTGTGAACGCCCTGCATTACGTGCTGTCACAAAGCCCGACGGTAGACCCAGTACCGTGTCAATGTGCGACTAGGGGTACTCGACGTCGGAAGCAACACCGTCCATCTTCTCGTAGTGGACGCCCACAGGGGCGGCCACCCCACACCGATGAGTTCGACCAAGTCGACTCTGAGGTTGGCGGAAAACACCGACGACCGCGGTGACATCACCTCTCAGGGTGCAGATCGCCTGGTCACGACGGTGGCAGACTTCGCCAGCATCGCGAGGACATCCGGGTGCGGTGAACTCATGGCCTTCGCGACGTCCGCCGTCCGCGACGCCAACAACTCGGACGACGTGCTCGCGCGCGTGCACGACGAGACCGGCGTGACGCTCGAGGTCCTGTCGGGTGTCGACGAGGCCCGGCTGACGTTCCTCGCCGTGCGCCGCTGGTTCGGGTGGAGCGCGGGCCGCATCCTGAACCTCGACATCGGCGGCGGATCCCTCGAGCTGACGACGGGGGGCGACGAGGACCCGGACGTCGCGCTGTCGCTGCAACTCGGCGCCGGACGGCTCACCCGGGACTGGCTCGAGGCCGACCCGCCGGGCAAGCGTCGCGTGGCGGTGCTGAGGGATTGGCTGGACGCCGAACTGACCGTCCCGTCCAAGGAACTGCGCGCGGCGGGGCAGTGGGACCGCGCCGTCGGCACGTCCAAGACGTTCCGCTCACTGGCCCGGCTGACGGGCTCCGCACCGTCCGGTGCGGGCCCGCGGGTCAAACGCACGCTCACCGCCAGCGGTCTCAGGCAACTCATAGCTTTCATTTCGCGGATGACGGCCTCGGACCGTGCAGAATTAGAAGGGGTGAGCTCCGACAGGTCGCAGCAGATCGTGGCCGGAGCACTCGTTGCGGAGGCCAGCATGAGAGCACTGGGCGTGGAGGAACTCGAAATCTGCCCCTGGGCTCTGCGCGAGGGTTTGATCCTCCGCAAGCTCGATACGGAAATGGGCGGTGAATTGATGGTGGGTGCTCGATGACCGAGGACAGTCAGCAGATCTCTGTGTCAGAGCTGCTCAAACGTAACGGGCAGCAGGTGGAGTCCCGGGGCGGGCGGCGCCGGCGCGGCGTCGCGGGAGGAATCTCCGTGGCCGAGCTGACCGGTGAAATTCCGGTGGTCCGGGATCCGTCCGAATCGCGGGCACTCGAAGCCGAGCCCGAACCGGAACCCGCCGCGCCCGAGCCGTCGCGCACACCTGCGCAGGCAACGCCGTCGGCGAGGGCCGGCGAGCGCGCGGCCGCTGACAAGGCTCCGTCCGACGACAACGACGACGACGATGACGAACCCATCGCGAGTCGCCCCGCCGGCCGTGGCCGCGCTGTGGTGTCGGGCGGGACGTCGCGAGATCACCAGGGAACGTGGGTCAGCCGGTCCGTGCGGCAGGAACCGCCCGCGCCGGCCGCCGCCCCCACGCCGGCGCCGACGGTGGCCGCCCCGGTCGTGAAGAAGCCGGAGCCCGCCCCGACTGTCGCCGCCCCGCGGGTGACACCGGCGCCGAAGCCCGAAACCCCGGCCAAGACGGACGCCCCGGCCAAGACCGAACCGGCCGCGAAGTCCGGCACACCCGCGAAGCCCGAGGCACCGGCGAAATCCGGAACCCCCTCGAAGGCGGGTACCGCAGCGACGTCGAACGGCACGTCGAAGTTCGTGAACACGCCGAAGCCGGAGGCGCCCGCCAAGGCGAAACCGGAACCCGCGCTGCTGTCCGGATCGACGCTGGCCGGCGACCTGATGCGCCAGTCCCGGGACTCGGATGCCGCGAACGCGGCCGAGGAGACGGACCTCATCGAGGCCGCCACCGACGAGGCGGACACCGACCGGGACGACACCCAGAAGCCCGAGACCCCGCGCCGTTCCCGCAGGGAGGCGAAGGCCGAGAAGGCCGAGGCCGCGAAGGCGGGCAAGAAGGACGAGACCGGCGAGAACTCCACCCGCGAGTGGGCCGTTCTCATCGGCCAGGGTGTCGTGGCCGTGATCGCCGGGGCCCTGCTCTTCAAGGGTTTCGAGAAACTGTGGGACGTCTTCCCGTGGGTCGCGCTGATTCTGGCGCTGCTCGTCATCGTGGGCCTGGTCGCCATGGTCCGCATCCTGCGCCGCACCGACGACATCACCAGCTTCGTGATCGCCGTCGTCGTCGGGATGATCGTCACTCTGGGGCCGTTAGCCTTCATGCTTGCGTCGGGCTGAGTTGCTCATGGTCGGGGACAGTGGGCACGAGCAGGTTCGACGGTCACCGCGCGGGCGGAAGGTACTGGTGGGCCTGTCGACGGCCTCGGTGTACCCGGAGAACACCGAGGCGGCGTTCCGGTACGCGGCCGATCTGGGATATGACGGCGTCGAACTGATGGTGTGGGCCGAATCGGTCAGCCAGGACGCCGGCGCCGTGGCCGGGCTGGTGCGCAGGTACGCGATCCCGGTTCAGGCAATCCACGCGCCGTGCCTGCTCATCTCGCAGCGAGTGTGGGGCGCCGACCCGGTCGCGAAGCTGGAGCGGTCCGTCCGTACCGCCGAGTCGCTCGGGGCGACGAGCGTCGTGGTGCACCCCCCGTTCCGCTGGCAGCGCCGGTACGCCGACGGCTTCGCCGATCAGGTGGCCGACCTGGAACAGCGCAGCGACGTAATCGTCGCGGTGGAGAACATGTTCCCCATGCGGGCGGACGGCTTCTTCGGCAGCAAGGAGAGATCCGCCGAGCGACTGCGGCGGCGGGGCGGACCGGGGGCGGCGCTGTCGGCGTTCAGCCCGTCCTACGACCCCACCGATTCGGGGCACGCCCACTACACGCTCGACCTGTCGCACACGGCCACGGCCGGAATGGACGCGATGAAACTGGCGGAGCGCATGGGGGAGGGCCTCGCGCATCTCCACCTCGCCGACGGCCGGGGTGCGTCGATGGACGAGCACCTCATTCCCGGTCACGGCGCCCAGCCCTGCGCGCAGCTGTGCCGGCACCTCGTCGACACCGGGTTCGACGGCCAGGCGGTGGTCGAGATCAACACGCAGAACGCCCGGACCCGGCGGGAACGGTCGTCGATGCTCGCGCAGGCGCTGGCCTTCGCCCGTGAACACCTCGAACCGGGCCGCGCCGCGTCGGGGTCGCCGCGCAGCCGCTCCGGCGGCGATCACGACGACACCTGAGACGCCTGCCGAGTTCCTCCTGCGGTAAGCTCGTGGCCACATTGGATAGTTTCAGTATCCAGTCGATGCCGAAGGAGGGGCCGTGCGTGTGTCCGAGTTGGTCGCCCGTACCGGCGTTCCGCTCGCAACGGTGAAGTACTACCTGCGCGAAGGTCTGCTGATGCCCGGCGAGGCGACGAGCGCCACCCAGGCCCGGTACGGCGAGGAGCACGTGCAGCGACTCGGCCTCGTCAAGGCGCTGGCCGGAGCCGGACTGCCCATTCCGCGCATCCGGGAAATCCTCCGCCTCGTGGACCATCCCGACGGCTCGCTGTTCGACGTGCTCGGCCAGGCCATTGCGCAACTTCCGCCCTACCTCGACACCCCGGCCGACGACGTCGACGAGTTCCCGCGTGCCCGCGCCGTCCTCGAGAGGCTCGGGCAGGTGTACGACCCCCGGTACGTCGCGGTCGGTCAGCTCGAACGTGCCCTCGCAGCGCTCGAGGAAGCCGGCATCCCGATGACCGAGGAGCGACTCGACGCCTACGGGCGTCACGTGCGTGGGATCGCCGAGATCGACATCGGGCTCATGCCCACCGCATCGGCCGAGGACGCGATCCGGTACGCGGTGCTGGGCACGGCCGTCTACGAGCCGGTCATCGCCGCGATGCGCCGGCTCGCACATCAGGACGTCGCACAGAAGCGTCTCCGGAACCCCGAAGAACAGGACCAGCAGTGAGCTCAACTCCCTTCCGTGATCTCAACGCCCTCACCGCTGCCGGTGACGGGACGTACCGGGCCTCGATCGACCCGATCTGGACGATCGGCCCCAAGGTGCACGGCGGTTCGATGATGTCGCTCTGCGCCGCCGCCGCCCGCAGGCGACTGCTCGACGAGACCGGTGATGCCGGGCCGTCCCGGGTGCAGCCCCTCGCGGTCGGGGCCAACTACCTGTCCGCCCCCGATCCGGGTGAGGTGACACTGTCGACGACGGTGCGCAAGCAGGGCAAGCAGGTGTCGTTCGTCGATGTCGAGCTGGTGCAGGGCGATCGCGTTGCCGTGCGCGCGTCGGTCACGCTCGGCGTCCCCGACGCGGGGGAGCCGCAGTACAGCGGGAACCATGCCCTGGCCCAGCTCCCGGTGGAACCGCCCGCCGACGCCGTCGTGCTCACCGCCGACCATCCGATGGGGCAGATCGTCCACGTGGCCCAGGGCTGCGACATGCGGGTGGACGGGACGTCGGCGCACTTCCTGACCGGCAACCAGGGTGAACCCGAGGTCCGCATGTGGGTGCGGCCGCGCGCGGGCGACGAGAGCGATCCCGACACGGCGGCGCTGTTCGCGATCATGACCGGCGACATCAGCGCCCCCGTGACGATGAACCGGGGCATGTTCGGCTGGGCGCCCACGGTCCAGCTGACCACCTACCTGCGCAGGCAGCCCGCGCCCGGGTGGCTGCGCGTGATGGCCAGCAGCACCGTGCTCGGCGGCACCTGGTTCGAGGAGGACCACACCGTCCTCGACTCGACCGGTGCGATCGTCGTGCAGAGCCGGCAGCTGGCGATGATCCCCCGCTAGGAAGGCGCCGCAGAGCGTCGTGGCAGGCTGTTCGCCATGACGAGAATTGCGGTAATCGGAGGCGGCAAGATCGGCGAGGCCCTCATCTCGGGGCTTCTGCAGGCAGGTCACGCCGTCAAGGATCTGGTGGTGGCCGAGCAGCACCCGGTGCGCGCCGACGAGCTGGCAGCGGCGTACTCGGTGCGGGTCACCACCCCCACCGACGCCGCCGAAGGTGCCGACGTCATCGTGATGGCCGTCAAGCCCGGAGACGTCGAGTCCGCGCTCACCGAGGTGTCCAAGGTGGAACTCGACGGCGAGCGCGAGCAGCTGCTCGTCTCGCTCGCCGCCGGCATCCCCACCGCGTTCTACGAGACGAGACTGCCCGCCGGGTTCCCCGTGGTCCGGGTCATGCCCAACACGCCGATGCTGGTCGGTGAGGGCGTCAGCGTGCTCGCCCCCGGCAGGCACGTGAAGAAGGAACACCTCGAACTGGTCCGCGGCGTCCTGTCGTCGGTCGGCAAGGTCGTCGTCGTCCCCGAATCGCAGATCGACGCCGTCACCGCCGTCTCCGGCTCCGGTCCGGCCTATTTCTTCCTGGTCGCCGAGGCCATGATCGACGCGGGCGTGGGGCTCGGCCTGACCCGGGCGACCGCGACCGAGCTGGTCGTGCAGACCATGGTCGGCTCCGCGGCCATGCTCGACCGGTCGGGGGAGAGCGCGACCGAACTTCGCGCCGCCGTGACTTCGCCCGGCGGAACCACCGCGGCGGCAATCCGCCGCCTGGAGGGGAACGGTCTCAGGACAGCATTTTTCGACGCACTCGAAGCCGCGAAAATTCGTTCTGCCGAACTCGGCACGACGACCGAATGAATATTCGATTGCCCACACCCGTCGCAGTAACCCCATCCGTCCCGCTAAGCTCGAAGTAGCACGTGCGTGTCTGTTCCGCCGGAGGGGAAGCCGGCGGCGCGAGACGTGCCGGAGGTAAGTGGTTGATGACGTCTGCAAAAAAGCCGTCCAAGGGCTCGGCCCCGGACGGACAACCGGCACTGGCCGGAACGCAATTTCTCACCGTCGCCGAGGTAGCGACGCTGATGAGAGTGTCCAAGATGACTGTGTACCGGTTGGTGCACAGCGGCGAACTGCCCGCCGTCCGCGTGGGCCGCTCGTTCAGAGTGCATGCGAAAGCAGTGCACGACTACCTCGAAACCTCGTACTTCGACGCCGGTTGACCGATCGGCACGAAGAGGGTCATTCCGACCTCGTTTTCGGGGTGAGGGCCCGCACCGGTACGATTAGCGACTGTCGTACCAGCCAGCTGGTGTCGTAAGGCGCTGAGCTAGTTAAAACGAGGCCCAGGCGCCAGAGTGGCGCGAGCGTACGTGATCGGCGTGCGCAGGAACGCTAGAGAAGAACGTGAGGGACACCCGCTATGGGTTCAGTGATCAAGAAGCGACGCAAGCGCATGTCGAAGAAGAAGCACCGTAAGCTGCTTCGCCGCACCCGAGTGCAGCGCAGGAAACTCGGTAAGTAAAGAGTTGCGTCTGGATGCCCGTCACCTCCGGTGGCGGGCATCCTGCGTTTCGCGGCGGGCCTCCGCGTATTGAGCGACCGACCAATTGTCGTCGAGCGGAGCGCCATCCCCTTCCTGCACGTATCGTTGACGTCACTCGCTACGTGATCGGGGGTCTTGGTGGTTGTGAGTGACGAAGACAGTACTACGCGAACGGCGGTGCCGCGCGTCGTGCTGGTCACCGGGGCAAGCAGGTTTCTGGGTGGATACCTCGTCACCCGGCTCGCTCAGAATCCGGCCATCGAGCGGGTGATCGCGGTGGACGCGGTGTCGCCGAGCAAAGACATGTTGCGCCGCATGGGCCGCGCCGAGTTCGTGCGCGCCGACATTCGAAATCCGTTGATCGGCAAGGTTATTCGCAATGCCGAGGTCGACACCGTCGTGCACGCGTCGACGCTGGCGCGCCCGCCGAAGTCGGGTAGTCGCGCGGCCATGAAGGACATGAACGTCATCGGCGCGATGCAGTTGTTCGCCGTCTGCCAGAAGGCCCCGACCGTCCGCAAGGTCGTGTTGCGTTCGGCCTCCGTGGTCTACGGCTGCAGCGCCAAGGACCCGGCCAAGTTCACCGAGGAGATGAGCGCCCGGCGCCGCCCGGCCGGCGCGTACGCGCGGGACTGCATCGAGATCGAGGGGTACCTGCGCGGAATGGGGCGCAGGCGCCCCGACATCGCCGTGTCGATCGTCCGCCTCGCGCCGCTGGTCGGGCCGCGACTCAACGCGACGGTCGCGCAGTACCTCACCTCACCGGTCGTGCCGACCATTCTCGGGCGGGACGCGCGCCTGCAGGTCCTGCACGAGGAGGACGCGCTGGCCGCGCTGGAACGGGCCACCGTGTCGGGTCCGGCGGGCACGTTCAACGTCGCGGGCGACGGCGTCGTCATGATGTCGCAGGCCATCCGCCGGGCCGGGCGGATCGAGGTCCCGATGCCGTTCGGGTTGTTCCGCAATCTCGGACGTGCGCTGATGGGACCGGTCATGCGGTCGTACACCACCGAGCAACTCGAGTACTTCCATTTCGGTTGCGGACTGGACACCACGCGGATGCGAACCGAACTATCCTTCGAGCCACGGTGGACCTCGATGCAGGCGCTCGACGACTTCGCTCGTGCCGCCGGCGTCAAGGCGATCATCAAGAACGAATGGGTCGACGCAGCAGAAAACGCACTACTCGCTCTTACCGGCACGGCGAAAGGGGAGAGGTGAACGAAGTGGCGAAGGTCATTCCGCTGCACGGTGCGACAGCCGCGCGCGGGACCGCTATCGGACGTTCGAGGCGTGAGCAGAGCGAGAGCAGACATCCGTCCGCGATGCCGCCGCCCGCCGTGATCACCCCACCGGAGCCCCTCACCGAATCCTCGGCCGTCGACGCCGTCCGCCACGCCCTGGCCGAGCAGATCGTCAACACCGCAGAGTTCGTGCGTCGGCGGCTCTCGGGCGACTATCACGTCGACGACTTCGGCTACGACCCCCACTTCGCCGAGAACGTGTGGCTCCCCATCCTGCGTCCGCTGTTCGACAAATGGTTCCGCGTCGAGGTCAGCGGTCTGGAGAACATTCCGTCGACCGGCGGTGCGCTGGTGGTCGCCAACCATGCCGGCGTGCTGCCCATCGACGGCCTGATGACGTCCGTCGCCGTTCACGACCATCACCCCGCGCACCGACCGCTGCGGATGCTGGCCGCCGATCTCGCGTTCGAGATGCCGCTGGTCGGTGGTGTCGCCCGCAAGGCCGGGCACACGCTCGCGTGCCACCCGGACGCCGTTCGCCTGCTGCAGGACGGGGAGGTCGCGGCCGTGTTCCCCGAAGGGTTCAAGGGCATCGGCAAACCGTTCAGCGAACGCTACAAGTTGCAGCGGTTCGGCCGCGGCGGCTTCGTGTCCGCCGCCATGCGGACCGGTGCGCCGATCATTCCGTGCTCGATCGTGGGGTCCGAGGAGATCTACCCGAAGATCGGTGAACTCGGGACGCTCGCCCGGCTGCTGGGGATGCCGTATTTCCCGGTGACCCCGCTGTTCCCGCACTTCGGCCCGCTCGGGCTCGTGCCGCTGCCGTCGAAGTGGTACATCGAGTTCGGCAAGCCGATCGTCACCGACACGTACGACGCGTCGGCGGCCGATGACCCGATGGAACTGTTCGAGGTCACCGACCACGTCCGGGAGACCATCCAGCAGACGCTGTACCGGCTCCTCGCGAAGCGCCGGAACGTGTTCCTGGGCTGAGCCGCGGCGGGCGGCTCAGGCCGCCTGCTCGCGGCGGCGCGCGACGACGGCGGCGAGTGCGCCGCCTGCCGCGCCGAGGAGCAGCGCGGTGGGGACGCCGATCTTCGCGGCCTTGCGTCCGGTCCGGAAATCGCGGATCTCCCAGCCCCGGTTCTTGGCGAGCTCGCGCAGGTCGGTGTCGGGGTTGATCGCGACCGCGGTCCCGACGAGCGACAGCATCGGCACGTCGTTGTGGCTGTCCGAGTAGGCGGTGCAGCGCTTGAGGTTGAGGCCCTCGCGGACCGCAAGGGCGCGCACGGCATGCGCCTTGCCGAGGCCGTGGAGGATGTCGCCGACCAGACGTCCGGTGAACATCCCGTCCTCGCTCTCGGCGACCGTGCCGAGGGCGCCGGTGAGGCCGAGGCGCTTCGCGATGACCTGCGCCAGCTCCACCGGCGTCGCGGTTACCAGCCACACCTGCTGCCCGGCGTCGAGATGCATCTGCGCCAGCGCGCGGGTGCCGGGCCAGATCTTGTCGGCGATCACCTCGTCGTAGATCTCCTCACCGAGCCGGGCGAGTTCGGCCGTCGACCGTCCGGAGACGAACGACAGGGCCTTCTCGCGGCCGGAGGCGACGTCGTCGCTGCTCTCCTTGCCGGTGACGCGGAACTTGACCTGCTTCCACGCGAAGTCGACCAGGTCGGACGTTTTCAGATACTTACGGGCCGCCAGTCCGCGGGCGAAGTGGATGATCGAGGCGCCCTGGACCATCGTGTTGTCGACATCGAAGAACGCGGCGGCCGTCAGGTCGAGGGGAACGTCGTGTTCGACCAGCTCGGTGTCCTCGCCGGACGCGACGTGAAGTGCGAGGGCCGCGTCGGCACTCGCCTCACCTGCGACGTTGGCACGTACCTCGGCTTCGCTGGGTCCCAGCGGATTCCTGAACTGGCGTCGGCCCGGGAGAATGATCCCCGCCAGACCTGAACCGAAACCCGAGCCGTTCGGTAGTGATCGCGCAGGCACTCGCACCTCCCGTATCGCAGAAGCCTCTGGGAGCAGCCTATCCCCCGAGTCGGGGACGGGGCGGATGGATGGCCCCGCGGGAGGAACTGTGTGACGTTCATCTCCGAGCCGATTGGCGTCCGCGGACCCCGAAACGGCACAGTGACTCCACCGGAGGCGTCGAAAGGAAGTGGCGGGGCATGAGCACGGGCGGACACGAGGTGACGCTTCTCACCAGGGCGGGGTGCGGTGCGTGCGCGCCGGCCCGCGAGCGGTTGCTGGTTCTGTGCGAGGAGTTCGGGCTGGAACTGACGTGCATAGACGTCGACGAGGCGGCGGCAACGGACCCCGAAATCCGGGCCGAATTCGGCGACCGATTGCCGGTGGTGTTGCTCGACGGACGTGAGCACAGTTACTGGGAGGTCGACGAAGAGCGCCTTCGCTCGGATTTACGCAAGTAAGGGAACCCTAAAAGTGGGATCTTCCGATGCCGTGCAGGTAGGACCGCATGTCGCGCAGTCGCAGCGACTTTGTGCATGGGTTCACAAGCAGTTACCGTGGTGTGAACAATTCCCCGGAGCATCGTGAAGAACGGCATCGAATGCCGGTCGGACGAGGAGCCAACGACGTGACCGAAACGCACCAGACGCATGGGTCTGTGGCCCCTGGCGTCACGGGGGCGGTCGGGCAGTCGGTGGTCGGGTCGCCGGCCCCCTCGGTCACCGGCGCGGCCCCGCTCGCCGAATCGCGGGACATCCCCCAGGCTACGGTGACGCGTCTCGCGACGTACCTGCGGGTCCTCGGAGTGCTGACCGAACGCGGCACGATCATCGTCTCGAGCGAGGAACTCGCCGCCGCCTCCGGTGTCGGCTCCGCGAAGCTTCGCAAGGACCTTTCCTTCCTGGGGCCGAACGGCGTGCGCGGCGTCGGCTACGACGTGACGCGCCTGCGGGCCCGCATCGAGCGGGCGCTCGGCCTGGACCGCGGACACAAGGTGGTGCTCGTCGGCGTCGGGAACCTCGGCCAGGCGCTCGCCGGCTACGGCGGTTTCGGGCGTCGAGGGTTCTCCATGGTCGGGCTGTTCGACAGCGATCCGGCGCGGGTCGGTGCGCCGGTGGGCGACCTCACCGTGCGGCACGTCGACGAACTCGAGCAGGCCTGCGCCGAACTCGAGGCCACCATCGGCGTCATCTCGACTCCCGACGAGGCGGCGCAGGAAGTCGCCGACCGCCTCGTACGCGCCGGACTGCGCTGCATCCTCAGCTTCTCGCCCACAGCCCTCGACGTCCCCGATCACGTCGAGATGCGCCGCGTCGACCTCGCGGTCGAAATGCAGGTCCTCTCGTTCAACAGCGCACGCAACACGGAGTCGGTGCCCACCGCTCCCCGCGTCCGCATCGGACATTCGGCAGTCCCGTCCACCGCACCAAGAAACGGATCAGTGATCGCGCCGTGAGTGTTCTGCTTGTCGGGGTCTCGCACAGGACGGCCCCGGTGCCGGTTCTCGAGCGGGTGGCTGTCACCGACACCGATCGCCCGAAGTTGACGGACAAGCTTCTGGCGTCGTCGCACATCTCGGAGGCGATGATCGTCTCCACCTGCAACCGGGTGGAGATCTACGCCGTCGTCGACGCGTTCCACGGTGCGCTGGCGGAGGTCGGCGAACTGCTCGCCGACCATTCGGGGCTCGATCTGACCGATCTGCACCGGCACGCGTACGTCCGCTACAGCGAGGCCGCCGCCGAGCACCTGTTCGCCGTGGCCAGCGGTCTCGACTCGATGGTGATCGGCGAGCAGCAGATCCTCGGGCAGATCCGGACCGCGTACGCGTCCTCCGACGCCCAGCAGGCCGCCGGCCGCACGCTGCACGAACTCGCACAGCAGGCGCTGCGCGTCGGCAAGCGGGTGCACTCGGAGACCGGCATCGACTCCGCGGGCGCGTCCGTCGTGTCCGTGGCCCTCGACCGCGCCGCCGGCATCGTCGGCGCGGGCGGACTGACCGGACGCACCGCTGTCGTGGTCGGCGCCGGATCGATGGGCGGCCTGTCGGTCGCACACCTCACGCGTGCCGGCATCGGCCGCATCGTCGTCGTGAACCGCACCAGGGAGCGTGCCGAGCACCTCGCCGACACGGCCCGGTCGAACGGCGTCGCAGCGGAGGCCCTCGAGCTGGCCGAACTCCCGGACGCGATGGCCCAGGCGGATGTCCTCGTGACCTGTACCGGCGCGGTCGGCGCCGTCGTCACGCTCGCGGACACCCACCGCGCGCTGGCACAGCCCGGCCGCGACTCCGAACGCCCCCTCGTCATCTGCGACCTCGGACTGCCCCGCGACGTGGAACCCGCCGTGTCCGGCCTGCCCGGGGTCACCGTCCTCGACATGGAATCGCTGCAGCGCGATCCCGCCGCGGGCGCGGCCGCATCCGACGCCGACGCGGCCCGGACGATCGTCGCCGCCGAACTCGCCAACTACCTCGCGGGCCAGCGGCTGGCGGAGGTCACGCCGACCGTCACGGCCCTGCGCCAGCGTGCGGCGGACGTGGTCGAGGCGGAGCTCATGCGACTGGATTCGCGGCTGCCCGGGCTCGACGATCCCGAGCGCGACGAGGTCGCGCGCACGGTGCGGCGCGTGGTCGACAAGCTCCTGCACGCGCCCACCGTCCGGGTGAAGCAGCTCGCCTCCGCCCCCGGTGGCGACTCCTACGCCGCCGCCCTGCGTGAACTGTTCGAACTCAGCCCCGGATCCGTCGAGGCCGTCGCGAAACCCACCGAACTCGGTGGCGCCGACCTGGGTGCCATCGACATCACCGACGGCTTCATCGCAGGCCAGGACCCGCGTTTGCGCCGCTTCGTCGCAGACGACAACCGTGGGAAGGAATCGCAGGCATGAGCGCCGTCGGCACCCGTACGCTGCGGATCGGAACCCGTGGGAGCGAGCTCGCGACCACCCAGGCCGGAACCGTGCGCGACGCACTGATCTCGGCCGGGCACGACGCCGAACTCGTCATCATCAAGACCAAGGGCGACCAGTCCATGGAATCGGTGGAGAAGATCGGTGTCGGCGTCTTCACCGCCGAACTCCGGGAAGCGCTCGCCGACGGCCGGGTCGACGTGGCCGTCCACTCCTACAAGGACCTGCCGACCGCCCGCGACGAGCGGTTCACGATCGCGGCCATTCCGCCGCGCGAGGATCCCCGCGACGCACTCGTGGCCCGCGACGGACTGGTCCTCGGTGAGCTGCCCCCCGGGTCGAAGGTCGGCACGTCCGCGCCGCGGCGCACGTCGCAGTTGCGGGCGCTGGGCCTCGGCCTCGACATCCTGCCGCTGCGGGGCAACCTGCAGCGGCGCCTCGGCAAGGTCGAATCCGGCGAACTCGACGCCGTCGTCCTCGCCCGGGCAGGCCTGGCACGGATCGGGCGACTGGACCTGATCACCGAGTCCCTCGAACCGGTCCAGATGCTGCCCGCACCCGCGCAGGGCGCGCTCGCCGTCGAATGCCTGTCGGCGAACACCGCGCTCGTCGCGATCCTGTCCGAGCTCGACGACCCGAACAGCCGGGCCGCCGTCACCGCGGAACGCGCACTGCTCGCCGAACTCGAGGCCGGCTGCACCGCGCCCGTCGGCGCCATCGCCGAGGTCGTCGAATCCCTCGACGACGACGGCCGCATCTTCGACGAATTGTCCGTCCGGGGCTGCGCCGCGGCCATCGACGGTTCCGACGTCATACGCACGGGGGCCGTGGGCTCCCCGGAGAACGCCGAAGAACTCGGCCGCTCCGTCGCGCGGGAGCTTCTCGAGCTCGGGGCGCGGGAGCTGATGAATGTCACCGAGGTCGGTGATGCCGATGTTTGATGTGCGAAGGCCGACTGATCGGCCGATCCGCTACCTGTACCCATCTCGACACATGATCGCACTGGAGAATTACCGATGAGCCGAGTCCGTAAGAACACCCCCGGACGAATCCTGTTCGTGGGATCCGGACCGGGCGATCCGGCACTGCTCACCGTGCACGCACGGGACGTCCTTGCCGCAGCCACCCTCGCCTTCACCGACCCCGACGTCGACAAGGGCGTCACCGTCCTGGTGGGCACCGACCTGGGCGTCGACGCCGAGACCGGTGAGCCGCTCGCCGAGGTCCGTCCCGCACTGGGCGAGCCGGCGGAGGTCGCGAAGACCCTCGTCCACGAGGCGAAGAACGGCCACGACGTCGTGCGCCTGGTGTCCGGCGACCCGCTGACCACCGACTCCGTGATCGCCGAGGTCACCGCCGTCGCCCGCACCCAGGTGCAGTTCGAGGTCCTGCCGGGACTGCCGTCCGCGTCCGCCGTTCCGTCCTACGCCGGTATGGCACTGGGGTCGGGACACACCGAGGCCGACGTCCGCGGCGAGGTCGACTGGGCGGCCCTGGCCGCCGCACCCGGACCACTGGTCCTGCACGCCACGTCGGGTCATCTCGCCGAGACGGCGAGCGCCCTCGTCGAGCACGGCCTGGCCCCGCAGACCCCGGCGGCCATCACGGTCCGCGGCACGACCCGGCAGCAGCGCACCGTCGAGGCCACCCTCGCGACGCTGAACGAGGCCGGTTCCGAACTGGTCGGTTCGCTGGTCGTGACGGTCGGCAAGGTCGTCGCCCAGCGCAACAAGATGTCCTGGTGGGAGTCGCGCGCGCTGTACGGCTGGAAGGTCCTGGTGCCGCGCACCAAGGATCAGGCGGGCGAGATGAGCGACCGCCTCGTCACGCACGGCGCCATCCCGATCGAGGTGCCCACCATCGCCGTCGAGCCGCCCCGCAGCCCGGCGCAGATGGAACGGTCCGTGAAGGGCCTCGTCGACGGCCGCTACCAGTGGGTGGTCTTCACCTCCACCAACGCGGTGCGTGCGGTGTGGGAGAAGTTCGAGGAGTTCGGACTCGACGCCCGTGCATTCTCCGGCGTCAAGATCGCCTGCATCGGTGAGGCCACCGCGGCCAAGGTGCGCTCGTTCGGGATCAACCCCGAACTCGTGCCGTCCGGTGAGCAGTCGAGTGAAGGCCTGCTGGCCGAATTCGCCCCGTACGACGACGTTTTCGACCCCGTCAACCGGGTTCTGCTGCCCCGCGCCGACATCGCCACCGAGACGCTCGCCGAGGGCCTGCGCGAACGCGGCTGGGAAATCGACGACGTCACCGCGTACCGCACCGTGCGGGCCGCGCCGCCGCCGGCCGAGACCCGCGAGATGATCAAGACCGGTGGGTTCGACGCCGTCTGCTTCACCTCGTCCTCGACGGTCCGCAACCTCGTCGGCATCGCCGGAAAGCCGCACGCGCGCACCCTCGTCGCCTGCATCGGCCCGAAGACCGCCGAGACTGCCATCGAGTTCGGCCTGCGGGTGGACGTGCAGCCGGAGACCGCTCAGGTCGGGCCGCTGGTGGAGGCTCTCGCAGAGCACGCCGCGCGGCTGCGCGCGGAGGGCGCACTGCCCCCGCCGCGCAAGAAGTCCCGCGCACGGCGATAGGCGCTACGCGCCCGTGAGTGGTTGAGGAGTCCAGGCACTCCTCAACCACTCACGGGCCCGACGAAGGAGGGCATGTCCTTGTTCCCGACCCACCGGCCGCGGCGGCTTCGCCGGACGCCGGCGCTGCGTCGTCTCGTAGCCGAGACTTCGCTCGAGCCACGGCATCTCGTGTTGCCGATGTTCGTCGCGGACGGTATCGACGAGCCGCGTGAGATCTCGTCGATGCCCGGCGTGTTCCAGCACACGCCCGACTCGCTGCGGCGGGCGGCGACGGAGGCGGCGGAGGCGGGGCTCGGTGGGCTCATGCTCTTCGGGGTGCCGCGTCCCGACGACAAGGACGCCGAGGGTTCGGGCGCGTCCGATCCGGACGGCATCCTGAACCGCGGATTGCGCTGGCTCGCAGACGAAGTCGGGGACGCGACGGTGATCATGGCGGACACCTGCCTCGACGAGTTCACCGATCACGGCCATTGCGGTGTCCTCGACGCGAACGGTGCCGTGGACAACGACCTCACGCTGCAGCGGTACGTCGACATGGCGGTCGCGCAGGCCGAGGCCGGTGCGCATCTGCTCGGGCCGAGCGGAATGATGGACGGCCAGGTCGGCGCCATCCGGAAGGCGCTCGACGGCGCGGGCTACACCGACGTCGGTCAGCTCGCGTACTCGGCGAAGTACGCCTCCGCGTTCTACGGGCCGTTCAGGGAAGCGGTGGGTTCGTCGTTGCAGGGCGATCGCCGTACGTATCAACAGGACTCGGCGAACCGGCGCGAGTCGCTGCGTGAGGTGGACCTCGACGTCGACGAGGGCGCCGACATGGTGATGGTGAAGCCGGCGATGTCCTACCTCGACATCCTGCGCGAGACGGCGGACCGCTCTCAGGTGCCCGTTGCGGCGTATCAGATCTCGGGGGAGTACTCGATGATCACGGCAGCCGCGCAGAACGGCTGGATCGACCGGGACGCCGCGATCCTCGAATCCCTCACCAGCATCCGCCGCGCCGGCGCCGACGTCGTGCTGACCTATTGGGCCACCGAAGCGGCGGGCTGGTTGTGATCGCCGTGGCGGCGGATACGGTGGTGCCATGACCCAGCAGTGGCCACCGACACCGCCGCACCAGGCCCCGCATCAGCAGAGCCCGGCTCCGCACAATTTCCCGTACCCCCCGCCGGTGCCGCAGCCGAAGCCCGAACGCCCGGCACCGGTCGACGTGGGCACCGCGGCCCAGTTGCTGTGGGCGGTGGCCGTGCTCGGTCTGATCCAGGCTCTGGCCGCGATGGTTCTGGTGGTGGGGGAGAAGTCGACGTTCGTCGACGAACTGATGAAGAACCCCGGCTTCACGTCCGGCGAGGTCGACATGACCCGCGACAGCGTGGAAAAGCTGTTCTACGTGGGTATCGGATTCACGGTCGTCCTCATCCTGATCCTCACCGGGCTCTTCGTCCTGTTCGTGCACTTCATGCGGAAGGGCCGGAACTGGGCCAGGATGCTGATCACCATCGCGTGCGTGATGATGGTGGTGTGGACGATCCCGGTGCTCTTCGGCATCGGATCGGACGGAAGCGGAACCGCGCTCGCGCTCGGCGGCGTGCAGATCCTGCAGGCCGTCGTGGCCGTCGGCGCCGTCGTGCTGATGCACCGCAAGGATTCCAACAGCTACTTCCTGAGGTTGCCTCCCTCCGCGGAGTAGCTTCGATTTGCTCGTGAAATATAAAGATGTACCGTGAAGTACGTCACAAGGGCAGAACGGCAGACTTCATTTCGACCGAAGGACTTTTCTCCATGCGCGCTGACGATCGAGCACACGGGTCTCGCAAAGAAGCAATGATGTTCGCGATCATCGTGGCCTTCGTGCTGCTGACTTTGTTGCTCGTCGTGATCCCCGGCGTTCTCTCCTGACGAGCCCCACGCTTTCCTCGCGGACCGCGATGTCGCAGGATGAGCGGGTGAGCGAAACTGCCGTCTTGTTCAGTGAGCCGGGCGCCCGCTGGCGGATGGTGGCGTTCGGTCCGGTGTTCTGCCTGATCGCCTTGATCATCGAACTTCTCACCGGCCCTGTGGTGCACTGGTTCGCGCTGTCGCTGTTCGCGGTGCTGCTCAGCGGGTTCGTCTACGTGCAGGTGGTGGCCGCCCGCAGGCATGCGAGCGTCGAACTCACGACGTCGTCGTTGCGGCAGGGCACCGAAGACCTGCCGATCACCGAGATCGTGAAGATCATGCCCCCCGCCGACCCCGAGTCGTACGAGCAGCAGCCGTGGGAAACCGCCCGGAGTCTGGGCGAACTGTCCGCGGTTCCGCGACGCCGGAAGGGCATCGGACTGCGACTGCGGGGCGGCGCCCTGGTGCAGGCGTGGGCGAAGGACGACGTGGCACTGCGCGCACAACTCGAATCGCTGCTCGCGAAGTCGGCGGGCGGGTCTGCCGAATGAACTGCCGGACCGTGACGGCGGCAGCGGAGTGGCTCGGCGCCGTCGCCGCCCTCGCTGTCGCGGTGTGGTGCTGGAACCACGCCCGGATCACGTCGGAGTTCGGTCCCGTGGCG